>CAINND010000083.1 GCA_903851035.1 uncultured Acidobacteriota bacterium | reverse complement strand
GGTGGCGGTTGATGGTTAAAATCAAAAGCCCCACCCTAGCAACTACGGCTAGGATGGGGCACCCGCAGGAAAGTCAACTACCCCACCCTCCGCCAAAGGATGACGGAAGGGTAGGGCACCCAACAACATTGAAACCTTGAAACTTTGAAACCTTGAAACTTTGAAACCTTGAAACCGGGGGACCTTGAAGCCATTCCTAACTGAAAATATCCTTCACCTTGTCCAGCAGTCCAGCCTTGACCGGCTTGTTCTCATGGCCCAGGGTGGCGGCCAGTTGCTCCATCAGCTCGCGCTGATGTTTGTTGAGTTTGCCGGGCGTGGTGACCTTGACCTGCACATAGAGATCTCCACGGCCGCTGCTGTTCAACACCGGCATGCCTTTTTTGCGCACGCGGAAGGTGGTGCCGGTCTGCGTGCCCTCGGGGATGTCAATCGTGGCCTCGCCCTCGAGCGTGGGAATTTTGATGGTGGCGCCCAGCGCTGCCTGGGCAAAGCTGATGGGCACTCCGCAGTGCAGGTCCTTGCCATCACGCTCGAAGAAGGCGTGCTCGCTGACGTGCAGCACGATGTAAACGTCGCCGTTTTCGCCGCCGTCCAGACCCGCATCGCCATGGCCGTTGTAAAGGATGCGCGTGCCGTCTTCCACGCCGGGCGGCACTTTGACGTGCAGCGTGTGGTTGTGGGCCACCACGCGCTGGCCGCGGCACTTGGTGCACGGCGACTCGATCATGGTGCCCGCGCCCTGGCAGACGGGACAGGTGCGGGCCACGCTGAAGAAGCCCTGCTGGTAGCGGACCTGTCCCTGGCCTCCGCACTGTTTGCAGGTGCTGGGAGCCTTGCCTCCGGCCGAGCCCGTGCCGTGGCAGGTGTCGCAGAGTTCGCGGCGGCGCACGGTTACGTCTTTTTCAATGCCGAAGGCGGCGTTTTCAAAGGTGATGCTCAGGTCCTCGCGCAGGTCATTGCCGCGCACGGAGCGTGAGCGGCCCCGGCCGCGCCCACCGCCGCCGAACATCTCTCCAAAGCCGAAGATGTCGCCGAAGATGTCGCTGATATCTACCTGCTGGAAACCGCCCTGCCCGCTGCCCGCGCCACCGGCGGTGAAGGCATCGTGGCCGTAGCGGTCGTAGGCGGCGCGCTTTTCGGCATCGCTGAGGACGCCGTAGGCCTCGCTGCACTCCTTGAAGCGCTCTTCGGCCGCATGATCGCCGGGGTTGCGGTCGGGGTGGTACTGCAAAGCGAGCTTGCGGTAGGAGCTCTTGATCTCAGCATCGGTTGAGGTGCGGCTGACGCCGAGAACTTCGTAATAATCGCGTTTGGTTCGAGTGGCCAGTGTGTAAAAAGACCGCCGCGGCGGTCTGCCTCCGTGGGCGGCGAGCGCCCTTCAGTTAAGAGTTCAGTTGCCGGGATTCTTGGCGACAGAGACCATGGCGGCGCGCAGTACGCGGTCGCGCAGGCGATATCCCCGTGCCAGCTCATCCAGTACCGTGCCGTCCTCGGCCTCGGTGGTGTCCACGGCCTGCACCGCCTGGTGCAGCGTGGGATCGAACTTGCAGTTCTGGGCCGGGATGGGCTCCACGCCGAGGCGGGTGAGCACGTCGTGGAACTGGCGGTCAATCAGTTCGACGCCGCCACGCAGGTCCTCCGCAGTGGCTGACTCGCTTTTGACAGCGCGATCCAGGCTATCCAGAATGGGCAGCAACTGCTTGAGGGCCTCGCCCAGGGCGTACTCGCGGAACTCGATCTGCTCGCGCGCGTTGCGCTTGCGGAAGTTGTCAAAGTCGGCCTGCAGACGTGCCAGGCGATCCAGGTACTCGGCGTTTTGCGTCTTCAGTGCCTCCACCTCGCCGACGGCGGAGTTGGCGTCTGCCACGGGATCACCCTGCGGCAACTCGCGGTCCACGTCCATGGCCGTGTTTTGTTTCTCTTCGTTTGTGGTCATCGCTCTCTTTTTATTCCCAGACATTATTCCGGCTCGTTGAATAACTTATCGAACATGCGCGCGATGTAAGACACCGCGTTGATCGTGTGTTGGTAATCCATGCGGGTGGGGCCAATCACGGCCAGCCGCCCAAGCAATTCTTCTCCGCTGCGCGCCGGCGCGCCGATGAGCACGAAGCTGCCCAGGTCCGGCATGGCATCTTCCAGGCCAACGATGACGCGCACCGCCTCCTGCCGCGTGTCCAGGTAGCTGGAGAGCAGTTCGACGATGCGGCTCTTCTCCTCCAGCGCCTTGAGCAACTGGCTGAGTCGCTGATTGTCGGCCTCGCCACGGACGAGGTTGGCCGTGCCTTCCACATAGACCTCGGCGGCTTCTTCCTGCGGCGTGCCCAGCGCGCCCTGCTGATAAAGCTCGGCCACGGAGCGCATCATGCGGTCGTACTCACTGCGCTCGTTCTGGATGCGCTGCTCGAGCTCGCGGCGTGTGTCTTCGATGAGCCAGCCGCGGAAGTTGTCATTCAGGTAGCGAGCGGCCAGGTCAAGCTCGGCCTGCTCCACATCGCGGCCCATGCGCAGCACGCGGTCGCGCACCACTCCGCTGCGGGTCACGATGATGGCCAGCACGCGCTGCCCGGCCAGGCGCTGGAAGTGAACATGCTCCAAGGCGTTGCGCGGCCCGGCCGAAGCCACCGCCACGCCCACTCCGCTGCTGATCAGCGAGAGCACGTGCGAGGTGCGCTCCATGAAGTCCTGCACCTCTCCCACGCCGTGGAAGTATTGCTGGATGGTCTTTTCCTCGTCGGGCTTGAGCGTAGCCGGGCCATTCAACCGCTCGGCGTAATAGCGGTAGCCTTCCACGCTGGGCACGCGTCCACTGGAGGTGTGCGGTTGCGCCAGCAATCCAGCCTCGGCCAGGTCGGCCATCACGTTGCGAATGGTGGCCGCGCTCAGCCCCTCGCGATTGTGGCGGGCCAGCGTGCGCGAGCCGACGGGTTCCCCGGTCGAGATGTAGGTCTCGACGATGGCCGTCAGAATCTCCTGCTCGCGTCTGCCAATATTCGCCATGCTGCGGCTACCCCTGAATCTTAAGTTTAGCAAAGGCAACTCAACTTTGCGTAACGATGGCGGTTGGCGAGTATTGTATCCAGAGTTATTTTGCGGATCGTCGTGTTGTACTAAGTGATAAATATTGGCGATGAACACGCAAGTGTTGATTAGTCAGTCACTTATCAGGGGTATAACCGCGCGTATTGCAGCTCTTTCTTGTGGCCCGCCACGGAGAGTGAGAACATACGCGCAGCAGTCGCCGCAATCGCAGGACAGTGATCATCCCGCCGGGCAATCCTGCAGTGCTGCCCGCACAGAGGCAGCTCGCGTATGCTCTTCAAAACCATCAGCGCCGCCGTTTATGGCATTGATGCCAACCTGATTGACGTGGAAGTGGACGTCAGCGGCATCAAGACCAACGAGGATCACTTCACCACCGTCGGATTGCCCGACACGGCCGTGCGTGAGAGCCGCGAGCGCATCCGCGCCGCGCTGAAAAACTGCGGATACGATATTCCTCCCACGCACATCACCATCAACCTGGCTCCGGCCGACCTGAAGAAAGAGGGCAGCGGCTTCGACCTGCCGATGGCGTTGGGCATCCTGGGCGCCTACGGAGGCCTGAGCAAGCGCGATCTCTCCGGCTTCGTCATTGTGGGCGAGTTGTCGCTCGATGGAGGCCTGCGTCCCGTGCGTGGTGCGCTGCCCATTGCAGTGGCCGCCCGAGCCCGCCAGATTCCCACTCTGCTACTGCCGGAGGCCAATGCGCGCGAGGCTGCGGTGGTGGAAGGCGTCTCGGTGTATCCCATGAAGAACCTGCTGGACGTGGTGCGCTTTCTCAACACCGGGCAGGGTGCCACGCCGGTCACGGTGAACACCATGGAGCTGTTGAGCCAGGAGGAGCACTCGGCGGTGGACTTCAAGGACGTGCGCGGCCAGCAGACGGCCAAGCGCGCCATGGAGGTGGCCTGCGCCGGCGGACACAACATCCTGCTCATCGGGCCTCCCGGTGGCGGCAAGACGATGCTGACCAAGCGCATGCCGACGATTCTTCCGCCGCTGACCTTTGACGAGGCGCTGGAGACTACGAAGATTCACTCCGTGGCCGGAGTGCTGGACAGCCACGCGGGGCTGGTCGGTGTGCGGCCCTTTCGCGCTCCGCACCACACCATCAGCGATGCGGGATTGATTGGCGGCGGCGTGGTGCCCAGGCCCGGCGAAGTCAGCCTGGCGCACAACGGCGTGCTCTTTCTCGACGAGTTGCCGGAGTTCCCGCGCAACGTGTTGGAGGTGATGCGCCAGCCGCTGGAAGACGGCACGGTGAGCATCGCTCGGGCCAGCATGAGCCTGACGTTTCCGGCGCGCTTCATGCTGGCCGCAGCCATGAATCCCTGCCCCTGCGGCTACTTCAACGACCGCACAAGGGAGTGCAAGTGCACCCCGCCGATGATTCAGCGCTACGTCAGCAAGATCAGCGGGCCGCTGCTGGATCGCATTGATATACACATTGACGTGCCGGCGGTGAACTACAAGGAACTGCGCAGCAAGGCCACGGCCGAGCCCTCGGCCAGCATCCGGGAGCGTGTGCTTGCGGCCCGTGAGCGCCAGTTGACGCGCTTCCGCCAGGCGGGAGAAAAGTTTTTCGCAAACGCGCAGATGGGCTCAAGGCAAATCCGCGCACACTGCGAACTGAGCGGCGACTGCGAGCGATTGCTGGAGCGCGCCATGACGCAGCAGGGACTCAGCGCGCGCGCCCACGACCGCATTCTGAAGGTGTCGCGCACCATCGCCGACCTGGAGGGCGCAGAACAGATCGAAGCCAAACACATCGCCGAGGCGATTCAGTACAGGACACTGGATAGGACGTATTGGGCGTAAGTTTTTTATAACTAGGATGAAAAACCCCACCCTAGCAACCACGGCTAGGGTGGGGCACCCGGCCTCAGAAATGAAGGAACCTTGCGAGAACAAGAAGCGTAAGAGCGACCCCAATCCAAAACAGGGTCAGCTTCATGCTCATAACCGCGTCAAGAAGTTCTCTTCTCGTGGGCTGCCTTCCTTCAGGGTACAGATAGAGCTCCGGCTTGTCTGGGCGTAGCACCATCAACTGCCCGCGAAAGGTATCTCTGTAAAACACGCCATACCAGTATCTATCCACGGCATTATCGTCCTCATGTGAATTCAAGGTCACTGGGCGCCTGAAGGGACCGGTAAGCATAGCTGGGTCGAAGAACTCACACTTGCCTTTAGGGTGGCTCCGTGAATCGCAAAGCATCACCCACTCGCTCACGATCTTGCTTTCGCAGACAGCGAAGAAAAGGTAGGCCTTGCCTAACGCTGGATCGTAGAAGGTATCACTATCATAAAAGTAGAGGTTAGGAAGGAAGATCGAGCCCTCTGACATACCATCTGCCACGAATGACTGGAGTCCTTTTTCGTGCAACTGCCAGCAGAGACTCATGATGTCGGACTGGGTGAGTGAGATACCTACCGTCTTAGCCTCGCCCTCGACTGCTCCCACACTTAGACGAAGTGCCACTGCGAGATCGGTCCCTGGCTCGAGTTCGGAGATCAGCCTGCACACCCTACCAAGGGGAACCTCCTGGGTATCCGGAAGGCCTTGGTCATTGGTGAAACTTACTGAGAACGTGGACGCCATTGCATCGGCACTCACTTCGTAAGCGACTGGCTCGAACTTCCAACGACCAGGATTACCTGTGATATAACTCATTGGTTTTCCTCTCGGAACGGATAGTCACGGCTTCGCTATCAGAACTGCCGGAGGCCATGGCGGCCTTACTTGCTGATCCTCTGGCGAGCATGTTCAATAAAATCTCGTACAGTCTTATGGTTTACCGGCTTTCCTAGCAGGTCCACTAGAACTTCGCGCAATGCCCACAGTGCTTGCCCCTTGCGTCTCTTGGGTTGGTTGCTATTCAAAGGCGGCAGTTCGAGATGGTCATCCTTGTACTCCGCTAGATGTGTCCATTCAAAGTCAAAGGCCTCCTTAGTGCTATTGCAGGGGTGCCATGCTATCTGGACCAGTCCAAGATTTCGATTTTCAATATGCTGCAAGACCAGGCCAACTCCAGTTCCGTCAGATCTTGCGATGCGATGCTGTTTAAATCGACGTGAAAGAGACTTTGTGCCGCCGATGTAAAGCAGGTCTGAATCTCCGAAGAGTCGAGGGATTGACCTGTCTAGGCGGAACATATAAACACCGGGTTGTGCCGGGGCCTGTGCGCTCGAACGACCGCGCCACTCGACCCAATCATAGAACTGGGGAAGGTCGTGACGAGAATTCATGGCTACTCGCTATTCACAAGGCATCTTACAATCCGCGAACCAATTGCGAAAGCGTGATATTAAGTCCATCTGCCGTGTGCCCATTCTAGCCGTTGTTGTTAGTGCGGGTCACCCGCTCAAGTGAACCGAGTTACTCCGCCGCCTCCTGCACCAGTTTCCAAGCCAGTTCAATGTCCTGTTCGCCGGTGGCGATGTTGCCGATGGCGATGCGGATGACGTAGCGTCCGTTGAGCGCCGTATGCGAGAGGAATATCTTCGGGCTCTGGTTGACCTTTTCCAATAGCCGCTTGTTGCGCTCGTCGGATTGCTCCCGCGACTCGCCCTGCCGCTGGCGCAGGCGGAAGCATACGGTGGAGAAGGGCACGGGCGCCACGCGCTCAAAGCGCTTGTCGGCGTCCACCCAGGCGGCGAATTTTTGCGCCAGCGCAATGTGGCGGCGCAGGAACTCCATCACGCCGTCGCGTCCAAAGTAGCGCAGGATGAACCACAGCTTGAGCGAGCGGAAGCGGTGGCCGAGCGGCACTCCGTAGTCCATCAGGTGTACGGCGCGCGGGTCTTCACTGGCGCGCAGATACTCCGGCACCAGGCTCAGCGCCTGGCGCAGAATCTGCGGGTGGCGCGTGTAGAAGGTGCTGCAATCCATCTGCGTCATCAGCCATTTGTGCGGATTGGTGACCACGGAGTCGGCGCGCTCGATGCCCTTGAAGTGATGAGCGCACTCGGGCAGCAGGGCGCAGGGGCCGGCGTAGGCGCAATCCACGTGCAGCCACAGCTTGAACTCCTCGGCCAAGGCGGCACATTCGGCAACGGGATCCACCGACGTGCTGCTGGTTGTGCCGATGGTGGCCACAATGGCGCAGGGGCGCAGCCCGGCGTTCAGGTCGGCCTCGATAAGCGCGCGCAGGGCATCGGGCTTCATGCGGAACAGTGCGTCGGTGGGAACCTTGCGCACGTGGTTCTGTCCGAAGCCGACGGCCATGGCGCCTTTCTCGACCGATGAGTGCGCCTGCTCGGAGGTGTAGATGACGAGTCCGGCGCGCATGCCATCCTGACGCGACTGCGGCTCGGCTTTTTCCCGGGCGCAGATGAGGGCGTGCATGGTGCTGGTGCTGGCCGTGTCGTAGATGATGCCGAAGAACTCCTTTGGCAGGCCCAGCCACTGGCGCAGCCATCCCAGCGCGACCTGCTCGAGTTCGGCCACGGCGGGCGAGGTCTGCCAGTGCAGGCCGTTGGTGTTCATGGCGGCGATGAGCATCTCCGCCAGAATGCCGGGCGTGCTGGCCGAGGTGCCGAAGTAAGCCATGAAGCCGGGATGATTCCACTGCGTAACGGCCGGCAGAATCTGGCGCTGGAAGTCCGAGAGGATGGCCGAGAAGCTCTCTCCGTGATTGGGCGCTTCGGCGGGCAGGGCATCCACCAACTGGCCGGGGCGGATGCGCGACTGCACGGGCATATGGCGAATGTTGATCAGGTACTGGGCAATCCATTCGACGCTATCGTGTGCCGAGCGGCGGAAATCTTCGACATAGCTCTCCCAGGCGGCTTCGCTCTGGGGATCGGGCAGATGATGCGGCATGATATCTCCGGAAAAGAAGATTCTAGCGCACCGAGGATGGGTGGGAGAAACCCTTGCGTCCAGTATGAGAAAATGTGAATAGAGGATTGCAGCCGGGGAGACCATGCACGAGCTATCCATTGTGGCCAGCGTGTTGGAACAGCTGGACGAGATCAAGAAGCAGCAGCCCGAGGGCACGCGCATCAGCAAAGTTGGGCTGCGCGTGGGCGAGCTGGCAGGCGTGGACGTGGACTGCCTGCGCTTCGGCTTTGAGTGCTCGGTGAAGGAGACTCCCTGGGAGCATCTGCTGCTGGAGATTGAGCAGGTTCCGCGGAGGCAGCGATGTCCGGGTTGTAACGCTGAGTTCCAGGCGGAGAATTGGGCCACGGCCTGTCCCAAGTGCGGCGAGGCCGCGACCATCACCATAGCCGGAGAAGAGCTGCAGATCGCGTTTGTAGAGGTGGATGAATGAGCCAGATTGTAGTGGAAAAGAAGGTGCTGAACGAGAATCAAAAGCTTGCGGCCGAGCTGCGTGAACGCTTCCGCCAGCACAAGATTCTCGTGGTGAACATTATCAGCTCGCCGGGCAGCGGCAAGACGACGCTGCTGGAGCGCACGCTGGAGCGCATGGACAAGACCAAGCGCGTGGCTCTGCTGACAGGCGACTTGCAGACGGAGAATGATGCCAAGCGCCTGGCCAAGTGGGGATTCCCGGCTAAGCAGATCATCACCGGCGGCACCTGCCACCTGGACGCCAAGATGATCGACAAGCATCTTGCCGACTGGAAGCTGGAAGACCTGGACATCCTGATCATCGAAAACGTGGGCAACCTGGTGTGCCCCACCAGCTACGACCTGGGCGAGCATCACAAGATCGTCATCCTGAGCGTGACCGAGGGCGAGGACAAGCCCTTGAAGTATCCTTCGATCTTCGTGAAGAGCGACCTGATGATTTTGAGCAAGGTGGATCTGCTACCGTACCTCAACTTTGACGCCGAACTGGCCAAGCAGAACGCGCGCACGGTGCATCCGGGCATCGAGATTATTGAGACCAGCAACAAGGGCGACGGCCTTGAACAGTGGATGGCCTGGCTGGAAGCGAAGCTGGCGGCGGTGAAGGCCGGCGACGCGGTCTCGGCCTGAAGATATTGAGCAAAACGGCCGGAGGGTAACGCTCTCCGGCCATTTTCTTGCGCGGCGGTTGCACCTGGCCGCCGGAACAGATAGAAGGGAACGAGTGACCTCGCGCCTCATCTTCGTGCTGTTGCTGACCGTGCTATTGCTGGCGCTTCTGCAGGCCGCGCCGCTTTGCGGGCAAGCGCCGGGGAAGACCCTCGCGCAGCCGGTACCGGCGTGGCAGTTGCAAGGGCTGGGCAGCACGTTGCGAGTTCTGCAGATTACGGCACATCCCGGCGATGAGGATGGCGCGCTGCTGGCGTGCTTCGCGCAAGGCTCGGGCGCCCGAGTGACTTTGCTGACGCTGACGCGCGGCGAGCGTGGAGACAGCCACGACGGCGTGCGCGAGCCCGGCGAACAGGGCCTGGTGCGGACCCTGGAGCAACAGGCCGCTAATCGTATTTACGGAGTGGAGCAGCGTTACACGCGGGTGGTGGACTTCGGCTATACGCGCAAGTCCAGTGAGGTCTTTGACCGTTGGCTTGGGCACAACCCGGCGCTGGCGGACATGGTGCGCGTCGTGCGCGAGACGCGTCCGCAGATCATCGTTGTTCCATTCGACCTGGCGGGCGATGGCGATGGCCAGCATGAGGCAGCGCTGGTCCTGGCGCGCGAGGCCTTCAAGGCCGCCGCCGATTCAAAGAAATTTCCCGAGCAATTGAAAAATGGACTTGAGACGTGGCAGCCACTGCGGCTTTTTGCTCTGGCTCGCGCGGGCAAATTCACGGTGGAGTTCCATGCTGACGAAGCTCAGCGCGGCAGTGCGGAGAGCTGGCAGCAGCTTGCGCAGCGCGCCTTGCAGCAGGAAAGCTCACAGCGTGGGCTGTGGCATGCGCCCGTTGGCGCAACGCGCCGCTACCGGTTGATCGAAGCCGCGCCGGGATATGAACTGGCGGAGGGCGAGCACAACTTTGCCGCCGGGCTGGATTTGCAGTTGGAAGCTCTGGCGGCTGAGAGCGGGCTGAGTGCTGAGGCAGAGAAGCTTCTAGATCTGCGGCTGCGCGCCATGCGTACTGCGGCGGAGGCGGCGGCCGAAGGCTCGTCAGATGCCACCATTTGCGCCGCGCATCTAGCCGAGTACCTGCAAAACCTGCATGGCGTGGAAGACCTCCTGCTCGGCGGACGGGGCCGGGGTGCTTTCCGGGCGGAGATATTGGAGCGGCGCGCCCGGGCGGAGCAGTTGTTGGCGCAGTTATCCGGAGTGAAGGCGCAGGCACGGCTGAAGGAAGATGGCGCGGCCACGTCGGCCGATGCGGCGAACGTGCTGGTGCCGGGGATGAAGTACACGATCGCGGTCAGCGTGGAGCAGGGCTCAAATGCCGCGGTGCGGAGTATAGAGCTGCGCAGCGAGGGTGGGCGCTGGACTCCAGAGCGCGAGTGGAAGCCTGGCGAGGCGCAGGCAGTATTTCACGGACGTGTGCCGCAGGATGCGCCATTCACGCGGCCGCAGATACTGCAGGAATCCGCAGATGATGCCGTCTATCGCATCCTCGATGAGCATAACGCCACGCGTCCGCTGCCGCCTCCGGCATTGGAAGCCGTGGTGGAGGTGGAGATTGGCAACCAGTTGGCGCGCCTGGTGGTGCCGGTGGAAGCCCTCTGCAACGGGGTGCCGCAACCCGTGGCGGTGGCGCCGCCCATGTCTGTGATTGTGCAGCCGCGCACCCATTGGAATCGGCGCACAAGATACTCATATGCCGAAATCGAGGTGCGTGTGCGCAGCAACGTGGCCAACCTGCAGAACGCGCTGCTGACGGTGCATCCACCCAGCGGATGGCACACCGAGCCCGAACACGAGATGCTGGAGATTGCCACGCGCGGCGATGAGCATACTTACCGTTTCTTCATGGTGCAGGATCGCGGTGGCGAAGGAGCGTTTCCCTCGCGGGCTATTGTGCGGTGGGCGGGCGCCGTCTTTGACCAGGGATACACGATTGTGCGCGCCGCCGGTGGGGTGGCCTTCCACTATCGCAGCTCGGATGGAACGCTGGTCAGCACGGCCGTTGATGTGCCGGAAGGGCTGAGCGTGGGCTACGTCGGCTTGCCGGGAGACAACATTCCGGCCGCTCTGCGTGATATGAATATCCGCGTGGTGACGCTGGATGCGGCGTCGCTGGAATCCGAGCGCCTGGAGCGTTACTGGACCATCGTGCTGGGCAGTGGCGTGCTGGATGTGCGCGACGAACTGGCCGCGCAGCGTGAACGTCTGCTGCAGTACGTGAAGGGTGGCGGCGTGATTCTCATCCTTGGGCAGACCGACGCCGCGCGCTTTGCCATCAATGCTCCGCTGCCATATCCACTGGAACTGGGCACGGCGCGCGTGGCCAATGCCTACAGCCTGGTGGAGTTTCCCGAGGCACACCACGAACTGCTGCAAGAGCCCAACGACATTACGGAAGAGGACTTCCGCGGCTGGAGCGAGGAGCGTGGACACAACTTCGCCCTGCGCTGGGATGGCCGCTACGAGCCTCTTCTGCGCATGAAAGACGCCGGCCAGCCAGTTCAGGAAGGTGCTCTGCTGCGTGCCCGCTATGGCCGCGGCTCGGTGATTTACTCCGGTTTGGCTTTTCATCGCCAGATGGATGCCGGTGCGGCAGGAGCCTTCAAACTGCTCATCAACCTGCTGAGCGCGGGTGCCGAACTGCATCGCTAAGCGATGAATCGTCACTTCTAGGCGCGGGGCAGAAAGACGCTTCCCCCACAACGGCCTTTGCAGTAGAATCGCCGGTCGTCCACTTCGCACGGCGCGCGTGAGATTCACGAACGTTTGCGCTCTTGCGGGTTGCGGCACTGCAGTTATCCGTCCACCGGGAAGACACACATACACGCGCCGGATGGCGCAATATGGAGAAGACGATGAAACGCATTTATGTGGCGGCTTATCACCAGTCAAAGTTTGGCAAACTGATGGGCATGACCGTACCGGAAATCGCCAGGACGGCCATCGAAAGTGTCTGTAAGGAGATCAACGCCGATCCCGCGCTGCTCGACATGGGAGCCGTGTCGGCGGCCTGCAACATCGCGCTCAACGAGCAGGGGCTGGTCAGCGGCCTGGCGGCCAGCGTGCCCGGCCTTGCCAGCAAACCCATTGAGAGCGTGGAGAACGCCTGCGCCAGCGGCGGACAGGCTATCCTGAGCACCATCCTGAAGCTGCAGGC
>CAINND010000082.1 GCA_903851035.1 uncultured Acidobacteriota bacterium | reverse complement strand
GCAAGAGTCACAACCGGCTTGTTGAATGCGGTCGAGAGCAGCTCCCAGGCTCCGCTCGGTTTCACGCGCAGCACGTAGCCGCTCGGCCAGCGTGCATGGCTATCCTGGAAGACATCGGCCGAATCAATTCTGCCCAGACTTGCCGCCGGCGATTCGCTCAGGAAACGCACATCTGCGGCGACGGAATAATCACTCCAGTCGGCGTTGCCCGCCTCAGTAAATGGATCAGGCAGCGGACCCCAGGGGATGGGAATGTTGGAGATGACCTGCTCAAGGCATTTGCCTTCGCGACCCACACAGTTGTGCACCTCAAATGCGCCATCCTGATCCGCGAGATACTTCGGTGTCAGGTTCGCAGAGACCGCCTCAAAGTTGTCTCGATACGGCATGGGGAAGCCAGCCTGCGCCGGTGGTTGCGCGGTGCCCTTGCCCTGGCCGCGTGTGGTGGTCAGCGAGTAAAGAGAATCCGGCTGGAAGGTGTACTGGAAGGCGCCATTCACGGGCGTCAGGGTTGCCACCTGCTCAAACGTATGCGCAGTGTTCGTAAGCCAGATATGCACCTCGCTTGTGGCCAGGCCGCCGGCGATTTGGAAGCTCACCGGCTGTGGCGACTTTGCGTCAATCGTCTCCAGCACGACGCTCCAGTTTTTTCTGTCCGCAGAGCGCAGGGCCACGTAGCTGCCCTTCTCCGGCAACTTGCCACTGGAGGCATCCAGGTACTGCCATCCCGGCTGCGCAAACTGTGTGGTGTGCGCCGTGGCCCATATGGTGCCCTGAACATCGTAGTGGCCAGACCACGGCGTGTTGGCGTACATCAGGCCGGAGTTGGGCGCGGCGAGGTTGTCGTAGTAGGAGGTGATGGGGCTCCAGATTTCCGTCGCTGTCAGAGAACCTTCGAGGTAGTTCTGGTTGTAGAGGTGAGCAAGGATGCGCCCGCCGATGGGCCAGTCGCGGCTGAGGAATGGCCCGCTCCCGCTGTTGGGCTGGTCTTCGCTGGACCACAGCGGCTTTCCGGTTTTGCGGGCGGCGTCGGTGGTGGTGATTTTGCCGTCAACCAGTGGATAGTGGGCGCCGATGGCATCGACAGCCTGGGCAATTGCGGGGTCCTTGAGGATCGCGTCGGCAATGGACCACTGTCCGGGCCCTTGGCCGGCATACTCATCGCAGCAGACGATTTTGGTGGAGAGGTGCTCCGCCTGCAGGCGGCGATGCAGCTCCAGGAGGTAGGCGGCGTCGTACTCCTTCTCATTCCACAACCCGGCGTAGGCAATGTCGAGGTTGTAGTCGCGCTTGGCCGTCTTGATGAAGTCGGCGACGTATTCGGCCATCTTCGGCGCGTAAAGGGTCTTGTCTCCAACCCAGTAAGGTCCGCCCCAGGGGAGAATTTCCAGGAGGATATGCGGGTTGCGCTTGCGGGCTTCTGCCATCAGCCACCACTCATAGCCGCGGGTGGAGTTGTGGTCCGATGGGGTGCGCATGTGGCTCGGCTCTGAGCCGTCGGTGGAGTTCACGTCCCCGCCGATTTCCACCTTCAGGCGCTGCAGGGCTGCGCCGTAGCCGGGCTTGAAGAGATAGTCGAGAATCTGGCTGCGCTGGGGCTCGGGGTAGTCGATGAGCAGTCGGGAAGAGGCCCCTGCGCTGGCGGCGCCAAGGCCGTCAAAAACGCGGCCTGCGCTGTGGCCGTCGAGCACGATGTGCGCAGGCTGGGCGTGTGCGATGTTGGCCGTGGTGGCCAGAGCGAAGGCGAGCGAGAGTGTGGTGAGTGCGCGCATGGTTACTTTCCGTGGGTGTGAGGTGAGTTGAGGCTGGATTCCATCTCTTCCAGCGAGATGCCACGCGTTTCCGGCAGGCGAAGGAAGAGGTAGACGTATCCGGCGGCGCAGATGGCGGCATAGGTG
>CAINND010000081.1 GCA_903851035.1 uncultured Acidobacteriota bacterium | reverse complement strand
TGAATCGCATCGCAGAGCTTCTGCCCTGGAACATCGCCAGCACCACCCCACACACCGACCAGTCAAAATCGTAAGTGTCCACAAATCGATTCGTGGACACTTAGCTCAGAACAGTCAATACGGTCGAGACCGGATGCTTACTTTACCGCTCCCAATAATCTGCCACCTGCGCAGGTATATGAAAATGCAATCAGAGCTTCACTGAAACAAGCCTGACAAAACTTCAAAACATAATTTATTAATTGAAGATCATGCCGATCAGCAGCCGCGTCAGCAGGTATCCCGCGCCAATGATGAACAGCGTGGCCACCAGCAGCACGCCCACATAAAAGCCTTCCTTGCCCGGCGCCGGAGGCGTGACGCCCAGGTACAGGGCAAAAAAGTTATAAACGGCCGTTTGGAAGAGATTGCGCTGGGGCTCGGATTCATTCACAGTGGTTTTCATCGTATGTGTGCGGCATTGGCCTCATCCATCATAGTCGCCGGCGCGCGGTTGGGGAAGTAGAGGGTACAGCCGCGTAACTTCAGCCCCCGCACTTGCCTTTCTTCCGGCCTTACACAGATACTTCTCTTTCGTCCCGGAGCGCAGTGATGGAAGTTTTGCGACAACTCTTTGAGCGCCACTTTGGCCAGCCCGCCACCAGTGTGAGTCCCGTGCAGGGCGGTCTCGGCGGCAGCGGACGACTCATCGTGCGCCTCTCCAGCGCACAGCATTCGGCCATCGGAATCCTCAACAGCGTGCGCGAGGAGAACCTTGCGTTTTTGTCCTTTACCCGCCACTTCCTTAAGCATGGCCTGGCCGTGCCGCAGATTTACGCCGAGGCCGCCACGGGCACCGCGTACTTGGAAGAGGACCTGGGCGACACCACGCTGTATCAGTACCTTACGGCCCACCGCCGCGGCCCGGAGCTGGCACCGCAGGTGCTCGAGGCCTACCGCCGCGTCGTTGAGGAGTTGCCGCGCTTCCAGGTGGAAGCCGCTCGCGGCATTGACTACTCACTCTGCTATCCCCGTGCGGCCTTTGACGCACAATCCATCCACTGGGACCTGAACTACTTCAAGTACTACTTCCTCAAGCTGGCTGGCGCGGAGTTCCACGAGCAGGCATTGGAGGAGGATTTCGCGCGGCTCACTTCGCGGCTGCTCAGCGCCGGGCAGGAGTGCTTCCTCTACCGTGACTTCCAGTCGCGCAACGTCATGCTTCGTGAGGGCCGCCCGTACTTCCTCGACTACCAGGGCGGACGCCGCGGGGCTCCGCACTACGACATTGCATCGCTGCTCTTCGATGCCAAGGCCGACCTGCCGCCCACCGTGCGGGACGAGCTGCTGGGGCAGTATCTTGAGGCACTTGCACGCCACATGAAGGTGGATCGCGGACGCTTCCTGGCCGACTATCCCGCCTGGGTCCTGGTGCGCATCCTGCAAGCCCTGGGCGCTTACGGCTATCGCGGCTACTACGAGCGTAAAGCCCACTTCCTGCAGAGTGTTCCTTACGCGCTGCGCAACCTGCGCTGGCTGTGGGAGAACTCCACTTTGGCCGCCGGACTGCCCGCGCTGGCCAAGGCCTGCGCGCAACTGACCAGCGATGCGAAGATTGCCGAACTAAGCGGCGCGGCCACCACGGCCGCCGCAGGCGACACGCCGCAAACGGTGCCCGCGCAGGCAGATGACCCGCTCACCGTCATCGTCACCAGCTTCAGCTATCACCATGGCCCAGTGGCCGATGAGAGCGGCCACGGCGGAGGCTACACCTTTGACGCGCGCGGCCTGCCCAATCCCGGGCGCGAGGCGCGCTTCCAGTCCCTTACCGGGCGCGACGCGGAGGTTGCCGTCTATCTTGAGCAGCACGTGACCGTCGCGGAGTTCCTGCAGCACGCGCTGGCACTGGTCGATATCAGCGTGGCGGAATATCGCCGCCGCGGCTTCCAGCGGCTGATGGTCAGCTACGGATGCACGGGCGGGCAGCATCGCTCGGTATACCTGGCGGAGCAGACGGCGCGGCAGTTGCGTGAGCGCGGCGTGCGCGTGGAGTTGCAGCATCGCGAGCAGGAGCGCTGGCCGCGATGAAGGCCATGGTGCTGGCCGCCGGACTGGGCACGCGCCTGCGCCCACTTACCAATGAGCGCCCCAAGGCACTGGTTACCCTGGGTGGCCGCACCCTGCTGGAGATCGCTCTACGCAGGCTGGCAGGGGTGGGTGTCACCGAGGTCATCGTCAACGCGCACCACTTTGCCGCGCAAATTGAACAATTCCTCGCCGCGAACACAGCCATGCTCGACGAACTTGGCTTGCGCGTCGAACTTTCCATGGAGCGCGAACTGCTCGACACCGGCGGCGGACTAAAACAGGCCGCGCATTTCTTTTTGCTCGATGGAGAGAAGAGCGCCGAGCCATTTCTCGTGCATAACGTGGATGTCATCAGTTCGCTGGATCTGGCGGCGATGGTGCGGGCTCACCGTGAGCGCGGAGCGCTGGTTACACTGGCCGTGCAGCGCCGCGCCGGCAGCCGCCAGCTTTTGTTTGACGAGGCCGGGCTGCTCTGCGGCCGCCACACCGCCGGGCATCCCGAAGAGTTGGTTCGCATGGCGGTCACGACGCAGCAGATGGCCTTCTGCGGCATTCATGTGCTGTCACCGGCCGTGCTATTGCGCCTGCAATCGGATGACGCAGCGGCCTTCCCCATCATCCCCACCTACCTGCGCCTGGCCGCCGAGGGTGCAGCCGTCGCCGCTTATTCCGCCGAGGGGTGCTACTGGCGCGACCTGGGCACGATTGACGCGCTCCGTCAGGCCGAGGACGACCTTCGCCGCGGAGTGATCGTCTAGCTGCGCAGAACCTGGCAACTCAGAGCTAGTTACGCAGAGATGGTTACGCAGGCTTAGCGGCAGGGTACAATTTCCCGGTGCGCGTCGCAGCCATCCTCCATCCATATCGCAGCAGTCAGCTCGTTGAGCCCTTTCGGGACGAGCGCGCGAATATTTTTCGCGGCAACGCACTGGAGCCGAACGACCTGCCGGATGCCGCGCTGATCTTTGGCGGCGATGGCAGTGTGCATCGCGTGCTGCCCGCCCTGGCCAACTCGGCCACGCCCATGCTGGTGGTTCCCCATGGTAGCGCCAACGACTTTGCCCACTGCCTCGGCATTCGCGACGTGACCACCGCACTGCGTGCCTGGAAGAAATATCTGGAGGGCCATCGCAACGTGCGGGTGCTCGATCTAGGGCTGGTGCGTCCGCTGGCGCAGCGCGCTCCGGAGGAGATGGACGAGGTGCCCACGCGCACCTTTGCCGACACAGATGGCCGCTTTGCCCGCCCGGATGAGTTGCTCGGACCGGTCATCATGCGCCGCCACCTGCGCCTGGCCGAGGAGAACGACGGTCAGAAGAGCCAGCTCTATGTAGCGGGCATTGCCGGCCTGGGGCTGGACGCGGAGACCAACCGCGTGGCCGATCCCATGCCGGGGCTGGTGCGCCGCTACGGAGGATACATGCTGGCCGCGCTGCGCGCCCTGGCCAGCTATCGTGCGCCGCAGGTGCGCATGGTTTGCTATGACGCAGCTGGCAAAGAGACCGTGCTGGAGGGGCCGACACTGTTTGCCGCCATCGGCAGCGCGCCGGTGTACGGCAGCGGCATACGCATGCTGCCCCGCGCGCAGATGGATGATGGCGAGCTCGACCTGTGCTGGGTGCCGATGCTGCCCATCACGAAAATTCTGCGCCACATTTTGAAGATTTACTCCGGACGCCACATCGAGGTGCCGGAGGTCAGTTATCAACGCACAGTGCAGGTCTTTGTGGAAAGCGAGGAGCCGCTGCCCCTGTGGGGCGATGGCGAGCCGCTGTGCCAGACTCCGGCGGAAATTACGGTGGTGCCCGGGGCACTGCGCGTCATCGTGCCGTAATGCGGGCTCCGTAAGCGTGGATCCATTGAGTGCGTATCCCCTGGCGGGATGCCCTTCCCGGGCTTCCAACCCGGCTCCGATTCCAGCTTGCTGAATTCCTCTGGCGGTGCTGGTGTTCTTACTGCGAATTGACTGTGGATTGTTTTTATCAAGCTTTGGCTGCTTGCGCCGATTTATACTCGTAAGGCACAGGTATGCCCACACCTCCGTATCAGCAAAAGGCTCCCCCGACCAGGCCCGACGAGCGGCATGAGATCATGCCCACTCTTTTTGGCGATGGCTACGGCCTCTACGAGGTCCGTAAGGAGTCGTTTGTTGCCTCCTTCGTCATCAACACCGTTATCCTCGCCCTGCTCATCTGGCTGGGCACGTGGTCGGCGACGCATGCGCCGGAGATTAAGAAGGTCATCACCGGCGAGGCCGTGGACATCAGCCCCTACGTCATGCAGCAATCCAAAAAACAAGTGGGCGGCGGTGGCGGCGGCGGCTCGCATGACGTGAACCCGGCCAGCAAGGGCGCGTTACCCAAGTTCAGCAAGGAGCAGTTCGCTCCGCCTACGGTGACCCCGCCGGAGAATCCCAAGCTGGCGGTACCTGCCTCGGTGGTCGTTCCGCCTGAAATCAAGTTGCCGCAGGGGACGGTGGTCGGCGATCCGCAGGGCAAGCTCAACGGCATCCCCTCGAATGGCGTCGGCATTGGCGGTGGCATAGGCAGCGGCAGCGGTGGCGGAGTTGGCAGCGGCAACGGCCCCGGTGTCGGCCCCGGACACGGCGGTGGCATCGGCGGCGGAGCCTATCGCGTCGGCGGCGGCGTCAGCCCCCCACGCATCATTTACAAGGAAGAGCCTGAGTTCAGCGACGAAGCCCGCAAGAACAAACACCAGGGCACGGTGCTGCTGGATGTGGTGATTGGCGTGGATGGCCGCATTCACGAAGTGCGCGTGATTCGCTCGCTGGGCATGGGACTGGACGAAAAGGCCGTGGAGGCCGCGCGCAACTGGCGCTTCGATCCGGGCAAGAAAGATGGGAACCCCGTTCCCGTTGCAATCTACCTGGAAGTCAACTTCCATCTCTACTAGTTTTTTAGGCGGAAACAAATGCGGCGCGGAGAGAATCCGCGCCGTTTGCTTTTGCCGCTATGCTGAATGGAAAACCAAACTACCCGCTAAGAGTTACTTCTTCGTGCGCCCGGGCAGCACGCGGCGGCCTTCGATGCGGTAGTCTCCGCTGGCGATGAGGGCGATGGCCTGGCTGTAGGCGATGTGCTCCTGCTCCAGAATGCGCTCGGCCAGCGTGTGCTCATCGTCGGTTGGCAGTACGGGAACCTGTTTTTGCAGGATGATGGCGCCGTGGTCGAGATGCTCATCCACAAAGTGGACGGTGCATCCGCTGACCTGCACACCGTAATCGAGCGCCTGGCGCTGTGCCTCCAATCCCGGAAAGGCCGGCAGCAGCGAGGGATGAATGTTGAGGATGGCCGCTGGAAACTGCTGCACAAACCACGGCGAGAGCAGCCGCAGGTAACCGGCCAGGATGATGAGTTCGGCTCCGGCCTCGCGCAGGGCTGTGACCACCTGCTGATCGTGCTCCTCGCGTGGGCGGCCCTTGCTGGGCAGGATCAAGGTCTTCAGGCCGAGGGCATCGGCGCTGGCAATGCCGGCGGCGTCCGCGCGGTTGCTGATGACGATGGCGATCTCCGCCTTGAGGCGGCCAAGGCGAATGCTTTCCGCGATGGCCAGGAAGTTGGAACCGCGTCCGGAGAGAAGGATGCCGAGTCGTTTCATGTGCCTTCAGGATATAGCGTTTTGCGCGGCAGGGGTATCTGTGCCGTTGCTATTTGGGTATGGCACCGCCCGTGGCCGCCGCGTATTTGGTCGCCGCCGCACTCAATTTCTCCGGGTCGAAGGCCAGCACCTCGGCATCGTAATTTTTGTACAGCGGGATGGGACGGGTAAGGCGCCGGTAAATCTGCGCGATGGCCTGATGGTTCTCGTCCAAGGGGTACACGATCATCAGGTAATCGGGCTTCGAGTAGTAGATGAGATCGTCGAAGTTTGGTGAGACGCCCAGGGACATCAGGCTGCCGGAGACTTTGACGGCGCGGGCGAAGTCGCGGTTGGGCAGCCACTCCCGGCCCTGTGCCGTGTTCAGGCACTGCCGGCCGGAATAGTAGGGAAACCACTCGCTGGCAGAGTCCTCGAACCAATACTCGGTGCGCTGGCTGAGCACGATAAATCGGGCGTCCGGTGCGGTGTAGTTTGGAACGGCCTGCATTGCCGCAATCTCCGTCGGACTCAGTTGGGCGCGCACGTTAGTAGCCAGGTCCTCCAGCCGGTCATTCTTTTTCTGGATGGTTCCCAGCATAGGCAGCGCCATTGCGACAGCCAGGGCTGCGGCCACAGCGCGCTGCCACCAAAGGCTGCGCGACACCCGGGAAAACAGAACCACAATGACGCTGGCAACCCATACCAAGATGATGGCGCGGATCACCACTGAATGGGTGTTAGGGTTTCGCCGCATCAGCAGGAATTCAGTAACCAGCCACAGCACGTAAGGGAAGTGTGCCGCCCAGGCAAAAAGCACACCGGCGGCAACAATCAGCAGCACGCTGAAGTCATAGTGGGCAGTGTCGAAGCCGGAGTGAAAGGCATTCACCAGCGGAGCAAAGCCAAGGTGCGTCCATACCCAGAAGATCCACGGCAGGGCGACGAGCGTGCCCACCGCACCCGCGGCCACCATCCGGTACAGGTTCTGCCAGCGGCGCGGAAAGCTGAGCGCCAGCACCGGCAAACTGACCACCAACAGCACGCTGCACTCGAGATGCGTGAGAAGGGTAAGGCCGCCAAAGATGCCGCAGAACACCGTAATCTTCCAGCTTTGCCGGTTGCAGGCGCGCAGAAAGAGGGCGATCGCGGTGAGGGCGAAAAATTCGCCCGGCGAGCGGGTGATTCCTCCGCCCATGGTCAGCCACATCGAACTCCAGCCGATGATGGCGTAGACCACGGCGGTCATCAGGCGCTGGAAAGGGTCGGCGAAGACCTCGTAGGCGATGAAGTAGGCGGCTACCACCGTGGCAAGGTTAAACAGCAGCGGCAGCCAGGTCATCACCAGTTGCGTGTTCTGCATGGGCAGGTAAGTGGCCAGCACCCCCAGGTAGAAGCCCAGTGGAGGGTAGCCCAGTGGCAGGTGCAGATGGTTATAGTCAATGTAGGTGGGCCAGCGCAGCCCATGTTCGCGCAGTTGGTCGAGGAGTAGGGCGAACATACCACCATCGTTCAGCGGACGCCAACCGTCGCGATAGTAGGGAAGCCGCACGGCCACCGCCACTGCCACCGCCACCAGCAGGTGGAGTCCCACGGTCTTCCAGACGAACGTGTCCTGTGCCGGGGTCAGGCCTGCCCGGTAGAGATCGGTCAGGCTGACACGCTGCTGGTTCCGGGTAGGAGTTCCGGTTGCCTCGAAGTCCATGGCTATCCTTTTGATCGCGGATTTCTGCGGCTGCCGCGCCATCCACGCAGATGAAATTGGTATTGCCCAAATTCTAACAGTTAAGCCGCGGGCAAGTCAAAAGGAACGGGCGGTTACTACTTTGGCGCGGGAGCACGCTGCCGTTGGGAGACCTTTGCGGCCTCCTCTATAATCCGAGCTGTGAATACCCGCATCGGCTCATGCCAGCTCTCGGTCGTGGTGCCCTGCTACAACGAGCAGGAGGTGCTTGCCGCCTGCCATGGCGAGCTGACGCGCGTGCTGTCCACGGTTGGGGCCGGCAAGGTTGAAAGCTACGAGATCGTCTACGTCAACGACGGCTCAAAGGATTCGACCGGAGACCAACTGCGCGCGCTCTTTGCATCCGACCCCCACGTCAAGGTCGTTGACCTGGCGCGCAACTTCGGACATCAGCGTGCCGTCAGCGCCGGTCTGGAATACGCCAGCGGACAGGCCGTGGCCATCATGGACGCCGACCTGCAGGATCCGCCCGAAGTGCTGCTACAGATGTTCGATCTCTGGTTGCAGGGCAACGAAGTCATCTACGGCGTGCGCGACACGCGTCAGGGCGAGAGCTGGTTCAAGCTGGCCACCGCGCGCTGGTTCTACCGCCTGCTCAACAGCCTCAGCGAGCGCCCCATTCCGGAAGATGCCGGTGACTTCCGCCTGCTGGACCGCCGCGCCGTGAACGCCCTTTTGCAGATGAAAGAGCAACATCGCCTGCTGCGCGCCATGTCCAGCTGGATTGGTTTCCGCCAGCATCCGCTGCGCTATGAGCGAGCCTCGCGTGCGGCCGGCGAGACGAAGTATCCGCTGCGCCGCATGATCGCCCTCGCACTGGATGGCGTGCTCAGCTTCTCCGTGGTTCCGTTGCGCGTGGTCAGCGTCATGGGCCTGGCAGCCGCCATCCTGGCCGCCCTCGGAATCCTCTACGCACTGGTGCTGCGCCTCTTCACAAGCATCTGGGTGGAGGGCTGGACGCTGCTGTTTATCGCCATGCTGTTCCTTGGTGGCGTACAGATGCTCAGCCTCGGCATCGTCGGCGAATACATCGGCCGCATCTACACGGAGGTCAAACAGCGCCCGCTCTTCCTTGTGCGCGAGCTGTTAACCCACGATGCCACTGCCGCACCCGACCATGCCCAGCGATAGCCGCCCGTTTGATGTCGCCATCGCCGGTGCGGGCTTTACCGGGCTGTCCGCGGCACTGGAACTCGCACGCCGGGGCCATCGCGTCGTAGTCGTTGAGAAGGACTCCGAGGCGGGCGGCCTGGCCGGCAGCTTCCTCGTCGGCGGCAAGAACGGCGAGGCCCAGCAGCGGCTGGAGCGCTTTTATCACCACTGGTTCGCCTCCGATACGGACATCCTCGAACTCATCCGCGGCATTGGACTGGAGTCCGAAGTCTTGCATCGCCCCACGCGCACCGGCATGTACTACGCGCATAAGTTCTTCCGCCTCAGCACGCCGCTGGATGTGCTGCGCTTTCCACCTCTGGGGCTTATCGATTGCCTGCGCCTGGGCTGGGTGGCGCTGGCCGCGCGCCGCGTAAAAGACTGGCGCGAGCTGGAGTCCGTTACCGCACGCGACTGGCTGCTGGAGCATTGCGGAGAACGCGTTTATCAGGTTGTATGGGAGCCGCTGCTGGCGGGCAAGTTCGGCCGCCATGCACATCAGGTCAGCGCCGTCTGGATTTGGAACAAGCTCAAGCTGCGCGGAGGCAGCCGCGGCAAGGCCGGGCAAGAGGTTCTCAGCTACTTTCGCGGAGGCTTTGCCGCGCTGGTGGATGCCACGGTCGCCGAGATTCGCCGCCTGGGTGGCGAGGTGCGGCTGGGCTGCGCCGCCCAAAAGGTGCTGGCGCACAATGGCGTGGCCGTGGGCCTGGCCACCGCCGAGGGTGAAATCACCGCGCGCCGCGTGCTGCTGACCACGCCGCTGCCGGTCTCCTCTGATTTATTGGAGGGCCAGTGCAGCGCGCTTTATTTGGCTCGCCTGCGCGACATGCAGTATCTCTCCAACGTCTGCATTGTGCTGGAGCTTTCGCAGAGCTTGTCGAGCATCTACTGGCTCAACGTCAACGATCCCGGCTTTCCGTTTGTCGCCGTCATCGAGCACACCAACTTTGAGCCCGCCACCAGCTACGGCGGACGCCACATCGTCTATCTTTCCAAGTACCTGCCGCGCGAAGAGCACCTTTACCAGATGAGCGACGAAGAGGCGGTGGACTTTGCCGTGGCGGCCCTGAAGCGCATGTTCCCCAAATTCGAGCGCCAGTGGCTTACCGGCAGCTGGGTGTGGCGGGCGGATTACTCGCAGCCCATCGTCGGCCTCCACCACAGCCAGAAGATTCCGCCATTTGAAGGCGAGCTGAAGGGGCTGTACGTGGCGGCCATGGGGCAGGTCTATCCCGAAGACCGCGGCACCAACTACGCGGTGCGCAACGGCAAACAGGCGGCGGAGAAGATTGCGGCCGGGCTGGGCGAATAATCTCCAATCGACGATGAATTTTCTGCGCGCAAAAACAAAATCGCGGACGGCCTGTTCGGCGCGCCCGCAATTTTTCGCGTTGGAACAATCGTAAAAACTTAGCTGTACTGCACCTTGCGGTCGCCCTTGACGGTGCGGCCAATAACGTAGCCCTTCTCCCCGGCGCGGTCCAGAATGCCCTGCACCTTTTTGAACTTCTTGGCCGGCACCACCAGGATCATGCCGATGCCCATGTTGAAGGTGCGCATCATCTCCGCCTGCTCGATGGAGCCGATCTTCTGCATGTGCTCAAAGATGGGCAGCACAGGCCAGCTTCCCAGCTCGACCATGGCGCCGACGCCCTTGGGCAGCACGCGCGGCAGGTTTTCCGTAATGCCGCCGCCGGTGATGTGGGCCATGGCGTTCACGCACTCGCCGTCCACCACGCGGCGCATGATGGGCCAGTAGCTTTTGTGCTGCTTCATCAGTTCGCTGCCCACTTTGCCCTTCATCTCGTTGACGTAGGTGTCAGGGGTGTAGCCGGCGACTTCGAACATCAGCTTGCGGGCCAGCGAGTAGCCGTTGGTATGCAGGCCGGTGGAAGGCAATCCCACCAGCACATCGCCAACTTCCACGGCCTTGCCGGTCAAAATCTTATCGCGCTCCACGGCGCCGACGATGAAGCCCGCCAAGTCGTATTCGCCATCGGGATAGAAGCCCGGCATCTCGGCCGTCTCGCCGCCAATCAGGGCGCAGCCGTTGTGCTTGCAGGCCTCGGCCAGGCCGCTGACGATCTTCTCCGCCGTCTCCAGCTCCAGCTTGCCGACGGCCAAGTAATCCATAAAGAATAGCGGCGTGGCGCCCTGCACGGCAATGTCGTTGACGCAGTGGTTCACCAGGTCGCCGCCGACGGTGTGGTGCACACCCATCTCAAAGGCCAGCTTCAGTTTGGTGCCCACGCCATCCACGCTGCTGACCAGCACGGGGTCCTTGAACTTGCGCTTGTCCACCTGGAAAAGGCCGCCAAAGCCGCCAATTTCGCTGAGGACGCACTTGTTAAAAGTACGGTGGGCCAGATACTTGATGCGCTGTTTTGTGCGATTGCCCTGCTCAATGTCGACGCCTGCGTCGGCGTAGGTCAGGCTCTTCTTGTTGATAGGTTCAGCCAAGGTCATCTCGTCCGTGTGGGGATTTTCAGGGGTTCCGGGCACTTTGATTGTAGCATTGCGCGGCCCGTGCGCAGCACGGGAGTGCGGCAAAATGCACAAGACGGGTTCCCGACATGACGCAAGGACAGCAACCATGGGCAGTTGCCGCCACTATCGGCCAATCCCATACTGGGTTTGCCGCGGACTCTACCGCAATAAGGGATGGCATGCTACTCCTTGACTGGCTTTTGGTTCTATTCGGAGCGCTGGTGGCGCTTGTCGGCCTTTGGATGCGGCGCAAACCCGGGCAGGTCTTTGCCCTGGCCGGCGCCAGCCCCAATCAGGACGTGGAACTGCTGGCGCAGGTTCGCCTGCTGGGCGGGTGCTTTCTGCTGATGGGAGCTTTTTTTGCCGTGCAGATGGCCGTTGACCTGGCGCATCAGCCCTGGTGGATTGGCACCGTTGGCGGCGTGGCCGTGGCCATGGTGGTCACGGGCGGCTCATCCCGAGGGAAAAAGCCTGCTCGGCCGCATAACGCACGGCCGGAGGCATTCCCGGCCCGCTGAGCCAGATGGCTTGCCGGGTAGCATAACTTTCCGGTGCATTCACAATACTTCCTAACGTTATCTGGCGTAAGGGTGTTCGCTTTCCGTCGCTGTTTTTACCAAGGAAATTCACCCTTTCAGCCCACCCTCCGGCGTATGATTTCCGGTTGGACATCATACTGTTTGAGAAGGTGAACATACATGGCCCCCATAGGCAAAGTCCCCATCACAAACGTCAGCCCGTCGCATGATGTGCTGCGCGCCGACCGTCATCCTCTGGACCCTATTTTTAAACCCACCAGTGTTGCACTTATCGGAGCCAGTGAGCGTGCCGGCAGCGTGGGTCGCACCGTGCTTTGGAACCTGATCAGCAGTCCCTTTGGCGGCACCATCTACCCGGTCAATCCCAAGCGCAGCAACGTGCTGGGCATCCGCACCTACCCCTCGCTGCAGTCGCTGCCGGAGGTTCCGGACCTGGTCGTGCTCTGCACACCGGCAGAAGGCGTGCCGGGCTTGCTCAAGGAGAGCGTCGAGCTGGGCATCCCCGGCGGCATCGTCATCTCCGCCGGCTTCAAGGAGACGGGACCCAAGGGCGTCGAGCTGGAAACGGAAATCATGCAGACCATCCGCGGCCGCATGCGCATCATCGGCCCCAATTGCCTGGGCGTGATGAACCCGGTGCTCGGGTTGAACTCCACCTTTGCCAACAGCATGGCCCGCCCCGGCAACGTGGCCTTTATCAGCCAGAGCGGCGCCCTGTGCACGGCCGTGCTGGACTGGAGCATGCGTGAAAACGTCGGCTTCAGCGGATTCGTCTCCATCGGCTCCATGCTGGATGTCAACTGGGGCGATCTGATCGACTATTACGGCAACGACACCCGCACTTCTTCCATCGTCATATACATGGAGACCATCGGCGACGCCAGCGCGTTCCTCTCCGCCGCCCGCGAGGTCTCGCTGACCAAGCCCATCATCGTCATCAAGGCCGGACGCACGGCCGCCGCCGCCAAGGCCGCCGCCAGCCACACCGGCTCGCTCACCGGCAGCGACGACGTGCTGGAAGCGGCCTTCCGCCGCGTTGGCGTACTGCGCGTCAACTCCATCGCCGAAATCTTCTACATGACCGAGGTGCTAAGCAAGCAGCCCCGTCCGCGCGGCAACCGCCTTTGCATTGTCACCAACGCCGGAGGCCCCGGCGTGCTGGCCACCGACGCGCTCATTCAGGGCGGCGGCGAACTGGCGGAGATCAGCGCCGAGAGCATGAAGGCCTTTAACGCCATCCTGCCCGCCGCCTGGAGCCACAGCAATCCCGTGGACATTCTGGGCGACGCCGAGCCCGAGCGTTACGCCAAGAGCTTGGAGATCGCCGCCAAGGATCCCAGCATCGACGGCATGCTGGTCATCATGACCCCGCAGGGCATGACCAACCCCACCAAGATTGCCGATGAGTTGAAGCCCTACGCCAAGGGGCTGGGCAAGCCCGTGCTGGCCAGTTGGATGGGTGGCGAGAGCGTGTCGGAAGGCGAGGCCATCCTGAACAAGGCCGGCATTCCGAGTTTCTACTATCCCGACACGGCGGTACGCGCCTTCAACTACATGTGGCGTTACAGCTACAACCTGAAAGGGCTGTATGAGACGCCATCGCTGAACTCGACCAACTACCAGCCGGATCGCCAGCGCGCCAACCAGATATTGACCAGCGTGCGCGGCAGCGGGCGCACCATCCTTACCGAATACGAGTCGAAGAAGCTGCTGGAATCCTACGGAATCCCCAGCGTCCCGACGGAGATTGCCGTAACCGAGAACGAGGCGGAAAAGGCCGCGGCGGCCATCGGCTACCCGGTGGTGCTCAAGCTGCACTCCTACACCATTACGCACAAAACGGATGTGGGCGGCGTGGTGCTGAACCTGCCGGATGCGGCCAGCGTGCGCAAGGCCTTTGTGCAGATTCGCGAGTCGGTGGAGGCGAAGGCCGGGCCGGGACACTTTGAAGGCGTCACCGTGCAGCCCTTTGCCAAACAGTCGGAGGGCTACGAGCTGATACTCGGCGCCTCGCTCGATCCCCAGTTCGGTCCCGTGCTGCTGTTCGGTACCGGCGGCCAGCTGGTGGAGGTCTTCGAGGACCGCTCGCTGGCCCTGCCGCCGCTGAATACGACACTGGCCCGCCGCATGATGGAGCAGACGCGCATCTACAAGGCATTGAAGGGCGTGCGCGGCCGCAAGAGCGTGGACATGGCTGCCCTGGAAGAGCTGATGGTGCGCTTCAGCAACCTGGTGATTGAGAACCCGGCCATCAAGGAGATTGACATCAATCCCGTGCTGGCCAGCCCGGAGAAGTTACTCGCCCTTGATGCCCGCGTGCTGGTGCACGAGGCGTCGGTGCCGGATGACAAGCTGCCGCACTCGGCCATCCGCCCCTACCCGGTGAAGTATGTGGCGCCGTGGAAGATGAAAGATGGCGAGGACGTGTTGATCCGTCCCATCCGTCCCGAGGATGAGCCGGCGATGATCGAGTTCCACAAGAAGCTGAGCGAACGCTCGGTGTACTTACGCTACTTCCAGCCGCTCAAGCTGACCCAGCGCACGGCACACGAGCGGCTGACCCGCATCTGCTTTATCGACTACGACCGCGAGATGGCCCTGGTGGCCGAGCGCAAAAAGCCAGATGGTTCGCCGGATATCATCGCCGTCGGCCGTCTCAGCAAAATCCACGGCCGTCCGGAGGCAGAACTGGCCGCCTTGGTGCAGGACGAGCTGCAGGCGCACGGCGTGGGCGCCGAACTCTACCGCCGCCTGATCGAGGTGGCGCGCGAGCAGAAGCTGCACAAGGTGCACTCCAACATGCTGGGAGAAAACAAGGAGATGCAGTCGCTGTGCCGCAAGCTGGGTTTCAAGCTCAGCGCTCCGGACCTGGAAGACAACCTGGTGCTGGCCGAACTGACGCTGTAATTTTGGCGGCAACCGCAACAACGAAGGCACCCCGCGCGGGTGTCTTCGCTTTTAACCTCAGCCCTTCCGCAGGCCGCGAGAGCATGCGATGAGCCACAGCCAGTAGGCGAGCAGCGCGACGGTCTCCAGCCAGAAGTTGCGCGGCAGAATCGCCGGCCCAAGGGCGGCAAAGTCCGTGGTCAGGTTGATGACCACGAGGCCCGCAACGGCACCTCCTCCTGCCACCAGCACGGCCCGCACCAGGCGGCGCTCCCCCGCGGGATCATCCGAGGCAGAGAGCAGAAAGACCGCCCAGCCAAAGGCGAGGAAGCTGATGATGCGGTCCTGGTAGGCATAGGAGGGCACGTTGTAATACACAAAGAGCAGGGGCAGCTTCAGGCCCATCATGTGCGCGGCCGCCACCATGAAAAAGTAAAGGCCGCCGGCACGCAGCGACCATTGCATCAGCTTTGCCTTCGACATCGTCGTTCCCCTCACATGCGTGGAAAGCGTGATTATTACACGTCTCGTGCGGCGGCCTTCGCGTTATGCTCTTTCTGTCAGCCTTCAGGAGGCCTTCGGATGTTTCGTATGATGCCGCTTCGTCGTTGCAGCCTGATGATCGCACTCAGCAGCCTGCTGGCTGTGTGTGCGTTGGCCTCGGCACAGGTGTCACCAGCCGCATCATCCGTGCCATCATCCACAATCCAGCCCACGGCGCAAAAGGCCGCACAATCCATCGGGCGCCCGCGCGTGGTGCTGGCCCTCAGCGGCGGAGGCAGTCTGGGCCTGGCCCACATCGGCGTGCTGCGCTACTGCGAGGAGCATCACATTCCGGTGGATGGCATTGCCGGCAGCAGCATGGGAGCGATCATCGGCGCCCTGTACGCCACGGGACACACGCCGCAGGAAATCGAACAACTGATGGCAGGTGTGGAGTGGCGTGAGGCCTCGCGCGTCACCGATCCCTATTCCGCGCTTCCGGCCGCCGAGCGCGTCCTGCGTGCAACCTCAGCCAGCGAGCTGGAGCTGCGTCTGGGTAATGGTGGAAGGCTGCCCGCCGGGCTCAGCACGGGCACGGCCTTCGATCTCTTCGCTTCCATCCACCTGCTGGCCTACTCCGCAGTGCAGGATTTCGCACTGCTGCCCACGCCCTTCCGCGCCGTCGCCACGGATATCCGTACAGGCAAAGCCATCACTCTGGAGCGTGGCAACCTACCGCGTGCGCTGCGAGCCTCGATCTCCGTGCCCGGCCTGCTGGCGCCAGTGGAGGACGATGGCCGCTTACTGGTGGATGGCGGGTTGGTGGATAACCTGCCCACGGACGTTGCCCGCGCCATGGGCGGCGACATCGTTATCGGCGTGTATTTTCCTCTGCCCGTGCCCAACCCGGAGCGGCTGCGCAGCTTGCCCAACGTGGTGGCGCAGGCGGTCAGCGTGGCCATCTCGTTGAACGAACGCGAACACATGAGCATGGCCGACCTGCTGCTCACGCCATCGCTTGCGGGCCTTGGCGGGATTGATCCCGCGCACACCCACGAACTGGCCGAGCGCGGCTACCAGGCGGCGCAGCAGAAGGAGCGCTTCCTTTCCACGCTCGCCCTTGGCGATGCCGATTGGGCCGTGTATGTGGCTGCCAGACAGGCGCGATTGCTTCCGCAGCCCGCGCCCGTGCTGCGCGTGCAGGCCGGGGTGGCTACTTCAACGAATACCTCATCGAACTCAGCGCTGGCCGAGGCCGTCGAGCGCGCACTTCCCGCCGGTGTATTGTTGACCCCGCAGCAGCTTGGCCGCCGCTTGCAGGAGCTCTCCGCTGCCGAGGGCTTGGCCGGCGTCTTCTATCGGCTGCGCCCAACGGCGTCAGATGCCATACAGCCTCCGTCGGCACAACCATCGCCCGTGCTAGCCGAGGCCGAAGCGCGTGCGGGCGGCCAGTGGCGTTTGCGCCCGGCCATTGACTTTGCCACCGCCAACGGCGAAAGCGCGCGCGGAGCCGTCTCCGCCGTGGCCACCTATCTGCCTGCGGGGGATTACTCCTCGCGCCTGCGCCTGGCAGCCACCGCCGGTTACAGCCCGGGCATCAGTGCAGCCTGGGAGCACGACTTCGCCCACGGATGGTTCTGGTCGCCATCGCTGTCCGCCCAGCGCACAAACACCGAAGCTTACGACGGCGGCTCGCAGCAGACGCACTGGCAGGATGCGTACACGGCGGGCTTCGATGTGGGCTACTCGCCGACTCCGCGCTGGCGTCTGCGTGCTGGTTTAGAGGCGGGCTACGAGCGGCCGAAATTTTTCACAGCCGCACCGGCCGCCATCCCCGGCGATGGCGCCTTCGTGGCGCCGCGCCTGCGTGCGGAGTGGGTCACCCTCGACGACCCCATCCTGCCCACGCACGGAGTGCTTATCACGACCTCGCTGGCCGGGCGCTACCGGCAGTCGGACGGCACGCTCACGCCGCAGGGGCAACTCGCAGCCGAGGAGCACTGGCCGCTGGCGCATGGCGTGGTGACGGCGCAGCTTGCAGCAAGCAGCAACTTCGGAGCCCCGGCACATTACTACGATCTGTTTGCACTTGGCGGAGAGGGCAATCTGCGAGGCTATCGCTTTCAGCAATTTCACGCCGCATCGCTCGCCCGCGCCGAGCTGGCTTACCGCCGTCCGCTTACGGGCTTCACGCTCTTCGGGCAGCATCCCTGGCTGGGTGCCTGGTATGACGCCGCCGGAGTGCAACAGCCGGGCCTGAGCTGGCAGAGCGAGCAGAGCGGCTCCGTGGGTATGCTGTGGCGCACGCCGCTGGGCGTGCTGACCTTTGCCGTGAGCCGCACCGCCGACGGGCAGACGCGCGGATGGGTGCGCGTGGGCCGTCCTTAAGAAATCACTGCTTTGCGAATTGAATATTTGTGTAGGTTACTGCGCCGGTTTCCGGCACACGGTCCGCGCCTCTAACCACAGCACGCCCAGGGCGAGCGCGCCGGCAAAGGTATCCAGCGCCACATCATGCCAGCTTCCATCGCGTCCGGGCAGGCGCATCTGGTGCAACTCATCGGCCGTGGCCACCAGGAAGGTAAGGAACAAGGCCAGGGCGGCCCAGTCCGCGCGCCACCACAGGCGCAGCACGGGAATCTGCCCCTGCTTGCGGCGGCGGTACTCATGATGCAGCCAGTAGCTGCCGCGCAGCAGCATCATCCAAAGCAGGCAGAGCGTGCCGTAGCCCACCATGTGCCCGCCCTTGCGCAACACAAAGTTCAGCGCGTGTAAGTGGAATTCCGAAAGATGAATGCCGACGCTCATCAGCAGCGCGCCCAGCAGGTGCGCCGTGTGCCCGCCACCCATGGTCTCGGTGGACTCTAGCTTAATCAGCGACAGCATCACCAGCACTGGCAGCCAGTAACGCCAGAAGAGCTCGCGTGTATGCCTCAAAAATTATCCTTGCCTGCGCGTCGGCTACTCGGCGCGATAGTTGGGCGCCTCGCGCGTGATAGTGACGTCGTGGACGTGGCTCTCTTTCAGTCCCGCGCCGCTGATGCGGATGAAGCGCGCCTTCTGCTGCATCTCCTCGATGCTGCCGCAGCCCACGTAACCCATGCCGCTGCGCAGTCCGCCCACCAGTTGATGCACCATCATGGCCACGGTGCCGCGGTAGGGAACGCGTCCTTCAATGCCTTCCGGCACCAGCTTGGCAAGGCGGTTGCCCTCCTCGTTGCTGGCGGCATCCAAAGAGCGTCGGCCTTCGTCAGGTGCGTCCAGGCTCTGGAAGTAGCGTTCGCTCGATCCCTGCGCCATGGCTCCCAGCGATCCCATGCCGCGATAGGCCTTAAAGGTGCGGCCCTGGTACAGAATGGTTTCGCCCGGGCTTTCTTCTGTTCCAGCCAGCAGGCTGCCCACCATCACAACGCTGGCTCCGGCGGCAATGGCCTTGCTGATGTCGCCCGAATACTTGACGCCGCCATCGGCGATGATCGGCACGCCGGTATCGCGGGCGGCGCGGGCCGCCTCGGCAATGGCCGTAATCTGCGGCACGCCGGCACCGGTAACGATGCGCGTGGTACAGATCGAACCCGGCCCGATGCCGACTTTCACGCCATCGGCGCCATACTCGATCAGTTCGCGCGTGCCTTCATAGGTGGCCACGTTACCGGCCAGCAGGCTCACGGTGGGCAGAGCTTTCTTGATGGCTTTCACCGCCTCCAGCACGCGGGTGGAGTGGCCGTGCGCGCTGTCAATGGCCAGCACGTCGCACTTATTGCGCACCATTTCCTGGGCGCGCTCCAGAAAGTCTCCGGTGGCGCCCACGGCGGCGCCCACACGCAGGCGGCCCTGCTCGTCCTTGGCCGCGCCGGGATACTTCAGTTTCTTCTGGATGTCCTTGACCGTGATCAGTCCCTTGAGCTCGTAGTTGTCATCCACCACCAGCAGCTTTTCCACGCGGTGCTGATGCAGGATGTGCTCGGCCTGTTCGAGCGTGGTGCCCACGGGAACCGTAATCAGGTTCTCCTTGGTCATAATCTGTTCAATGGGAATGTCGGTGCGGGTCTCAAAGCGCAGGTCGCGGTTGGTGAGTATGCCCACCAGCTTGCGTCCCTTGGTCACCGGCACGCCGCTGATGCGATAGCGCTGCATCAGTTCCAGCGCATCGCTGATCTTGCGTTCGGGCTCGATCGTGATGGGATCGACGATCATGCCGCTCTCCGAGCGCTTGACCTTGTCAATCTCGCCGGCCTGCTCCTCAATGCTCAGGTTGCGGTGGACGATGCCGAGTCCGCCCTGCTGTGCCAGCGCGATGGCCATGCGAGACTCGGTCACCGTGTCCATGGCGGCGCTGATGAGAGGAATGTTCAGCCGGATGTACTTGGTCAGTTGTACCTGGGTGTTTACCTGCGCGGGAACGATGTCGCTCTTGGCAGGCAGCAGCAGCACATCGTCAAAGGTCAGGGCCTCGGGCACGGGGAAATTAATCATGGCAGTGGTCCACCGGGTAGGTCATACACCATTGTATGAATTCGGCTGGCGGGGATGCAAACCGGGCCATTTTCGCCGGAGGGCGCCACGGCGGGCGCAGATGGCGAAATTCATCCGCAAACAAGCGAACTGATTGCGATTGTGAATGGATTGTGAAACGCGGCGTCCCGTTTATAGCAGCGATAAAAACTTCCGATTTCCCTTTCCGCGCCGCAGCCTTCATGCTGGTTCTACCAAACATGTCGGCGGGTTCAGCGTATCGGCGTCCTCCAGAGGCCGGGAACATTGAACAGCGTTGCTCATGTTCCTCCTGGGCCGAAGCGCGATGACGATCGCGTCTTCGGCCGATTTTTTCCTGCGCAACCCCGCGCCAGGGTACGTTATGGCCGCTTGCATATTTATTCACACAAAAGTATTCGCCAAAGAAAAAGCCGCGCGCTGAGCGCACGGCCGGCTGGAACCCTGTTAAATATGCACTACTTTTTGGACGATGCGTCGAGCCCGTGCGTGGGATCCTTGTGCAGAATTTTGCGCGAGATGTCCGGCCACCACTCCTGGAAGAGCGATCCGATGGCGCCCTCGGCGGTCTGGATCAATCCATTGGAGATGGTCAGTCCGATGCCATGGTTGCCGGGATAGTACAGGTTGGAGATGCCTCCAGCGGCCAGATTGCCGGCAATGTTGGAGTAATTCGGCTCCCACTTGCCGGTATTGTCATGCCTGGTGATGACCGCCGTGGAAATCGCGTAGAGGCTGCGGTGCATGGCGCTGCCGTGGCCCAGACGGAAGTAGCGCGGATCCTGATGCAGCAGGGCCGGGAAGACGCCGTTGCCCAGCATCGTACCGTTGAAGGTATCCAGGTAAACCACGCCGACGCGTTCCATGTAGCCCGTGGGTCCCCAGGAAAAGCCGGAAAGGTCATTCAATGCTTCATGATAGCCAGCCACCAGGAAGGCTGACCCGATGGTGACTGGATCGCGCGTGGTGCGGAAGGCGAGACGGATTTTCTGCATTCCGGTCAAAGAAACGGCGTCAAAGCGGTAGCTGACGTTGAACGAGGGCACGACCCCCAAGACGCGCTGCTTTTCCTGCTCGCGAATCTGCTCTTCGGCCTTTTGAAACTTAGACTTATCGTCTGCCTGGCCGCTCTTGGCATCCGCCGGCTTGTTGGCCGTTTTCTGGGCATCCGCCGCCGGAGCCTGCTGGGGAGCGTCCGGGAGGTTGCTGGTGTCAATATCTGCTTCCCTGTCAGCAGGTTGCAAAGGAGAAACTGCCTCCAGATGAGCCCGCAACTGGGGATGGGCAAGATCGTTTTCCTGTGGGGCCGGGGCTGCTAATTGCTGTGCCGCCAAAGGCGCGGCAAGTGCCAGTGCCACCAACAACGGCAGCCAGAAACGCATCATCTTCACGGAAACTCCATATTGCGGTGTTGAAGCGCCCCCGAAGGGCAGGGCTTACGAATTATTCTATCGCGGCAAGGCCCTTTTCGTGTGTAAACACCGTTAAGGGATCAGCTACTTCCGGCAGCGGGGTATTCGTGCTTGGGAAACGGATGGGCGGCTGGGGCGAACGCCGGCATGCCAGGGGGTTGCCATATCGGGCATCCGGCAAGGCCGTCAACTGTTCTGTTGTGTTCCCCGGGGCAGCAGAGCTATACTTTGATGCGGTAGCTGTGCGGGTTTTTGTCCACGTCAATGGGTCGGACGCGGACGCGCACACATGCGGGCCTGGCTCGCATTCCTGCAGTACCCCCCTGTCCACTTGCGGATTTTGGCGAAGACAGGCAGGCAAAAGGCCTGATGGGGAGACTACGGTTTTTCGAGGACGCCGGATTTGGCGGAGGGTCAACCGAGTTGACCCGGGTATGAACGATGGCATTCAGCTTGGATCATGTGCGCGAGATCGCCGAAAGAGTGGCCGGGTCGAGCGGATTGATTTTGTGGGACGTTGAGATCAAGGGCTCGGGCGCGACGCGCACGCTGCGCGTCTTCATCGACCGCCGGCCGGATGGCGTAACCCATGAGGACTGCGCCAAGTTCAGCCGCGAGGTTGCCACGATCTTCGACGTGGAAGACGCGGTGCCGGGCGGGCCGTATGTGCTTGAGGTGAGTTCGCCTGGGCTGGACCGCAGGCTGTTCAAACCGGAGCATTTCACCGAGTTTGTGGGCAGCCTGGTGAAGGTCACCACGCGGGCAGCCATCAACGGCGTCCGGACGTTCGAGGGCCGGCTGAAGAGCTTTGACGGCCAGCAGTTGACGGTGGATCTGGACGAGGTTGGCAGCCGCAAAAAGGCCAAGGCGCAGGGCGGAGGAACGATAACGATTCCTTACGCGGAGCTTGAGAAGGCGAACCTGGTTCCTGAGTTTTAGACCACGGGCAAGGAATTTCCCGGAAGCAATGGTCTTCAGCATTTTCGTAAAGAGATTTGCTTGCATGAGATGTGCGTGGCGCTGAGTGCCGCGTGGATTAGACAGAAGCCGCGCCGGGGGGATTGGCGCAGGGCTGGCAGGGCAATAGTTTACAGGCGGAGCGAACCAGGCTTGCGCGGACGTTAAAGGTGACAGGGTTTATGGCAAGTGAACTGTACAACGTGATTGAGACGCTCAGCCGCGACAAGGGCATTGACCCCGCGGTTGTAGTGGCCGCCGTGGAAGATGCCATGGTGGTGGCCACGCGGAAGTTTTACAAGACGCAGGAGAACCTGCGCGCCGTGCTGGACAAAGAGACCGGCGTCATCCACGCGTATTCGGTGAAGGAAATCCTGCCGAGCGAGGACGACATCGAGGATCCGCAGATTCAGATCTCGCTGGAAGAGGCTTTGAAGATCAGCGAAGACGCGGTTGTGGGCGGCGAACTGCTGGAGGAGAAATCCACCGAGGGGCTGGGGCGCATTGCCGCACAGCTGGCCAAGCAGGTCATCTTCCAGAAGGTGCGCGAGGCCGAGCGCGACACGGTCTTTAACGAGTATCACGACCGCGTGAACGAAGTGGTGACGGCCACGGTGAAGCGCATCGAGGGTCCGGACTACATCTTCGACCTGGGCAAGGCCGAGGCGCGCATGGGCCGCAAGGAGCAGAGCAAGCTGGAGTCGTTCGCCGTGGGCGAGCGCGTGCGCGTGGTCATCACCAAGGTGGAGAAGGCGACCAAGGGGCCGGGCGTGATCGTTAGCCGCGCCGCGCCGGAGCTGGTGGTCAACCTCTTCCAGACAGAGGTGCCGGAGATTTACGACAACACGGTCGTCATCCGGGCGATTGCCCGCGAGGCGGGCGAGCGCACCAAGATTGCCGTGCTGAGCCGCGACAAGGACGTGGACGCCGTGGGCGCCTGCGTCGGCATGAAGGGCATGCGCGTGCAGTCCATCATCCGCGAGCTGCGCGGCGAAAAGATCGACATCATCGAGTACCACGAGGATGCGGTGACCTTTGCGGAAAAGGCGCTGCAGCCGGCCAAGGTCAGCCGTGTTTCGATCGTGGACAGCCACGAGAAGCACCTGGAAGTGATCGTGGACGACACCCAGCTTTCGCTGGCGATTGGCAAGAAGGGGCAGAACGTGCGCCTGGCGGCCAAACTGCTGGGCTGGAAGATCGACATCAAGAGCGAGGAAGAGAAGCGCCAGGAGGTCGAACAGCAGATGAATTCGCTGGTCGGCAACCAGACGACATCGCTGGACATGCTCACTGGCGAACTGGGCGAGGAAGTGGTGGTCAAGCTGAACGAGGCGGGCGTAAGCACCGTGGAGTCGCTGGCCGACATGACGCCGGAAGAGCTGGAAGCCATCCCTGGCATCGACGCCGAGGTGGTGGAACGCATCTCGGTGGCCGTGAACAACTACTTCATCGCGCTGGAAGCGGCACAGGCCGCGGAAGCCGCCGCCGCCGCTGAAGTTGCCGCCACAGAAGCCGCTGCCGCCGAGGCCGAGGGCACGGAAGCCGAGGCTGAGGGCAAGGCTGTTGTCGAGTCGCCGGATGAGGCGGAAGCCGCCACCGAAGGCGAGTCAGAAGGCAATTCCGAAGCAGTGAAGCCAGCAGAAGTCGCGGCGGAAGAAAAAGAAGAAGAGTCCGGCAACAAGTAAGGCTGGACAAGAAGTTTCCCCGGCCCCGGAATTGAGGGGCCAACTGACAACGCAGCGGACGAGCAAGCTGGCCGCTGCACCGAAGCTGTACCGCGCTCCGGCGCGGCCGCCATGCCCCGCAGCAACGGGACGGTGCGGCAAGAAGGAAACGAACGGCGGATGAAGATTCGAATCAACGATCTGGCACGCGAACTGGAAGTTAAGAGCAAACAGATTCTCGACGTGCTCATAAAAGTCGGCGTCACGGAGAAGAAGACGCACTCCAGCTCGGTGGAAGAAGACGAGGCCGTAAAGGTCCGCAAGTACTTCCACGAGATGAGCGGCGCATCGGCACGCAAGAGCGCCGGGGGCGAAGAGTTCCGCCCGAAGATTGATCTGTCGAAGATCAGCAAGCCCGGCGACGCGCTGAAGGCGATCCTGGCGCGTAAGGAGCAGGCAGATGCTCCGGCCGCCCCGGCGAAGCCCGCCGTTGCGCCCGCGGCCCCGCCGAAGGCGATAGTGAACAAGCCCGCGGTGGTGGTTAAGCCGCCCGCTCCGGCCACGCCTCCGCCCGCCGCTCCGGCGCCGCGCATGGTGACCCCGGAGTCGGTGGCACAGACGCGTGCCGCCAATTTGCCGCCCGCTCCGCCAAAGGCCGTGGTGATTCCGCCCGCAGCGCCCGTGGCTGCCGCTCCGGTACCGGCCGTGGAGGCCGCTGCAGCTCCGGTTGTGCCACCGGCTGCCGCACAGCCTGTGGTACCCGTGGCTCCGGCTGCTCCGGTAGAGGAGAGCCAGCCCGCCAAAGAGGTTGTTTCTCCTGCTGCCGCTCCGGCTGCTGCTCCGGCCGCTCCGGCCGCTGCTGCTCCGGCCAAGCCTGCCGCACCGGCTGTGCCGGCGCGCCGCATGATTGTTCCGCAGACCGGCCCGCGCCCGGTGTACACGGCGCCGCCGCCATCAGAGAATCCTCCGGCCAACCGCACGGGACTGCCCGTGCGCAGACAGCCAATCTTCCAGCGCCCGCGTCCGGGACAGCCTGCCGCTCCGGGAGCACCGGGCTCGCGTCCGCCGCTGCGTCCGGGCGAGCGTCGTCCCATGCATCCCACGCGCAGCGCCCCGACTCCGGGTGGACGTCCTCCGATGGCTGGACGCCCGGGGATGGGTACGCGTCCGGGTGGACCGCCGCGTCCGGGAGGACTGCTGGGTGGAGCCGCCGGCGCACCGCCGCCGGGAACCGCTCCGCGGCCTGGCGCAAGGGCCGGCGCGCCGTCACGGCGTCCGGGACAACGCTATCAGGCTCCCAGAGGCAAGCAGGAAGGGCCGATGAAGGGCTTTACGCCCCCCCCGCGCCTTTCCCTGAGCGTGGAGCCGCTGCCGATTACGCGCAGCATCACGATCAGTGAAGGCGTGAGCGTGAAGGAACTGGCGGAGAAGCTGGAGATTCGCGCAAAGGACTTGATCGCACGCCTGCTGGCGCGTGGCGTCTTCGCCACGATCAACCAGACGCTGAACGAGGACCTGGCACGCGAGATGGCTCGCCACTTCGGCGCCGAAAGCTCGGTCATCAGCTTTGAGGACAAGATTCAGCAGGACTACGACGCGGAAGCCATCGAGCAGGACAACGAGGCGGTGTTCAACACAGTCACTCGTCCTCCGGTGGTCACCATCATGGGCCACGTGGATCACGGCAAGACCAGCCTGCTGGACGCCATCCGTTCGACGAACGTGGCCGACGGCGAGGCTGGAGGCATTACACAGCACATCGGCGCCTACAAGGTGAAGATCACGGACGAGAACTCACCGGCATTTGGCCGCGAGATCGTCTTCCTGGATACGCCGGGTCACGAGGCCTTTACCCGCATGCGCGCCCGCGGCGCCAAGGTGACGGACATCGTGGTGCTGGTGGTTGCAGCCGATGACGGCGTGATGCCACAGACGCTGGAAGCCATTGACCACGCCAAGGCCGCCAAGGTGCCCTTGATCGTGGCGATGAACAAGATCGACAAGCCGGAAGCGCAGCCCGACCGCGTGAAGAAGCAGTTGGCCGACCGCGGCCTGCTGCCGGAAGACTGGGGCGGCGACACGATCTTCGTGGACGTTTCCGCCAAGAAGCACACCAACCTGAACCAGGTGATGGAGATGATCTGCCTGGTGGCTGACATGAAGGAGCTGAAGGCGACGCCCGAGCGTTTGGCCAGCGGCACCGTGCTGGAAGCCAAGCTGGATCGCGGCCGCGGTCCGGTGGCCACCGTGCTGATCGACAACGGCACGCTGCGCGCAGGCGAGAACTTTGTGGTGGGCAACATCTTCGGCAAGGTGCGCGCCATGTTTGACGATCGTGGCCGCGTGCTGGACGAAGCCGGTCCTTCGACTCCGGTGGAGATTCTTGGCATGGAAGGCCTGCCGCAGGCGGGCGACCAGTTTGTGGTGGTGGCCGAGCGCGAACGCGCCCGCGAAATTGCCGACTACCGCGAGGCCAAGGCACGCGAGGCGACGCTGGCGAAGAGCTCGCGCATCTCTCTGGAAGGCCTGGCGCAGCAGATCAAGAACGAAGGCACCAAGCAACTGGACATCATCCTGAAGGGCGACGTGCAGGGCTCGGTCGAGGTCATCAACGACCTGCTGAACAAGCTGAGCAACGATCAGGTGCGGCTGAAGGTGCTGCGCTACTCGGTGGGCGCCATTACGGAGAGCGACGTGCTGCTGGCGGCGGCTTCGAATGCGATCATCATCGGCTTCAACGTGCGTCCGGAGCGCAAGGCGCAGGAGATGGCCGACCAGGAAAAGGTGGACATCCGCCTGCACTCCATCATCTACGAGTTGCAGGACGAGATGAAGAAGGCCATGACCGGACTGCTCGACCCGACGATCAAGGAAACCAACCTGGGCCGCGCCGAGGTCAAGGACATCTTCCGCATTCCGAAGGTGGGCACCATTGCCGGCTGCCAGGTTCTGGATGGCGCCATCAAGCGTGACGCCGAGGTACGCCTGCTGCGTGACAACGTGGTGGTTTACACCGGCAAGATCGGCTCGCTGAAGCGCTTTAAGGACGACGCGAGCGAGGTGCGTACCGGCATGGAGTGCGGTATCGGCATCCAGAACTACAACGACATCAAGGCCGGCGACGTGATTGAAGCGTTCATGACCGAGAAGGTCGCGACACAACTGAACTAAGCGGAATGGCGCCGGGGGAGAGTTCCTCCGGCGCCGCCGCAGCTTAACTAATGCCAGCCAGTTCTTTTCCGGGACGCCCACATCTTTTTTCTCGATTGGCCTCTTACATTCATGTAAGATTCCTGCACTCAAGCGGGTTGCTCCGGAGCGCTGGTTCCGGCAGACCCGAGGATGGCAACACGTAATCAGGATGGCTTAGGATTTTCCGTCCAGTTCACTGTGGCACACGCTGACGCAGGTGTGCGTGTTGGAACGGCCGGGGCAACTGCTCCGGGCCAGCCGTTGTAACAAAGAAGGCATTGGCAAACCCGGCAGGTCGGTAAGGCACTTCAGGAGGTGCCTGCAGGCTATAACCAGAACACCAGATAAAAAGGGTCTCCGGCGGGACAACCCCGCAAGGAAAGAACCTGGAGCTTGAAAAGAATGAAGAAAATCGCTCTGGCAGCACTGCTGCTGATGATCTCCACCTGTGCATTCGCGCAGGACTACGTAGGACGCTACGACGTGTTTGCCGGATACAGCTACCTGGGGTCGCCAAAGATCAACCTCAGCCAGCGCGGCGTAAACATTCAGGTCGGCTACAACATGACACGCTGGCTGGCCATGGGCTTTGACTACAGCAACGAGGACGGCCGCGGCACGCTGGTGCCTGACGAACTGAAGCAGCCGTATTACGGCATGGTGGAAGGGTTGATTCTGGAGGGCCAGGGCGGATTGCTGACCGGCTACGGCGTTCCCACGCTGCCGGCAAACTATAATGCCTATGTGCCGTTTTCAGCCCGTACGCAGACCTTTGCCGCAGGCCCGCAGTTGGTCTTCCGCAACGTTCCGTTCTTCAAAAAGCACAAGGTTGGCTTCTTCCTGCATCCGTCGCTGGGCGCAATTCATGAGCACATCAACCTGGAGGCTCATGACGCGTTTACCGGCTTTGTGATGGAGGAACTGGTACTTGGCGGCGTGCTGCAGACCACTCACCCCTCGGACACGACCTACTTCTACGGCCTGGGCGGCGGCATCGAGTTCAACGCCACCAAGCACATGCACCTGCGCACCGACGTGGAGTTTGTGCATGTGAACCTGTTCAGCGGCCTGCTGGCGGATTCGCGCAACAGCGTGCGTGTCTCGATCGGTCCGACTTTCAACTTTGGCAAGAACGTAAAGAAGTAGATTACGGCAGTTTCCTCGCGGGCCCCGTGCATAGGCGGGGCCCGTTTTTATTGCCGCTAGCCATGCGCCCATCCACTGCGTGCCGCTGGCTTACGCCCCGGCTTGCGCCACGCATGGGCGAGCTCCTACACTGCAAGGCCATGCCCATCGCACAGCTTACGCTCGAAATCCGCATTGAGGACGCGCAGTCGCTGAAGGATCGCCGCCAGGTGTTGCGCAGCCTGAAAGATCGGTTGCGCGAGGGCTTCAACGTCAGCGTGGCGGAGCTGGAGCCGAGCGAGATGTGGCAGCGGGCTACCGTGGGCGTGGTGGCCATCAGCAGCTCTCGCGATTATTTGCAGGGGCTGATGCAGCAGGTAGAGGAGGCGGCCGAGCGCATAGTTGTGAACCACGGCGCCAGCATCAGCGACAGCTTTATGGACTTTGTGGACTGAGCGGGGGGATTACTGGATTGGTGCCGCTACCTTCGAGATTCCGGCTGTGCGTTTCTGTTATTGACTCCGGGAGGGGAATCGGGCTACGCTCACGGCCAATGATCATTGCTTCCAGCCAGAAGCAACTCGTTACAACTCTCGCGCATCTCCGTGCCCATGGTCCCCAGGCAAATTGGTTATCCACTCCGCAGAACCTGCGGTGCTCACTGGCGCACGCCGCGCCTGAGGTGAATGCATAGACTCGATGAAGAAAAACATCGAACTCCGCCCGAATCTGGAAACGCTGTTTGGCACACGCGACGAAAACCTGCACCTGCTGGAAGACAACCTGAACGTGACGATTGAGCTGAAGGCCAACGCCGTGCAAGTGGACGGCGAGCCCAGCGACGTGGCGCGGGTGGAGCAGGTCTTCAACGATTTTGAGTACCTGCGCGCGCACGGGCAACTGCTGTTTAACGGCGAGTTGAACTCGATGCTGCGCGTGGTGGTGACCGATCCTTCCACGACGCTGCGCGGGCTGGCCGAGGCCGGCAAGACGCGCTCCGTGGGCGTAAAGCGACAGGTGCAGCCCAAGAGTACCAACCAGCGGCAGTACCTGGAGGCTATAGAGCAGAGCGACATGGTCTTCGGCATTGGTCCTGCGGGTACGGGCAAAACGTATTTGGCGGTGGCCATGGCCGTGAGCGCGCTGCTGGCAAAAAAGGTGGCGCGCATCATCCTGGCCAGGCCCGCGGTGGAAGCCGGCGAGCGGCTGGGCTTTTTGCCGGGCACGCTGCAGGAAAAAGTGGACCCCTACCTGCGCCCACTCTACGACGCGCTCTACGACCTGATGGAGCCGGAGAAGGTGGATCGCTTCCTCGAGAAAAACGTCATTGAGATTGCGCCCATCGCCTTTATGCGCGGCCGCACGCTCAACGATTCGTTTGTCATCCTGGACGAGGCGCAGAACACGACGCGCGAGCAGATGAAGATGTTCGTCACGCGCCTGGGCAACAACTCCAAGGCGGTCATCACCGGCGACGTGACGCAAATCGATTTGCCAAACGCTTCGCACAGCGGCCTGGTGGAGGCGATGAACGTGTTGCAGGGCGTGGAGGGCATCCGCTTCCAGTTTTTTGATGAAAAGGACGTGGTGCGCCACCAGTTGGTGCAGCGCATTGTTCGTGCCTACGAGGAGTTCCGCGCGCGCGACGACCGCCAGTTGACGCTGCATCTGGATGCAGATGGTGTGGCCACCGCGCAGGAGCCGCCAATGAACGGCAATGGCAAGAAGAAAGCGACTGTCACCGTTCAGCAATAAGCTTTGAGTACAATAGCGGGAGGGCCGCTGGGCTCTCCCGTTTTCTTTTTTACGGCGCCCGGGATGAGCCGGGCAGGGAATTCCGTGATCCTCGAACGAAAAAAGTCGAAGGAGTTGAGTCGGCTGGCGCTGGCTCGCTTTGCGGCGCGCGCGCAGCGCGAGGTTGGCCTTGCGGGCGAGGTGACGGTGCTGCTGACCGGCGACGCCGAGCTGCGCCAACTGAACTGCGACTTTCGCGGCAAGGACAAGCCGACCGACGTGCTCTCGTTTCCATCCCCGGCGGAGGCGTCTTCGCGACGTGCGCAGGGTGGCGACATCGCCATCAGCCTGGATCGAGCCAAGGCGCAGGCCCGCGAGATGGGGCATCCGCTGCTGGTGGAAGTGAAGGTGCTCATCCTGCATGGCATGCTGCACCTGGCTGGATTTGACCACGAGGCGGACAACGGGCGCATGGCGCGGCGTGAAAGCAGATTACGCGCGCTGCTGAATCTGCCCTCCGGGCTGATTGAGCGCACTGCCGGACAGGGGCGTGACTGATGCTGATCTCCATGGTATTGCTGGCATTGATTGCGCTGCTGGTGGTGAGCGCCTACGCCTCTCGCCTGTACACGGAGAGCGGCAAGTTCCTCTCGCGCGAATTTCAAGAAAACATCGAGCTGTTTGAGCACCAGGTGGAGCCGCGGCTGGGCTTCACACCGAAGCGCGCAGCGTTGTCCTTTGCCGTGCTGGAGCAGTTGCTGACCGCGGCGATCTGTTTTCTGCTGGCATGGGAGGTCTTCTCGCAGCCGGGCTGGATGGCCGATGACCTGTGGCACGCCGTTGGATTCACGCTCTTCGTCATCGCCATCTTCGACCGCTTTGTGCCTTACCTGCTCTTCAGCCGGACGCGCGGTGGATGGTTATTGCACATGGTATGGCTGCTGCGGCTGCTGATCTGCGCGGCGCTGCCGCTGACGCTGCTGCTGAGCTTTCTGCAATCGATTGTGACCTTGACGCGCCCGGAGAACACCACGGAGGAGCCCGAGCATCCCAGCGAGGCCGTGGACGCGCTGATTGAAGCTGGGCAGGACGAAGGCATCCTGGAAGAGAGCGACCGCGAGTTGATCCACTCCGTTGTGGAGTTTGGCGACAAGACCGTGCGCGAGGTGATGACGCCGCGGCCCTCGATTGTGGCCGTGACGGCCGACACTACGGTGGAGGAGTTGACGCACCTGCTGGCCGGCCACCCCTTCTCGCGCATTCCCGTGTATGAGGGCGACCTGGACCATATGGCGGGCATTGTGCGGGCGCGCGACCTGCTGCAAGTGGCAGACACCGAGGCGGCGCGGCGCACTGCGGCCAGCCTGATGCGCACAGACATCTTCTTTGTGCCGGAGACGCGGCGCGCCAGCGAGCTGCTGAATGAGATGCAGAAGGCGAATCGCCGCCTGGCCATTGTGATTGACGAGTACGGCGGCGTGGCCGGCCTGGTGACGGTGGAGGATTTAATCGAGGAAATTGTAGGTGAGCTGAACGGAGAGGGCGAGCTTCGGCACGATCCCGTGCGCGAAGGCGACGGCAGCTACCTGTTGCCCGGTACGCTGGAAACAAGCCGACTGGAAGAGCTCTTCGACTTGCACCTGCCCGAGGATCGTCATGCCACCAGCGTGGGCGGGCTGGTCACCGAGCTGGCGGGGCACATCCCCCTGCCGGGCGAGGTGGTGGAAGAGGACGGCCTGCGCTATGAGGTGGTGGAATCGACCGCGCGGCGGGTGGAAAAGCTGCGGGTGCGAACTTCCGCGTCTTCGCCCATTCCCAAAGACCCCGCAGTGGAATAGCATCTAAGAGTGCATTCCGGATTCGTCACCATTCTCGGCCGCCCCAACGCGGGCAAAAGTACGCTGCTCAACGCCCTAGTGGGCGAAAAGCTGGCGATCGTCACCCACAAGGCGCAGACTACGCGCAACCGCATCACCGGCATCGTCAACGTAAAGCGGCAGGGCCGTCGCCCGGCGGCACAGATCGTGCTGGTGGATACTCCGGGCGTACACAAGCCCGAGGACCAGCTCAACAAGCGCATGATGCAGGAGGTGTACGACTCGCTGGAAGGGTGCGACCTCATCCTGCTGATTGTGGACGTGCAGGCGAAGTTCGGCACCGGCGATGAGTTTGTGCTGGAGATCGTCAAACGCGCGCAGGCCAAGACGTTTCTGCTGTTGAACAAGATCGACCTGATTGAAAAGACCAAACTGCTGGCGATGATCGAGGAGTGGTCGGCGCGCTACGAGTTTGCGCAGATCATTCCGATTTCGGCGGCCAAAGGCAAGGGGACGGACGAGCTTCTCTCTGCCGTGGCCATCACCCTGCCCGAGGGGCCAAAGTACTTTCCGGATGAGCAGATCACCGACCAGCCCGAGCGCTTCATTGTGGCCGAGCTGATTCGCGAGCAGGTGCTGATCAACGCCGCCGAGGAGGTTCCCTATGCCAGCGGCGTGAAGATTGAGGCCTACG
>CAINND010000080.1 GCA_903851035.1 uncultured Acidobacteriota bacterium | reverse complement strand
CGACACGCTTTTCCAGTTGCAGGGCGATCGCCTCGCTGACCAGCTGCGCATCCAGTTCCGGCTTGTGCACTTCGAGAATGTCGACGAAGACCTCACGGCCGGTCTGCTTCTGCAGGTCGGCCTTCAGCTTGTCAATCTCGGCGCCTTTGCGGCCGATGATGATTCCCGGACGAGCCGTGCGGATGATGATGCGCAGCTTGTTGCCAGGACGCTCGATCTCGATCGAACTGACACCGGCCGACTTGAGCTTGTCCTTCAGCTCGGTCTTCAGCTTGATGTCCTCGATCAGGAACTTGGCATAGTCGCGATCCATGTACCAGCGCGACTTCCAGGGCTTGGTGTAGCCCAGGCGGAACCCGTAAGGGTGGACTTTCTGTCCCATAGTTGCTTCGTCTCTCTGCCGGCAGCCTACTTGGGTTGTTTAGACCCTGGCGCCACCGCTGAATGGGGATCCTGTTCCGATCCCGTGAACCTGGCCTGGCCGCGCTACTTCTTTGCGGCCTTCTTTGCCGGAGCCTTCTTGACCGCCGCCTTCTTGGCCGGGGCCTTTTTGGCGGCAGGCTTGGCGGCCTTGGTGGCCGCGGCCGGAGCCGCCGTTTCGCTCTTGGCGCCAACGGAAGTCTTCTCCGCCAGCTCAATTTCGATGTGCGCCATGCGCCGCTGATAGCGGTACGCGCGGCCCATCGGCGCCGGGCGGATGCGCTTCATGCGCGGCCCTTCATTGGCCACCGCGCTCTTGACGTAGAGCTTGTCCACGTCCACATCCAGACCCTTCTCCGCGCTCAGGTAGTTGGCGTTTTCCAGCGCCGAGCGCAGAACCTTCGTCACCAGGGGGGCAATGCCCTTGTTGGTGAAGGCCAGCGTGTTCAACGCCGTCTCCACCCGCTTGCCCTTGATCAAACCCAGCACCAGGCGCGCCTTCTGCGGCGAGACGCGCACGAACCGGGCTTTCGCTGTGAATTCCATTTTCTCTTCCCTTCCGCTCTCTTTCGCGGCCGCCCCGCTTTGCAGGGCGCCGCCGAGTTTCCTTCCGCCGCCGGCTTTACGCCGTGGCGGCGAGGGCTACTTCGCCGGCTTCGCCGAGGTTTCCGCGGCAGCCTTCACCGAGTGGCCCTTGAAGGTGCGGGTGAAGCTGAATTCGCCCAGCTTGTGCCCCACCATGTTTTCCGAGACGTACACCGGGATGAACTTCTTCCCGTTGTGCACGGCCAGGGTGTGTCCCACCATCTCCGGCGTGATCGTCGAACGGCGCGACCAGGTGCGCAGCACCTTCTTCTCGTTGCGCGCGTTCATTCCCTCCACCTTCACAATCAGGTGGGAATCTACAAACGGCCCTTTTTTCGTCGAACGTGCCATTGGCTTCCTTCCCTATTTGCCGCGACGCGACACGATGAACTTGTCGGTCCGCTTGTTGTTGCGGGTCTTGTAGCCGCGCGTCGGCTGTCCCCACGGGGTCACCGGATGACGGCCGCCGCTGGTCTTGCCTTCGCCACCGCCGTGCGGGTGATCCACCGGGTTCATGACGACACCGCGGTTGACCGGCTTCTTGCCCATCCAGCGCTTGCGGCCGGCCTTACCGAGCGAGATGTTCTCGTGATCGGTATTGCCCACCTGGCCAACGGTCGCCATGCAGTCCACCAGCACGCGGCGGGTCTCGCCGCTGGGCAGCTTCAGCAGGGCGTATTCGCCCTCCTTGGCCACCAGCTGGGCCTGCGCTCCGGCCGAACGCGCCATCTGCGCGCCCTTGCCGGGCTTCAGCTCAATGTTGTGCACCACGGTGCCGGCCGGAATGTTCTTCAGCGGCAGCGCGTTGCCCACCAGGATGTCGGCATCGGGACCGCTCAGGATCTTGGCGCCCACCTGCAGGCCAACCGGCAGCAGGATGTAGCGCTTTTCGCCGTCGGCATAGTTCAGCAGGGCGATGCGCGCCGAGCGGTTGGGATCGTATTCGATCGTGGCCACCGTGGCGGGAATGCCCTGCTTGTCGCGCTTGAAGTCAATCACGCGGATCTTGCGCTTGTGGCCGCCGCCGCGGTGCCACATCGTCAAATCGCCCGAATTGCGGCGACCGCCCGAGCGCTTCTTCGGCTCGGTCAGCGGCTTGTGCGGCCGGTTCGTCGTCAGATCATCATTGACCTGCGAAGTCTTAAAGCGCAGCGTCGGTGTGATCGGTCTGTAGGTCTTAATTGCCATGGCTCTTCTCTTCCAGTTCCCCGCCACCACTCCGGCGGGATCGCTTGGGCCGGGCGGATAGGATTTGTATTTCTCCCGTCCGGCGTTGCCGCTCTTAATTCACTTCGCGGCTGCTTCGGCTGTGCCTGCGCAGGTCTTACAGGTTCTGCGCGTACTCGGGCATTTTTTCGCCCTCGGCCAGCCGTACGTAGGCCTTCTTCCAGTCGGGACGGAAGCCGGTGAACTTGCCGCGCCGGCGCTCCTTACCCAGGAAGTTGGCAGTGCGGACGCCGGCGACCTTCACCTTGAAGGCCTTCTGCACGGCTTCCTTGATCTCCGTCTTCGTAGCGTCAAAGGCCACTTCGAACACCAGCGTGTTCTCCGTCTCCTTCACGCCCAGGCCCTTTTCCGTGATCACGGGCTTGCGCACAATCTGATAGGGGCTCTTAGACATGCTCCACCTCCGCCTTGCGCTTCGGCGCCGAGGCCTTCAGCGAACTCTGCAGCTTCTCAAGCGCCGCCTGCGAGAAGATCGCCAGCTCGTGACGCAGCAGGTGATAGGGGTGAACCTCCGGGCCGTACAGCATCTCAACGCCGGCGATGTTGCGCGTCGAAAGCTCCAGGTTCGGATTCAGGTTCGAGCCCGCTTCCACCACCAGCGCCGTCTTGTTGAACTTGAATGTTGCCAACGCCT
>CAINND010000079.1 GCA_903851035.1 uncultured Acidobacteriota bacterium | reverse complement strand
GCCAAGTTCGATCGTGTTGTAGGTGCCCTTGGTGGACTCCAGCGGGTTATCGCGCGTATCGCGCACGACGATGAAGCTGGGCATGCCGACGCGCACCGGCTGCGAATAAAACGGAATGAGATCCGCGCTGAATCCCGCGGGGAAGCTGTTGGGGTCCACCTTGATGCGGCGGTAGGCAAAGCGATAGAGCAGTTGCGTGGCCTTGCTGACCTTCTCGGTCAATTGCAGCGAACCTTCCAGGCGCTCGCTGCTGTATGTGTTCACGTCGCGCGTGTTGTCGTAAAGGCCCGTCAGGGCGAAGCGCCAGTTGGGCAGGTCAAACCAGCGCGGCTGTTCAAAGGTCAGCGAGGCGCGCTTTTGCAGCAGGCCAAAGTGCGAGCGGAAGATGAGCGACTGGTCGCGTCCGCGGAAGTTGATGCGCGTGACGTCCAGCGTGACGCGCGGGCTGACGCCGGTTGAACCCTGTGCCGAGCCGCCCTGCGAAAGGTTCAATCCCGTGGCCGCCTCGATGCCGCCGCCGTAATTCACCGTCCAGCGCTTGGCTTCCTTCAATTCCAGCAGCACGTCCTTGTGGGCCTCATCGCCTTCAGGGTTTTGGATCGCCGTCTGCACCTCGTTGAATATCCCCAGGTCGTAGAGATTGCGCTGGGATTGCAGGATGCGCTCCTGGCTCAGCGGCGCGCCGGGGCGTATGACGATGGCACGGTTCACTATGTGCGGCTTTGTGTGCTCCACGCCGTTGACCAGTACCCGGTTGACGAAGCTGGGTGCGCCTTCGCTGATCTCGAAGTCCACGTCCATCTGCGTCTTGGCGTCGTCGGCATAATGGGCTTTTGCCTCCATCTGCACGCCGGCAAAGCCGTGGTTGAAGTAATCGTTCAGCACCACCTCGCGGTCGTCGGCAATGGTGGCCTCGGCAAAGGGCTGGCCCGGGCTGGTGTTGATCAGGCGCCGTATCTCCATCTCTCGCGCGGATGCAGCCCCGTGGATGTTGAACTGGCGGACCTTGACCAGCGGGCCCTCCTCGATATGGAAGGTCACGCGCAGTCCGCCCTTTTCGCCAAAGTCGTCCTCCACCTGACTGCTGACCTTGACCTGTGGGTAACCGTTGGCGAGGTAGAGATTGCGGAGGGCCTGCACGTCGTTGGTGACCGTGGCCTGGCTATAGCGCCCGCGCGGCAGCCGCGGCGAGTTGGACTGCGTGGCTATGCGCTCCCGCAGGACAGGCAGTCCAAAGCGATGGTTGCCGGTGAAGACCACGGAGCGCACGCGATGCCGCCGGCCGGGCTGCACGGCGTAAATGATGTGTTCCGCGTCGTGTGCCGCATCCTCTTCCTGGCGCACCTGCACGGTGGCGTCAAAGTAGCCCTCGGCCTGCAGATGGTCGCGCAGATTGCGGCGCCCTTCGTTCAGCAGGTCCTCGTCCACCGCGTGCTCTTCAAAAACCGGCACAAGATGGCGCAGCTTGCGCGCGCTGAGGTCGGTTCCCTCGGCACGAACATCCACCACCGGGCCACGCTCAACCTGGAAGCTGTAATCCACCGTATTCGTCTCGGCGTGGAAGACCGGCACGCCGGCCGTAATCTGCGCGCGCAGGCGATGCTGGTGCACATAGCGGCGGCGCAGGCGATTGACTGCCCGGGGCAGCAGGTCGCCTCGCACGCGGCGCCCCGGAGCCATGCGGCAAATAGCGGCCGCTTCCTCGTCCTTAAGCGCGGGATCGCCCACTACGCTCAGCCGGCCCACGTGCGCCTGTAAGCCCGGTTTGATTTGAAACTCTGCGTCCACCTGCTGCGTGTCCTCATGGCGGGTCAGGTGGACGCGAACCTCGGCCTTCCAGTAACCATGGTCGTGCATCAGCCTTACGACGCGCTGCACGCTCTCCTGGAGTTTGGCCTCGCTGAAGACAGCGCCGAGTTCAAGGCGGCCCATGTTGACCGCCTGTATGTCGCTAGGCCCGCCCTTCGGCAGTCCGCTGGCCGTGATCAATCCGTTGAAGTAGTTAGGCCGGGTGCGGAACTCAAGGGCAATCGAACCCGTGGGCAGCACACTGGCCACGGCATCAATCTGCTCAAAGCGGCTGCTCTCATACAGTTGGCGCAGGCTCTCGCGCAGGGCTGCGCGGCTCAGCGGGTCGCCGGCCTTCAGTTTGATGCGGCCCAGCATCTCGCCCTCGCGGGTGGCGCTGACGCCGGGCACGCGAATGCTCTGCACGGTGCGCCCCTCCAGAGGACGAATATCCGCTCCGGGTAGCGCGGCTTCTGGCATGGCATCTGCAGGAATGGCGTCGGCAACCGTCTTGGGAGCGGTGTCGGGCGTGGAGGAGGCAGCCGTATTCTGCGCCGTGGCCGCGCCAATTAGGCACGGCAGCAGCAGAGCCAGCACCGTCCATCGTAGCGTCCCCATCAAGCCGGCCGCCTTCGCCTTCACTCGCGTCCCCGTGCCTGCCGTAAATAATATGGATTCAAAGCCACGCCATATTCTACGGCTTTGCCATGCAAATCACTAAATAGAAAGCATTTCCAGCCGGCTAATTTACTCGCGGGGCAGTCCGCGGCGCTGGCCACTGCAGCGGCCTTCCTGCTACATTGGCGGCATAGCTTTTCACCCCGCCCGAAAGGTCTCCTGTTGCCCATGACGCAGTCCACCGCTGCCGCCACCGCCGAGCCCGGCAAACTTTACCGCTGGCTGGTGCTCTTCTGGCTGAGCATCACCATGTTCGGCAACTACTACTTTTACGACGCGCTGGAACCCCTGGCCGACGTGCTGCAAAAACAATTGCACTACACCGACCAGAACATCGGGCTGCTGAATTCCTTTTACTCCATCGCTCCCATTGCCACCGTGCTCATCGGCGGCATCCTGATTGACCGCCTGGGCGTGCGGCGGGCGCTGCTGCTCTTCGGTTGCATCTGCCTGGCGGGCTCCGTGCTCACCGCCTCCAGCCCTCGCTTTGAGGTGATGGCCGGCGGGCGCTTCGTCTTCGGCATGGGAGCAGAATCGTTGATCGTGGCCATCACTGCGGCGGTCGCCAAGTGGTTCAAAGGGCGCGAGTTGAGCTTTGCCCTGGGCTTGAACCTGATGCTCGCTCGCTTTGGCAGCTGGCTGGCGCAGAATTCGCCTTCGTGGGCTCACTCGGCCTACTCCAACTGGCGCGGACCGTGGCTGGTTGGCGTCTGCTTTGTCGCGCTCTGCGTGGTGGGGCCAATCCTGTACTGGTGGATGGAAGCGCGCGCCGAGCGTCGTTACGCGCTGGGCAAGGCCGGCGAGGCTGACAAGATCGTCTTCCAGGATGTGAAGAACTTCGGCCTCAGCTATTGGTACCTGGTCGGACTCTGCGTCATCTTCTACTCCGCCATCTTCCCCTTTGAGACCTTCGCGGTGAAGTACTTTATGGATGCGCACGGCACCAGCCGGGAGATGGGCGGCTTCCTGCTCAGTGTTCTTACTTCCTTCACCATGATTGGCACGCCCATCGTCGGACTCTTCAGCGACAAGATGGGGCGCCGCGCCACCATCATGTGCCTGGGCGTACTGCTGTTGGTGCCGGTCTTCCTTATGATGGGCTACACTCACGTCTCGCTTTACGTTCCCATGGCGATGCTGGGCTTTGCCTTCACCTTTGTGCCGGCCATCATCTGGCCCTCTGTGGCCTACATTGTGCCGGAGCGCACGCTGGGCACGGCACTTGGCCTGATGACCATGGTGCAGAACATCGGCATGGCGGGCATGAACTGGGGCCTGGGCAAGGCCAACGATGTGGCCGGAGCCGGGCCGGCGCACCCAACCGGCTATCAGCCAATGCTGCAAATCCTGACCGTCATGGGCGTCCTGGGCGCGGTGCTGGCCTTCCTGCTGCGTCAGCGCGAGCTTGGTCCCAAGGGGCATGGCTTGGAGACGATCCGCGCCGGGCATCACAACTAGGGCCGCGGCGCTGCTACAATCGCCCCCAATGGAACACACCGCGCACACTCCGCTGCTGGTGCTGATCGGCTTCATGGGCGCCGGAAAATCCACCGTGGGCCGCCTGCTGGCCATGCGGCTGCACTGCCCTTTCCACGATCTCGACGTGGAGATTGAACGCGTGCACGGGGAAATTCCCGAGCTATTTGAAAGTTACGGCGAGAGCGGCTTCCGCGCCATTGAACATCACACCATGGATCAACTGCTGCCGCGGATGCGGCGGCCATCCGTGCTGGCCCTGGGCGGCGGAGCTTTTCTACAGCCGGCCAACCGCGAGCTGCTCCGCCAGCACGGCGGCGTGACCATCTTCCTCGACGCGCCCTGGGAAGTGGTGCTCTCCCGCGTGCGCCACACCGGAGAGCAGCGTCCGCTGGCGCGCGACCTAGATGCTTTGCGGCAGCTCTACGAACTGCGGCGGCCGGTCTATCTGCAGGCCGACCACATCTTTTCCAGCGCGGAGCATGACCCGCACAGCCTGCTGACCAGCTTGGTTCGGCTGGCGGAAGAGCTTGGCGCCCGGCACCAGCACCGCGCTACACTTTAGCGGGAAAACAACGGGGTTGCCTTATGACGATTCATCGCAAGCTTCGAGCAATAACGTCACGCCGCTTCCACGTCGTCATCATGATTGCTCTCCTGATGATGGCCACGGCCGTCTCCGCGGAAAAGAACAGGTCGAACAAACAGGCCACCGTGGTGGACGAAGGCACATTCGGCATCTTTTTGGGCGGACAGCGAGTTGCCACCGAGACATTCGTCATCCGGCAGTATCCGGATTCCAGCACAACCTCCTCGCAGATGCATAACGAGGGCGGCTCGCGCTTTGAGCAGAGCAGCGAACTGACGCTGCTGCCCGATGGCACCCTCTCCCGCTACGATTGGAAGCAGACGGCTCCGGAGAAGTCCTCCGCCAGCGTGGAGCCCGGCGACCAGGTGCTGATGCTGTACTTGCAGGGGCCGGATGGTAAGAGCTCCGAGCAGTCTTTCTTTCTAACCCGCGCAACCTTTGTGCTGGACGACTACTTTTTTGTGACGCGCGAGGTATTGCTGTGGCGCTACCTGGCCACCAGTTGCCAGCAGCGTCCCAAGGGCGAGGGCTGCGATCTGATTCGCCAGCGCGTGCCCGTGCTGGTGCCGCGCCAGCGTTATTCCTCGCAGGTATATATCGAATTCAAAGGCTACGAGGAGTTGCCCTTCAACGGCCGTCCGCAGCGCCTGCGCCACTTCACCATGGAAACCGAGGGCCCTACCTGGCACCTGTGGCTCGACGAAAAGCAGATGCTGGTGCGCGTCTCCATCCCAGATACCAACACCGAGGTCCTGCGGCAGCCGAAATAATCCGGCTTCCGTCATGAGTGGCCCTCTGCTTTCATGCGCATGGCTCTGCCGTATTTCCTGAGCGGCAGGATACAATCGTGAGGTTGTGTCCCGTTACCTAGAGCCTCTGACTATGGCCAGCCATCCCACGGTCGCCGAAGATGCGCGCCTGCCAATTCTCCGCACCTGTTTGCTGCTCGCCGCGCTCTCCCTGGCGGGGCTGCTGGTCGCGGGCTATCATCCCGCGGCCGAAGATGGTGGAATCTACATGGCCGCCATTGAACACAATCTGACTCCCTCGTTGTTTCATGCGGATTCTTCATTCCTCACCGTAAAACTACAGGCGACGGAATACGACAAGTGCATCGCCGGCATCGTACGCGCCACCCATATTCCACTGGAACCATTGCTCTTCGGCCTGCACCTGTTGACGATTTTCGCCTTCCTGGCGGCCTGTTACCGCATTGCATGCAGTTGCTTCGCCCAGGAGTGCGCACGCTGGAGCGGCGTCACGCTGGTGGCATTGTTCTTTACCCTCCCCATCACTGCCACGGGCCTCTACATCGTGGATCAGAACCTTGTTCCGCGCACCATTGCCTCGGCGCTGGTTCTGTTTGCCGTGGATTTCGTATTGCGGCGCCGGTTGGGTTGGGCCGCAGCCTTCCTGCTTCTGACCATTCCCGTGCATCCCGTCATCGCCGCCTTCGGAATCTCCCTTTGTTTCTTCCTGACAGTGCCCTGGAGGAAGCCCACAAGCGGACTGCGCGGCATGGCTTTGTTGTTGCTCCCCTTCGGATGGCTGTTGCACTCCATCCCCACGCCTGCGGCACTGCACAACGCCATCTCCATGCATCATTACTGCTCGCTTGCGGAATGGACTTGGTACGAGTGGCTGGGAGTGATTGCTCCCATTGGGCTGCTGCTCTGGTACAGTCACTTGGCTCGTCAGGAGCGTCCGGGGAGCGTCAACATCCAGCGTCTGGCCACACGGACGGCCATTTATTCCACTTTTCAGTTAGCCGTGGCCATGGCCGTCATGCTGCCACCGGCGCTGGAGCGCTTACGCCCCACCGAACCCATGCGCTACCTTCATCTGCACTATGTGGTGTCAATCCTGCTGGGTGGTTGTTTTCTGGGGGAGAGGTTGTTGCAGCGCAAGCCCTGGCGCTGGGCCGTCGCCTTCATCCCTGTCGCCTTGGGAATGTTTCTCGCGCAACGCGCACTCTATCCCGCCACGCCGCACCTGGAGCTGCCCGGACTGCGCGCCTCCAACCCCTGGGTGCAGACCTTTGAATGGGTACGGACGAACACTCCACAAGATGCTTATTTTGCCCTGGGTGCTGAGTATCTGCATGAGGACGGCGAAGACGGACAGGGCTTCCGCGCCATTGCCCAGCGCAGCGCGTTGGCCGACCAGTTCAAGGATTCCGGCATGGTGCTGACTTCTCCCGTTTTGGCCGAGCGCTGGCAGCGCGAGGTAGCGGCGCAAAAGGCGGTACGCGGCGGTTGGCAGCACGTTACGGCCCAGGATCTGCGCACCCTGAAAGCACAATTCGGCGTGGACTGGGCCATCGTGGAAAATCCTATTGCGTTGCCCTGCCCCTATCACAACGGAAAACTGGCGGTCTGCCGGATCGACTAATACAAGGGAACGTCCGCCACCAGCATCATGGCCATGCGTATTCAACCCTCCAGCCATCGCCATGGTCGGCCTCGGGATTATCGAGATGGCAGAGCGGCATGTGGGCATCGCAGAGCGGGGCTGTGGACTTTGGCAGTACAGTCGGCGGCGCAACCACCGCCGCCCCGGTGGAGGCCACAGCCACTCCCGGCGCCACGGCGTTCGGCGGCACCTCAAAGACGTACAGCGAGTGATCGAGCACGGTCTTCAGGGGATATTGCAGCAGCCAGCGGTAGGCGTGGTGATCCTTCAGCAGCTCTCCGGAAAGATGCGTGGCGCTGACCACGACCAGACCCGTGGGGTGATCCTGCTCTCCCAACTGTGTGTAGCTGATGCCGTAGAACGCCGGATCCACCTCGCCGACGTAGGCAAGGTGAATGGGCTCCGACGGGTGCTCGTCCTGAAAGTGACGTAGCGCAACCAGCCCCTGTCCCCAGTCGGTATTGCTGATGCTGAGCAGCTTCCATGTCTCGGTTGGCCGCACCAGAACCGTGAAGTAGGAGAGGTAGTCCGGCGCGTAGCGCGCTATGTCCACCGCCTGCAACCCCAGCAGCAGGAGCAAAACCGCCGCAGGGCGTCCCCAACCCAGGCGCGAGTTCCGTACCCACTCGATAAACGCACCCACATAGAGAAGCAGGAACGGATACAGCGGCAACACATGTCGCACACCGATGTTGATGTGCGCGTTCAGCGCGAAGAGCAAATAGACGGCCGGGAAGAGGCTCAGTAGCAGCAGGTCCCGTGACGTGGCATCGCAGCGCCGAATGATTCGCACCGTGCCGGCCACACCCATCAGCAGGATGATCAGCGGCCACTTCAGCAGCATCGCCACCGGGAAGTATAGCTTCCACCCGGTGGTGGAATATTGCCCCAGGAAGAAGCTGCGATGACCTTCCATGTTGTGCGCCACCACCATTCCCAGCCCGGTCAGCCACTCGCAGGCGGGGATGAAGATCGTGATCGGCGTCTTCAAGGTCGGCATCTCATACTGCAAAAGCTTGGTGTATCCCGCAAAGAAAAGGCTCACCTTTTCATCGGCAAACGTCACCCGGGAGACATGGAAGAAGTATCCGGCCCACACCGCCAGGCATGCCACCAGCAGAACGGCTCCTGCGCGCCGAAACCGCCATTCCCGGGGATGCCAGCGGACTCCCTCCGGCCCGGCCATAAGCACCAGCGCCAGCAGCAGCGCCACCAGCGGAGGACTATTGAACTTGGCCAGCAGCAGGCAACCCACCAGTACGCCCAGCAGCACGGCATGTCCGCGAGTGGGCGTGCGCCAGTAGCGCATCCACTGCAGCGCAACGGCAAAGACGCAAAGGCAGCCCAGTCCGTCAATGTTGGCCAGCGAATAGTGGGCAATCAGGTCGGGCGACAGCACGCCGAAGGCCAGTACATAATTGGCCGTCGTCTCAGAGAAAAGCCGCCGCGCCGTATCCCACAACAGCAGCAGCAGAGCAATGCCGAAGAGCACGCAGACCGGGCGCGTGCGCCACAGCCATGTGCTGGCATCCGGCGTCACCGGGCGCACCTGCACCTCCGTGTAGCGGTAACTCCAGTGCGAACTCAGCAGCGGCAGCGCAAACAGCAGTCGTGCCAGCGGTGGCTGGTCATGCCACTGCTTGAATTCGCCGTAGCGCCAGGCCTCCAGGCCGGCCACAATGTGCTCCGGCTCGTCGTTGGTAAACGACTGCGTGCCGATGAACCACGCACACTGCGCCACAAACAGGACCAGCAACAGCACAACCAGCACGCGGCTGGCAGGACGGATGGCGTTGGCGGTGGCGCTCATTTCGATCGAGACTCGCTTCCCGGGAAGTGACAGGAGTTGACCTAGTCACCATAAAGGATGCCCGGCGCGGGCAGCAAGTGCTCCCCTGTGGCCCCGATTCCGGTAAAATACTGAGAATGAAGACTTCCCTGCTGTTGTCGTCCATCCTGCTGTGCGCGTTGCCCCTTGGTGCACAGGGGGGGGCGAATGGGCCTGCGAATCACCTTGCGCAGGCCAATGCGCGTAGCGCCGCACGCCGCGTCAGTGCCGTCTGCCAACTGACAACGGCCAACATTGTTCCCTCCAGCCGCACGGTCGCGCCGCCCGCGCGTGAATTCGTGATGCAGGTGACGAATAACTCTGACCGTGCGATCAAATTGCCAAAGCAGCCGGAGTTCGGCTGGCGGGTGGAGATACTGGAAAAGCGTGGCTGGAAGTTGCGCGCCGAAGGTGGTCCAGTGCATCTGCTGAAGGCAGAAGATCAGCACATCGTGAGCACCGCCGCCGAAGATGCAGGCCCGCTGATGGAGATAGCGCCCTCGCATGGTGAGCTCTTCTACTTTGTGCTGCCGGATGCGAAGAAGGCCCTGGCTCCCTACCGTCCGTTCAGCCGCGTTCGCCTCAATATCTACTGGTCGCCTTCCGCCAATGTGGTGGAGAAGGAGCCGGACGTCTTGCCCTGCGCCCTGGCCGTTGCATGGGTGGTGGACGTACAAAAAGCTCCCGCTGAAGAGTAATCGCCCTGCGGCGAATGATATAAGAAGTGAATCACCAGCAAGTTGCGGCGTTGCTCTTGAGGCACGGCGCGGCAGCAAAGAAAGAGACGTTCCTGATGGCAAAGAGCACGAAGATTCCCGTGGGCATTCTGGGCGCCACCGGCATGGTGGGTCAGCGATTCATCCAACTATTGGAGCGGCACCCGTGGTTTGAGGTTGCGTGGGTTGCGGCCAGCGAGCGCAGCTATGGCAAGACTTACGCCGAAGCCGCCAAGTGGAAGATGAAGACCGCGATCCCGCCGCGTATCGCCAAAATGAAGCTCAGCGCAGCCGAGCCAGCCGGTGCCCCGAAAGTCATCTTTGCCGCCCTCGACAGTGACATTGCCCGCGAGATGGAACCGGCCTTTGCCAGCGCGGGAGCGGCCGTCATCAGCAACTCCTCGGCCTTCCGCATGCACCCGCAGGTGCCGCTCGTTATTCCTGAGATCAACGCCGATCACATCAAGCTCATCGAGCAGCAATCGTGGCGCAAACAGAGTGGCGGCTTCATGGTCACCAACTCCAATTGCAGCGTCATGGGGCTGGCCCTGGCCCTAGCCCCGCTCGACAAGGCCTTCGGCATCGAGTCGGTCTTCGCCGTCACCATGCAGGCCGTCAGCGGCGCGGGCTACCCGGGCGTGGCCAGCCTGGACATCCTCGGCAACGTCGTTCCCTTCATCAAGAACGAAGAAGAGAAGATGGAAGAGGAAGCCGGCAAGCTGCTCGGCAAACTCAAGGGCGGCCAAATCGTCCCCGCCAGCTTTGGTATCAGCGCGCACTGCAACCGCGTCGCCGTGGAAGACGGTCACACCGAGAGCATCAGCATCAAGTTCAAGAAGAAAGCCACGGCGGAGAAGATCATCAAGGCTTGGCGCGAGTACCGCGGCATGGTCGCCGATCTCAAGCTGCCCTTCTCGCCCGCCGAGCCCATCTTTTACGACGAGCGCGTGGACCGTCCGCAGCCTCGGCTGGACCTGGAGCGCGGACACGGCATGACCGTAAGCTGCGGCCGCCTGCGTCCCTGCTCACTGCTGGATTGGAAGTTCACCATGCTCTCGCACAACACCATTCGCGGAGCCGCCGGCGCGGCGCTGCTGAACGCAGAGTTGCTGAAGGCCAAAGGGTATCTGGAGTAAGAACCAATTGGCCAACATAGACCAGTACTTGAACGCGTTAGAACACCGAATGGAAGCAACCGAGTCGGCGCTTCTTGATGTGGAGAAGAAACTGGGAATAAAGTTGCCGATTGCTTACAGAAATTTCTTAAAGCTGAACAACGGTGGAGAAGGATTTATCGGTGAGTCCTCGTACGTCGCCTTTTGGCCAGTCGAAGAGCTCGCTGCAAAGAACAGGGCGTATGAGGTCGAAAAACAAGCACCAGGCTTACTAGTCTTTGCTTCCGATGGCGGTGGTGAGGCTTACGGGTTTGATACCAGGGCGGCTAACTGGCCAGTTGTTCAAGTACCCTTCATAGGGATGGAATGGAAAGTTGCGTGGCCGATGGGTGAATCCTTCGACGCGTTTCTACAACATCTCTACGATTCCGAATAAAGGTTCTTCTGATGATCGTAATGAAGTTTGGCGGTACCTCGGTGATGGACGCGGCGGCCATAGATCGCACGGCGCAGATTGTGCGCGGGCGCTTGAGCCGTCGTCCGGCCGTCGTGGTCTCCGCCATGAGCAAGGTGACCGACGCATTGCTCGCCGCTGGCAAAGCCGCCGGCGAGGGCAAGCGCGAACAGGCTCTCGAGTTGGCGCGCGGCCTGCGCGAGCGTCACCACAAGACCGCGAAAGAGCTGGTCACGCCGGAGCAATACGCCGTGCTTGGCGCGGAACTCGACCGCGAATTCGACATGCTCGACGAGTTGCTCAAGGGCATCGTCGCCGTCGGCGAGCTTTCGCCGCGCAGCTCGGATTACGTCGTCAGCTACGGTGAGCGGCTGAACAGCCGCGTCGTCACCGAAGCCTACAAGGCGCGCGGCATCCCCGCCATTCTGGTAGACGCGCGCACCGTGATGATCACCGACGCGCAGCACGGCCGGGCCATTCCGCTGGATGACGAGATTGAGCACCGCGCCAAGAACTTAGTCCGTCCGCTGCTGGAAGACGGCAAGGTTCCGGTGATGGGCGGCTTCATCGGTGCCACGCATGACGGCGTGCAGACCACCATCGGCCGTGGCGGCTCGGACTTTTCCGCCGCGCTCATGGGCAGCGGACTGGACGCCGAAGCCATCGAGATTTGGACTGACGTGGACGGCATGATGACCACCGATCCGCGCATCTGTCCTGAGGCGCGCCGCATTCGCGTCATCAGCTTTGAGGAAGCCGCCGAGCTCGCCTACTTTGGCGCCAAGGTGCTGCACCCTGCCACCGTGCTGCCGGCGGTGCAAAAGAACATTCCCGTGCTCGTCTTGAACTCGCTGAACCCTTCAAACGAAGGTACGTTGATTGTGGCGCGCGCGCCGCGCTCCAAGAGCACCTTCAAGGCCATCGCGGCAAAAAAGCGCATCACCATCGTGGACGTTGTCGCCGCCCGCATGCTGGGCGCGCACGGATTCCTGAAGGCCATCTTCGACGTCTTTGACAAGCATCACTGCTCGATTGACGTGGTCAGCACCAGCGAGGTCAGCGTCTCGCTCACCGTGGATTCCAACGAGGCGATTCCGGCCATTGCCGCCGACCTGGAAAAGATTGCCGACGTAAAATACGCCGGGCGCAACGCCATCGTCTGCCTGGTGGGAGAAAACATTCGAGAGACGCCGCAGATCGCGGCCCGCGTCTTCACCGCACTCGGCGAGATCAACGTGCGCATGATTTCCCAGGGCGCCAGTGAGATCAATATCACATTTGTCATCGACGAGGACGACGTGCCGGAGGCGATCCGCCGTCTGCATCGCGCGTTCTTCACCGAAGTGGACCCGGAAGTATTCGACTAACCGCAGGCGGCCGCCAAACGGGCGCCAGGGAGAGGCCATGAAGATCGTACTGCTGGGTGCGGGCAAAACCGGTTCCCTGGTCAAGGAGACTGCCGCCGCGCGCGGCCATCAGGTGGAGATCATCGAGGTGCAGGAGAACCCGCGCGGCACGGCCCTGACTAAACAGCGGCTGGCGGGCGTGGATGTCGTGATCGATTTCACTACACCCGAAGCGGTGATGGCCAACATTGAGGCCACCGTGCGCGCCGGAGCCAACATGGTGGTGGGCACCACGGGCTGGTACAGTGAGATGCCGCACGTGCGCAACATGGTGGAGCGTGCCGGAACGGGCTTCCTGTGGGCGTCGAACTTCTCCATCGGCGTCAACCTCTTCTTCGCCATTCTTCGTGAAAGCGCCAAGGCCCTGCATTATGGCTACGAGGCGCGCATCACGGAGACGCATCACGTTCACAAGCTCGATGCGCCCTCCGGCACTGCGGTCAGCATCGGTCGCGTCTTTGAGCAGGCCGGCGGGCAGAAGCCGCCCATCGAGAGCATCCGCGAGGGCGAAGTGGTGGGCACCCACACCGTGGAGTTGCTCTCCGGGGCCGATACGATTACCCTGACGCACATGGCTCACAACCGCAGCGGCTTTGCCCAGGGCGCGGTGCGGGCCGCCGAGTGGCTAAAAGGGCGCAAGGGCTTTTACGAGTTTCAGGAAATCTTCTCGCAGTTGAAGGGTTAGGCCTATATGGTGAAGCTTCGTGGATGCGGAACGGCTATCGTCACACCGTTCCTGGCCGATGGCGCTGTGGACGTGAAGTCCCTGCGCAACCTGGTGGCATGGCAGGTGGAGTCCGGCATCGACTTCCTGGTGCCCTGCGGCACAACCGGCGAAACGCCGACGCTCTCGCATGAGGAGTGGCGGCTGGTCATCGAGACGACCATCGAGGTCGTCGCCGGCCGCGTGCCCATCGTCGCCGGTGCTACCAGCAACGCCACGGCAGAGGCCGTGCGCAAGGCCGTCGAGGTCTCCAACATCAAGGGCGTGGACGCCATCCTCTCCGCCTCGCCTTACTACAACAAGCCCACGCAGGAGGGCCAGTACCTGCACTTCAAGGCCATTGCCGAGGCCGTCACCAAGCCCATCGTGGTCTACAACGTGCCCGGCCGCACCGGCGTCAACCTGGAGCCCGAGACCCTGGCGCGCCTGGCCAAGTTGCCCAACATCTATGCCGTCAAGGAAGCCAGTGGCATGACCACGCAGATCGCCAAGATTTGTGGCATGCTGCCGGAGTTCACCCTGCTGAGTGGTGATGACGCGCTAACCCTGGCCGCCATCAGCGCCGGTGGCGTCGGCGTCATAAGCGTCGCATCAAACGTTTTTCCGAAAGAGATGGCGGAAATGACGCGCGCCGCGCTCGACAACGACTGGACGAAGGCCCGCAAGCTCTTCCATCATTACCTGCCGCTGATGCAGGCGCTCTTTATCGAGAGCAATCCCCTGCCGGTAAAGGCCGCGCTGGCCATGATGGGCCGCATCGAGGAGAACTATCGCCTGCCGCTGTGCCGCATGCAGCCCGCGCTGCGCGCCAAGTTGGAGACCGTGGCCCGCGACGCCGGCGTGATCAAATAACTTTCTCCCTATTCAGCAGCGCCTGCCGTGTTGGCAGGCGCTTTGCTTTGCGTATAAGTTGGGCGCCTATTCCCGGCGCATTGCCCAGCGGCGCTGCTCGTCCAGATCCTGCAGCAATGCCTCGTAGCCATCGGCCATGGAGCGCATGGAGAAGTTCTCCTCCACCTGTCGGCGGCAATCCAGTGAGCGCAGGTTGCGCAGTCCCACGATGGCGCGCGTCATCTCCTCCACGCTGTTCACCACAAAGCCCGTGCCTTCCACCACTATTTCGCGAATGTCGCCCGCGTCAAAGCTGACCACCGGCGTTCCGCAGGCCAGTGCCTCCAGCGCCGGTTGCGCGCTCACCAGTTCATTCTGCGGGGCCAGCAGCACGGCTCGTGCCTCGCGCAGCAACTGCGTCTTGTGTTCAAAGTTCTCCAACTGCGCCCAGCGTACCTTGTCGTGATCAATCAGCGGCCGCACCTGCTCCTCGTAGTAGGCGCGGTAGCGATCAATCTGCGCGGTGTCGGCGGCCAGCAGGATGGTCTGTCCCGCGGCGCGCGCCGCCTGCACCACCAGGTGCGGAGCCGTCTCCGGCATCACCGGCCCCATCCACATCACATAATCGGCGCGCCGGGCCGCGGCAGGATAGCGCTTCAGATCAATCCCATTGTGCACCGTGGTCAGCAGATGCGGCATGGTGCCAAACTCGCTGCGCAGTCGCTCGCTGGTGCAGGTGTAGAAAACGTTGGGTGCCGGATTGCGGAAGGCAAAATCCGGGTAGTGAATGCGCGGACGGAAGAGCGTAGCCAGCACCTGGCAGGGAATCTGAACGCCATGCTGAAAGAGGTGCCCACTCTGGTCGAGCACCGTGTGGTAGTTGCCGCCCACGCAGGCGGCAATTACGCGCCCGGCCTGCTCTTTTTCCGCCGCCTGCAACACGGCACGGTCTTCGGCGGTCAGTTCGTCTTCAGGCTTCGCCAGGGTCGTGCCCACGCTGACGGCGACATCCACCTTTGAGCCGCGCTCCACCAGCAGGCTGGCCAGCGCCCACAGCATCTGCGGCACGCCTCCGGTGGCATGCTGACTCACTTGCAGCAACGGCGGTGGCACTAACAATATTCGCCTCAACGTCAGGCCTCCCAAGTTACCCAGAAAAAATGATCGCCCGGCTTGATGCGCCTGATGCCCAACAGCAGGCACAGCGGAAATCGCGCCCCACGGTCATTCACAACATGGTATCGCACGCACCTGACCGTGCCAGCCCGCGCATTGGTTGAAGGTTGATTATTCCGGTTCCGGCTCTTCCTTTTCCGGCAGCTTGCGCGCCGCCGGGTCGGCCACGCGAGTGGGTTGCCCCACCTGCTGCGCGGCAATGGCCAAAAAGTAAGCTCGCCAGTATGGGTCGCGGATGGCGTTGATCTGCCCGGCAATGGCCGTGGGCATGGCGTAGGCAGCCAGTGAAACCAATGCCGCCGACTGCGCGTCCGGAATCATGCATTCGTCACAGGCGCCCTTGCCGTAACGCGCGTTGATTAGTTTGATGGCCGATGCCACTGCCTCCTGCGTGGCCTGTGGTCCGCGATGCAGGTGGATGGTCTCTCCCAATCCATGGAATGCCGTCTCCAACTCGGCATCAATCACAGGAGGCGGTGCTGGCATCCCATGCGGCGCGCGCAATCCGGCCAGCACGGGCGACGTGAGCCGTAGCTGCTCGTAGGCTTTGGGGGCGGAAACGCGAAGGTTGTTCAATGTTGTTAGCACCATTGCCTCCTGCGCCTCGGTCAGCACACTCCGTTCGGCCGCAACATGATGGCTCAACTGCACGCCAATCGCGCGTCCAGCTTCTTCCGCCGTATCGGCCAAAATGGCTTCCATGGAGACCGCCTGCTGCAACAGCCCGGCAAACTCGCTGGTCCCATACAACCCTTCGTCGCTCTTGGAAAAAATGCTCAAAACCTGGCGGAAGAACTGCTCGCTGGCATCATCTTCGCCGCGCAGGCGCGCCAGGATGGCGGCGCTGGCCGCAAAAGGATAGCTGCCCGCCATGCTCCAGTGTCGCGCGTGTTCCATCAATGTTGCAGTGCCGCCGGGATGGCGCTGCATATATCCCGCAAAGACCAGCCGTGCCGCCATGGTGCGCGCGTCGGGCTTCACGCCGTGCGGCCCCTCTTCGGCGGACAGTCCGTCCAGCAGTTCCAACGCGCGGTCAGCGTCATAGACAGCCAGGCGCGCCGCGGCCGTGGCCAGCGCCGTATTACGCGCCTCCACCTCGCTGGATGCCTGCTGCGGCAGTTGCTGCGCCACCGTGAACAGCTCCTGCGCCCACTGCTTTTTCTCCGTGGCCATCACCTCGCCGCGCATGGTGTACAACAGGCGGGTCAGCAGCGCAACGCGCTGTGGCAGCGGCAGCGTAAGGGACATCTCGTGGGCGTTGCGCGCCATCTTCTGCGCCAGTTCCATCTGCGCCCGCCCCACCACGGGGCCACGCCGAGCGGCGGCCGCGGCCCTGGCCCGAGCAGCCCTTGCCGCAGCCGTTGTATTCTGCGCCGGAACCGGCATCGCAGCAGCCATTGATGCGCAGCAAAACACTGTCAGCAGCGCCCCAAGGGTCACCCACCATGGGGCTCTCTGTGCGCACCAAAGCCCGCAGTGGCCGGTGCTACAATCCCGATATGTCCAAAGTCCGCGCAAAGAAAATCAAGCTCCTGTTACTCGATGTAGATGGCGTGATGACCGACGGAAAGCTCTACTTCGTCCCTCTCCCCGGAGCCAAACTGCCGCCCGGCACCGAGGCCAAACTGGAGCAGGGCGGATACGGCATTCCCGGCGAGGCCGTCGAGGTCAAAGCCTTCCACGCACACGATGGCACAGCCTTTTCACTCGGCCGCCTGGGCGGTCTTCAGTTCGGCATCATTACCAAGCGCATCTCTGAGACCGTACACCTGCGCGCCCGCGACCTGAAGATCGAATACGTCTATCAGGGCTCGGCCAACAAGCTGCAGGCCTTTCGGGACATTCTACAGAAGACCGGGCTGAAAGCCGAAGAGGTGGCCTTTGTCGGCGACGACATCATTGACCTGCCCGCCATGCGCGCCTGCGGCCTGGCCTTTGCCGTGGCCAACGCCCGCGAGGACGTGAAGGACGAAGCCCACGTTATCACCGACCATCGCGGCGGAGAAGGTGCCGTGCGTGACGCCGTCGAGTACATCCTCAAGGCCCAGGGATCGCTCGCCCGCGCCATTGACGCCTACATCAGCGACCGCACCTCGATCCACGAGAAATTGCAGTAGGATTTCGTAGATTCAGCACACAAAAAACCCACCGGCCTGCCCAGCCGGTGGGTCGTCGTTCCTTGCCGCGCATTGCAATCAAAACGCGGCGGGAGTTGCCGGTATAGACCCGGTTCCCCCGAAAAAGTTGCGGAGGAAAATCACACGGGCGAGGACTCTTCGCGCAGTTCACCCTCCCAGCGCGCCACCACTACCGTGGCCAGGCAGTTGCCCAGCACGTTTACCGCCGTGCGCCCCATGTCCATCAACTGGTCCACGCCAAGCAGCAAAAAGACCGGCTCCACGGGCAGTCCAAAGCTACCCACCGTTCCCAGCAAAATCACTAGCGATGCGCGCGACACGCCGGCCACACCCTTGCTCGTCAACATCAGCGTCAGCATCAGCAGCAGTTCGCGCCCCAGCCCCAGTTGCACGCCCGCGGCCTGCGCCACAAAAATCGCCGTCAGCGAAAGGTACAGCGTGCTGCCATCCAGATTAAAGCTGTAACCCGTCGGCATGACGAAGGCCACCACCTGGCGCGCCACGCCCATCTCCTCCATGCGCTCCATCGCCACCGGCAGCGCGGCCTCGCTGCTACTGGTGGCAAAGGCCAGTGTCACCGGCTCGGCAGCGGCCTTGATGAATCGCCGCAGCGGAACCCCCGCCAACCACGCCACTGGCAGCAGCACGCAGAAGATGAACACCGCCAGCGCCGCGTACAAGGTCACCAATAGCCGCGCCAGGTTTACCAGCACTCCCAGCCCTGTGCTGGCCACCGTGTAAGCCAGCGCAGCGCCAGCGCCCAGCGGCGCAAAGTACATGACAATTTTGGTGAACTTGAACATCACCTCGGCCAGCGATTCGACCAGGGCCAGCATCGGACGCCGCCGCTCTTCCTTCACCATGGCCAGCGCCAGCCCAAACAGCACGGCGAACACCACCACCTGCAGCACCTGTCCCTCGGCCACGCTCTTGGCAATGTTCTCCGGAAAGATGTGCAGCAGGGTCTCCACCAGGGTCAGCCGCTGCGTGGGCAGCGCCTCACCGGCCCCGGCCGCAAGATGTATCCCCACCCCTGCGCGTGACAGATGAATCGCGCCCAGTCCGATGGCCAGCGCAATGGTGGTCAGCACCTCAAAGTACAGGATGGCCTTCCACCCCATGCGCCCCACCTGCTTCAGGTTGGCGTGCCCGGCAATGCCGCTGACCAGCGTGGCAAACAGCAAGGGCGCAATGATGGTCTTAATAAGGCGCAGGAAAATCTGACTGACCACCCTCAACTGCAGCGCAAAGTGCGGAGCGTCGTAGCCCAGCTCGCCGCCAATCGCCATGCAGACGAATATCCAAGTGGTCAGCGAGCGCCGCGCCAAGGCATACGCCACCAGTGCCGCCAGCCCCGCCCAGCGCAGCCACAGGCCAAGCATGGTCAGCCGCAGCGACCATGGCCCCACATCCGTAACATGCGCGTAGAACTGCAACGCCCACACCACGGCCGCCAGCGCAAATAGCGCCAATGCCAGCATCAGCGCCGTCCGCATCGTCATCTGTTTTGTAGTTTGTTCGGCCATTGGCTCTCCGCTTTGGCGCCCAGCAAACGGCTAGCGCAGCAGGTCTTCCAGCTCCACGCCCTTGTCGGTCTTGTCGTCGCGATACTTGATGATGACCGGCGTGTACACGCTCAGTCCCCACTCGGCGGCCTTGCCCTTGGTGATGGCCCTGGCGCCCGCAACCACCACCGCGCCCTCGGGCACGGTCAGCGGCGCGTCCTCCGTCGCGCGCAAAATCTCACCCCGCACGGTGTCAAACAGCGGCGTCGAGCGCGTCAATATCACTCCCGAACCCAGCACCGCCCGCAGCAGCACCTGCGTGCCTTCATAGATGCCGCAGTTGCCGCCGACCAGCACGTCGTCTTCAATCACCACGGGAGTAGCATTTACCGGCTCCAGCACGCCGCCCACCTGACTGGCCGCGCTCAGATGCACGCGCTTGCCAATCTGCGCGCAGCTACCCACCAGTGCGTGGGAATCTACCATCGTTCCCTCGTCCACGTAGGCGCCCACGTTCACATACATGGGAGGCATGCAGATGACGCCCGGCGCAAGATAAGCTCCCTCGCGCACCGTGCTTCCTCCGGGAACGATGCGCACGCCGTTGGCGGCCGTGAACGGCTGCACCGGAAAGGTGTTCTTGTCCACAAAGGTGAAGGTGTCGCAGGCGCGCGTCTCTTCGTTCACGCCCAATCGAAAACCCAGCAGGATTCCCTGCTTGACCCAGGCGTTGGCCTGCCATCGGCCATCGCGCTTTTCCGCCGCTCGCAACTCGCCGCGGCTCAGCGCCTGACGAAAGGCAATAAAGGTATCCATCGCGCCCGGCTGGTTCCGGGCATCCATTCCGAGTGCGAACAGCCGCTCGATCTCAGCTTGCAGTTGGCTCATGGTGCAAGCAGTATACGGCACACCGAGTTACCCACAGGAGGCGATTTGACTTTCCCTCCCCGCTCATTGAGAATAAAAAGGTCGCGAGCAATCGCGGCACCCACCCGAGAGGGCCTGTGGCGCAGTTGGGAGCGCGCTTCCATGGCATGGAAGAGGTCGTCGGTTCGAACCCGACCAGGTCCACCAAAGATTCTTAAGGGCTTAGCCAATGCTAGGCCCTTTGCTTTTGTTCCTCACTACCCGTTGATTTACCCGTTAGCACCTTTAACCCAATGGCATTCAGGTACTTCTGCTGTGCCTCACTGTGCTTTGTGGCCACAGAATGGGTGTAAAGCTCCAGTGTCGTGCTCAGCTTCTTGTGGCGGAGCATCTTCATCGTCAGGCTTGAATCGACCTCACCAGCAAGGAATGTAGCCAAGCTGTGGCGCATGTTGTGCCAGCCAAATCTTCCCTTGTATCCTTCAGGGATGACTCCAGCCTTCACCGCAGCAGGACGCAGATACTTCTTGCCACAGGTGGATGCTGACCTTGGTATCTTGCCCTCCTCCCGATAGCTAGCAAACATCCAGTCGGTAGGCTTGCCATATAGTGTCAGTCCCTGCCATCGGGTCAAGGCATCTGCCAGAACAGGACTCATGACCACCTGAGTCATGCTGCCTTCGTTCTTGCCAGTCGTTTCCTTGCCCTTGGACCAAGCACGATTGATGTTGATTTGTCCCTTGACCCAATCCACGTCTGACCACTTCAGCCCGAACACTTCTTCAGGCCGCATACCAGTGGCGGCATGGACTAGTGCCAAAGTCCATTCAAACTGCGTCTCATTGTTGTCCAGCTCGTTGAGCATGAGAATCATCTGCTCAGGGCTGACCACCACTGCTTCATAGGTAGTGGACACAGGGCACCGACTTAGCCTGACCGGATTACTGTCTTTTCCACCGCCCATCAATCCATGACGGTATCCATGGTTGAACGCCTGATTCATTACAGAGCGAATCTTCACGATGGAGGTCCACTTGAGGGATTTGCTCAGGCTCTCGAACCACGCTTCCAGTTCCAGAGGTTTGATATCCAGCGCCAAGGTGTTTCCCCAGCGCTGAATGCCATACTTGTTGAGTAGATGCTTATCACGAATGGAAGTCTCTTCGGCCTTGCGTCCAATCATGCCTTCGCTCTTGTCGAGTTCATGCTTGATGAAGTGCTTAGCCAGAGCTTCAAACGTGAGCTGTGCTGCTGTGGGAGTTTCAGACAACTTCGTCAGGCCCAGACGCTCCGCTTCTTTCCAAGCGTTCTTCTCGGTCTTCAGGTCGGCAATCTTGCCAATGGTTTTCATCTGCTCGACCTTTTTACCGTCGCTGTTGCGGATTGTCAGGTACCTAAACATGAAGCGTCCATTCTTCTTGCTTATCCAACCTGTCATGCCTCGTTCTCCTCGGCGTGACCTCGGCTGGGGCTGCCAAGATTGTTCGTGCCTTGGGCGCTAGCCATATGACCAGCTACCTCAGACAACAGAAAACGCCATGTTCGCCGCTTGTTTCCGGAGATTGCTCTGCCAGGGATGATGCCAGCCCTAGCCATAGTCAATACCCTTCGGCGGCTGCTACACAGGAATTCTGCGATTACGTCTGCGTCAACAAACCGTTCGTGTTCCATATCGCACCAGACAAAGGCGGGCACCACCTTCTTCAGATGGTGCCCCAAGCTCAGCTACTTCCTCGCTTCGAGACCGACGACGACAACCTGGTCGTTCTCAGGATCAGGCCGCACCGTTACGGTGAACTTCTTCCCGGCGGCATTGTTCCGAGTGAGGAGCGCATTGCGGAAGTTGCCGATGACCTTCTTTGCATCACCATCGACCGTGATGGGGTAGAGTTCGCCAACGTTGTCGGTGAGCTGGGCATAAAGCGCATCGAGCATAGGATCGCTCTTCTTCTTGGTCTTCAGCTTGGCCTTCTGTGCTTCGGTGAGGGGCTTCAGCTTCGGCAGCTGTGCCTTGATATAGCCATAATTCGTAGCCATGTCTTTATACTCCTGTGGCCACGCAATCACGCGCGGTCACTTAGGGGCCGTGTCAGTTTTGAGGGGAACTGGCAACGGGCGTGTGGGGGTCAAAGTCATCACAATGATGACCAGTGACCTCTATCCCGTTCCCTGCCGCATTCCAGCGGTGGCGGGCGTGCTCAATGAGGAATTTGAGCTACCCCTTTTACGAAGCGTAGCTTGGGAAGCTACGGCGCACTTCCCAGAGTCGAATACTGTCCCGCTCGGGTGGAAGACTGCTCGGGGCTGGTGTGATCACGGCCCACTCTTCGATTTTGAGATTACGTCCTATCGCTTTTCTGCGTCAAACTCTTTCTTGGTAATTTCGCGCTAATTTTTCAGAGCTATATCCAGGCTTCTTTCAATAACACTGCTGAGTTCTTCCTCTTGGATTCTCTTTCTGGAAGGTCCTGAGACTATCAGCGGCTGGTCCCTTGATCCTCTCATCGCATGATCCCAAGTAATCGCTGAAGACTTTCAATCATAATTTTCAACCATGCTTTTTATTCAGTCTCCGTATCACCATATACGGGTATTCTGACGGGTAGGGCTACTGGCATGTTGCGTATTAACAGTAACTTAGCAGCGTTCGCCTCTTCCTTGATATGGCAGTTGAGTAGATTTACAGCCATTTTTCACTCAAATGCACTGCTAGTTTTCGTCGGCTGTTGCCATAGTTCATTTTGATCGCATAGCGATGGCATGGGACTTCGTGCCTGAGCGCTGGAGCAAGTCAAGGGCGAGAGAAGCGAGTGGCGAAGCCAGCATGCCCCTTTACTTGCGGAGGCGCGTCCTAAGAATCAGGCCCTGAATGCTGGCGCGTTCTTGAGTGCCAGCATTCATAGCGGGTATTTAGCCTTGGGGTTCGTGAGGTGGGCAGTGTGGGGACTTAATGCCTATGCTGTGATGTATGCGGTACGAGCTTTTACCCTGACCCCCTTCTCGGTGTGGGGGAATTTGAGCAGGAATTGGCATTCCTGGTCAGCACGGGCGATTGCTACTCTGCTCGCCCGCGATATCGTTCGACAGGACGAGGAGCTGATTATCTAGCTCAACTCATCCTTGAATGAAGGCAGGGAGTTTAGGCGGGACTGCCTTCGTCGGATGTCTTGGATATTGGGTTGCCGAGGATCATATCCGCGGCCTTCTGCGCTTGGCTGGCTGCGATGAGCACCATGCGATGATCCTCTTTGAGTACCTTCAGCCAACTCGCCAAGTACGCTGCGCTGTTGTCGATGATGCGATTCTCAATGCCGGTGAAGCCGCACAGGAACGCTGCTCCCATCTCAGCTACCAATTCTTCTCGGCTGTAATTGTCATCGCCGAAGAACTCGAAGTCGGTGAGCGTCTGACGGTTGAGGCGCTTAGGATGGCCTGTGCTATGCGTCAGCTCATGGAAGAGCGTCCCATAGTAGTGCTCGGAGCTCTCGAAGCTGTTGCGGTTGGGCATCCGAACCTGGTCAATGGCTTTGCTGTAGCTAGCACGATTGCCACCGTGGTTGATGTCGGGCTTGCCTCCCCATGAAGCAACAAGGTATTCGCACTCGGCGATGGGGTCTATCGTCCTGGTCGGTTCGCTTGTGTTGGCTGGTGCAATGCGTAGTCTCTCGCATTGATCTACGTTGAAAACCGTGTAGTAGCGAACCAGTACCGACGATTTCTGTATGGTGTCCTCACCGTCCTGCACCTCGCGTGTGCCGAACTTCCAGAACACTACAGGCGTGCCGTGTTCTCCCTTTTTGATATGACCGTCAAGCTGGCGTGCCTGATTGTAGGTGAGCCAATAGGGGCTGCTGAATTCACTGCTGAGGAGTATCCAAACGTTGATACCTCGATATTCCTTTCCAGTGACAAAGTTGCGTGGTAGTCCGCTCTGGCCGGGTGCACTCCACGGTTTGTGCCATGGTGCGGTGCCAGCTTCGAGCTGCTTGAAGATGCGGTCGGTGACGATCTCATAAATATTCATGGTGCTTCCTTTCGCGATTGCGGGATTGGGAGGTCGAGGTGTGCTGAGAAGGGTTGTCTACAACGACAAAGGGCGGCTCAATGGCCGCCCTCTGTCCTGTATTCAGTTGTGATGCTGTACCGCTTGGTGATTGTCTATCTGGAGAGAATCCAACCCTTCAAGTTCGCTGACCATCCATCGCACTTGTTGGCTACGGCGCGGGCGCTGGAAGCAATGCCATTCGACACGCCGACTACTCCAGCGGCACTGGCAACGGTGACGATCCTGCCCACGGCTACGCCTGACTTGGCGGTGTCCTTGACGGCTTCCACCGTGCGAGCCTTGACCCGCTGACAAATGGTTGCCTGTTCAGGCTGATGATGGATGGACTCGTTAGGCTCAGCGACTGACTGCTGAGTGCTGTTGAGGTTGTCGTTGCGAGCGTCATTGAACATGGTTTCCATGGTGGTAGCTCCTTTTGAGTTGTGGGGATTAGGCATTCCTGGAATCACCCCCGGTGGCCTCGAAACGATTCAAGGGAGTGACTGTCTGGTAATACCGGGTGGCGAGCTAGTGGGCAGAGATTCTGCCCTCGTGCGGGGGACTTGAAGCAAAAGCAGTTGTTGACCGTGCCTGCAGGGATACTATGGCGGTTATTTTACGGCCTCATCGAAGCCCGAGTGTCACGTAAGTTGCTACAATCCACTAACTATCTGATAAATCATATACATAAATTATTTCTACACCCCCAGAGGATTGAACCTGGCTGTTGAATGATCTTGGCCAGTATGCTCAATTCAGGCAATTTTCGAGCATCGCTAAGAACATCCTTTGAGAACTATATATAAATGTGATACTATCTAGAAAGGTACTTATTTCATCTCTTCTGTATTAACCTTTCAATACATTTTAGGCGCGTTCTACCTACACGCCGTCCGTGTGCATCATTCCAGTAGCCATCGAGAATCGGTGCTGGGACTGCCCACGGTGACAATCACTCGATCTGGGTACCCCGTCGGTGCTCTTGTATCCCTTCTATGCCCGAGCAGCGACCCTTAGGGAGCTGGAAGGGCCTCAGGTTTCTTATGACTACACAGATAATTGTTCCACTCAGCACCACTGCGCTTAAGACTTACAGTCCAATACAACAGCATTATGGAACTTTCATTGCTGGCTATCCTTGGACTCTTTATTGCACGGGAACTTTCCGCACGATGGTCAACGTTGATTCTGCTAATCGTGCTCTTGACCGCTACGCTATTAAGCTCAGCCGCGCGATGCAGTACAAACCTCGTCAGCTATCGTTTTATGCCGCACTGGAGGACCGCTGGTCCGGGCTCCACCATTCTGCTGTGCGCCGCCATTGGCATTTCCTGCTGGCTTGTCCGCAGAACAGCCTACTGGCATCGGTTGCTGAACAACTATGGTTGGAGAATGGTTTCTGCAAGATTGAACCGTATGACCCTGCCCAGGGTGGCAGCTACTACATCAATAAATTGATTGCAGAGGGCGCAGAGATACGTGAGCGAAATATGCAGCATCTGCCCTATACCGGACCAACTGATTTGATCGAAGCTGCGCGTCAATCACCCTATGTGCCGAAACGCCTGGCTGAAAAGACTAGTGGGGTATATTTGAGGTAGGAATGGTATTGGTATACCAGATTCATTGCAGCAACTCGGCTGTGACTCTGGCGCCGTTGCGTACGTGGGTGTTTTCCTGTTCCCAACTCCCATAATGGCAGTGGTTTAAGTTGTAAGATCACCGTACGATAATAGGGGCAGGTCAGGGCATATGCCTGCCAGCCCCTCCTTCCTGGTCACCTCAGGGCACCCATGCTCGTTAGCCGGTGGATCTCCGGAGCAAATACCACATAGGTGGTTACGAGAGCCACCACAACTAACAGTGAAACAAGCGAGTGCATGTCCCGACTGACCTTGCCATTGCGGGCGGCATTTCTCAACACGCCCAAGCATGTAATGCACCAGCACCAGGGCACTGCAATTGAAAGACCAGTCCCAACCCACCCGCCGAAAGAAACAGCCCCATGGCTGTGTAGCGCGAACTGGCTCCACAGATACTCATAGCGAAGCATGGCTATCGAGCCGCCACCGCAACAAATCCATAACAATGTTCCCCACTCCGCGCGCTCCGATATGCTTGTTCCTGTAACATTCTCGCGACTCATTGTCTCTCCTTAACGAGTCCTCCATACTCAAGACCCATAGGGCTGGCATCCTCCCTGGCCGTTGAAGGTGGACATATACCTTATCCCATTCCAGAAGCCCGAGTACACCTGGCCAGCCCAGCCATAGACCGTACCAACAGCTCCATAGACTGCACCGAAGCCGAATAAAGGCGCCCCAGTAATGGTACCCACAACACCTGCCCCAGCTCCTAGCCCCGCTGCTGTTTTTCCTGCAGCTTGCATATTATGACCTGCATTCACTCCAGCAGACATAAACGCGCACGAGAGTTTATTGAGCTTGTAATTTACTGTGGGAGTCACTATGTAGTTTGAGGACACTAGGTTGTTTGGCGAAGAAGTCGCCGTGTCGTTTGCTGCTATCCAAATAGTGGAATAAGAATAATCGGCCCCATAAATATAAGTTGTGAAACCATATTGAGGTGAAGTAGCAGCAGAGTCGTCGGGTAGAGGAGATCCATCTTGTGACAATATTGTAGTATCTGCACTGGGATAACGATACTCACCAAAGTAAGTAATAGATGATAAAAACGTTATAAATGCATCATTATTTAGGTAGCCGCTAATTCCTCCTGAGCTCCCCGTAAACGAGAAAGTCGGATCGCTACTGCTTCCTGGTGCACACCCTCCAGAACCTTGTAGCGTACAAGATGAAGAGGGACCTTTAGCATACTGCCCAGTTGGGTCGACCCAATCTGCCGGATCATTCTGAGTATATGCATATCGATTCCAACTCTGCGGATTAAAAAGATTTCCGTCAAGTGGGTCAGGTGAATTAAACCTTCCGTACTTATATTGGTACCGTCGCGCTGACGCATAGTCATCGCCAACATCTGGATCGCGTTCATAGCTGGTAAATATCCATTTGTCTCCACTTCCTCCGTACCAGCTCTCGCCGAATGGCAGATGCCCTTGCTCAGCCGGGGAGTTTGGACTCGCATCAGCCAAAACCTGGCGGATGGAAAGGTGGTCGCGTAGGTAGAAGGTGTAGGCTCCAGATGCCTTGGATGCAAGCAACTGCCCGCCTAGATAGATGTACTCTCTGCTGGGATTACCACCGACTGCTCCTGGTGCGTACTCCGCTATCGGCTGACCGTTGGAATTGACATACACTACATCACTTGACAAACCTGTACGCCGCACGCGCAGACTATTTCCGTCGTATTCATTAGTCACTCCACCCGAGGCGTAGCTAATCATCCGATTATCGCCATCCCACAACAGTGAATACGTTCCATCATTTGTATTATTTCCATTTGCATCATACCCTAAACCACTAAGACGATTTGACGTAGACATTGGCGTAAGCGTCTGCACGCTACCATTTCGTACCTGCGTTAACCGATTTCCGTAGCGATCGTAGGTCCAACTCATCGAATTCGCAGGATAGCTTGACGACCCTGCTGTTGAGTACGATGTAAGCCTATTCAGAGCATCGTACCCGAAGGTCGCTGATCGTCCTGTTTGAACGTAATCAACAATCGATGTGATTTGGCTGTTATTCCCGCCATTCTGAGTATAGCCATATCCAAGTCCAAAAAGAGTATTCGATTGACTTGCGTAGGTAATTGATTGAAGCAGCAGATTTTGAGCCGAGTATCCGAGAGTTGCATTTACATTGCCGCCGGCAAGCCCCATCGTGTAATTGGTAAGCTGCCCGGCAGGATTGTGCGTCAGGCCGGACGCAATGACTTTCCCATCCGAACTGTTGATTGAATTGAGCGTGCCATCGCTAGCGTAGCCAAGCGTCAGATACAACCCTGATGGGTAAGTTAGCTGAGTCGTCTGTCCAGCATAGTTGGGCTTGTATTGAGTGGTATAGGCCTGGCCCTCAAGATTCTGATTCACACTCAAAACATCACCCATTAAATCATAGGTATAAGAATCACTATGCAAGCCATCCGAAACTCCTATCAGATGACCATTATTGACGCTTGCTGCTGTGGTCCCGTAAGCATAAGTGACAGTCGGGGTGGCCGGGACGCCAGTGCTGCCGACGCTGTACACAACCTGGTAAGGACGGTTCAGTGTGTCATAGGTATAGTTCGTTACGACCCCCCTCGCATCGGTGCGGGAACAAATGTTCGCAGATGACACACTGCATGTGTCATAACTGTACTGTACGGTCCCGCCCTCAGGGGTAATGACAGAGGTCGGCCTGTTTAACCCATCATAGGCAAAGGTTCTCGTCTGCGCCCCTTGCGCGATGCTTAAAAGAGAGTTAAGTGCTGTATATATATAGGATGTTTGTACGGTCAACGGAAGGGATGGTTGCGTGACGTCGGGCTCGTAGAGGCTAGTTATTTGCCCAAGCCCATTGATCACCGACAGACGCTGCTTACCAGCGCCGTCTGTGGCGGTCACGGAGTAAGGGAGCGACGCGCTAGAACTCGAGGAATAGGAATAAGTCGAACTCACGCCATCTGCCGTTGTGACAATCAAAGCTCGGCCGAGTGCGTCATATTTCGCGCTAGTCCAATACGACGGAGAACTTCCATTGGCGAAAGGATTGCTAACATCGTAAGCTCTGCCTAAAGGATCATACAAGGTCTGAACTGTACTTACTGGACTTTCAACTTGATAATTAATACCAAGTTGATTTGCCCATGATTCATACATTAAGGTACGCGAACTATCCAAAGGTGTAGTTGTTGTCACTGTTCGAGCACTATCGTTGTAACTAGCCGTCACAACCTGTCCATCTGGGCGGGTCGTTCGCAGTGGCCGTAGTCCCCAATCATATGTTTGCTGCGTGACACCTCCGTTTGGATTTGTGACCTGTGTTGCCATGCCGGTATAGGGGTTGTACAGGTATGATGTAGTCAACAATGGAGCTACGGGACCGAGAACGGTCGAGTCTGGAGCAGAATATTGCGTCGTGGAAGAGTATACCGACGTCGATTGTAGAACTGGAGTCGACAGACTCCAGTTCTTAACACTTGTTGTGAGTACATTGCCAAACAGATCATAAGTATATTTAGCTGTGATAGGTTGCGTAGCTGTATTATTTGCTACACCTGAATAAACTGCTGCTGTAGTGACGAGTCCGCGAGGTGTTGAGCTAGCGCTACTGCCTGCACCACCGTTGGAGCAGCCGTAATTTGTATAGTCATGATTTGGAGCGCCAGAAGGGCAGGAGGTCACGGCACCAGATTCATCATAGGTATATTGTGTAACAGAACGAAGTGCAGTATCGCCGATCGTAACCTGGCTAACTAGACTTAAGAGGTTAGCCGTTAGATAACTAGGATTGGCGTTAGATTGGTACGCCAGATTGATCGTTTTCAGTATAGTTCCAAACCCTGATGTGCTCGTAGTCCAGTCATACGTATATAGATTACTTGGCTGCCCATGAGTGGTCCATGTGAGCACAGTATCACTGTGCTGCCCGCTTGGAAGAGTCGTCGTAATTTGAGTGGGAAATGTAGATGTACTGTCCCATGATGTAGTTACTGTTTGAAGCAGAGTTGAGGATCCCTGGTAATTTGAGTGCGAAGTCTCATGCGTTCCCGAGAATGCATATCTATCGGCGTTTGAGCCGGAGTCGTATGGCATTACAGGATATGTAATATTTGTGGTCCAATTACTTCCGCTACCAGATCGCGCAAACGTCCAGGTATTAGTGGTGCCATCTGAGACAATTGTACGGGTCAGCGCCGTGTAAGTGCCATCGGCGCAGTTGATCCCTCCATTTGCACCGCTATACGCGTATTCGTAAGTTGCACCTGTAGGCACCGTCATAGAGGCCATCCGGCCGGTAGTGTAGTTACTCGCATATCCCGATGGCTGCTCGTAGGAAAATGTATAGGAGAGTCCATTCGGCAATACAAGACTTGTAGGCAACCATACAGGAGCAGACGACGTATATTCAGTAACACCGGAGCACCCAAAGCTTGTTTGTATATAGTATTGGGTGTAATTCAGTGTGTAAATAGTTGAATTACCGCCATTTTGGTCTATGATCTCATACTGGGTTAGACCGGCGACTGAGTTATCAATGACAGCGACTTTATTCCCGCGTGTGTCCTTCCATACCATTACGTTTGTTCCACTACTTGATACGTAATTACCATTAGTATCTGACACCTGAGTTACGGATGAAGCAATGCCGGATGGCATAGTGACTCTTATTGCGGGGCCCGTAGAAGATATTAGATACCCAGCACCATCCGTTGAATACCCATGCAGGCTAGTATAGCTATTGCCGCATTCACTCAATGACATAGAAAATGGGTGCACTGCACCTTTTGAGTCGGTATATGCGATGTTGTATACCATGGTCCCGTCGACATGGGCCCCGTTGTAAATACACCCTATAACGCGTGTTTGATGAGAGATCGAGCCTGCAGTAGATGCCCTACCCCAGCCCCAGGTAGGTACCCCACTAAGAGCGACATCTGGCGACCATAGCCCACCATTCGGTGTCCAATTAATTGAGTCATAACTCACAGACAATTGAAATGGAAAACCGCGGCCAGGCACAGTGGCAATTGGAATGGTGACATGCGTGTTTAAGTTTTGGCGGTTGACCACGTCGTAGGGCGTTGTATCAAACGAACCAAATACAGGCAAGCCAACTCGGGTATCCTGCGCCAAAGCAGTGGCTGCAATCAACATGAGCAGAAACAGAATGAATGTCCGTTTCATTGAGATATCTCCTATTGAACCTGGAAGCTGGCACTGGTCAGGCCTGTATTAACCTGGATGGATGTAATCAAGATTGTGGCGTATTGGGTTCCGTTGACCGTTAGGGAAATCTTGGTCGGGGTAAGAAGGCCATTCTGGCTCTGATAGCTTAGATATGTGTATTCATAGTGCACAGCAGGCGTTGCTCCCCCCGCAGACCTTCGATCAAAGGCAAGTCTCTTAACCAGCCCGGTACTTGGATCGATCCACCAATCACGTTGAGTGAAAGGGGCGAGGCCGTTATTGGGCACATCCGGGAAGTTCTGGAATGTCTGGAAGTGAAGCAGCGACGCCCCATTTACATTCTCAATTCCAATGATTGTGCCACTTCCATTCGGAGTGCTAGCAAGGCCACAGAGCAATTGAGCTGGAAATAAACCAGACTGGGCACTGCTCGCAAACTCAACCGACGCAGTTACCCCATTGAGCGAGGCTGCTCCATGGGTGTAAACCACCTTGCTCTGCGTATTGGGGCCAGAAATAGCCTCGTAGCTTTGCGATACCCCGAGAGCAGCCGCTGTGATTGCGGCGGTTTCACTCCTGCCTCCAGATGTAATCTGCATGGAGCCTTGAATTTGAATATCGTTTGGCAGAGAATTTGATGCGAGCGTTGTGATTGCCAAGTTCAATACCTGTCCCACAGTTAACCCCTGAATCGTGCTCGATGAAGGTGTTGAAACTTGTGCTGATAATGTGAATGTGAAGAAGTGTAGATAGAGTACTGCCACTGCCGAAATCGGCACCTTCATAAGAAAGCTCCATGTTAGGGATATCGGCAGCGAGACCCTGGAGGACTCTCGTTGCTGTGGGGGAGGGAGACAGATTAATAACCTGACGAGCAGCTGTCAAGTGATTTCTATGATCATAATGGGTGACAATGGCAAGAAATTGCTATTGGAGATAATACAGGCGAGGGGCTAACGTTACTAAACCAGTAATACCAGATCACCTGTTTATTTAGTTTCAGTTGTAGAGTTAGTATCTCGCAGTTGCAAAGTTTAGCCGATTGCAAGAGTGTGCTGCGGGCGGTTGACAATAGATAACAGAGCCACCTGAACAACGAACGTCACAGCTTCAGGCTGCACCCGCATTTACACCCGCACTCGTTTTGACTAGTACCTTACGATCAACCGTTGCGATGAGGCAGGCGACCACTCGATTCACTGACAACTTGCTCTTTCCTCACCTTTCGGTGATGACACGTCCGTCAAACTTCACAAGAGACACGGGCAGGCCAGCGAGCATCGGAGTGAGACTAGCAAGTGGCTCACTCGTACCAACTATGACCTGATGGTGGGCGGCTACCGACAGCGAGACCCTCTTGAGAAATGCAGCTAGACTCTCCGCCGCAGCGTCCTGCTGCTTTGGTTCATCGAACACCAACAGCCCGAGGTGGTTTGTCTCGAATCTCACCGCGACTTCTCTCAGGCCGTTCATGTACGCCCAAATTGTTCGTATCAAGTCGCTTGCCGACAAATCGAAGGCGAGATTGAATCCCTCGTGATTCGGAAGATATGTATCGCGGTTTATGGTCAAGGCATTGGTGTCGATGCTGCCCATTCCATACTCGTTGACTTGAGAGCGGAGACTCTCATTCAGGAATGAAAGCTTCTGTTCATCGGAGGCCGAGATACCCCCCCTGGGGAGTATTGCTAACGCTGCTTCGTTAGCAGCCCATTGCTCAGCCAATGCCGCGAGAGACGACTGGACTTCCTCGATTCGGCGAACCACACGCGCCCTCCGCTCGATCGCATCCTGAATGGCTAGGCGAGCTTCGATGTCCGAAGTAGAGGGAGTGCCATTGGGCGAGGTTAGGGTCGCGTTCAAGGCACGGATGCTGCTGCGTATGCGATTAGCCTCTTCTCTGTCAGCCGCTAGTTCAACACGCGAACGTGCCAAGTCTCTCGTTGTGCGCTCAAGGATAGCCTTGAACATTTTCCGCTGCTCTTCCAAGAAAGCGACGTTCTCCTCCACTGTCATGAATTCTGCCCGAAGGTCGGAAACAAGGCTATCTGGGATACCTTGGTGACAAGTGGGGCAATTCGACGCGGAAATGCTCAGATTCTGCCGTGAGCCGAGTTTCCGCAACACGAGTTCGTCCTTGTTGCGACGTATCTCAGTTTCAATATCGCCAACGCGCTTATTGATGCGAGTGACCTCAAGCTCAAGCTGTTCCTGTGCATCTAGCTTTCGACCAATAGCATACTGAATCGAGGCCAGTGCTTTCTCAGCGTCTTCAAGAGCCTTTTGTGTCGATAGTACAACTGTACTATCGACGCGGGAAGCTACTGGAAGCCGTTGCAAAGTGGATTTGTCCGTCTCCTGCGCTGCTTCGTAGTCCACCCATTCCCCAGAACGAAATACCTGAAGGCGCGTGCCGCCCTCTGGAGGCCATTGGGTTGTAGGCGCGGCTGGGAGGCCCTCAACCCGCATATTCTCGCTGCTTGCGTAGCCGTTTCCAGCATCAACCTTAGACTTCCACTGTTGCGCTAGTTGGAAAGACTGCTGGTTTAGTGACCTCCGTTTGAGCAGTAGTTCGTAGGAATCCAATCTCAACAAGTATTCGGTAGCGCGCTGGCTCACCTCTTTGATTCGATACTGGGTAGGAAACCGAGCTTGAATATCTGACCATCCTCGTTTCTGTTCTACAAACATGAGCGGAAAAATTGCCTCGACGTATAGGGGGACGATATTCCCGTCGAACGTCTCGACCTGAGGCAATTGCCAGCCGATGAACTCGGCAAAGTTCCAATGAAACCCAGCCTCATTCTTTGCGGCACCAGGTCGCCGCACGTAGAAGTCCTGACGAGGGTGATTTCCCCCTGCAGTGAGCAATGGCCCGTAGTAGACTGTAACGAGATGAGGATTGCGTTCGCCCTTAACAGTTCTCTCCGTTGTCCAGATAATCCCAGCTTCATTCTCAAACTCAAGCAGAATGGACGATTCAATAACGTTGGCCTCTGTAGTCCCGGCTTTGAGCGAGTGGGTAAGGACATGGGCAAAGGGCACACCTTGGCTAGTGCTCAGGATAGCTTCAAGCCCTAAACCATAAACAATTGCCTGAATCGCGGTGGACTTTCCCATTGAGTTGGAAGCGCGAATGACATTCAGTCCGGGCGCGAATGACAGTTCTGCCCCAAAATTGCCGGAGTCGGTTGTCACCCTAATCGACAAATGGCGGATGCGAAGTCTCATGCCGCCCTGCTCCATGCGGCAAAACCCGCGAGCCACTCCTCGGTTAGCCTGAGGCCGATATTCTTGAGGAACGCCCTCTCAACACTGAGGCAAGCTGCCTTCTCAATTTCCTTCACGAGCTGCTTACCTGAGTCGGTTATCTTCACGCGACTATTCTCCAGTCGTTCCACGAGTCCCTCACCGACCGCAAATTGAACGGCCTGAACAAAGCTTGGCTCCACCTGAACCTGAATCTTGTCGTATTGGGGAACGCCTGATAGAGAGGTAATGAGTGCTTCTTGTCTCCGCTGGTCACGCATCGTCCAGTTAAGGAGGTGTAGCTTATACAGGTGTGATTTGCCACCACGGCAGCAGTATTGAAGCATCATGAGCAGAACCGGAACCCGCCAGTTGGGTCGAAGGTCACCAGGTAGGTCGAGAGGTCTCTTCTTGAATGTGAACTTCACGTCAAGTATTTCGAAATCGTTCATGGCTAAAAATCCAGTGGGCAGCGGAATAACCAGTCAGCGACAGCACCCCATGCAACCACTTCGGCAGTATGGGGCGAGACACTAACCTGCCTTTCAACTTCGAGCTTGAATTCATTAAAGGTCTTCAGGACCGTTGATGCATCCCCAACTTGAACCAGCGACTGAATCTCAAGCAGGTCTTCCTTGGCTTGCTTGCAGCGGAGCAGGGATTCGAACTGCTCCGGGTCTCTCTCTCGAAGCGCGTCAATTGCGCTCTTTCCGCGCAAGTAGTGTTGCACCATGCGCGACGAGAATTCATCAATCTTCGAAGGTGAGTCGAGCTTCGGAAGCTTCCCAGCTTTATGCGAGACCTTCCCCAGGAGTGAGACGTTTTCGGTGGCGAACTCCTCAATCTGGGCTGCATCCGGCACCGGTACCAATACATCGTGAAGATATCCCCGAACGGCGGCGAGCTGGCATAGCTCAAACGCAAATTCAGCATCCGTGATTACGCCAATGTCAAACTGACCATCGACGTATGGGAGTTGCGCTTGGATTACCTCGGCTATCTTTGTCGTGCAATGCACTAGGAGTTGTGTGCTCAGGTAGCGCGGCACTACCAAAAGCCACCGCTTTATCTTCAATTCACCGAAGACCGCTGCAAGCCTCCTGTGGTTCTTTATGAACTTGCCGATGTCGGCTGTGATTTTATTGCGCTGCTTCTCATAGAGTTCGGCAACACTATAGGGAGGTTCGGGTGCGTAACATTGGTAGCAGATTCCATCGCGGCTGAATCCTTCCAGTCCGAGATCACCTCTATCTCGCGACGGCATCTCCTGAAACTGACCCGGTTCGGAATAGCGTGCCCGGAGCAGTTGGACAATATGCTCCTGCCACTCATCGCCGTTCCACTCCTTGAATTGTTCTGACATTGTCGGAATGTACTTTGTAGCACATATGCACATGCCTTGCAGCACATTTTGCAATAAATGAGGCTCTTGGTGGTCACTGTCTCCAGTGCCACCCCAATTGCATCCTGCGTCCGGGATTACAGAGTGAACCGGCAGGACATTGGCACTCATTTTGGCTGCTAGGTACGATCAATTCCCTGGCCTATCAGTTGGCCTTGGTCACTTCCATACAACAATGCCCATCGATAAAAATGGGCATTTGTGTGTTCGGCCTTACCCGTTGATTTACCCGTTGAGCTTCGGCCTAGGGTGTTCTTCGAGCCCTAAGAGGGTCTTGGCAGCCCCTTGAGGTCGCTCTATGTTATTGATATTCATAGCACTTACGCTATGGCATGGAAGAGGTCGTCGGTTCGAACCCGACCAGGTCCACCAAATCCCTTCATCCTTTAATAAATAACAACGTGCATTTCCGCGTCTGGCCCTGCCGCGCGCTTCCGTCTATTTCTTCCCGCCCGGCAGCGTAAAGCCGTAGTCGGACATCAATTTCACAATCTCCGGACGCTTCACAAACTCCAGAAACTGCGCCGCAACTGCCTTGTTCTTCGAGTTCTTCAGCAGAATCGCCGCCTGCTCCAGCGACGCGTAGTAAGACTCCGGCACAACATAGTAACGCCCGGCATTGCGCATATTCGGCCCCATGGCCAGCGAGAGCGCAATCAGCCCGGCGTCGGCATTACCCGACTGCACAAACTGTGCCGTCTGCGAAATGTTCTCGCCGGTCAGGAATTTCGGTTGCAGAGCCTCGTAAATCCCCTCGTGCTTCAAAGCCTCCGCCGCCGCCCGTCCGTAGGGCGCATGTGCCGGATTGGCCACGGCAATGTGCTTCACCTGCGGCAGTTGCAGCACCTTCAGCCCCTGCTTCACGTCCAGTTGCGAGCCGTTCGGAACCCACAGCACCAGCCGCCCAATCGCGTAGTGGTAGAGCGTGCCCGGCTCAGCCAGTCCTGCGGCCTCCAGCTTCTGCGGATACTGCACGTCGGCCGAGAAAAACAGGTCAAAAGGAGCGCCGTTCTGTATCTGCAAGGTAAAGTTACCCGAGGAGCCGAAGTTGCAGTTCACCTTGTGCCCCGTCTGACGCTCAAAGCGCGCAGCCACCTCCGGAAAGACTCCGGCCAGGTCAGCGGCGGCGGCCACCGTGATCTCCTGCGCGCTGGCCAGCACTGCCCAGCAGCAAAACACTACGAGCGTCAGAAACTTTTTCACCTTGGCACCCTCAATTGGAAAGATGTAACGGCAGGAGCATTTACCATGCGGCATTGCCGAGCCATGCGTCAAGTGCTGCAGCCTTAACATCGTGCCGTTGACGCACGCGCCCCGCCGTGTTCCGATTGACTCGTGCCCATCCGCAAAACTCCGCTGCCGGTCGATCTTGTTCTGCCGGAGCTCCAATCCAGCCTGCAGCATCACTCCTGCCTTGTGCTGGAGGCGCCGCCCGGCGCCGGTAAAACCACGCGCGTGCCTCCGTCTCTGCTCACGTGGCTCAGCGGCCAGGTGCTTGTGCTGGAGCCCCGCCGCATCGCCGCCCGCATGGCCGCCCGCCGCGTGGCCTTCGAGATGGGCGAAGAGGTCGGCCAAACCGTCGGCTACCAGGTTCGTTTTGAAGATGTCTCCAGTCCGCAGACGCGCCTGCGCTTCGTCACCGAAGGTGTGCTCACCCGCCGACTCATCAGCGACCCCGATCTGCGCGGCGTTGAGGCCGTCGTTCTCGACGAGTTCCACGAGCGGCACCTGGATGGCGATCTCGCGCTGGCCTTGCTGCGCCGCCTGCAACAGCGCCGTCCGGAGCTGAAGCTCATCGTCATGTCGGCCACGCTGGACGCCGCTCCCATCGCGCAATTCCTCGGCCATTGTCCGGTCATCCGCAGCCAGGGGCGCCTCTACGACACCACCATCCGTCATCTTCCCTACTCTCCCAAGCCGCTTGAGGCGCAGATGGCCGAGGCCCTTGAGCTGCTCCTGCGTGACGGTCATCGCGGTGACATACTGGCCTTTCTTCCCGGCTCGGCGGAGATTCGCCGTGCCGAGCGAGCCTGCGCTCCCATCGCGCGCCGCGCCAATCTCCTCGTGCTGCCCCTGCATGGCAGCCTCACGCCCGCCGAGCAGGATCGAGCTCTCGCCTCCGCCGCGCAGCAGAAGCTCATCCTCGCCACCAACGTCGCCGAAAGCTCCATCACCGTCGAGGGCGTCACAGCCGTCATTGATAGCGGCCTCGCGCGCATTGCCACGCACTCGCCCTGGAGCGGCCTGCCCACCCTGCACATTGGCCGCATCAGCCAGGCCAGTGCCCGCCAGCGTGCGGGACGCGCCGGACGCACCGCTCCCGGCACCGTCCTGCGTCTCTATCCCGAGGAGGATTACCTGCGCCGCCCCGCCGTGGATGTGCCGGAGATCGCGCGCGAGGAGCTCTCGCAGCTGCTGCTCACCCTGCGCGCCATGGGCATCGCCTCGCCCGCCGCGCTCGCCTGGCTGGACGCGCCGCCCATTGAGGCTGTCGAACATGCCTCGCGCGTCCTTGATCTTCTCGGCGCCCGTGGCGAGATGGCCGCCAAGCTCGCGCGCTTTCCGCTTCCACCGCGCCTCGCCCGCATCCTCGTCGAATCCGATGCGCGCGGCGTGGGCGAGGATGGCTGCCTGGCGGCGGCCGTGCTCAGCGTGGGCGCGCAGAACGGCGGGAACGCTTCCATTGATCTCCACGCGCGCATGGAGTCCGTGCTTGACCCGCAGACACGCCAGCTCGTAGCACAACTCAAGCGCATGGCCCGACCGCGCAAGCAGCACACGCATGATGACGATGCGCTCCTCATCAGCGTGCTCACTGGCTTTCCCGATCGCGTGGCCAAACTGCGCGCGGGCAAACAGGTGCTGCTCAGCAACGGAGGCTCAGCCGAACTCTCCTCCGACGCCCCGCCCTATCCGTTCTTCACAGCCGTTGAGGCCGAGGATCGCCGTGACAAGCCGCTGCCGCTCATTCGCCTCACCGCGCGCGTCGAACCCGTATGGCTCATCGAGCTCTTCCCTTCTCGCGTGCGCGAGCTTGATACCCTCGAATGGAACGCCCGTGCCGAGCGCGTCGAGCAGGTCAGCGCTCTCTACTACGATGAGATGCTCCTCGATGAGCATCGCGGCGCGCCCAAGGATGCCGAGACCGCCGCCGTAATGCTTGCCGCAAAAGCAATCGAGGCGGGCATCGCCCGCTTCACCGACCTCGCCGCGCTCGATGAGTTGATCGTCCGTGCTGAAATGGCCGGCCTTGCCGAGCCCACTCCCGAAGGCCAGACCTCGCCCATACTCGAATCTGCGCTGCGCCAGCTTTGCCAGGGCCTGCGCAGCTTTGCCGAGCTCCAGCGTGCGGCGGAAAGCCTCCCCACGCTCGTCGAGCAGCAAATCGGCGCGCGAAAGTTGCAGGAGCTTGCCCCGGCCAAGGTTCGCCTCGCCGGTGGCCGCTGGACGCGCGTGCATTACGAACGCGGCAAACCGCCGTGGATCGCCAGCCGTCTGCAGGATTTCTTCGGCATGAAGGAGACACCGCGCGTCGGCCCCAGCCGCACCCCAATGGTTGTGCATCTGCTCGCGCCCAACCAGCGCGCTGTGCAAACCACCAGCGACCTCGCGGGCTTCTGGGAGCGCCTCTACCCGCAGGTGCGCCGCGAATTGATGCGCCGCTACCCGCGCCACCAGTGGCCGGAGAAACCCTAGCAACCCAACGCCCGTCCGTGGCATCTTAAGTACATCCATCGCGCGCACTACCGTTGCCCTGAACATAAGAAACAGGAGACCACGCTTGCCCTTCGTATCTCTTCCGCATTCGCCGCTCTCCGGTGGCCCCACCCGCATTCACTATCGCGAGCACGGCACGGGCGCGCCGCTCATTTTTCTGCACAGTGGCTGGGGATACGAGATCTTTTCCATCCATCGCGTGTTGCACGCGCTTGGCCATTATCGCGTTATTATTCCTGATCGCAGTGGATACGGGCGCAGCTCGCACACGGCCGTGATGACCCCGGACTTTCATCGCCGCGCCGCCGAGGAGACTTTCCTCTTTCTCGACGCTCTTGGCATCCAGCAGGCCATCCTCTGGGGACACAGCGACGGCTCGGTGATCGCCGCCTGGATGGCCCTCCAGCATCCCGAGCGTTGCGCGGGCCTTGTGCTGGAGGCCTTCCACTACAGCCGCCTCAAAGCCAACTCGCAGGATTTCTTCCGCGACATGGTCGAGCGTCCCGAGTGCTGGGGCGAGCGCGTCAGCCACATCCTTGCCGCCGATCATGGCGAAGATTTCTGGCGCCAGATGCTGCTGGCGGAAGGCAACGTCTGGCTGGCCCTGCACCACCATGGTCTAGCTGCGGGAGAAGACCTCTACGATGGCCGCCTACGCGAGTTGAATTACGTCGAATCAGCGCCAAAGGTCGCACTCCTCCACGGCGCTGAAGATTCCCGCACCGATCCCGGAGAGCTCGACGCCTTCCGCCGCGAGCTGCCCGCGGCCGAGATTCGCCTCATCGCTGGAGGCGAGCACTGCCCGCACAACGAGAGCCGCTCCGTCCAGGAGTTCACGCGCCTCCTGCTCGGCGCCTTACACTGGTTCGCCGGTGGCGCAAAGAGTTTTTGACATCCCCGCCCGCCTGACGTAATCTCGCCCAACTGTTCGCCAAGGTGAGGAAACACATGTCTGAACGCAACATCTTTGAGATGGACCTGGACAAAAACCAGGCCAACTGGGAAGCTCTCTCTCCGCTCAGTTTTATTCGCCGCACCGCCTCCGTCTATCCCACGCGCACCGCCGTCGTGCATGGAGATCTGCGCCGCAACTGGCTGCAGACCTATGAGCGCTGCGTGCTGCTGGCCAGCGCCCTGCACAAGCGCGGCATCAGCGTGGGTGACACCGTCGCCGTCATGGCGCCCAACGTGCCGGAGCTGCTCGAAGCCCACTTCGGCGTGCCCATGAGCGGCGGCGTCCTCAACGCCCTCAACATTCGCCTCGATGCCGAATCCATCGCCTTCATCCTCGAGCACAGCGAAGCCAAAATCCTCATCACGGATACCGAGTTCTCGCCCGTCATCAGCAAGGCGCTCGATAAAATGGCCAACCCTCCGCTCGTCATTGACATCAACGATCCCCGCGGCAAGGGCGGTCAGCTTCTCGGCCAGTGCGACTACGAGGCCTTCCTCGCCCAGGGCGACGCCAATTACGACTGGCCCAAGCCCGCCGACGAGTGGCAGGCCATCAGCCTGAACTACACCAGCGGCACCACCGGCAATCCCAAGGGTGTCGTCTATCACCATCGCGGAGCCTACCTCAACGCCATCGGCAACGTGCTCACCCAGGCCCTGCCGCATCATCCCGTCTACCTGTGGACCTTGCCCATGTTCCACTGCAACGGCTGGTGTTTTCCCTGGACCATCACCGCCATGGCCGGCACACACATCTGCCTGCGCCAGGTCAGCGCCAAGGCGATGTACGACGCCATCGCCGACCACAACGTCACCCACATGTGCGGAGCCCCCATCGTCATGGGCATGCTGGTCAACGCTCCGGAGAGCGATCGCCGCCCCATTCCGCAGGGTGTGCAAATGATGACCGCCGGAGCCGCGCCGCCCGCCGCCATCATCGAAAAGATGCAGGCCGCCGGATTCCAGGTCACCCATGTCTATGGACTCACCGAAGTCTACGGCCCGGTCACCGTCTGCGCCTGGCAGCAGGAGTGGGACGAACTGCCCGCCACCGAGCAGGCCGTGCTCAAGGCCCGCCAGGGCGTGCCCTATGTCACGCTGGAAGGTCTCATGGTCGGCGATCCGCAAACCGTCGAGCCTTATCCTGCCGACGGCAAACGCATGGGCGAGATCTTCATGCGCGGCAACACCGTCATGCGCGGCTATCTCAAGAATCCCCGTGCCACCAGGGACGCCTTCGCCGGCGGCTGGTTCCATACCGGAGACCTCGGCGTCATGCATCCCAACGGCTACATCGAAGTAAAGGACCGCCTCAAGGACATCATCATCAGCGGCGGCGAGAACATCTCCACCATCGAGGTCGAAAGCGTTCTCTACCGCCACCCATCCATCCTCGAAGCCGGCGTCGTCGCCAAGCCCGACGTTAAATGGGGCGAGACCGTCTGCGCCTTCGTCACCCTCAAGGAGGGCGACCTCACCACGGCCGAGGACATCATCGCCTTCTGCCGCGAGAACATGGCGCACTACAAGGTGCCGCGCACCGTCGTCTTCGGCCCCCTGCCCAAAACCAGTACCGGCAAGCTGCAAAAGTTCAAGCTGCGTGAGAGTGCCAAATCGCTAGCCACGGAAGTGGACGGCATCAAGTAGCCATCGGGCTTGCAACCAGCCCGGCCCCATAAGTGGATAGCACGAAAAGCGGCGAACCCCATCAGGTTCGCCGCAAAACAAAACCCGCGCCATCTTCCGGCGCGGGCATCAATCTCAAATATTGATCTACAGCCTTATGCGGGCGGATTCGCGGGAGGATTCGTTGGCGGGTTGGCCGGCGGATTCGCCGTCTTGGCCGCGTTCTTGTTGGGGTCCTCGTTCACCGCGTCCTTAAAGTTCTTAATGCCCTGGCCAAGTCCCTTGCCCAGTTCGGATATCTTGTTCGGTCCAAAGACGAGCAAGGCAATGACAAGGATAACGATCAGGTGCATCGGCTGGAACAGTCCTTCAAACATAAATCCTCCAGTGGCATCTTGCGGAGGGTCCACAACGGAACCCCGCCCATGATTTAGCCTAGCTCGTGCGCGCACAGATGGGCTGTGACACGCTTCACAGTTAGAAGATTATCTTCCGATGGCCCCGGCGTCAAGGCAACTCCAAGCCTTAAGGCCTATTCTGTTTCCTGCCAGTTACTTACAGCGCTTTCCTGCGCGCCCGCCGCAACCCCCGGCGATAGCCATAATATTTTGCCGCCGTGTGCAGCAGCGCCGCCGGCAGTTGGCCCGGTGCGTGACGTACCAGATAAGCCGCCTCGCTCATCACAAAGCGCAGCCCTTCGCCGCCTGCGCCGCCAAAACTCTCCCGCAGCCAGGGCTCTTCGCCGTGCAGACGGCCAACCTCTTCGTAGCGCGCCATCTCCTGCCGCCAGCTGTAGTCGTGTGAGTGATACACCTCCGCCCCAGCCGCGTAGGCAATCTTCTTTCCTGTCAGCAGCAGCCGCGCCGCCATTACCGTGTCCTCGCCAAAGTTCACCTCCCTAGGAAACCCACCCACCGCCATCAAATCGCTGCGTCGATAGGCCCCAAAGGAGTTGGAGAAAAAAATCGTCTTGATACCCAGCCGCGCCGCGTCCTCTCGCGTTCGCACCTCCGCCCGCGCCGGGTAGTTGAACATCCGTGCGTGCCTTGCAATCGCCCCGGCCCCTTGGTGCGGCAACTGGCGTCCGTAGGCGGCGGCCACATCGTCATCCGCAAAGCTCGCCAGCAGATTCTCCATGCTGCGCTCGCTGGCCGGTATCGCGTCCTGCGTCATGTACAGGATCACCTCCGCCCCATCGCACTGCTCCGCCATCAACTGCCGCGTCCCCCCGTGGCGAAACTCACGGCGCCGGATGCTCATCACGCGATAGCCTTCGCCAGCGGCCAGTCCCGCCGTGCCGTCGTCAGACTCCGAGTCCGCCACCAATACCTCGCTCGGCTGCATGGTCTGCGCGCGCAAAGCCTCCGTCAGCCGCGCCCACTGTGGACGCGCATTCAGCGTCGGTATGCAAATTGCAAAGTTCACCGCTGGCTCCCACACTCCGCAAGTACCTCGCGGTAGATTCCCGCCAGTTGCCGTGCCACATCCTTCCAGGTGGGCAACTCAATCCGTGACATTTCGTTTTCCGCCGATCCATTCGCGCCCAGCCGCTCCCGGCTGCGCTCCAGTGCCCGCACGATTGCCCTCCGCAGGCTCTCCTCGCTGCCCGGGTCGGCATACTCCGCCCGCTCGCCCAGCACCTCGCGCGAGCCGCCGCACAGGCTGGCCACCACCACGCAGCCCGCGCCGTGCGCCTCAATATCAACCATCGAGAGCACCTCAAACCAACTGGCGGACACATGCACCCGCGCGCGCCGCATCCATCCCAATGTCTCTTCGTGAGTGACGGCTCCCAGCCACTGGCATCCAGTGGCTTCCACTTCGCGCACAAAAAGTCGGCCATACTCCCGGTGATTCGGATTCATCGCGCCGACAAACACCGCGCGCACACCCAGCCCGCCGAGCGCGCGCAGTATGCCCAACTGGTTCTTGCGCGGCTCAATGCGCCCCACAACGCAAACGTCCGCATCGCGCGCGGCATGTTGTTGCGCATCATTCGCATCGAAGTCAGCCGCCGCATCCATCCCGTTGCGCAGCAGCACGAATTTCTCCTGCGGCACCGCGCCCACGTCGCGTAGCAATGCCTCGCGCTCGTGACTGCTCAACAGCAGTACCCTTTGGCTCGCCGCCAGAATCTCCCTCTGCGCCCGCCGCATCCCGCGCCCCAGCACCGCCGCAACCGACCGCAGCAGTTTTGGATCGCTTACGCTTCTCACCAGCCCGCGCAGGTGCTCCAACCTTTGAAAGCCCAACCCTCCGCTGACGGCGCCCACCACACCGCCGCGCCCATAGCGTTCAAAGCGCTCAATCTCCTCGTATGAGTGATGTATGGGAGAGAGGACGATGGGCTTGCCCGCGCCCTGCGCGCTCCGCATCGCCTGCCAGGTGTCGGCCGGGCGGTCCAGGTTCGTCAGGTGCACCAGGTCGAAGTCTGTAAAACCCGCACGCAGGTCAGTCAGCAACTCGCCTGCAAACAGCGGCCCGCCATCGTCGCCCGCGCGCGCGCCCTCTTCGATGTATCTCCGAACTTGCAGCACATCGCCGCCCGGTTTGCTCAGGGCGTCCACGCGCATCGGATAAGCGATGCGCATTACGCGATCTGCCATTGGGCTATGCATGGCCGCTCTCATCCTTCACCGCGTCTTTAACTACATTGCACGCACATGCCTGGTTCACTCCGTGCCACACCCACAGCAGCAGCATCGTCTTGTAGCTGGCAAAAACGTCGATGAACACTCCCGTCACCGCCACGATCAGCAGAAACTCCTGAAAGGCCGCGCCCGCCGCCTGCGCTTGCCACAGCCTGCGCAGGAACCACAGAAAAACCGCCAGGCCCAGGATTCCCGTCTCGATAAACACCCTCACGTAATAGCCATCCACGGCCGCCGAGCCGAATGACGGCCCCAACCCGATCAGCATGGAATCCCCGTGCGCCAGCGTCGTCTTCAGCAGGGTCGCCCAGCGAGCCACGCGGATCATGCCGCTCACGTCGCCGCCGCTCAGCACCGCGTAATCCGCCGCGTCCAAAAACGTTCCGGCGTAGTAGTCGTTCTCGTTGGCGTACACCGGAGCCGCATCCCACAGCAGCCGCGCTTCGGCCACGCTCGTCAGTTGCGAGCCGCTCTGCAAACGGCTGCCCAGTGCGTCGTTGTCTGCTGCGCCCGCTGTGCGATGCTCCATCCACACGCTCGCTCCAAGGGCCGCCAGCACCAGTGCCGAAGCCAGCAGCAGCGCGCGCACCCGCTGCCCCTTTTGCCGCAGCGCGCGCCTTGCATAGCCCATGGCCGTCCCGGCAAACGTTCCCCGAGAAGCCGTCAGTGCCATCATCAGCACCGCCGCCAGCGTGCTCAGTTTTTTCCGTTCCTCGTAGCCAAATATGCAGATAAAAAATGCCGCCACAACCGCCAGCTCATACGGACCATTCGTGTTGCCGCTCGCACGGTTGGCGTTGAACTGGCTCGCCACCTTCAGCACGCCCACCGTCTGCAACGGAACCACCACGCACAGCGCGTAGAAGTACCAGCGGAAACTGCTCCACAGCTTCGCTCCGCGCGTGCATAGCACCCAGCCCATGGCGTAAAACAGCAAGTACTCCGCCAGCCGCGCCGTAAACAGCAGCCCGTAGAGCACAGGCACGCGCCCGCGCCAGCCATTCCACAAAGCTGAAATCAGATTCACCGCCAGAAAACACAGGTACGCCTGCAGCGCCGCCGAGCGTGGCATCCGCCGCAGGTCGCCACGCAGTAGAAGCAACACAAAGGCCGCGGCCAGCAGCAGGTCGTCCACCCGCCATCCGGCCTCGCCCACTCCGCCCAGCAGCACCTTGTAGGAGCACAGGCACCACAGCAGCACAAAGTAGAGGAAGCGGTCGCCCATGCGCAGCTTCACCATCATCGCGTGCGCATCACCCTTCCCGGCACGCCCGCCACAATCGAGCGCGGCGCCACCGAGCGCGTCAACACCGTGCCCGCGCCCAGCACGCTGCCCTCACCCACGGTCACGCCATCCAGAATCGTCACCCCGTTGCCGATCCACACGTCGTCGCCAATCACGATGCCTTCGCGCCGCACGCCCTGCGCAAAGATCTCCCCCGCGCCATCGAAGCGATGATTCTCCGCCACCAGCGAAAGGTTCGCGCCAATCTGGCAGCGCTCGCCAATCACAATCCTCCCTGCCGCGCCAATCACCGCCCGCGGACCAATGTACGTTCCCCGTCCGATTCTTACTCCCACGCCGGGATTGTCGTAGCGGCTCGTCACCTGCAGCCAGCAACCTTCGCGCAGCGTCACGTTGTCGCCCAGCTCCACGCCTTCCAGGCTCAGGCAGTCCAGGTGCGCATGGTCGCCCACGTACACGTTGCGACCCACCCGCAGCTTGGCGTGGCACAGGATGCGGCATCCCCGCCCGAGAAAAAAGTTGCCGCCGCACTCGCCCAGCAGCGGCCACACCATCAGCCCGCGCAGCCACGGCAAAGTCCCTTTGCGCAGCAGATGCCGCAGCACCATCGCCGCCGGAATTCCCTCCGGCAGCACAACCTCTTTCCCGCGGAAGCGTTGCAGCAACCACCTTGCCAGCCGGCCCGTCATTCCGCCCATCCTTCCGCGCGCGCCCATGTCTGTGCATTCAGCTCCGGCGGCAGCAAGGCGGCAAAGTTGCGCACAAATGCCAACTGCGAAAACCTCTCCAGCCGTTCGCGATACAGCTTCACCAGCGCCCCATGCTCCAGCAGCGCAACCTCGCGCACCTTCGCCGCAAGCGCGCCATCCTCCATCCCTTCGGCCACAACCTCCTTCGGACAGGCTTCGCGAAAGGGAGCGATCGGGGTCACCACCAGCCGTAGGCCGCGCTGCATCGCCTCCAGTGCCACCAGCGGCATTCCTTCCAGCACGCTCGGCACCAGCACCACGTCATCAAAGCTCACCTGCTGCCACGGATCGCCCATCCATCCCAGCATCTCCACATGCTCATGCACGCCCAGTACCCGCGCGGCCATCGCAAAGCAGCCCGCATCCTGACCCTCGCCCACCACCATCAGCCGCGCCCGCACGCCTTCGCGCAGCAGGTTGCGCAGCACCCGCAGCGCGGCCAAATTATTCTTCGGAGCGAAATCAATCCGCCCGATCATCCACATTCGCAGTTCGCCATCGCCCCGCGCGCTCGCCGGCATCCACTCTGTAAGCTCTGCCAGCGCGGGATACAGATGTCCTGTCGCGATCTCCACTCCTCCGCGCACGCGCGCCCGCAGACTCTCCTCCGCCGCGCGGCTGGGCAGCAGCAGCCGCGTGTGTAAAGGAAAAACCCAGCGCTCGGCCGCCGCATCGCGCAACCGGCTCAGCCCGCGCCGCAACCAGCTGGCGCGTGCGCTGTACGACGTAAAGCTCGAAGGGTTATGCAGCCACGCCGTCGGCTTTATCCCAAGCCTCCGCAGCGCCAGCAGCGGCGCCAGCCCAAACTCGATGCCCGCCAGGTTCAGCCACCACTCGTTGATTCCCTGCCGCACCAGCCTCCGCAGGATGGAATGGAACCGGGCTATCCGCAGCGGAAACCATGCAATGTTCAGCGGCAGCGCCGCCGGACAACCGACAAAGCGCAGCCGCTCATGCCTCCCCGTAATCTTTACGATGGCCTTTTCCGTCGCCTTCGGACACACGCACACAATGTTCAGTGGGCTGCCCGCCAGCAGAGCGGCAATCGCCCGGGCCAGCGCAATCTGCGTGCCGCCAAAGGTGTGCGCGTCGTCAATAAATCCAATGCTCGCCACCGGATCACTCTGCGGCATGGCAGTCCTCCACGTTCTGTGCGCGCGTCAGCAGCGCCAGGCCGCCCACGGTCAGCAGAGTCTCTATCAGCAGCATGCTCAGCACGCCGCCCACGGCGCCCGCCTTGTGAATCCACATGCTGGCCACCACCACGTTCAGCACGCCCGCCGCCACCAGCATCCGGCTCTGCGCGCGGTCCATCCCCATGGGTATCAGCCCCAGCATGCCGATCATTCCGCTCATGGCCGCCGCCAGCGGAAAGAAGGCCGCTGCCCGTATCACCGGCACTACGCCCAGTGCCGCCCGGCCAAAGGCCACCCGCGCCAGCCACGGAGCCAGCAGCAGCACGGCGCCGCCCACCGCCACGGCCACTACGGCAGCAAACTCCGTCAGCCGGCGTAAAAACTCCATCGCTGCCGTGCGCGACTCCGCCACCAGCCGCACCATGCGCGGATACGCCGCCTGAATCACCGGATACGCCAGACCGGTCACCGCCCGCAAAAATCTGTCCGCCAAACTGAAGTACCCCGCCTCCACGTTGCCCCCGATGACGCCGACCAGAAACACATTCGTATTCGTGTAGAGCGTCACCGCCGCGTTGCTGGCAAACAAATGTCGTCCCTCGCGCAGCAGCTCCAGCAAATGCCCGCGCTCCAGCGGATGCCGTTCCAACTCAAAGTGCCGCGCCCCGAAGCATGCGCCCGCCACACCCGCCATCAGCCAGCCCAGCGATTGCAGCAGCGTGGCCAGCGCCACATCATTCGGTGATCGCACCAGCCACAACACCATCGCCGCGGCCGCCAGCCGGGAGCCCCCGGTCAGCATGCTGATGAAGCGCATTCGCTCCATCCCCTGGAACAGCCACACCGGAAACAGCGCGTTGCCCACCACCGCCACGTAGGCCGCCAGGTAGATCCACATCTCCCGTCGCATGGCAGGCAGCAGCCATACGCTGGTCACCATCGCCAAGGCCCCGGCCGCCACCAGCACCAGTTTGATCGCCAGCACGCCGTGAAAAATCCGCGACACCTCGCGCGCATCTTCCCGGTGCAGGGCAATCCGCCGCGCCGCCGAAAAGTTAAAGCCGTAATCCGTGGCGATGATGAAGTACTGCGCAATCGCCTGCGCAAAGGCCATCAGCCCGTAGCGACCCACGCCCAGCACGCGCACAAGAAACGGCAGCAGCAGCAGCGGCACCAGGTAGTTCAGCCCCTGCAAGGCGTACAGCCACAGCACATCGCCTGCCATGCCATGCTCCTCGCCGTGTTGTGCGCCAGCCCGCGTCAAACCATCCGCTCCTTAAGAAATTTCTTTATGCCGCGCCGTCTCTCGCCAGTCGTACGAACATCCCCGCCTCGCTCCATACGCGGAGTTACTCTCACGCTCGCCGTCGTCCTTTGATTCCCCACGCCTCGGCCAACGCCTGTCCCTCCTCGCCCAGCCACCAGGCACGCCCGTGCCACAACACCAGCCCCACGCCCGCCATCAGCCCCAGCAGCGCGCCCAGCAGCACCATCACGCTGCGCGGCACGCCGCTCCTGCGGTCGGGTACAACCGCGCGGTCCACCACCTGCAACGTCGCCCCCTGACGCGCCTCATCCAGCCGCGCCGCCTCGTACTGACGCGCCAGCAGTTCGAGCACGTTTTCTTCAAACTTCACTTCGCGCAAACTGCGCAGATAATCCAGTCCCGCCTCCGGCAGTTTGCCTTTGGGCACCAGCAGCTCGCCGCCCGCGGCGTCTCCGCCGGTCAGCAAACGCAGCTGTCCTTCCAGGGCCGACAGTTGCTGCCTTGCCAACTGCACCTCCGGGTTCTCCGCCGTCTCATAGCTGGCCAGCGACTGCAACTGCACCTGCTTGGCCGCCACCTGCGCCCGCAAACTCGCCGCCGACTCAAGCAGCGCCCGGGTCTGCCCATCCAGTTGAATCACGCCCGAGCTCTGCTGCCGTTGCTTCAATGACTCCTCGGCCCGTGCCAGCCGCTCTTTTGTCTGCGCCACCTGCTGCTCCAAAAACAGCCGCCGTCCAGCCGCCTCGGTCACTGCCAAATTGGAGGCGAATTTCCTGTACTCCTCCACGTATGCGTTCGCCAGCGTCGCCGCCATCGCCGCGTCCGTGTCTGCCATGGTCAGCCGAATAATTCCGTCGCGCGTGGTTGCCGCAATCTCCGTGCGTTGCTCCAGCGCCTTGCGCGCATCGCCCAGCCGCGCTTTGCCATAGCGCTCGCCCAGGCGGAATCGCGCGATCATCTGGTCCTCCACCGTGCGCGATTTCAGCAGGCTCACATACAAGTCCGCCGGATTCTTCAACCCCAGCCCGCCCAGCGCCGGACTCAAGCTCCCCACCTGCTGCAAATAACTCGAACCGAATGGCGTCGCCTGCGGAGGAGCCAGCAACGTTGTAGTCGCCTCGTAGCTCGACGGCCACAGCGCGGCCGCCAGCACTCCCGCGCCCAGCCCCAGCAGCGTGCAGCGCAGCAGCCATCTGCGCTCGCCGCCCAGGCGAATCATCCATTGCATCGCGCTCGGGTCTCCCTGCGCCGTCATCGCATCCCTCTCTGTCTCCCTCTCGCTCATCGCAGGATGGCCACCGCCGCGCCGGTCAATGCCAGTTGCGCGCTGATCTGTGTCCAGTCGCGCAGTCCGCGCAGCAGCCCGCCGCTCTGCATCCGCCCGGGCACCACAATCTGGTCGCCCGCGCGCATGCGCAGGCTGCTGAAGCGGTCGCCGCTGAACAATCCGTTCACCGCCGTGCTGGCCGTCACCGTGCCATCGGCGTGCAGCACAAACGCGTGGCGCATGTCTGCCATCGGACGTCCCCTCCCGGCCAGTTTCAGGTAGTCGCCCACCGTCCGCCGCGGCGCGTACACAAACGAGCCCGCGTTATACACCATGCCCATCACGCTCACCGTCGAGGGCCGCACCGGCACCATAACCTGGTCGTTGTCCTCCATCTCCAGCCGTGGGAACGCCAGCAACCCATCGGCCGACGCCGGCAGGTTCAGCACCACACGGCCGCTGGCGGTCGTCGCCCGCAACTGCGCAATCAAACTCTCCTGCGCGCTCAGCCGCTCGCGGACCAGTTGTGCGTCCTCGCCCGCATGGCTGGTTTCCATGGCCGAGGCCCGTCGCAGCTCCGCCTCCAGGGTGCGTGCCAGTTCGTCCAGGCTCCTCTGCTGCTCGCGCCGCGCCGACTCCCGCGTCAACTGCGTGCCATATGCGTAAGCCTTCTCCGTCAGCCCGCCCGCCCGCGCCAATACCTCGCGCAGGCCTTCGCCCTCCGCCACCTGGTAGATTCCCGGCCGCAGAACCTCGCCCTCCACCCGCACATAGCGCGTGCGCTCGCGCACCGGCACCATCACATCCGCCTGGCTGAAGACGGTCACGATGTCGCCCGCCTCCAACAGCAGGTTGTTCTCCTCGTCGCCTGCCAGCACCGCCCGTCCCAGGTCAAACGGCACCAGCCGCGAGGTCAAATCCACGGGGTTCACCCGCTGAATGATCGCGTAGCTCCAGTTGATCTCGGCCGCCGTGCGATGCAGGTTGCCGGCCAACCCCTGTGCCGCTGTCTTGTCACCCTCGGCTGTCACCCGCCGCAGCCAGTACTCGCCCGTCAGCAAAGCCTGCGCGTCGGGGATCAGATCGCGCACCCGCATTCCCTTCCGCCATGGAACATTCCCCGGATGCACCACGCTGCCGCGCAGCGTCACCGCCTCTTCCAGCCTGGGCACCGCGCCCAGCACGCGCACAATGTCGCCGTCCTCCACCTTCAGTCCCAGCGCCTGGGCGTCCAGGGGAAACTCCATCACCGATGGCTTCTCCTGCCCAGGCACGCGCTCCTGCCCCAGCAGGCGTTCCCGCGCAAGCAGGCGTTCTAATGTCACCCGCCCCGCGTCGGCCGTCGTCGCCATCCCGCCTGCGTCACGCAGCAGATCTTCCAGCCGCTCGCCGGGCTTCATCTCGTAAATCGCCGCCGCCTTCACCGAACCCGTCACCGCCGCCATCGCCCCCACCGGCGGGTAGTAAATGACGTCTCCCGGCTCCAGTCGCACATCGCCGCTCTTGTCGCCCTTCACCAGCAGCGCATACAGGTCCAGGTGTGCAACGGTCTTCCCTTCGCGCTGTACCTGGATGTCCCGCAGCGAGCCCGCCGCCGAAGGCCCGCCGCTCGCAAAGATGGCGTTCACCAGCGTGCTCAGCGAACTCACCGTATAGCTGCCCGGCTCTCTCGCCTGCCCCACTACAAACACCTGTATCGAGCGGATGCGTCCGAGGTTTGCCGTCAGCGAAAAGTTTCTGTACAGCCGGCCCACTTCGTCGCGCAGCTTCGCGTCCAACTCGCTGGCGCGCACCCCCGCCACCTTCAGCTCGCCCACCTTGGGAATGTAGATTTCCCCCGCGCGGTCCACCGTCACCCGCAGGTCGGCATTGAGCTGCCCCCAGATTCGTATCTGCAACTCATCGCCCGGCCCCACCACGTAATCCTTCGTCACCGGAGCCTGCTCAATTGGCGCAAACGTGCTGGGCCGCTGCGAAAACAAACTCTGCCCGTAGATGGGCAACGCCCGTCCGGTCACCGCCTCCACCAGCCGCTCGAACTCGGTCTTTGCCAACGCGGCCTGCGGCTCCGTCCGTGGCGCGCTGCGCGCCGCTCTCAACTTCTCCTCGTCCCCGCGCGCCTCCGTGGAACTTAACTGCGGCAGTGCCACCGCATCGCCAGCCGCGGCAGGAATGCTCCGCACATAGGAGCCACGCCCCTCCGCGCCTTGCGCATCCACCGCGCAATCTCCATGTGCTTCGCTGCGCACGCTAGCCGTGCTGCTGCAATCAGCCGCCGCACTCGTCGCTCTCTCCTGCGCCGGAGCCACTCCGGACAGGGTCATCACAAGCAGCGCCATCACCATCGCCCAGCGCAGTGCCGCCACCGACGATGACTCCGCCAAAGCACCCTGCATCTTGCAGCGCAGCGCAGCGCCGCTCACGTTCCATGTAGTTGCCATGTCCCCATTCCCGCTCATCATCTCTCCCGCTCCCGCAAACTCTCTCCTGCCGCCTCCGGCCCGCCCTGCGCCGCCCGCCGCAGTGTGCTCAGCCGCCGGGGATAAACCCGCGCCTCAAACCATGTCGCCACGTCGCTGTGCCTGCCCGCTCCCAACAGTGGAAACCGCCACACCTCGTACTGGCTGCGCGCCGTGAACTCCACCTTCGACCCCAGCATCCAGGTCACGCCGCCTGCAACCTCCGTCGCGCGTCCGCCGCCCAGCAGGCTGCCATCCACCTGCACCGTGCGATACAGGACCGTCAGCCGGTTGCGCCCCGTCAGCCACCAGCGCACCTCGGCCGCGCCGCCCGTCCCCTGCCGCCCCAGCCAGCTTCCAAATATCTGCCCGTAATTCGTGTAGCCCTGCGGATAGTGCGTGTTGCTGTAGAAGTAGGCCTTGGCCGCCAGCCCCGGCAGGTTCGTCGAGCCGCCCTCCACCCGCAGATCCACCTTCGGCACGCCCGGCAGGCTGGGCAAAAACACTCCGGGATTCATGGCAAAGCGCTGCGCATATTTCGCGGGGTTCGGCGCGTCGTAGCTGAAGCCTTCGCCGTAGATCATCATTGCGCTGCGCCAGGCCCGCACCCGGTAGCTCAGGCTGTACTCCAGCGTCCGCTTGCCGGGGTCCAGCGCCTGGTTGTTTCCCTCCAGCGAAAACGTGTGCAGAAACGTCTGCAACGTCAGAGGCCTACCATACCCGGCAAAGATCACCGTGTGCGCCAGTCCAATTTCCAGGTCCTTCGTCGGCTGCAGCGCCACGCTTGCTCCCCACACCATCGGCGGAGGCTCTAATCCTTCCGCCGCGCTGCCATGCAGCACAAAGCTCTGGCCCAGCGCCACATAGTGCACTCCGCCCTCGCGCGCAAAAAACGCGTCCACTCGCAGCAATGCGTCCCCATGCGGAAGCCGTATCGGAGCCGCCCTGGTCACCCGCAGCATCGGCATCGCCTCGGCGTTGTTGCTCAAAATCATGGAAGTCTCCCGCGCCGGTCCCCACCAAAGCTGCTGCTGCCCCACGCTCAACTGCCAGTTGTTCAAGTTCAGCGCGGCGTAGGCTTCCATCACTCGCACCCGGCTCGTCGCCCCCGCCCGCATGTTCCACCCGGCCGGCAGTCCATCCATCACCGCAATCGCCGTCTGCGCCGCAGCGTTGTAGCCCGGCAGCGCCCCCGCGTTCTGATACTCGCCGCGCACATACACTGCCAGCGGACCAGCCTCGGCCCGGGCCTCCACGCCGAACAGCCCGTTGCTCCCCTGCCCATACGGACGCCCATCGTCATCCACTATCGTCTGCGCAAAGTGGAAGCCGTCGCGCAGCGGAGTTCCGGCGATCCCCAGGTAGCGCGCGTACAGCTCGCTCACTCCGGACTGGCGATTCACCGCCCCCTCGCGCACATCCGCCTCCCGCCGCAGCTCCACCTCCAGAGCCCGCACCAGCTCTTCGCTCGCTGCGTCTTCTTCCACCAGGTTTTCCCGCGCCTCGTCCAGCAGCCGCGCGCACTCCAACCGCGTCCACGGACGCAGCGCCGCCGAGGCCGTCCTCACGTATCCTCTGGCCGCCAGCCGCTCCAGCGCCGCATACACCCAGCTCCCCAGCGGCACCGTCGTCGAGCCCGTCCAGCGCACGCCCTGGTCCACCTCATCGCGCTCGTCGCGCACAAATCGTCCCCAGCGCAGCTGATCGATCTCTGCATCCTCGCCCCTGGCGCGCACCACCTGACGGCCCCAGTACCAGCCCACCAGGCTGCCCACCGCCACGTCGCCCACAAAGTGCTCGCCGCCGGCCACCCGGGCCGCGCTGATCGCCGCCGCGCCGCCATACGCCAGCCACTTCGTCCCCGCTCCCGGATACTCATGGGCAAGCACGCTGGCCAGCGCCCAGCTCACCGCCGCGTGCTCGCTCGCAAAACTCCCGCCGCCCGTAAAGAATCTTCCCCGCCCGTCGCCCGCCGTAGGACGCTCCCGCCCCGCGATTGCCTTCAGCAGCGCCGCGTCTATGTATGCGTCCAGCACGGCCTCGCCGCTCAGCACGCCGGTCTCACGCAGCCGGTCATTCCCCACCAGGCGTCCCCACACATACATTCCGCCGCCCACGCCAGCCATCGCGCCCAGCCCAGCATTTGAAAATCTCCGGTAACTTCTGGCCGTCGCCGCCTGTGCCGTCACATGGCCTTCCACCGCCGTATCGCTCGCCAGCAGCACGCTCATGCCCGCGGCCCATGGAGCCAGCCCCGCCCACGTCCCCCTCTGCCAGCGTGTGGGAGAGCTAATCAGCGCCACCTGGTCTTCCCACAGATTCCCCGGTAGGTGCACCAGCCGCGCCCGGCTCTCCACTCGTGCCGCATCGCCCGCTACACCATCCGCCGATACGCGATCCGCGCTTACGCGATCCGCGCTCTCTTTCTCCGCCGCCGATGCCGTAGTCGAAGCCACGGGCAACTCCGCCTGCGCCCTGGCCAGCGTGGACGTGCCGATCATCAGCATCAACACCCCCAACCAGCCGCGCACTTCTTCTCCCCCGGATACTTTTTGCAAGTGGATTGCCCTGCCGCGACGTCTGCTCCTACTCTGCTTCCGTCAGTAGGCGTGCTCGGTAAAAATTCCGCCCAGCACGGTCATCACAATGATTCGCAGGTCAAAGCCCAGGCTCCAGTGCTGGATGTAATACAGGTCGTGACGCACCCGCTCCCGGATGTCGGTATCGCCGCGCAGTCCGTTCACCTGCGCCCAGCCCGTGATGCCGCTCTTCAGGTGGTGGCGCACGTTGTACTGGCCAATCTCGTCGTGGAACTTCTCCACAAAGTGCGGACGCTCCGGCCGCGGGCCCACCACGCTCATCTCGCCCATCAGCACGTTGAAGAACTGCGGCAGCTCATCCAGGCTGGTGCGCCGCAGCACCCTGCCCAGGGCCGTGCAGCGCTCTTCGTTGGCTCTGCCCCACAGCGTGTCGCTCTCCCTGCGCTCGGCCACCCGCATGGTGCGGAACTTCAGCATCCTGAAAAGTTGTCCGTTGATGCCCACCCGCTCCTGGGTAAAGAAAACCGGCCCCGGGCTGGTCAGCCGTATCGCCACCGCAATCAGCGCCATGGGCACGGCCGCCGCCAGCAGCACAATCAGGCTGAAGGCCACGTCGAAGGCCCGCTTCAGCACCACATAGCTGATCGTCTCGGCCGGCGCCAGCGGCACATCCAGCAAACTGGCCGAGCCCACGTGGAAGAGGCGGTCGCCCAGCGGCAGCTCGCCGCCAAAGTCCAGCATCAGCCGTATCGGCAGCGCCAGCCCCTTCAACTGCTCCACCACATCTTTCAAATGCGGCATCGTCTGCGGACTGACGGCGATCACCACGTCGTCGGCAAAGTCGCGGATGTTGCGCAGCAGCAACTCGTCCAGCTCCAGCACGGGAACCCCATCCGGCGTCTGGCGCTCCTCCCCCGGCAAGTGCACAAAGGCCACGGTAAAGCAGTTGGAGTAGGTGCCCGTGGCCAGCCGCTCGCTGATCTGCCGCGCAAATTCCGTGGTGCCCACCACCAGCACCCGCACCAGCGCGCCCTCGCAGCGCACCCGCACAATCCACTTCCGGAAGATGGCTCGGAAGCCCGCGGCCTCGGCCACCAGCAGCACCGCGCTCAGCCCCAGCAGCAGACGGCTGTAGCTGCCGCCACGGTAAAAGAACATCGCCGTAAAGGCCGCCATGAAGGTCCATGTGATGGCCTTCATACAACTCCGCCAGCCCTCGCGCCCTGCAAACAGCGCGTCAATCCTCGCAACGCGGAAATGCGTTGAGGCGATCATCCACAGCAGCACAAGCAATGTGCATACGATGTAGTAGTCGTATCCCAGGGGATGGATACGCCCCGCCACCCTTAACCCCATGCCTGAAAAAAAGAAGGCAACCGCGGGCAACAGGTACCAGATCAGCAGATAAAAGAACTCATACAGACTGATGCGACGGATCATGCTCCCACCCTTGGCAGCGCACTCCTTGCCGGCACTTCTGTAAGAAAATTCTCAGACTTCAACCTCGCGCCGGAAAACTCCGCAACTCCGGCGGGGAACGGGCTCGCACATTAGAATTCTCCCCGGCCCGTCCGCAGAGAGACAATCAATTCACTTTGTTTACTGAGTAAACAGAAAATCAAATTCCCAAACTTTTCGTAAGTCCCAAAAGCGTTATTGCCTAGCAGTGGATTGTTCCTTTAAGAAATACTGTCGGCGGCGATATTACGCAGGCAGTATCATTCACTCGTTTTTTTTCGCGCCTTGCCGCGCTCCCGCAGGGCGCTCACGTAATACTCTTCATGCGCCCGCACCATCGCCTCCACCGAGTGCCGCTCCACCACCCGCCGCCGCGCCGCCGTGCCCAGCCGCCGCGCCAGTTCATCATTTCCCAACAGTTGCTCCACCGCTCGGGCCGCCATCTCCGGCGCCTTTGCCGGGATCAGCAAACCCTCTTCGCCATCCTGTAAAGCCTCCACCAATCCCCCCACGCCGGTTGCAACCACGGGCAGGCCGCTGGCCATCGCCTCCAGCACGGCGTTGCCAAAGCCTTCACTCTCCGAGGTGCACAAGTAGACATCCATCGCCGCATACATAGGCGCCGCATCCAGGCTGCCTTCAACAATGTGAAAGACCCCGTCCAAACCGCGCTCCGCAATCTGCCGACGCACTCCGGCAAGCCTTCCGCGATCATTACCCATCAGCAAAAATCGGTACCCCGGATGCCGCGCATGCAAAATGGCCGCGGTGCGAACAAAATTTTCGTGCCCCTTGCACTCCCAGAAGTTAGCCACCATGCCAATAACTTTTTCGTTATTAATCCAACCAATATCAGAGCGCAGGTCGCAGCCTCGGCCGGGGCGGAAATGAAGGGTGTCCACGCCAATCGGAATCGTCGTAACCCGCTGAAAACCATCGGCTTTCACTTCATCTTCCAGGGCGTGGCTGATGGTCAGCATGGCATCCAGACGGCGCATCGAAGCCCGTTCCAGCAACCGCTGTAAGCCATTGTGATGATAGGAGTTAACCGACGCTCGGCGGTTGCCAAGAAAGACGGGAACGGGCGAAAAACGTTCTGCCGCAGCCGTCATCCACAGCGTGCGCTCCTCTAAAAACGCGTGCAGAATGTGTGGGCGGAAGCGGCGTAAGTGACTGGCCAGGCTGAAGATGCGTCCCGCGAATTGCAGCCCTGCGGTGGCGCGAAAAAAGGGCGCGGGGCCGAGAATTTCGCATCCAACATTGGCTTCCGGACGCTCGCGGGAGGGGCGTCCGACGAGGATCAGGGGATCGAACTTCGTTCGGTCGAGGCCCGTAACCAGTTGCAGGAATTGACGTTCCGCGCCGCCGCTCTCCAGGCTGTGAATGACCAGGGCGAGGCGAATGCGCTCGCTAGGGCGAACGGCGGACATTTCTACGGCGCTGGTGAGGCCGCTAAGCATATGGGTGGAAAGACGTTAGCGCGGGGGGAGAGTGCTAACTTGCGGAGAAGAATAGCACGCTGTGGGTGCAGGGTGCAGCTAGATTCTTTGCGCCGATGCGCGGGAAGCGGTTGATTTCCCATGAGTTGCGGGCGGGCCAATGTGGGAGGGGCAAAAATGGCGAGTTGGGCGCGCGGCAGGTGATTTTTGTGCGATTTCGGCTTTCATTTCGAGTCGATGGCGAGCATGGAAGGTGCATTTTCGTGCGTGGTGGGTGAAAAATGCTGCAAAGCCTGTCGCGCTCGACAGGGTTTCGGGGAGATCTGCGCGTAGAGGGCTTTAACGGGCTGCGTCGGTGCGAAAACCTGCGCGGAAAACAGGAAAAAACTGAATGCTTCGTGATTAAGGGGGCAGAGAGGAGAGTTACGGTCAAAACCGTTTTTCGGTGCAGGGTTTGGAGGGGTTTTCGTACCGGTGCGAGGGGTGAGCGTGGGGCGCTTGTTTAGTTCACGTAAATTATAGGGGTCCTTCGACTGCGCGGGCGCTTGGCGCCCGCTTCGCTCAGGATGACACTACGAACAAGATCAAAATCAAGAACAACAACAAGAGCAACAACGACGGCAAGAACAAGAGCAACTACCCCACCCTCCGCCAACTACGGTCGGAAGGGTGGGGCACCCGGCAAGATCAACTACCCCACCCTCCGCCAACTGCGGGCGGAAGGGTAGGGCGCCCGTAGAGAGCTACTTGGTGATAATGCCGTGATCCTGGTCGTAGCGCTCTTCCCTGTTGCCGGCGCGCTGGGCGGCTTCGTCGGCGATGCGATCTGCCTGCTCCTGCGCTTTCTGCTTCTCTGTTTGCACTGGAGTCGTTGCCGGAGCGGGGGCATCGTGCTGCGAAACGGGTTTCGGCGTGAGGTGGATGAATTCGGTCGTCATTGGATGGTTCTCCTCGGTACATCACCACTATCTACCGTTGGAGTGGCTGAGGATGGTCAATCCGGCACAGGCGGATGCGGCAAAGACCAATACACTTGCCCCACGCAGGCCGATGAAAGGCTTGCAGGGGACGTCAACCTGTTATGAGGTGGAACTGACGGCTTCCCACGTCTGGCCAAAAACAGGCCAGACATGGGGCACCAATCTTTTCTGCTTATTCGTAACTTTGGGCGCTCGCCGCGGGATAGAAGTTGAAAGAAGGGACTATGGAAAACACACCGAACAACACAAATCCGAAGAGCGATGTACTACAGTCTGATCACCACAGCGCAATGACCGCCGAGCAGATTGCCAAGGCGCAACTGCGTCACAACCGGGAGCACAAGGGCGACGGGGATAAAGCGGTGCAGCAAGAGGCCGCGAAGGGCAAGAAGAAGTAGAGAAGCCGACTGCCAAATAAAAAACTAGGTCAACTACCCCACCCTAACCAACGGAAGGTTAGGATGGGGCACCCGTCCGTACTAACCGTTTAGAAGAGTTCCTTCTTGGTGACACCGCCGCCGCACAACTCCATAGTATGTTTCATTGCTTTGGCTATTTTGGTGGCGGTCTCCTCATCGCGGAAGGTGTATCCAATTATCTTGCTAGTAATATCCCTTTCAACGGGAGCCTGCGTTCCCTGAGTGAAGGAAACGTGCCCAGTGACAATGGCACTGGAACCCGAAAGCTTCACATGGAAGACCGTCGGTGTTAATGAGGATGTGATCTCTGGATGACCAGCTTCTGCAAATGTTTGATTCTGGTAATCCTGCAATTTGGAGACAGAAACTTTCTCGACTTGTTTGAAGGCGATTGTGACCGTATTAACTTTGTGGGTGCTGTAGTCGTTGGTACTCAACCCCTGCTTGAGAGTCATTCCCGGCGCAAGAATGATATTCCCGTCGGAGAGCCCTGTGATGTATAGAGTGCACGCACCTGGGTCGGCCATTACGTCTGTGATTCTGTCAATAGTGCGATGAGTAATTCCCGGGTCATCGCTTCGGAGCATTGCATAAGCAACCTGACCATGTTCGCTTAACTTTTCTTGGATAAATTGCATGGTCGCTGCCAGCGTAGGCCCGCTGTCGGCGGGTTTTGCCGAGGGCGGAGCACTCTGCTGCCCATATGCCGTGATGGAGAATCCAAATGCCAAGAGGAGCGATAGCCAAACCTTCATCTTCATCATTTTTCCTTTCTATGGCGATTGGGTTAGCCAAGCGCCCGTCCGCATACGCACGCTCTACTCTACGTTGCTAACTTTTCCATTAGTGAAAGTCACCTTCGTCTTCAGGTTGGTATAAAAGAAGATTTCTTTCGCCCCTGCAGCTGTCTTGCGCTGTGGCTCCCCAAGTGAAGTAATTACTTGCGACTTGGTTTGTCCGATAGAAATAATTGGTGCTATATCAGTTGGTGGAGGCGGCGGTGCAATTTCTTGATATGCCGCTGAATCAGCCGGGATGTCCCCGGTTCGAGCCCATTTCTGCTTAGTATTCTCATCCATCAGTTTGCCGCTTTGTAACTTGAAGTGCTGGGTAAATCCTGTAGAGGGAAACGTTAGTGTCAAGTTCTCCCCATCAACGACATATTGGCCATGAACTTGCCCGCTCCCCATAAACTTCACAAATGTACCGTCTAAAAGCAAAAGGATGCGTGAGCCTCCCGCTGAAGCGTAATCGCCAGCAAGTGGTGGGGGCGGGCCGGCTTGTGCCGGGTTCGGTGCTGCCTCTGGGACCGGCCCCACTATTGCTGATTTATCTTGTGCTGACTGAGACGCCAGCACCTCTGACATCATTCTCATTGCATCATCTGGTGTTGGCGGATGATCCTTTTCATAGGGGAATTGAAGCATTCCGCAATAGCGCCCATCGTCGTAGGGATCAGTGACGACTACAGCTAGAAAAGCATTCTTTTTGTTTGAAATTCCAAACCCGCTAATCCAGACTTTGTCTCCGACGCCAAGCATCTTCTGTGGATAGCTTCTGAATCCATTAACACCGTCGAGTTTATCCGCAAACGCAACATCCACCTGATCACGAAACCCCTGTGAGAGCTTGCCATTCTTGTAGGTGCTGATTGGGCAATATTCCAATGGCTGCCGGAACACCAGTAGCCTGTCCTTCTGGATTTCCACAACCACGCCTGCAGTAATAATCTCAGTCTCGTCTTTGTTGAATACCGTCGGTACAAATTGCTTCTTCAGCCCTTTTATCAGCAAGTCCGTCGGATCGCCTGCTTGCGCAACTAACGTGAGACTCAAAATCAAAGTGATTAGAGCCAGCCAAATCGCACGAAACCATGCAGAATGTTTCATCTGACAATTCCTTTTTTAGCGATGATTTGCTTGACTATTACAGTTGATTGCTGGTTTTACAAGATTAAATTCCCCTCTGTAAGCAATAGATGGGCATCTCTCATTCATTTACTTTCCTAAATGCTTTTTCATGTTTTGGCACTTTTTGAGGGAACTTTTGCCGGGTGGGCGGGGTCTATCTCATTGTCGGGGAGAAGGCTTTGGCGTTCTCCGAATTGGGAAATAGCGAGGTGCGGCTGGCAAAAGGTTGTTCTGGCAATTGGTGAGGATTACCATGGGGGGCATACGGTGAGCGCCGTAGGAGTCACGTCCGTGAGCGAATTGGCGGTTGGTTCCGCAATACGCGCCGAGGAAGCCTCGATACTGGCCGAGTTGAAGGCCGGCAACGAGGATGCCTACACATGGCTCATCGCCCAGTATCACCAGTCCATTTACAACCTTGTGTACCGCATCCTCGACGACCCGGCCGACGCCGTGGACGCGACGCAGGATGTGTTTTTGAAGGTCTTCCGCGGGATGAGCCGCTTTAACGGCGAGAGCAGCCTGAAGACCTGGATGTATCGCATCGCCATCCACGAGGCGAGCAACCGTCGGCGCTGGTTCTTCCGTCACAAGGCGCAGGAGACTCCGCTGGATGCGGGGACGAACGGCTGGACGGGCAACGAGACGGGCACGGCCAATGCGGCGCTGGCTCCGATTGAGACGCTGCGCGACGGCAGTGCAAGCCCCTACGAGATGGCGGCGCGCAGCCAGATGCGGGCGCGGCTGGAGCGGGCGCTGAGCGAGTTGCCGGAGCACTATCGCACCACGGTTGTGCTGCGCGACATGGAAGGCATGACCTACGAAGAGATTGCAGAGATGACTGAGACGACGCTGGGGACGGTGAAATCGAGGCTGGTGCGCGGACGCAACGCGCTGCGCAAGCGGCTGGAGGAGAGCCAGCCGGGCCTTGTGCCGGAGCCTGCTTCGCAGGCGGGCAGCCGCGCCAAGCTGGCTACGAGCAGCGGGGAAGTTGAGGTGACGCCATGAAATGCGCAGAAGCTCGGCAGTGGTTTTCGCCGCTGCTGGATTCCGAATTGGAGCCCGCGCAGGCCGTGACCGTGGAACGACACATACGGCAGTGCGAGGAGTGCGGCAACCTGTACGCCGATCTGCACGCGAATCGGCGGATGCTGGCGGGGCTGGGACGAGTGGCGGCTCCTGTGGATTTGGAACTGCGTTTGCGCGTGGCCGCCGCACAGCACCTGGGCCGCCGGCAATCGCCGTGGCAGGGCGTGCTGGTGCGCTGGGAGAACGTGCTGAACGCCTTTATGCTGCCGGCGGCGGCAGGATTGGTATCCGCCGTGGTGATTTTTGGACTGCTGATTGGCGTGCTGGTGCCGGCGCGCACGGTGAGCTATAACGACGTGCCGACCAGTTTGTACACGCCTCCGGAGATGACCTCGACGCCCTTTGGGCTGGATGCGGGCGTGCCGAACGGCGAGGCGCTGATGGTGGAAGCAATCATCGACCCGCATGGCAGGGTGCAGGATTACCGCGTGCTGAGCGCAACGGGAACGACCGAGCTGTCACCGGCGATGAAGAACGCGCTGATCTTTACGCAGTTCCGCCCGGCGACCAGCTTTGGGCTGCCAACGAGCGGGCGAGTGGTCATCAGCTTCAGCAACATCATCGTGGGCGGATAACGGCGCGTTGGCGCTGACGCGCCTGCTTCGCGCAGAGTGACACTGCAAAAACAAAATCAAGAGCAAGAACAACGGCAAAGGCAAGAGCAAAATCAACTACCCCACCCTGGCAACTACGGCCAGGATGGGGCACCCGTGTGGAGGGTACTGATTCCCACCTTAGCCGCAACAGAGGCGGCGAAGGTGGGGCACCCGGCTGCCGGCCGCAGGCGCTCGGCGCCTGCTTCGCGCAGGATGACACTCTACAATTTTCTAATTGGTGACCTGGAGCGGCACTGAAGGTGCCAGCCGCGCGGGGGTCCTTCGCTGCGCTCAGGATGACACTGCAATAACAAAATCAAGAACAAGAACAAAAACAAGAACAACGGCAAAAACAAGAGCAAGAACAAATACCCCACTCAAGCCAACAGAGGGCTTGAATGGGGCACCGGCTTGCGCGGGCATTTACTTACCCGCCCCGCACCTCTTACACTTGCAGACAAGCACCAATAGATTGCGCTGCGCTATGTTCCTGGAGGCTTGCCTGAAGATCCGTGTTTGCATGTTGAATGCCCGTTGTTTGACCCTGTTGCTGCTATGCGCGGCACTGACGCTTCCGGCTGCGGCGCAGACGCCGATGCCGGCGCGCATGAGCGTGGAGACCAGCCAGGGACTGTTCACGGTGATGGCTTCCATTAACGCCTGCGGCTACGACGCCGACATGGGGCAGAGCCTGCCGCTGCGCGCCCGGGTGCGCGACGAGGTGCTGAAGGCGGCACAGACGCCGGAGGCACAGACGGCGCTGCGCAACCTGTGCGCCTTCTACGACGATCACCTGCAGGACACGGCGGCCAGAACGCTCTCCAATTATGTGAGCCTGGGGCTGAACCTGGCGGACGGGCCGCAGGTGGAGCTGCGCACGGCGGAGGCGAACCTGCCTCCGGATGCGATTTTTGTGCTGGGCGCGGTGCCGTTGCTGAAGAAGTTCAGCCGGGCGGTGGACCTGAACGCGATCTGGCTGCGGCATCGCGCCGTCTACCAGGCGCTGGTGGCGCAACTGCACAAGCCGGTGAACGAGACGCTGCTGGGCATGGACTTCTACTTGCGGCGCACCCAGAGCGGCTACATCAAGCACGACTTTGTGGTGTACGTTGAGCCGCTGGCGGCGCCGAGCGAGATCAATTCACGCAACTATGGCGACGACTATTACCTGGTGCTGTCACCGGCGACGAACACGGCTCCGCGGCTGGACCAGATTCGGCACGCGTACCTGCACTACATTCTGGACGCGATGGTGCTGAGCAGAGGGACGACGCTGCGGCGGATCAGTCCGCTGTTGCAAAGCGTGCAGGCGGCGCCGCTGGAAGAGGCCTATCGCTTTGACATTGGGCTGCTGCTGACCGAGTCGCTGATTAAAGCCATTGAGGCGCGGCAGGTGGGCGGGCCGAAGGGCGACGGCAAGGAGAAAGACCGTTACGCGTGGGAGGCCACGCGGCAGGGCTTCATCCTGACCTGGTACTTCAACGACAAGCTGAAGGCCTTTGAGCACGACGAGCTTGGATTGGACCAGGCTTACGGCAACTGGCTGCACGAGATGGATCTGGAGAAGCTGCAGAAGTTCGCGGCCGACGTTCCCTTTGAAAAGAGCGGCGCACGTGAGCTGGTGCGGCGGACCGAGCATCGCGACCGGCTGGTGGAGCTGGCCGAACGCGCCCTGGCCAGCGGCAACCTGGACGGAGCGAAGAACTACGCGGAACAGGCGATCCAGAATAAAGAAGACCAGGGGCGGGCGCTGTTCGTGCTGGCACGGGCGGCGATTGCCGGCGGCAGGATGGATGAGGCACAGGGCTTCTTTGAACGCGCGGCCAACGTGAGCAGCGACGTGAAGATCAAGGGCTGGTCGCATGTGTATCTTGGCAGGATTGCGGACTTGCAGGAGCATCGCGAGCAGGCGGTGGAGCACTATCGCATTGCGCGCGACCTGGATGGGCCGGCAGAGCTGAAGGCGGCGGCGGAAAAAGGATTGCTGCAGCCGTTTCAGACTGCGGCGCGGCAAAAGGACGAGTAGCAACCAGAGGCAACCATGGAGAGCGGAACGGTGAAAAAAGTCATACTTGCACTCATGATGCTGATGCTTGCGGCCGGAGCGGCCGTGGCACAGACGGCGGCGGCGCAGACATTGCCGGCAGCACCGGCGGCGGCACCGGCAACACCATCCGCGGCGGCATCCGCGGCAGCATCCTCGGCTGCGTCCACGGCACCCCAGGCAAACCAGGAGGCGCGCAAGGCTCCGCAGCCGAAGACGCAGGAAGAGTATGACGCCTTTCAGGCGGCATCGGCTCTGACCGACGCGGCGAAGCTGGAGGCGGCGGCGACGGAATTTGCGCAACGCTATCCGGAGAGCGAGCTGCGGGGATATCTGTTCCAGCAGGCGATGGGGCAATACCAGGCACTGGGCGACGGCGACAAGAGCCTGGCGATGGCGCGGGCGGTGCTGAAGTATGAGCCCAACAACCCGGTGGCCCTGCTGACGGCGGCGCAGATGCTGAGCGAGCGCACCCACGAATTCGACCTGGACCGCAACGAGCGGCTGAGCGAGGCGGAAGCGGACGCGCGCAACGCGCTGCGCCATGCCAATGAAGTGCCTCCTCCGGCGGGGATGAACGCGGCGCAGTTTGCCGAGGTGATGGCGCAGTTGCGCGGCACGGCACACGAGGTGCTGGGGACGGTGAGCTTTAAGCGCGCCGAATACTTTAATGCCATCAAGGAATTCAACGCGGCCATCAACGAGGAGCGGGAGCGCACGGACGCCGTGGTGTATCTGCGGCTGGCCGTAAGCCACGACAAGAGCGAGGACGTGCAATCGGCGCTGCGGGCGGCGGACAAGGCAATTGCCGGTTCGGCGACGGGCTCGCAGGTACGCCTGCTGGCGGAGCGCGAAAAGAACAGGCTGCTGAAGCTGGCCACTCCGGATTTGCAGGAGCAGAAGGACCGGCGCTCTCCGGTGCCCGAGAATAGCCCGACTGCAAGATGACCTCCCGCGCGAAGGCGACAGGTGCGATGACACGGCCAACGCTGGATGAACTGGAATCCGTGCTGGGGCACCGGTTTGCCCGCCGCGAGCTGCTGCTGCGCGCGCTGACCCACAGCTCCTTTGCGCGCGAGCAGAGCGATCACACACTGGACAACGAGGAGATGGAGTTCCTGGGCGACGCCGTGCTGGGGCTGGTGACGGCCGAGGAACTGCTGGCACGCTACCCCGGACGCGGCGAGGGCGAGTTGAGCCGCCTGCGCGCGCACCTGGTGAACGCCACGCATCTGCGGTTGTGCGCCAACACGCTGGGACTGGGCGAGCATCTGCGGCTGGGGCGCGGCGAGGAGAAGAGCGGCGGGCGGCGCAAGGGCGCGCTGCTGGCCGATGCCTGCGAGGCCGTGCTGGCGGCGCTGTATCTGGATGGCGGCATGGCGGCGGCGCGGGCGTTTGTGGTGCGTCACATATTGGAGCCGGAGCTGGAGAGGCTGGCCGGCGGCGACGGCGAGGTGACCCTGGCAGCCGATCACAAGAGCCGGTTGCAACAGTTGTTGCTGGCCGAAGGGCGCGGCGAACCCATCTACGAACTGGCCGGAGTCAGCGGTCCGGCGCACCAGCGGCAGTTTGTGATGCGAGTGGTGGTGCCGGGCGTAGTGCCGCATAAAGCAGGGCAGGGTGAGTTCCACACCGAGGGCTGTGGGGCGACGAAGAAGATGGCCAGCCAGCAGGCGGCGCAGCGCGCGCTGCAAAGGCTGGAGGGCGGCGGCGATGAGTGAGAGCCGACCCGAAGAAACAGATCCACGGGAAATAAATTTCACGGCGACAGATTCCACGGCGACAACTCCCCCACAGACGAACACGGAAGCGGCAAGCGCAGGCGCGAGCCAGGAAGGCGCGGCGGCGGCAGAGGATTCCGCGCATGGCGAAGTGGCCGCGGCGGGGCAGTTTGTGCTGCTGGTGCTGGTAATCGCGCTGTTCATCAACTGCTTTCTGGCGCAGGCGTTTCGCATTCCATCGGGCTCAATGGAAGAGACGCTGCTGGTGGGCGACTACCTGCTGGTGGACAAGGCGCGGTGGGCTCCGTCGGGAGGGTGGAGCTGGCTGCTGCCCTACCAGAAGATTCAACGCGGAGAGATTGTGGTGTTTCACTATCCCGTGGATCCGGCGGAGTTCTTTGTGAAGCGGGTGATTGGCGTGCCGGGCGATAGGATTCATCTGCAACAGGGGCGGGTGTGGTGCAACGGTCGGGCGGTGGACGAGCCGTACGCGGTCTTCAAGGACCGGACGCCGGATGAGTATCGCGATAACTTCCCGAGGGGCGTGCGTTACAACGAGAACCTGCGGCCGGAGTGGGCCAGCGAGTTGCGACGGCAGGTGCAGCACGGCGAGCTGGTGGTTCCGGCCGGGCAGTATTTTGTGCTGGGCGATAACCGCGACCGCAGTCTGGATGGGCGCTACTGGGGCTTTGTGCCCGTTGAGTACGTGGTGGGCAGGCCGGTGCTTGTGTACTTCAGCATGGCGCAGGCCGAGGAAGACGACGACGCCGGAGAAAGCCACGGCGCCCGGGCCGGGAGTGTGGCAAGCAGGGCGGCGGATGATAAACTTTCCTTGCTGCGCGCCCGCTTCTCCCGCCTGCTTGGGGAGCCGCGCTGGCGGCGCATTCTGCGCGTGGCGCCATGACGCCGGGCAGAGCGGGATGGGATGAAATTGGCCAACGAAGCTGAAGAGAAGAAGCAGCCGGAACAACAGCCGGAAGAGCCGAAGGAAACCACAGCGGAGTTTATCGCCAGCATCGCCTCGGTGCTGGTCATCGGACTGTTCATCATCACCTTCTGCATGCAGGCCTTTGAGATTCCCACGCCTTCGATGGTGGGCACGCTGCTGATTGGCGACCACGTGTTTGTGGACCGGGTGCGGCTGGCGCCGAAATCGAGCTGGATCGACCGGCTGGTGCCGTACCGCGACCCCAAGCGCGGCGACATAGTGGTGTTCGTGAGCCCGGCCGAGCCGGGACTGTTCGTGGTGAAGCGCGTGATCGGCGTGCCGGGAGACCGCATCCACCTGATTGGCGGGACGGTGTACGTCAACGGCCAGGCACAGAATGAGCCATACGCCATCCACAGCGAGCCGACGCAGCGCAGCGCGTACAAGGAGAACTTCCCCAACGTGCCGCCGACGGCGGACGACCGGCTGTACGACCGCTGGGAGCTGCACATGACGGAGTTCATCCAGGGCGAAGACCTGGTGGTGCCGCCGGGAAATTACTTTGGCATGGGCGACAACCGCGACGTGAGCTACGACAGCCGCTACTGGGGATTCATTCCCCGGGAGAACGTGGTTGGGCGGCCGATGTTCATCTACTGGTCGTTCCAGACGCCGGGCGACGAGTACATGCGCACCAGCCTGGGCGACCGCGTCGGATTCTTCTTCCACATTTTGACGCACTTCTTCAACGAGACCCGCTGGTCGCGCATGCTGCACGTGGTGCGGTGATATGGCGAAGCCCGGATTACGGCATGGCGTAGCGGCCCTGGTAGTGCTGGCCCTGGCGGCCGCGTTGCTGCCACCGTTCATCAACATTGGGCGCTACAAGGGCAAGGTGGCGGAGAGCATCAGCCGCGCGCTGGATCGGCCGGTGACGGTGGATTCCATCGAACTGCGCCTGCTGCCGCAGCCGGGATTTTATCTGCAAAATCTTGTGGTGGGCGACGACCCTTCGTACAGCGCGGAGAGCCTGCTGCGGGCCGACGAGGTGACGGCCTATCTGCGGCTGAGCTCGCTGTGGCGCGGGCGGCTGGAGATTGCGCGGCTGAACCTGAAATACGCCAGCCTGAACCTGGTGGAGCGCGGCGAGGGCGAGTGGAACGTGGAGCGGCTGCTGTGGCGGGCGGCACGCACGGAAGCCGCGCCGACAACGGCCTCGGCAACGGTGGGACGCTCGCGCTTTCCTTATATTGAGGTCACGAACGGGCGCATCAACTTTAAGCATGGGCTGGAAAAAAGCGCGTTCAGCTTGACCGAGGCGGACTTTACGCTGTACAGCCCGGCAGAGGGCCAGTGGCATATGCGGCTGGCAGCACGGCCGATGCGCACCGACATGCCGGTGAGCGACACGGGCACGATCAAGGCCGAGGCGACGGTGCAACGCGCGGCGCTGCTGCGGGACGCTCCGGTGAAGGCCAGCGTGACCTGGGAGCATGCGCAACTGGGCAACCTGACCCGGCTGATTTACGGTGAGGATCGCGGCTGGCGCGGTCAACTGGAGACCAGCGCGCAACTGGAAGGGACCGCCGGAGCTTTGCACTTTGCCACCGCGACACGGCTGCGCGAGCTGCGCCGCTACGATGTGGGTCCGGATGACAACACCGCACTGAACGCGACGTGCAGCGGCGTGGCCGACCTGGGCGCGCGTGAGCTGCACCTGGGCGACTGCCGCGTACCGCTGGGCAGCGGCGTGCTGAGCGTGCGCGGACTGACCCGGGGACTGCGGCATCCGCAATGGGATTTGATGATTGTGGCCGATAACGTGCCGGCCGACGCGGTGGTGAACCTGGCGCGGAGAACGCGTCCCGGACTGCCGCAGGATTTGACGGCGCAGGGGAGCATGGCGGCCAGCTTTCACACGACAAGTTTGAACGGCGCCGCGCCGGAGCTGGTGGGCAACCTGCAGATTGGCGGGCTGGTGCTGCGCTCCAGCGTACTGGGCAAGGAGCTGGCGGTGCCGCGCATGGTGGCAACGGCCAACACAGAGACGCCAGGCGCACATCGCCAAACGACGAAGATAAAGACACCCCATAAAGAAGCGCACGGACTGACATTGCAGAGTCTTGAACTGCCGCTGGGCGCGACCACTCCGGTGAGCGTGGAGGGCGAGCTCGACGGCCGGCAATATCATCTGCGTTTGAAGGGCGACGCGCGGCTGGAGCGGCTGCAGGAGCTGGCACGGGCGACGGGAATCGGGGCTCCGCGAATTGCGCTGAGCGGCGCGGCGAATGTGGATTTGACCTTCAATGGCGCATGGCTGGAGTTTGCCGGGCCGGTGGTGAGCGGCAACGCGCAGTTGAAGAACGCACGCGCCGAGGTGCCGGGCCTGAGCCAGCCGGTGGAGATAACGGCGGCCCGTGTGGAGTTTGACGGCGAGCGCTTTACGCTGCGCAATGCTGCGGCCAACATCGGCAAGGTGGGAGTGACGGGCGGCGCGAGTTTTCCGCGAACATGCCGCGCCAGCCAGCCCTGCGAGGCAACGTTTGAGCTGGCAACCGAGGAGTTCAACCCCGAGCGCTGGAACGACCTGCTGAATCCGCAAAAGAAGAAGACTCCGTGGTACCGGCTGCTGGGCACGGGCGGCGAGGCGGCGAGCGTGATGGCCAACCTGCAGGCCCGGGGACATTTGACGGCCCGGCGCGTGGTGCTGGATACGACGGTGGAGACGAAGACCAGCACGACGGCAAAGGCGGCAACATCTGGGACAGCTTCTTCTGGGGCGGCAACTTCTGGATCAGCGACGCCGAGTGTTGTGAGCGGTACGGCGCTGGATGCGGAGTTCACGGTGCTGCACGGCGTGGTGGAAGTGCACCATGCGCGGGCCGAGCTGATGGGCGGCACCGTAAACGGCGACTTGAAGATGGACTTTACGGGCGAGAAGCCGAAGTACGAGGGCAGCGGCGTGGCCAGCAAGGTACAGGCCGAGAAGCTGGCCGTGCTGCTGAAGGGCACGTTGGGCAGCGGCGCGGTGAGCGGCAAGTATAAGTTCACGGCGAGCGGCTGGACGGCCATGGAGTTGTATGCCGGGGCCGAGGCGGAGACGGAATTTACCTGGACGGGCGGCGCGCTGAAGGTTTCTCCCGATGGGAGGCCGCTGCGCGTGCTGACGGGCGAGGGCTCGGCCGAACTGGGCAAGGACGGATGGACTATCCGCACGAGCCGCTGGAAGACCCCCGGGGGCGTGTACGAGCTGAAGGGCGGAATTTCGCGCGACTCCGTGCTGACTTTGGTGTTTACCCAGGAGAGCGGCAAGAGCTGGCGGCTGGCGGGAACCCTGCTGAAGCCACAGACGCTGACCGCGCCGACCAACGACGAGAAGAAACCGGCGGGCGCTGCTCAGACAGGACATTGATTTCCGCATGAGCAACCTCCACTGCAAGCGCAGCTTCGCTATCTCCTTTGCAATTTGTGCCGCCGTGTGCGGCATGGCGCTGATGGCCGCGATGAGTCCGGCGCGAGCGCAGAGCTATGCCTCGCAGAGCAGGCTTGCGGCCTACGAGAGCGCGGAGCAGAAGATTGCCTGGATTGGCGAGAATGGCCGCCGTGAAATTCCCTCGCCACAGCCCACGGTGCTGACCGCGGCGGAGTGGAACGCCTACCTCAACGAGGGCGGCGTGAAGCTGCCGGAAGGACTGACGGCGGTACACATCCACACGCGGCCTTCATTCATCCAGGGCGAGGCCGAAGTGGACTTCGATAGGATGACGGCGAATCGCACAAGGTCGAATCCGCTGCTGCAACTGTTCACCGGAAGGCACCATGTCATCGTGCTGGCGCACGGGGCGGCGATTCGCGGCGTGGCGACCATTCAGGTGGATCACGTGACGTTTGATGGCGTGGAGATTCCGAGGTTTGCGCTGGATTACTTTTCGCAGCGGTATCTGCGGCCTAAGTACGGCAGCGCGGTGGGGCTGGATTCGGTCTTCCGGCTGAAGAACCGCATGCAGACCGTGGTGGTTGGCGACGAGCAGGCGACGATCACGCAGCGGTAAGTTTGCAAAACTTATCATCCGCAGTTTGTATTGGCGTAATAATGGACGCCATCTACATAGAAGGACTGCGGCTATGCTCAGGCTCAACAGCGTACTCATCCAACAAATAATACGTAAGCTGACAGAAGCGCTCGTCCTTGTGTTGCTTGCATTGAGCGTTGCGTGTAAAGAGAACTATGAGCCGAAGGAACGGCCCGCGAACCTTCCGGCGGAAGCCGTTTGGGCCGGTGGCCCGGATGGTGGATGCTACATCCTATGCAAGCCGCCCGAAAATGGCAGCAACGCCTGCACTGTATATTTTGTGAACGGCCAAGTATGGATGAAGGGCAATTATGTCCTGAAAGATAACGGCAAAGCTGTTCCGGCCAGTGAATTGAAGTATGTCGAAGCAGATGGGCAGCGCATTTACCTTCTGGGGACGAACCATACGGACAGGCCGATGATTGCGATTAATCAGGAAATGACTCCGTCGCGATAGGATAGCTAATCACAATCCATTACAAACCAGGCCACCACCATTTGCACCAAGTGCAGTGCGTATTTGAGATTGATTCACTTGGTGCGTCGTTATCCGGGACGACATCCGGCACAACGTCCAGCACAACTCCACTAGCTGCAACGCTTACACTGCGTTAGACACCGCGCCGGGCCGGGGTTCCCTGCCAGCGGCATGTTAGAATTAGAGATTCGGGCATGTTCCTGCGACTTTCCGTTCACATCGGATTTCGTTGGTCGCCCGCCGGGTTGGCCATCGTGCCAGGCCCACATTCCCAGAAGGATTTTCCCGAGCGAGAGACGGATGCCGGCAGAAGCACCCCAGCCAGTAAATCGCCGCGTGTTGAGCGGCATGAGACCCACGGGCAAGCTCCACATTGGACACTACGTGGGAGCGTTGCAGAACTGGGTGCGGTTGCAGGAGAACTACGACTGCTTCTTTTTCGTCGCCGACTGGCACGCCCTGACGACCGATTACGCCGACACGTCGCGGGTGAAGGACAACATTCTGGAGATGACCTTCGACTGGCTGGCCGCGGGGCTGGACCCGGAGCGGGCGACGATCTTCATCCAGTCCCATGTGCCGCAGCACGCCGAGCTGCACCTGCTGCTGAGCATGATGACTCCCTTGGGATGGCTGGAGCGGGTGCCGACGTACAAAGAGCAGAAGGAAAACCTGAAGGAAAAGGACCTGAACACCTACGGCTTCCTTGGGTATCCGGTGCTGATGACGAGCGACATTCTGATGTACCAGGCATCGTTTGTTCCGGTGGGCGAGGACCAGGTGCCGCACGTGGAGATTACGCGGGAGATTGCGCGGCGCTTCAACCAGTTCTACTGGCTGGATGGCGAGCGCCGCTACAGCCACGACCGCGCGCTGGACGAGAAGAAGCGCGTACAGGTGTTTCCGGAGCCGCAGCCGCTGCTGACTCCCGCGGCGAAGCTGCCCGGCACGGATGGCCGCAAGATGAGCAAGAGCTATGGCAACGGCCTGCTGATGAGCGACCCCGAGCCGGTGCTGCGGCAGAAGTTGAAGACCATGGTGACTGATCCGGCGAGGGTGCGGCGGACGGATGCGGGCGATCCGGCGAAGTGTCCTGTGTTCGACCTGCACAAGATTTTCAGTTCGCAGGAGAAACAGGCCGAGGTGCGCGAAGGGTGCACGACGGCGGGCATCGGCTGCATCCAGTGCAAGACGTGGGCGGCGGATAACCTGGTGACGTTGCTGGCTCCGATCCAGGAACGGCGGCGTGAGTACGAGGAGAATCCGAAGCGCGCGTGGGACATTTTGGAAGCCGGTAGTGTGCGCGCACGCAAGGCGGCCGACGAGACGCTGGTCGAGGTGCGCGAGAGCATGCACATGGGGCTGGGTTATGAAGCACCATCGAAAGGCGCGGAGTAGGCGATGAGCGAGCTTCCACAGAAGACGGGGCCGTTGGCTGCGCAAAACGTGGCGCAGAGTGCAAGCCAGGCAAATGCCACGGCACAGGCCGCGCCGGGCAAGGTGCAGCCGGAGGCTGAGCCGTTTCCGTTTTCGGTGAGCGTGGGCACGGTGTACGACGGGCCGCTGGACCTGCTGCTGGACTTGATCCGCAAGCAGGACATTGATATTTACGATATTCCGATTGCGCAGATCACGGCGCAGTATTTGGCCTACGTGGAGCACATCGCCAACATCGATATCGACCTGGCGGCGGAGTTCATCTACATGGCCTCGCTGCTGATCCAGATCAAGAGCAAGCTGCTGTTGCCGCGCGATCCGGATGCGCCGGCGGGCGAGCAGGATCCGCGCATGGAGCTGGTGAACCGGCTGCTGGAGCACGAGCGCTACAAGCAGGCGGCGCAGATGCTGCTGCAGAAGCAGCAGATTGAAGAAGCGGTGCTGACCAATCCGGCGCTGCGTGAGTTCCGCGACGCCGAGGGCACGGAGCCGGAGCTGGCGGCGGACGTGATCGACCTGGTGAAGACCTTTCAATCGGTGCTGGACCGGGCGAAGCTGCGGCCGCAGTTGGAGTTCAACGAAGAGAGCGTGACGGTGGCGCAGATGATTGACTATGTGCGCCGCAGGCTGATGGTGGAGGACAGGCCGATCCGGCTGAAGCACCTGCTGCGCACGCTGCACTCGCGCCAGGCGCTGATATGCGCCTTCCTGGCGCTGCTGGAGATGGTGCGGCTGCAGGCCGTGCTGTGCCGCCAGGACGCCGTCTTCGGCGAAGTGGTGATCAAGAAGCACACGGCCTTTGACCGCCTGATGGAAGACACCGGCGCGGCCGTACGCGACGACTGGCAGTAAGCGTTCTTTAAGACAGAGATTGAGAAGCGAGTCACGATGAGTTTGAAAGCAAAAGTCGAGGCCATCATCTACGCGGCGGAAGAGCCGGTCACACTGGAACAGATGGCTGCCCTGCTGCGCGAAAACGTGCTGGCCGAACTGGCCTCCACCAGGGCGCGCGCGGAAGCCGAGGCAGCCGATTTGGCGGCGGAGAATGGCCTGAGCACGGAGACTGCGGCAGCCGACGGCGCGGATGCGGTCGAGGCCGTGTTTGACGCGACGGCCGAAGTCTTGACCGAGACGGTGCAGGCCGCAGAAGCCGCTGAGAATCAAGGCGACGGTGTGAGCGCGACTGACGGCGCGGAGACCGTTGCCGAGGCAACGGCGGAAGCGAGCCCCGAGGCAGAGGCCAACGTAACTGCTCCGGAGGCGACGGCGCGCAAGCGCAGCAAGCCGGTGAAGAGCGAGCAGGAGATTGCCGAGGACAAGGCGGTGAAGGCTCGGCTGCGCGAGGTGCTGGCCGAACTGATTGCCGATTACGCAGACGAATCGCGCGGCATGGAGGTACGGCAGGTGGCGGGCGGATATCGGCTGGCGACGAAGCCGGAGCATCACGACGTGGTGCGGGCCTTTGCCAAGAGCTTGAAGCCGCCTATTCGCCTTTCGCTGGCGGCGCTGGAGACCCTGGCCGTGATCGCCTACAAGCAGCCGGTGACGGGGCCGGAGATCAGCGACATACGCGGCATTGAGAGCGCTGGCGTGCTGGGCACGCTGCTGGAGCGCAAGCTGATTACAACGAGCGGACGCAAGCAGGTGATCGGGCGTCCCATGCAGTACAAGACGAGCAAGGAGTTTTTGCTGCGCTTTGGACTGAACGAGATCAACGAACTGCCCAGCATGGAGGAGTTCAGCCAACTGGTGAGCGACGGCATCGAACTGGCTCCCGCCGGGGATGCCGAGGCACAGGCCGAACCCACGCTGTTTGACGGCGAGGGCTCGGAGGCCAGGATGGAAGCGTTGGAAAACGATTCCGTCGCGGGCGAAGTGAAGCAGGAAGAAGCAACGGAGAAGGAAGCGGCGCAGGAAGCAGTAGTGGAAGCCGCAAGCCCGGCGGAGGCAGAAGAAGCAAGGGCCGCCGGAGACGAGGGTCACCGCACGGAGTAGAATACAACCCCGAGCGCTGGCCGTAACCGGGGGCGACGAGGCCCCCGGAATTATTTACGCACCACCCACCACGATCGCCGGATGGCGAGCGAACGCAGCGAAAGGCTGCTCCAACCATGGAAGCAAATCCGCAAAGACTACAGAAGATTTTGGCCGCCGCAGGGCTGGCCTCGCGCCGCAAGGCAGAAGAGTTGATTTCCGCCGGACTGGTGAGCGTGAACGGACACATCATCACCGAGGCGGGCAGCAAGGCCGATCCGCGCTTTGACGAAATTCGCGTGGACGGCAAGCTGCTGAAGGGACCGGAGCGCCACGTTTACATTGCGCTGTACAAGCCCAAGGGCACGGTGACCACGGTGCGCGATCCCGAGGGGCGCCCGACGGTGATGGACCTGCTGAAAAACGTGGACGAGAGGGTCTTCCCCGTGGGCCGGCTGGATTACATGAGCGAGGGCCTGCTGCTGCTGACCAACGACGGCGACCTGATGGCACAGTTGACGCGCGCGGGCTCGCACGTGGCCAAGACCTACATGGTGAAGGTGGCGGGCAAGCCGACGGAGGAAGAGATCGACAAGCTGCGCAACGGAATCCTGCTGCCACCGGAGCCGGGACTGACGGGCGCGCGTGGAATGAAGCAGCCGGGCGTGGAGCGCCGCAGCTTCAGCATCATGACGCAGCCGGCGCACATTCAACTGGCGGTGGACCAGGAGAATCCCTGGTTCGAGGTGACGCTGACGGAAGGACGCAACCGGCAGATCCGACGCATGTTCGAGCAGATTGGCCACCACATTGAGAAGATCAAGCGCGTGCGCTATGGCTCGCTGACATTGGATCTGGAGTCGGGCGAGTTCCGCCACCTGACGCCAAAGGAAGTGAACCAGCTGCGCAAGTCGCTGGAGACTCCGTTTAAGCCGAGGGTGCTGACGGCGAAGGCAAGGGGCGGAGCGAAACGCTTTGATGATCGTCCGGCAAAGCTGGACACGGCGCGCTTTGTAAAGGGACGCCGCGGTAAGCCGGCGGCGGACGCGGCTCCGGCGGCGGAGGGCACGCGCACGTTTACTCCGCGCACGGCGACAGAGCGCTCTGCCTCCGGCTTTGCGGCGCGTCCGGTAACACGTGCTCCGCGTGAGGATGGCGAGGAGCGCCCGCGCAGGGAGTTTGCACCGCGCAGTTCGGCACCGCGAAGCTCGGCTCCGCGAGCGGGTGGGCGCGGCTTTGATCGCCCGGTACGCACAGTGGAGGACAAGCCTGGCGTTCGTCGCTACGACATGCCGACGGCGGAGACTCCGCGCGGCACGCTGCCCAAGGCGACGGTGCCTCGCGGACCGGAGTTTGATACCCCGCGGCGCAGCTTTGGCGGCGCCAAGCGCGAGGGCGGATTTGAGCGCAAGGCTCCCGGCGGATTTGCGAAGCGCGAAGGCGGCTTTGGGGCGAAGCGTGAAGGAAGTTTTGGCGCTAAGAAGCCGTTTGCCGCAAAGCCGTTCGGCAAGTTCGACGGCAGCGAGAAGAAGAGCTTTGAGCCGAAGGGCGACCGCAAGTTCAGCCGGGGACCGGGCAAGCCGGCTCCCTTTGGCGAACGCGAGGGCGGCTTTGCGCCACGCGAGGGCGGGTATAGCAAGCGTCCCGCGGCGGGTGGATTTGCACCGCGCCGTGAGGGCGGATTCGGAGCCAAGCGCGAGGGTGGCTATCAGAAGCGTGAAGGCGGATTCGGCGAGAAGAAGCCCTTCGCCGCGAAGCCATTCGGCAAGTTCGACAGAAGCGAGAAGAAGAGCTTTGAGCCCAAGGGCGACCGCAAGTTCGTGAGGGGACCGGGCAAGCCGGCTCCCCGGGGCGAGCGCGAAGGTGGCTTTGCACCGCGCGAGGGCGGGTATAGCAAGCGTCCCGCGGCAGGCGGATTTGCACCGCGCCGAGAGGGCAGCTTTGGGGCCAAGCGCGAGGGCGGATTTGCGCCGCGACGCGAGGGCTCGGGCTTTCCTCGTACGGGCGCTCCCAAGCGCGCGGGCGGATTCGGCGGCAAGCGCGAAGGCGCGCCGGCGGGACGGGGGAAGGCCGGGTTCAGCAAGGGTCCGCGGACGGGCGCCGCACCACGAAAGCGCCGCGACTAAGAGCGGAAAAGCGGAGTAAGATGTTGGGTTCCATGTAACGAGGCATCCTTATGGGGAAGTTTGCAGAGATGGTGCCGGAGCGCGTGCGCGCCCTGGCTTCGTATGTGCCGGGCCGGCCGATTCAGCAGGCCGAAGCCGAGTTTGGCGTGAAGATGATCAAGCTCGGCTCGAATGAAAATCCACTGGGCCCTTCACCGCTGGCGATGAAGGCCATGGATGCCGCAATGCGCGGCGTGAATCTGTATCCTGACACGGACATGACCGGGCTGCGCGAGCGCCTGGCCAAGCTGCATCGCGTGGCGGTGAACCAGTTGATCGTCACCGCGGGCTCGACCAACCTGCTGGACATACTGGCCCGTACCCTGCTGATGCCGGGACTGAACGCGGTGACCAGCGAGCGCTCGTTCATCGTGTATCCGATTGTGACGCGCTCGGCGGGAGCGGAGTTGCGGCAGGTTCCCACGCGCGGCGACGGATATGACCTGGACGCCATCTGCGACGCGATTGACAGTGACACGCGGCTGGTTTACCTGGCCAATCCCAACAATCCCACGGGCACGCTGATTACGGCGGCGGAGATGGATCGCTTCCTGGACCGGCTGCCGGATCACGTTGTGGTGGCGCTGGACGAGGCCTACTACGATTACGCCGAGTGGCTGGCGCGCGAACGCGGCGTGGAATACAGTCACGCCGAGCAGTACGTGCGCGAGGAGCGCAACGTGGTGGTGCTGCGCACTTTCAGCAAGGCCTACGGACTGGCCTCCCTGCGAGTGGGCTACGGCATGGGCCCGGCGGAGTTGATTGGTTACATCGCGCGGCTGAAGACGGCATTCATCGTGAACGGGCTGGGCGACGCTGCGGCCATGGCGGCCCTGGACGACCGCGAGCACTACGAGAAGTCCATGCGCAACAACTCGGCGCAACTGGCCGTGCTCAGCAAGCACCTGAAGGAGATGGGCTACCAGCCGGTGGAGAGCTGGGCAAACTTCATCTACATTGAGACCGGCGAGGATGCCAGCACACTGGCGCGGCGGCTACAGATGAACGGCATCATCGTGCGTCCGCTGACGGGAAGCTGGGGCGCACGCACGGCAATCCGCGTGAGCGTGGGAACTCCGGAGGAGAACCGCAAGTTCCTGGAGGCGCTGAAGAACGTGACGACGGGCGCGCACGCGGGGTAGAAACAAGTTTCAAAGTTGCAAGGTTTCAAAGTTTCAAGGTTTCGGAGGTTTCGGAGGTTGCGGAGGTTGCGGAAACCGGTAAGAGCAAAATCAAAAGCAAGGGCCGCCTGCGATGGCGGCCTTTTTGTGCGCGATAGAAATACCAATCCGCAGGCGAAAAGCGGAGAGTACTTACTTCCGGACTTCCCTGCTTCCGGCTATTTCACTTCTGGCATTTTGGGCAGTAGTGGCTGCTGCGCCCGGCGATGACCGTGCGCGCGATGGGCGTGCGGCAGACGAGGCAGGGTTCGCCGGTGCGCTGGTAGACGCGGTGCTGGAGCTGGAAGAAGCCCTCGTCGCCGTTGGCGTCCACATAGTCGTTGATGCTGCTGCCCCCGGCGGCGATGGCTTCGGCCAGCACCTGCTGCACGGAGTGTCGCAGGGCAAGCAGTTCGGCGCGCGTGATGCGCAAGGCTTTACGGCGCGGACGGATGCCGGCGCGGAAGAGGCTCTCATCGGCGTAGATGTTGCCGACTCCGCTGAGCAGAGACTGGTTGAGCAGCGCGCTCTTGATGGGCGTGTTGCGTCCCTTGAAGAGCGCGACAAAGGTATCTTCATCCACCGTGGTGGGCTCCTGCCCGGGGGCGCGGAATTTGTGGCCCGTGACGACCTGGAGCTTGCCGAAGCGGCGGGGATCGACGAAGCGCATCTCGCGATGGCTGGCCAGGGTAGCGACGAGGTGCGTGTGCGCAGCCAGGGGATGGCCGGGCTCGCAGACGGCGCAGCGGCCCGTCATGCCGAGGTGGATGATCCACTGCGCGGGGCCTGCGGCGGAGTCGAGGTCGCAGACGATGTGCTTGCCGACACGGCGGAAGGCGACGATGCGTGCGCCGGTGAGTACCCTGGCGATCTGGCGGGCGGGCGACTTGAGCAGATTCGTCTTGTTGCCAATCCATACGTCGGTGATGCGCTGGCCGGCGAGGCGCTGGTGCAGGCCGCGGGCGATGGTTTCCACCTCGGGTAACTCAGGCATGATGGCAGTGTAAACCACTCTGCGGGCGGCGGATATGCAATGGGCCATGCACGGCGGGCCGGGCGTGGCGACGGTTATGCTTTGATCCCGGCCCCGGACGCGATAGAATTTGTTGTACACACCTCCGGGGCTTCCCCTGGCGGATTCCGCCTGAGACGAATGACTCCCAAGCCCGTGTACACCGAACATTTTCGCGGCACGCCGTGGTGCGTGTGCTGGAGACGACTGTGAACAAGACGAAGACCGCAGTAGTGCTGGGCGCCCAATGGGGCGACGAGGGCAAGGGCAAGATTGTCGACGTGCTCTCCGACAACTTTGAGGTGGTGGCGCGTTACGCCGGTGGACACAACGCCGGGCACACGGTGACCATCAGCGGCAAGAAGTTCGTGCTGCAACTCATTCCCTGCGGCATCCTGCGGCAGGAGTCGCAGGCGGTCATCGGCAACGGCGTGGTGCTGGATCCCTTTGCGCTGATGAAGGAAGTGAACACGCTGCGCGGCGCCGGGCTGGAAGTGGCCGGGCCGGGCGAAAAGGGCGCATCGGCCAACCTGTTCATCAGCAACCGCGCGCACGTCATCCTGCCCTACCACCGCATGATCGAGCTGGGCGCGGAGAACGCTCCCGGACGGGTGAAGATCGGCACGACCTCGCGCGGCATTGGCCCCACGTATGAAGACAAGATGGCGCGGCGCGGATTGCGCGTGGCCGACCTGCTGGACAAAGAGCTGCTGAAAAAGCACATCCAGAACGCCTGCAAGGAAAAGAACACCATCGCGCACGCTCTGTTCAACGGCGAGGCGATTGATCCCGACGAGATGTACGAGCAGTACGCGAAGGTGGCCGACCAGATCGCTCCGTTTGTGGCCGACACCGCGCTGCTGCTGAACAAGGCCATCGCGGCCGGCAAGAGCGTGATGTTTGAAGGCGCGCAGGGCACGATGCTGGACATCGACCACGGAACGTATCCGTTTGTGACCAGCAGCAGCGCGACGAGTGGCGGAGCTTCGATTGGCACGGGCGTGCCGCCGACGGCGATCCGCACGGTGATTGCCGTGAGCAAGGCCTACTGCACGCGCGTGGGCGAAGGGCCGTTCCCATCGGAGATTCCCGGCGAGCTGGGCGACGTGGTGCGCAAGAAGGGCAACGAGTTCGGCGCGGTCACCGGGCGTCCGCGGCGCTGCGGATGGATTGACCTGCCGCTGCTGCGCTACTCCAACATGATTAACGGCACGGAGTGGCTGGTGGTGACCAAGCTGGACGTGCTGGACGAGCTGGCGGAGATTCCCGTGGTGACCGGCTACAAGCTGGATGGCAAGGTGGTGGAGGAGATTCCGGCGCAGGATTCGGGCTACCGCAAGATTGAGCCGGTGATTACCACTCTGCCGGGCTGGCAGGAGAACACCTTTGGAACCACGGAGCACGACAAGCTGCCGAAGAAGGCCCAGGACTATCTGCGCTTTTTGCAGAAGGAGTCGGCCTCGACAATCGGCATGGTGAGCACCGGTCCGGATCGCGACCATACGATCTTCATCGACGAGTTCACGAGCTTTTTGAAGAGCAAGTAAGTTTTGAGGGAACGCAAGGCCCCGCTACAACGGCGGGGCTTTTGCTTTGCCCGCGCTTCTCTCTCGGGGGCCGCGGGTGCGACAATGAACCCATCGAAAACAATGGAGGCCTTATGACCATACTCGCCGTCAGCATGACCATTCATCCCGGAAAAGTGGAAGAGTGCATCCGCCTGCTGAAGTTAATGCGCACCGCCACCCTCGCCGAGCCGGGCTGTTTGCAGTACGACACTATTCAGTCCGACGAAAACCCTCTGCATTTTTTCTTTTACGAGCGTTACAAGGACGAGGCCGCGCTGGAAGCGCACCGCACCTCCGCGCACTTTGCCAAATACATCACGGGCGGCGTGGATGCCCTGGTGGCGACGCGCAGCCGCGAGTTGTATCACCCGGTAGAGTAAGTATGACGGCCGGATGAACGACGGCTGATGCTCGTGGATGAAGACGTGTCATTTTTCTAGCATGACCGTGGGTCAATGCCCAGTTTCCTACTGGCGACGGTATGTGAAGCACTGCGGCACGAAAGTGGAAGCCCCCGTAACCAGCACTTTCGTCCCTTGGGACGGGCGTGTGGCTTTGTTAGTATCTAGCTGCCCATGGGGGGCTCTATGGATGCTTTTACGCTGACGCACGGCCAGATGGTGACACCCTCGTTGACTGTCTCCAATGCCGATGCCGCGATCGCTTTTTACCAGAGAATTCTGGGCGCGCGGCTGGCTGGCCCCGTGCTTCGCGGTCCCAGCCAGCAGGTGATGCACGCCGAGTTGCTGTTTGGCGAGACACGCATCTACCTGAATGATGAGCCTCCCGAGGCTGGATCCTACACTCCCGGAAACATTGGCGGCACGCCCATTACTTTGCAACTGCTTGTGGACGATGTGGACGATGTTTACGAGAAGGCACTGGTCATAGGCTCCAAGGCAAAGATGCCTCCTCACGATGCAAACTGGGGCGCGCGCTATGCCGTCATCACCGATCCCTTTGGACTTTGCTGGGCGCTGAGCACGCACGGCGAGGTGGTGTGCCAGGAAGAGATGCGCAAACGCTCCACAGGGCACTGGGTCACGTCCAGAACAGCCTGATGCAAGTAACGGCCGCGCGCAGCGTGCTATACTGCCGTCCCCGCCAGTGAAAAGGCGGCATGGAGGCACGATGCAGGAAGCACGCCAGGCGATTACGCCTTCGCTTACCGTGAACGACGCAACCGCGGCAATTTCCTTTTACGAAAAGAGCTTTGGCGCCAAGGTGGAGGGCGAGCCCTCGCGCGGCAAAGATGGCAAAGTGATGCACTGCGAGCTTGTGCTGGGCGGAATGAAGTTCTTCGTCAACGACGAGTTCCCCGAGATGGGCGCGCGCGGAGCCCTGCACTACGGCGGCTCTCCGGTGACGCTGCAACTGCGCGTGGCCGACGTGGACGCGATTTATAACGCGTCCGTGGCCAACGGCGCCAAGTCGATGATGCCGCCGGAGAACGCATTCTGGGGCGACCGCTACGCCTGCGTGGTGGATCCATTTGGCCACACATGGGGCATCAGCGCTCCTCACGAAGAGCTGAGCGAAGCCGAGCAGAAAGAGCGCACCGAAAAGTGGATACGCGAGCAGGAGAGCGGTAAGTAGCAGCTGGCGTGATGTGAGGAGAAAAGAAAAGGTGCCAGGCGATTGCCCGGCACCTTTTGCAATCTGCGAAGAAACTACTTGGCCAGCTCGTAGCCACTGAAGAAGAAGCTGAGCTCGAAGCGGGCGGTATCCTCGGCGTCAGAGCCGTGGACGGCGTTGCGCTCGATGGACTCGGCGTGCTTCTTGCGGATGGTGCCAGCCTCGGCGTTGGCCGGGTTGGTGGCGCCCATCAGCTTGCGCCAGTCGGCGATGGCGTTGGCCTTTTCCAGGGCCAGCACGACAACCGGACCGCTGGTCATGAAAGCGGAGAGCGAATCGAAAAAGGGCTTGCCCACGTGCACGGCGTAGAACGCGGCGGCCTGGGCCTTTTTGAGGTGCAGCATCTTCAAGCCGATGATGCGGAATCCATTCTGCTCGATGGTGGCGATGATGTCGCCGGCAGCGCCCTTCGCGACGGCGTCGGGCTTCACAATGGCAAGCGTGCGTTGCAAGGTTTCCATAACAATCCTGAATTTGAATTGAAGTTTGCCGCGTACGGCAGGCCCATATGAACCTGCCGTACGCCTTGTATAAGACTACCAGTTTCGTCCAGTTGGCGCCTGTTTAGTGCTTGCCGCCGAGCGCCGCGACGAGGGTTTCTCCCATCAGGGCCGGCGACTTGACGATGTGCACGCCGGCGGCCTTGAGGGCCTTGAACTTCTCCTCCGCCGTGCCCTTGCCACCACTGATGATGGCTCCGGCGTGGCCCATGCGGCGGCCCGGAGGCGCGGTTTGTCCGGCGATGAAGCTGACCACCGGCTTTTTGACATTGGCCTTGATGAAGTCGGCCGCAACCTCCTCGGCATTGCCACCGATTTCGCCGATCATGATGATGGCATCGGTTTCGGGATCGGCCTGGAAGAGCGCGAGCGCGTCCACGAAGTTGGTGCCGATGATGGGATCGCCGCCGATGCCGATGGCCGTGCTCTGCCCCATGCCCAACTGCGAGACCTGATGAACGGCCTCATAGGTGAGGGTTCCGGAGCGCGAGACGATGCCGATGCGTCCCGGACGGTGGATGTTGCCCGGCATGATGCCGATTTTGCACTTGCCCGGCGAGATGATGCCCGGACAGTTGGGGCCGATGAGGCGCGACTTTTTGCCTTCGAGATAACGCCACGCCGTGACCATGTCGCGGGCGGGAATGCCCTCGGTGATGCAGACGATGAGCGCGATGCCCGCGTCGGCGGCTTCCATGATGGCGTCGGCTGCAAAGGGCGGCGGCACGAAGATGACGGTCGCGTTGGCGCCGGTAGAGGCAACGGCATCGCCCACGGTGTTGAAGATGGGCCAGCCCTCGTGAGTGCTGCCACCCTTGCCGGGTGTGACTCCGCCGACGACCTTGGTGCCGTAATCGGCACAGCCCTTGGCGTGGAAGGTGCCTTCACGGCCGGTGAGTCCCTGCACAATCAGCTTGGTGTTCTGGTCAACCAGGATGCTCATGGTTACTTACCCCCCGCCGCGGCAACAACCTTTTCGGCCGCGTCCTTCATGGTCTGCGCCACGATAAAGTTCAGTCCGCTGGCTTTCAAAATCTCGCGGCCCTTTTCCACGTTGGTGCCTTCCAGCCGCAGCACGATGGGCAACTGGATGTTGGTTTTGCGCGCGGCTTCGACGACGCCGTTGGCCAGGGTATCCACCCGCAGGATGCCGCCGAAGATGTTGATCAGCACGGCCTTGACGTTCTTGTCGGCCAGCAGAATCTCAAAGGCGTGGGTGACCTGTTCGGCGTTGGCGCCGCCGCCCACGTCGAGGAAGTTGGCCGGCTCGCCACCGGCGAACTTGATGATGTCCATGGTGGCCATGGCAAGGCCGGCGCCGTTGACCATGCAGCCCACGGTGCCATCCAGCTTGATGTAGTTGAGGTTGTACTTGCTGGCCTCGACCTCAAGCGGATCCTCTTCGGTGATGTCGCGCAGCTCCTTTTCGTCGGGATGACGGTAGAGCGCGTTGTCGTCGAAGTTGACCTTGGCGTCGAGTGCGAAGACGCGATCGTCGGTGGTGGTGATGAAGGGATTGATCTCCAGCAGCGAGGCGTCAGTCTGCTCGTAAGCCTTGTAGAGGGCGAGCATGAACTTGGTGGCCGCGCCGATCAGCTCCGGCTTGAGGCCGAGGGCGAAGGCGATTTTGCGCGCCTGGAAGGGCTGCATGCCGATGGCGGGGTCGATGTGCTCCTTGATGATGGCCTTGGGATCCTTGGCCGCGACCTCTTCAATTTCCATGCCGCCCGCACGGGAGGCCATGAAGACCGGGCGCGAAACCGCGCGGTCCAGCAGGATGCCGAGATAAAGCTCGCTGGCGATGGGCAACGTCTCCTCAATCAGAAGGCGCCGCACCTTTTTGCCCTCCGGGCCGGTCTGGTGAGTGACCAACTGCATGCCCAGAATCTTTTCGGCCAGCTCGGCCGCCTGATCAAAGCTCTTGGCAATCTTGACGCCGCCGCCCATGCCGCGTCCGCCGGCATGAATCTGCGCCTTGACCACCACGCCGCTGGCACCGGCCGCCATCAGGTCCTTGGCAGCGCGCTCGGCCGCCTCACGCGATTCAACCATCGCGCCCCGCGGCACCGCCACCCCATACTTCGCAAGAATAGCCTTCGCCTGGTACTCGTGAATTTTCATAGATGGATTCTCATGTGTTGGTGTATTCGCACACGCCCGCCAGCCGGTGTTAGGCAACCCCCACGGCCAGCCAACGACCCTGCTACCTTTCCAAGGAGACCAGTGACGGAATTCGCCACCCGCGCATTGGAACCGTTGATTATATGTGCCGGGAAGCAATGCGCAAAGCGGATTCGATAGGGCGAAATAGCGGAAATTACAACGGTTTTGCGGGACCGGTTCGAGCCTCCGGCGCGGGGATGCCGTGCGCGATACGGCTAACGCGCCGTCTGTTTGACGCGAATCAGCTTGCCGGCGTCGTAACCCTTGGCGGCCAGGCGGCTGGTGATAGAGGCGTACTGCTCCGGACTCATCTGCGGCGTGCGGCTGAGTATCCACAGGTATCCGCGGCTGGGTTCGCCGATGACGACGTAATCGTAGTTCTGCCCCAGCTCGAGAATCCAGTAGTTGCCAAAGAACGGCCAGAAGAAGGTGACCCGGAGCTTGGCGTTGGTCGCCGTGTCTGCCACTTTGGCCCAGCCCGTCGCCTGGTTGGGAGTGCCATCGGCCTTGACGCAGGCATTCAGCACGTTGATGCGGCCATCGGGGCGCAGGCTGTAAGTGGCCGTCACATCGCGGTCGCACTGCTTTTCAAAGCGATTGGGATAGCGGGCAATCTCATACCAGCGGCCCAGGTAGCGCTGCAAATCGACGTGGGCGACGGTGGGCAAATCGCTTTCTGCAGGAGCGGCATAGGCGGCCGTGGCAGCCACGGCCAGCACGGCACACAACAGGAGAATCATTTTCATGCTCATATGTCTCTTCCTCAGGGCTTGACGGCTTCGGCGGGCGCGGCGGAAATCTGCACAATGTTGTCGCGCGGTTCGCTCTCCGGCACGCTGCCGTCGTTGACTTCGGCTTCCGTGGGAGTCTTTTCAAAGGGTATGCGCACCACGGCTTTGCCGTGCGCCGGGACAACGACGCGCACGTTGGTTTCTCCGCCGGTGCCGCGCACCGCCACCGGTACCTGGCACCAGGCATCGCCCAGGTTATGGATGGTCACGGCCGTCACGGTTTGCCCATTGAGCGTCTGGCGGACGTAGGCGGAATCCACTTTGAGCTGGGGCAGGCCCTTGTCGCGATAGACCCAGTCGTCGAAGAAGGTTTCCAGGCTGGTGCCCTTGGGAAGCTGGGCCTCCAGCACGCGCTGCATGTAGCCGGTATCACGGTCGTCTTCGGCACGGTAGCGGGCGAGCGCCAATTGCAAGGGCTGATCGCCGATCATGTCACGCAGCATCCACCAGACATAGGCGGCCTTGCTGCGAAAGAAGATTTCATCATTGGTGGTGACGAGCGGCTGCGGGCCGGTGGTGGCCAGCGGAGTCTCGTCCGGCTTGGCGGATTCCTTGGCGGTAGCGCCGCTGGCCTGCGCCTCGGCGACGATGAGCGCGGGCGAGAACTCGGCAAGATACGCGATGGCATCGCGACGGCCGGCCTGATGCTCACGCACAATGGCCTGGGCAAAACCCGTCAACCCCTCGCGAATCCACGGGCGCGGCGACTCAATCATGGAGTGCGCCACGGGACGCGCCAGGGCGACTTCGGCACCGGCGGCAACCACGGAACGCATGGGCGCAAAGTAGATGGAACCCACGTCGTAGGGCAGCGCGTTGGGATCGGTCAGCTCGACCAGCATGATGCGGGTGCGCGGTGTGCCGAACCACTCCTCAAGGGCGGGGATGACCGACTCGGTGGCGGCCATGTAGTCGCGCGCGTGAATCTGATTGGACTTTGTGTAGTAGGCCGCGACGCGGGGACGGTCCGTGGTGCTCTCCGCATCGTGCAGCAGCACCACAACGGGGTCGGTGCCGCGAAACTCGGCCTTGACCACCGGGCCAGGCTTGGAGGCCTCGTCCGTGGTGACGATCAGGTAGGGCGCAGGGTCATCGCCGGGTAGCGGGGTGCGACTTAGCGCGACCTTGAGCAGGCCGCTGCGCTCTTCGCGCCAGTTGCGAAGGGCGTCAAAAAGCTCGTTGCCCTGCTCCAGGCTTACGGCCTCCATGGCCACGGGATACCAGGCGACGTGGCCGATGCCGCGCAGGGCGGTAAAGCGGTCGCCAATCTCATCCCAGTCACTGCGGCGGGCAACCGTGGCGGGAGTGCCGATGCGCTCCAGTCGTGTGGCGTCCTTGGTGACCACGCCGCTGTAGCGCACGCTGAGCTTGATGGTGGCGCCGGGTTCGACGGCCTTGGGCAGGTGGACGATGGCCTCGCTGAGGGCGCCGGTGTGATCCACGTCGGTGGTGTAGAACTGCTGCAGCCACTCGACCTCTTCGCCATTGGCGAGGACGCTGCTCCAGCGCAGGGTGCTGCTGATTTGCAGGACAATGTCGCGCTGCGGCAGCTTGCTGCGGTTGACCACCTCGACTGTGCCTTCGGCATAGAGCGCGTGCTGCGCGGGATCGAGCGTGATTTGCAGGTCGGTGGTCTTGAAGGTGAAGGCCGTGCGATCCAGCGCGCAGGCCGGAAGCGCGATGGCCAGCGCGGCCATCAACAGGAGGCATTTGCGCAAAAAGAATCGGCGCAAACTAATCCTCCCGCTGCCGCTTGGCGGACTTCTTTTTGGCTGGAGCGGGCTGTTCCTTCAACAGTTTTGCCTGGCGGCGCTGGCGCTGCACCTCGTACATCACGATTCCGCCAGCCACGCTGACGTTGAGGCTGCTGACCGCGCCCATCATGGGGATGGAGACCAACAGATCGCACTTGCGGCGGACCAGATCGTGCAGGCCTTTGCCTTCCGCACCGAGCACGATGGCGCAGTTCATGTTGTAGTCCAGTTGGTCGTAGCTCTTCTCGCCGCGCTCGTCCAGGCCGACGATCCAGACGTTCTGCTGCTTCAGATCGTCAATGGTGCGCGCGATGTTGACCACGCGCGCGACGCTGAGGTGCTCGCTGGCTCCGGCCGAGGTCTTGACCACGGTGCCGGTAATGCCAGCGGCGCGGCGCTCCGGGATGACGACGCCATCCACGCCCGCGCCGTCAGCGCTGCGAATCAGCGCGCCCAGGTTGTGCGGGTCCTCGATGCCATCCAGCACCAGCAGGAAGTTGTAGTCGCCGTGTTTTTCCTCGAGCAGTTCCTCGATGCCGGTGTACTCCTTGCGGCTGGTGACGGCCATGACACCCTGGTGGGTGTTGGTGCGGGTGGCGCGGTCAATCTCCTCGCGCGGCACGGAGCGCAGGGTGATGCCCTGCTCGCGGCAGGCGTCGAGGATGGGCTGGAGACGGTTGTCGGTGCGGTCGCGGGAGACGGCCACGTAATCAAAGCGCCGACCACCGCGCTTGAGGGCTTCGCCGATGGCATGGATGCCGTAAATGACTTCACTCATAACCCTTTTAGTGTACGGCACCGGGGCTTGGCGCTTCTTGCAAAATTGTGTTTCGGGCTACCGGGGGGCTGCCCGCAGGCTCTATACTCGTCTGTTGCCGCCCCGGGGAGGGGGTCCCATGCCGCTTTCGGTCATCATTGTGGACGATGAACAGCTTGCCCGCGAGGAGCTCAGCTACCTGCTGCGCGACCTCGACGACGTGGAGATCATCGGCCAGGGCAAAAACGGCGTGGAGGCCGTGACCCTGATCAAGGAAAACTCTCCCGATCTGGTCTTTCTGGACGTGCAGATGCCGGGCCTGGATGGCTTCGGCGTGATCAAAAAGCTGGCGGAAAAGAAGATTCCGCTGCCGCGCATCGTCTTTGCCACGGCCTTTGACCAGTACGCCGTCAAGGCCTTTGAGGTGAGCGCGCTCGACTACGTGCTGAAGCCATTTGAGAAGAAGCGCGTTTTGCAGGCCGTAGAGAAGGCCATGCGCGCGCAGCAGCCCGAGGCCACCCCGGCAGACAAGATCGAGACCCTGGTGAAGATGCTGGAGCAGCAGCGGACGCAGGCCAACAAGGTGCTGCTGAAGGCCAACAACCGCCTGTTTCTGGTGGATCAGAAGGACATCTGCTACGCCAGCATCGAGGACGGAGTCATCACCGTGGTGGCGCAGAACATGGAAGGGCAATCGAACTGCCGCACACTGGAGGAGTTGCTTTCGGCGCTCGACCCGAACATCTTCTGGCGCGCGCACCGCTCCTACCTGGTCAACATCAACCGCATCAAAGAGGTCGTGCCCTGGTTCAAGAGCAGCTACCAGGTGCGGATGGACGACAAAAAGCAGACGGAGATTCCGGTAAGCCGCGCCCAAACGCGCCGCCTGCGCGAGTTGTTCGGGCTGTAAACCGCCTGCCCCTTTGAGTCATGCGGAAGTAAGCGAAGCATTGCCAAGGCATCCCCATTCCCGGCCGTCGCGGGTATAATCAGAGGTACCCATGAAAGCCTACGTTTACGTCGCAATGAAGAAGAGCGTTCTTGATCCGCAAGGCAAGACGGTGCAGGGCGCTTTGACCAAAATGGGGTACAAGGGCGTCCAGGACGTCCGGCAGGGCAAGTATTTTGAGATCGCCCTCGACCCAACGCTTGGCCGCGAGGCAGCCGGCGCCGAAGTGGAACGCATGGCGCGCGAAGTGCTGACCAACCCGGTCATCGAAGAGTTCCGTTTCACCATCGAGGAATAATCGCGCCGCGGCTTTGGCGCGTGAGCTTCGCCGCGCAACTTGCTTATGCGCGGCGTGTTTCTATTGCTGGCTGGCTGACATAGCTTTCTTAGGAGTCTTCCATGTGCGGAATCGTCGGATATGTTGGTAAGAAGCAGGTAGTCCCGGTCATCATCGACGGCCTTCGCCGCCTGGAATATCGCGGATACGATTCGGCGGGCATCGCCGTGGCCGGAGGTCCGGAGGGGCTACAACTGCGCCGCGCCGAAGGCAAGCTGCGCAACCTGGAAGAGGTCATCCGCCAGCATCCCATTGACGGCACCTACGGCATTGGCCACACCCGCTGGGCCACGCACGGCCGCCCCAGCGAGGAGAACGCGCATCCCCACCGCGATTGCAGCGGCACCATCGTCGTGGTGCACAACGGCATCGTGGAAAACTACATCCAACTGAAGAAGATGCTGCGCGAAGAGGGCCATACCTACAAGACCGAGACCGATACCGAGGTCATCGCGCACCTGATCGAAAAGTTCTACATCCTGGAGAACAAGGACAAGAAGCTGACGCTGGAAGACGCCGTGCGCAAGACGGTGAAGATGCTGCAAGGCGTCTTCGCCCTGGCCGTCATCAGCAGCGACTCGCCGAACAAGATCATCGCCTCACGCAACGGCCCGCCGGCGGTCATCGGCCTGGGCAAGGACGAGTACTTTGTCGCCAGCGACGTTCCGGCCATCCTGTACCACACGCGCGACCTGTTCTTTTTGGGCGATGGCGACGTGGCGGTGCTGACCCCCGAGGGCGTGACGCTGACCGACTTTGACGGCAAGCCCGTGCAGCGCGAAGTGCAGCACATCACCTGGGACCCGATCATGGCGGAAAAGGGCGGCTTCAAGCACTTCATGCTCAAGGAAATTTACGAGCAGCCGCGCGCCGTGCGGGATACCGCGCTGGGACGCATCTCGCAGGAGAGCGGCAAGGTCTTTTTGGAGCAGATGGACGTCAGCGAAGAAGAGTTCCGCAACCTGCGCAAGCTGAACATTGCCGCCTGCGGCACAAGCTGGCATGCCGGACTGGCCGGCAAATACATGATCGAGCGGCTGGCACGCGTGCCCGTTGAGGTGGATTATGCCAGCGAGTTCCGCTACCGCAATCCGCTGATCGGCGAGAACGAGATGACGCTGGTCATCACGCAGAGCGGCGAGACCGCCGACACCATTGCCGCGCAGCGCGAGTGCAAGGCGCGCGGCGCCAAGACCATCGCCATCTGCAACGTGGTGGGCGCGATGATCGCGCGCGAGGCCGACGGCACCATCTACACCCACGCCGGGCCGGAGATCGGCGTGGCCAGCACCAAGGCCTTCACCGCGCAACTGGTGGCGTTGTTCCTGCTGGCGCTGCGGCTGGGACAGATTCGCGGCACGGTGACGGACGAAGAGTCCGTAAAGCTGGCACAGGAGCTGAGCCGTTTGCCCGGCATGCTGGAGGCGGTGCTGAGCCGCGACGAAGAGACCGACGAGCTGGCGCGCATCTACCAGCGGGTGCAGGATTTCCTCTTCCTCGGCCGCGGCATCCACTTCCCCATCGCGCTGGAAGGCGCGCTGAAGCTGAAGGAAATCTCCTACATCCACGCCGAAGGCTACGCCGCCGGCGAGATGAAGCACGGCCCCAACGCCCTGATTGACGAGGACCTGCCCGTGGTCATTCTGGCAACGCAGGACAAGAACGATCCCGGCAGCGTGCTGCGCTACGAAAAGACGATCAGCAACCTGAAGGAAGTGAAAGCGCGCTCGGGACGCGTGATCGCCATTGCCACCGAGGGCGACGAGGACATCCGCGAGTCGGCCGACCACGTGCTGTTTGTGCCGCACGCGCCGGAGCTGCTGCTGCCCATCCTGGAGATCGTTCCGCTGCAACTGCTGGCCTACCATATCGCCGTGCGCCGCGGCTGCGACGTAGATCAGCCACGCAATCTGGCGAAGTCGGTCACGGTGGAATAGCGCTCGCCTTTAATGTGATTGAGGAGATAACGATGTCAGGCTTGATTCGTCGTTTCTCATTCATTGTATGCATTGGGATGGTCGTAGCTTTTGCTGCGCCATCCCTTCACTGTTATGCACAATGTCAGCAACCTAAACTTACCCGGAGGCAAGCGCAGCTTCGCGCTTTCCTTGGTGAATTTGATAGAGCTGACGTTGGACGAAAAGAGATGGCACGTTACAGCGCCACCTTCGTGCATCTGAAGGGCGACCGCTCATGGCAGGTAATTGTCCACCTATCCACGCCCGGCTATTGCGGTAGCGGTGGATGCACCACCCTCATCCTTGACGCCACGGGAGACACCTTTCGCCTCATCTCCAAAATCCCCGTCACCCGGCTGCCCATCCTCGTCATGCCATCCACCTCCAACGGCTGGAAGGATATTCAAGTCGTCGTTGGTGGTGGAGGGATTCCTCGGCAGAAATCCACACTCTCGTTTGACGGGAAATCCTATCCGGAAAATCCGACTGTACCCCCGGCACGTCTCATGGATACAGATGTCACATCAGGAAAAGTCATACTGCCTGCCGATGCCAAGCAAATCCCTATTTTCGAGTGCGATAAGTAAACTCGTTTAAGCAAGTTTTCTGCGCGCCTAAACCTGCGTTTTCGCAAACTCCCAGGCGCTACTGATGATCTCTTCCAGTGAGGCGTGGCGCGGGCTCCAGCCGAGTTCGCGCTGCGCTTTTTCGCTGCTGGCCACCAGTACCGCCGGATCGCCCGGGCGTCGCGGCTCCAGTTTGGCTGGGATAGGGTGGCCGGTGACCTGGCGCGCGCACTCGACGACCTCCTTCACGCTGTATCCGCGGCCGTTGCCCAGGTTGTAGGTGAGGCGCGCGGGCTCGGCGCTTGACGCAAGTTTCTCGAGGGCCAGCAGGTGGGCGGCGGCAAGATCGCTGATGTGGATGTAGTCGCGGACGCAGGTGCCATCCGGCGTGGGATAGTCCGAGCCGAAGATGCTGATGTGCGGGCGCTGGCCGAGCGCGACCTGCAAAATGATGGGAACGAGATGCGTCTCCGGCGAATGACGCTCGCCGCGCTCTCCGGCCGCTCCGGCGGCGTTGAAGTAGCGCAGGCTGGCCGTGCTGAAGCCGTGGATGCGATGGAACCAGGCAAGCATCTGCTCCACCAGCAGCTTGGATTCGCCATAGGCGTTGGTGGGCAGCAGGCGTGCGTCTTCGGTGATGGGCGTGCGCTCGGGCTCACCGTACAAGGCCGCCGTGGAGCTGAAGACCAGACGCCGTACATCGTGCGCCAGCATGGATTCCAAGAGGTTGAGCGCGTTGGCCGTGTTGTTGCGGAAGAAGCGCTCGGGCTCCTTCATGCTCTCGCCAGCCTCGATCCAGGCGGCAAAGTGCAGCACGGCTTCGGGATGGAATGCGGACATGGCGGCATCGAGCGCGGCGCGGTCACCAACATCGCCCACCACGAGCTGCGCGCGCGGATGCACGGCATCGCGATGGCCCTTGCTCAGGTTGTCGTAAACCAGCACGTCGTGGCCGGCCTCCGCCAGTTGCGCCACCGTGGCGCTGCCAATGTAGCCCGCTCCACCCGTCACCAGAACCTTCATGCCATGCTCTCCGTGGGTCCGTCGGCGGCCCCAATGCCAGTTAGTGTAACTCCCCGCGCGGCGTATTCACATTGCGCAGTGGGCAGGGCTCGTGTTTCACTACGATGTTCGCGGGGGAGGTGGGTCCTCCGCATTTCATCCCGGAGATGACATCCATGGCAATCCCGGTAGCGGCGCGGCCTCAGCTTACAAGTGAAGAGCTATCCAACCAGTTGGCGCTCATCGTGGGCATGGAAAGGGTGCTTACGCGGCCCATCGACCTGGTGGCCTGGGCGAGCGACGCCGGCTTTTATCAACTGCTGCCGCGGGCCGTGGTGCACGCCGCCAGCGCCGATGAGGTGGGGCGGCTCTTCGAGTTCAGCCACCTGCACGGCATCCCCATCACCTTCCGCGCGGCCGGTACCAGCCTCAGCGGGCAGGCCATCAGCGACGGGCTGCTGGTGGAGGTGGCACGCAACTTCCGCCAGGCCGAGGTGCTGGCGGGCGGCAAACAACTGCGCGTCGAGCCCGGCGTCATCGGAGCCAACGCCAATCGCGTGCTGGTGCCCTACGGCGCCAAGATCGGCCCCGACCCGGCATCCATCGCCACCTGCACCATCGGCGGCATCCTCAGCAATAACTCCAGCGGCATGTGCTGCGGCGT
>CAINND010000078.1 GCA_903851035.1 uncultured Acidobacteriota bacterium | reverse complement strand
GGCGTTGGGTTTGGGGCACGCCGCACAGATCGGTGCAGGGTGGCCGTTAGCGACAGGCTTGCGTGGGCCATCCCAGCCGGCGCTCTAAAACATCCCCGGCTGTACTATGATGAACCCCATGCTGCTTGTTTTGGACATTGGCAACACGGAGACCGAGCTCGGCCTCTTTCCCCTGCGCGAGGACGGCACCACCCTGCCCGAGCTAGTGGCGCAGTGGCGCATCAGCACCGCTCAGCAGCAGACGGCGGACGAGCATGGCGTGCTGTTGCGGCAGCTCTTCGCCGTGCATGGATTGGAGACAAAGGCCGTGCGCGGCATCATTGTGGCCAGCGTCGTGCCTCCGCTCGACAGCCTGATCCGGACGGTCTGCGAGCGCACCTTTGGCGTCAAGGCCATCTTCCTGGAGCCCGGCGTGCGCACCGGCATGCCCGTGCATTACGACAATCCTAGCGAGGTTGGAGCCGACCGCATCGCCAACTCCGTGGCCGCCTTTGAGCGCTGCAAGCAGAGCTGCATCGTGGTGGACTTTGGCACGGCCATCACTTTTGACGTGATTGGCCCCAAGGGCGAATACCTGGGCGGCGTCATTGCGCCCGGCGTCAATCTTTCGGCCGAAGCGTTGTTTGCCCGCGCCGCGCGGCTGCCGCGCGTGGAGGTCAAGCGCCCGGCCAAGGTCATTGGCACCAATACGGTGGAGAGCCTGCAATCGGGTTTCTTCCACGGCTACGTCGGGCTGGTGGATGGAATACTGGAGCGCCTGATGGGCGAGATGGGCGTGGTTCCCGTGCTGGCCACCGGCGGCATGGCGCCGTTCCTGGCCGCAGGCTCGCGCTACCTGACCGAGGTGGATGAGACCTTGACTCTCACCGGGCTGCGCCTCATCTGGGAGCGCAATCAACACACACGCCGCAAGTAGCTGCTGCATAAACGAGGTAAAGGTCATCTCCGCCGTGGAATATTTCACTTATTTCTCTGAGATCGAAGAGCATTTCCAGCGCCGCCGCGGCAGCATCCTGCTGTGCTCGCCCTTGGACTGGGCGCTGATGGAGACATGGAAGGAAGCCGGCATCCCGGTGGAGGCCGTGCTGCGTGGCATTGACGCCGCCTTTGATAAGTACGAGCGCCGCAAGGTCCGCACGCGCAAGGTGAACTCGCTGGCCTATTGCCAGCAGGAGGTTCTGGCCGCCGTGGAAGAGGCGCAGGAGGCCGCCGTGGGCAGCAAACGCGATCCAGCGGCGACGACCATCCCCAACGAGGCGATTGTTGCCTACTTTGAGCGCAACGCCGCGCAGCTTGCCGGCTGTAAGCACCCGGCGGAGGCCGTACGGACGCTGCTGGCCGCGCAGGCGGAGAACCTGCGCACGCTGGCCGATGAGATAAGCAAGAACGCCGCGCCCGCCGATTTGGAGGCCCTGGAGCAGCGGCAGACCGTGGCCGAGGAGAAGATTCTGGCCGCCCTGTGGAGCCACGCCACGGACGAGGAACTGGTCGCTGCCCGCGCCCAGGCCGAGCGCGAACTGGCGCCTTATCGCGGCAAAATGACCGCTGCGCAGATTGATCAACTGCTGCGCCAATACGGCAACAAGCAGCTGCTGGAGCGTTACAAACTGCCGCGGCTGAGCCTCTTTTATCTGTAGAGAAAACTAATCGCGGCCAAATTCTTCAAGAATTTGAACTACGGCTGTAACTCATCCATCATTGTATTTCGTTCGGCATCCACGCTTCTCTGAAGAATTCTTCTCGAAAGAAGTACCTGTGCCATAACAACGACAGAGAAAGCGCATATCAAGAGCAGTACAAATGGACTCCGGTGCCGACTATCTTCATGAACCCAAGATTCGGGGAAATGTACGCGCGATGCCTCAATTCCCATATACCCTGCCAGGACCAGGGCTAGGAATAGTAAGTGAATGGAAAACAGCTTTGAGAGTTGACTTCGGACAGCCTTGAGATTCAGGCTATACCCGCGATCAAAGCCTCTTACGTGGAAAAAAGTCAGTAAAATAACGAAACTCGCATGCATATAGGCGATGAGATAAAGCTCTTCATGGGGAACGTCATTCAGGAAGACCACAAGTCCTAGACCTGCTGCCATGAAGCCCACAAAAGCCACAGCAACAAGAAGACCATCGTAAAAATCATTAGTGGTATTCGCACTGCCGCTGTCGATCTTATCCGGCATGAAAATTCCTCCAGCTTGAGAAGACTTGAGGCAGAGTATGCCATCAAGGGAAAGCCCAACGAATGGTGCATTAAATAGTCGATTGTCCGCAAGGCACTCCGTTTACGGTATTCTCACAACGTGAAGTTAACCATTGAAAAGCTGATTTACGGCGGTGACGGGCTGGCCCGTGTGCCGGCTGCGGGCGATGAGCGCCGCGGCAAGACCGTCTTTATCTCCGGCGTACTGCCAGGAGAGGTTGTTGAGGCCCGCGCGGTGGAAGAGCGCAAGGGCTACACCCGCGCCGAGTTGGTCGAGGTCATCACCCCGTCGCCCGAGCGCGTTGCGCCCGCCTGCCCGCACTACGCTCGTTGCGGAGGCTGCCACTACCAGCACCTCAGCTATCCGGCGCAGTTGGAGGCCAAAAAGCAGATTCTGCGTGAGACCATCCTGCGCGGCGCGCGCGTCGAGCTGCCGGAGATCACGGTGCACTCGGCCGAGCCCTGGGCCTTCCGTAACCGCACCCGGATGAAGATTGCCACTGGCGCGGAGTTTGCCATTGGCTATCACGGCCGCGGCTCGCATGAACTGGAGCCGGTGGAAGAGTGTCCCATCAGCTCGCCGCTTATCAACCGTGCGCTGGCCCTGCTGTGGCGGATGAAAGCGGAGCTGGCGGACTGCGAGCCTTTGCGCGAAGTGCAGTTCTTCGCCAATCAGGATGACACCCAGTTGCGCATCGAGTTCTACATTCACCACGCCACGCGCGCGGCGGAGCTGAAGCCCCTGACCGAGACCATCCGCGAGCGCATGCCTGAAGTGATTGGCATAGCAGTATTCGCCACTGGCGGCGCGGGCGAGGATGCTGATGACACCAGCCTGGAAAGCACACGCCTATTGGCGCGCGCCGGCAAGCCCTTCATCGATGGTGCCGACGCATTGCCCTACAAGGTTGGCAAGTTCACCTATCAGGTCTCCGCCGGAGCGTTCTTCCAGACCAATCGTCACCTGACCGGGAAGCTGGTGGAACTGGTGACGGGCGGCCGCGAAGGCCAGACGGCACTTGATTTGTACGCCGGCGGAGGGCTTTTTACGTTGCCCCTGGCCGCTGCTTTTGAGAAAGTTACAGCCGTCGAGGTGGCGCCCGTCTCCTATCACGACCTGGTGCGCAACGTGCCGCGCCATGGCGTGCGCACGGTGGAAAGTACGACCGAAGATTTTCTGGCTTCGGCGCGCGCGGGCTGGGATCTGATTGTGGCCGATCCGCCGCGTGCGGGATTGGGCGAGCGCACGGCGCGGCTGCTGGCCGCACGCAAGGCGCAGCAGATTATGCTGGTCTCCTGCGATCCGGCGACGCTCTCACGCGACCTGCCTGCGCTGGTGGCGGCGGGATACCGGGTGGAGGCGGCGCACATCGTCGATCTCTTCCCGCAGACGTATCATATGGAAAGTGTTCTGCAACTGGTCCGCGTGGCTGGGGCGAAATAAGAACAGCAGAATAAGAACTAAGGAGTGGATCAATGTACGCACTGGTTGTGATTCGCTATCGTCTGCCGATTGAAGAAGTGGAAAAAGTCCGGGCCGATCACCGCTCGTATCTGCGCGGCCTGTTGGATTCCGGCGTGCTGCTGGCCAGTGGCCCCATGGATCCGATGAGCGGCGGCGTGCTGCTGGTTAAAGTGCCGGATGATAACGTGCAGGCCGCGCTGAACGGAATTCGCGACGAAGATCCTTTCTTCTTCAAGCATGTCGCCAGCTACGAACTGATTCCGTGGAACGTAGTGATAGGCCGCGAGAGTCTCGACAAGCTGTAAGCAAAGTTGTAAGGATGCGCCGCGGCGGTACTGAATCTGGGCCGCCGCCGGACTCCCTCCGCATCCCTTTCGTTGAGCAGTGCCGTGTAGTGCTTCTTCCGCCACAACGGAAGAAGGCCGTGCCGGTGTAGCCCGCGATGAGGGATTCTGCCGCCAACCCGGAAGCCACTGCCCAGCCACGTCCGCCGTCGGCGCCGCTCTTTGCCGCCCTGCTCTCATTCAGCGCGGGAATCCTGCTGCAGCAATTTCTCTATCGTCCTCCGCGGCTGTACTTTTTCTGCCTATGTGGATTCGTCCTGTGCGCCCTGCTTTCCGCGCGGTTGCTGCGCGGGCGTAGTCGTGCCATGTTGGCCTACGTGGCGGCAGCGCTGGCTTTTCTGCCGGCGGGCGCGCTCACGCTGGCCGCGCGGCAGGCGCGTCCGCTGCCGGTAGCCACGGTGCTCAACTACAGCGGAGGAGAGGAGGTCACGCTCACCGGCTATGTGGCGCGCTCCGGCAGCCTGCGCAGCGGAAAAGACCTGGGCGAGTCGCTCGATCTTGAGGTGGAGCAGGCACAGCGTGCGGGCGAAGCGGCACAGGCCGCGAACGGAAGAGTAAGACTCTCGCTCTATGTGCCGGGTACGCATGCTGTGTATGAGAGCGAGGAGGATGGGCTCGACCAGCCGGTTGCGCCGCCGCTGTTCGACTACGGTCAGCGCCTGCGTGTGGTAGCCAAGCTGCGTCCGCCGACTAACTATCGCAACCCGGGCAACATGGATTACGTCACCTGGCTGCGAGGGCAGGGCGTCTGCGTGCTGGGTTCGACAAAATCGACAAATGTAAATGTACTGCCCGGATTCGGCGGCTCGCCCATTGAGCGCATGCGCTGGCGCATTCGCCGCAGCGCGCTCGAACATATGCGGCAACTGTGGCCTGCGCCCTGGGCGGGATTGTTTGAGGCCATGGTGCTGGGTGAGCGCGGCCTGGTCAACCGTGAGCAGCGTTTGGAGTTCCAGCGCAGCGGAACCTTTCATCTGTTGGTCGTCAGCGGAATGAACGTGGCCGTCTTCGCCGTCTTTCTGCTGTGGGCGATGCGGCGCATGCGCCTGTCCGCCGAGTGGGCTATCGTGGCCACAGTAGTCATCACCTGCGGTTACGCCTGGCTCACCGAACTGGGTGCGCCCATTCTGCGTTCGGTGCTGATGATTGCCGTCTACCAAGTCACGGCCCTGCTCAACCGCGACCGCGCACCACTGAACACCGTCGCCCTGGCCGCACTGGCGCTGCTGGCCTGGGAGCCCGCGCAGCTCTTCGATGCCAGCTTCCAGCTTACTTTTCTGGCCGTGCTCACCATCGCCGGCATCGGAGTGCCGCTCTTTGCCCGCACCACCCATCCGCTACGCCAGGCGCTGGTTGATGTGGATGACCATGGCCGTGACCTTACGCTGGAGCCCCGGCAGGCGCAGTGGCGGCTTGATGTGCGTGCGCTCGCTGAAAGCCTAGGCCGCATCGTGGGCCTGCGTCCGGCGCGCTGGCTTATCAGCTCCGGGCTGCTCTTCTCCATCGCGTTCTTTGAGCTGGCGCTGCTTTCGTTGCTGATGCAGATTTCCCTGATGCTGCCAACCATCTGCTACTTCCACCGGGTAAATCCACGCGCGGTGTGGGCCAACATGGCCGTGCTGCCGCTGACGGCGTGGCTGATGCCGACTGCGATGCTTGGCGTCGTCTTCAGCTACATCTCGCACTGGCTGGCCCTGCCCTTCGCCTGGGCGGCGCGCATCAGCCTGGCGGGAATCCTGTGGGCCGTGCATGGCTCCGGCGGCGCGCATCTGCACGATCTTCGCGTGGCCATGCCGGACGGGCGCGTCGTTACCATGCTCGTCGTTTGTTATTTGCTGGCGCTGCTGCTGGCGCGGCGGCATCGAGTGCTCGCTACACTTAGCGTTGTGGCGCTGGCCGCCTCGGCGTGGATGCTTTACGCCCATCCCCGGCCTTTCAGCTATCGGCCGAATGCGATTGAGATTACGGCCGTGGACGTAGGCCAGGGAGATTGTTTTCTGCTGGTCTCGCCGCAGGGGCACGCCCTGCTGCTGGATAGCGGAGGACTGATTGGCCCGCACCACGGCGACCTCGACATTGGCGAGGATGTAGTCTCGCCCTACCTGTGGCATCGCGGCTTGCAGCGCCTGGAGGCCGCAGCCGTCAGTCACTCTCACGCCGATCACCTTGGCGGCCTGGCGGCCATACTGCGCAACTTCCGCCCCCGCGAGCTGTGGCATGGCGCCGACGATCCTTCGCGTGAGTTGGCGCAACTTCGCGAGGAGGCGCGAAGGCTCGCCGTGCGCGATGTGCAGCATCACGCCGGAGAAAGCTTTGTGTGGGAAGGCGTAGAGGTGCAGGTGCTGTGGCCTCCCGCGGAATACGAGGTGCGTCCACGTGGACAGGATGACAGCTCAATGGTCTTGCGCGTGAGCTACGCAGGCCGCTCGGCGCTGCTTGTGGGAGACATCCATCGCCGCACCGAGCTGGCACTCGTCGAGGCCGCGCGCGACAAAAACAAAGTAGCATCGCTGCACGCCGACCTGCTCAAGGTACCGCACCACGGCAGCAATACCTCAACAAGCGATGAACTGCTGGACGCCATGCGGCCGGAGTACGCCGTTATCTCCAGTGGCGTGCGCAATCCATTCCGCCATCCCCGGCCGGAGGTATTAAGGCGGCTGGGCGAGCATCACGCCCGCGTTTATCGCACCGACCTGCTCGGCCCCGTCACCTTCTACCTGGATGCGTCCGGCGTGCGGGCAGAGACCGTGCCGATGCAGTTCGAAGCCGCGCGATGACCGGCGAGCGCAAGGTCGAACCCTAGCGCTTGTATTCCTTCAGGATGGCCTTCGCCTCCTGCGCCTGGTCGTGGCGCACTTGCAGCTTGATGGCGCCGACCCCGGGCAGCACGTCGGAGGGAGCGTCGTAGTTCGTCCACAACACCTCAATGCCGGCCTGCTCCAGCAGTCCGCGCACCACCAGGGCCTCGCTCTCTTGCTCGCCGACGAAGACCTCGATCAGCTTCTCCCGTGTGAGTTTTTTCGATGGATCCGTCATGAGGAACCTCCCTTGGCAGGGTCTGAGAATGCCGGCCAAGTGAACGGTTGAGCGTAGCCCCGTCCGGAGCCCACGTCAAATCACGATCTTATGGGGAGATTACTTTTGCAGGCGGGCAAGGCGAATGGTCAGCGTGCCCCAAAACAAGCGGGAGCGCATCTGCACTGGCAAGTGCTGTGCGTCATCCGTGTACCAGACCCACACTTTGCCGCGGCCTTTCAGTGGCCCGCGGTCGGAATAGATGACCACGCGCACCGTGTGGAAGCTGCCTGCCTCGGTCTTAATCTCTTCGCGGCCCTCTACCCAGGCGGAGGCGGCAAAGTTCTTGGCTCCATCGTTCACCGGCAGCAGGTAGCTATAGCCGGGGTCCAAACGCTGTGACGCCAGGTAGTAAATGCCGCTCAGCACGTCGGTGACACAGGCCGGTGAGTCGCCTTCCAGATGCTTAGTCTCGCCGCTGCGCAGGTTGCGCTCGTCCAGGATGCTGCGTCCGTGCGTGGCGTCGAAGACCAGGTTGGTCTCGCGCTTATGCAGGCCTTCCTCAGTGTGCTTCAGTATGCGCGAGCTGCAGCCGGTGCGCGCGTCGAACCAACTGTCAAAGCGGTCCTGCACATGGAAGAGCAAGGCCACGGCGCCACTGGCCTCAGCCGTGGCCCATATGTGCATCTGGTCGCCGTTCTGTTCAATGTGCACGGCTCCGGCGCCGGCCTTCCACAGCCGCCACTCGGCGTCGTATTGCAACACTGTGCCGTTGGGGAAGTGATAGCCTTCCGGCGGAACGGGCAACGTAGCGTGAGGCTCGGCGGAAAACGTTGCCTGCTGCGCACTCATGGTCAGCAGCAACACCACGGGCAGCGCCAGCAGCAGGGCGAACTTGCGCAAAAGACCACGCGGCGAATTGATGAGAGAATCAAACTTCAAACTACCGCCCCCATCCCATTACCAGCTTCAGTACCAGCGCGGCAATCACCGCCAGGGTGCCTGCCAGTGCGTTGTACTCGCGATGCTTGCTATAAAGCGCCGGGGAAAATCCACCGCCCTGTGTGCGCGTCGCAGGAGTGAGCCGAGGCAACAGGCGCGGCACCTGCCGGCAGTATTCTGCATAGCCGGCAAAGTGCGCGTGCAGGAACTGCTCCTCGCCGCGAATAACCGGAATGTAGATGGCGGCAAACAAGATCAGCAGGCCGAGCGCGATCTCCCAGCGCAGGGCGGCCAGCGCAAAGCCCATGGCAATCACAATGGAGCCCAGGTATAGCGGGTTGCGAGTATAGGCATATGGGCCAGTCGTGGCCAACTCTTCGTTCTTCTTCACATGTCCGCTGGCCACGGCGCGGATGGCGACGCCAACCAGCGCGATCACCGAACCGGCCGCAAGCGACCACCACTGCGGCTGCGCCCGCATGAGGAAGAACGCCGCGAACAGAAAGCCCAGCGGCACACGAATTCTCTTGGCTACCCTACCCCAGTCCATACACGCCCTTGTGAGGAGATGCTTCTATTCTACGGCATTGCTCGCCCGGCGCCGGGGTCACGAAAGTTTGTCCACGCCCATCGCATGCGGGATGTACTTCTGAGAGGCCATTAGCTGAAGCCCAGCACGGGATGCGCCGCGTAAGGCTGTTCCAGCGCGGCCATCTCCTCGGCGGTCAGCTTCACGCTCAGGGCGGCTACGGCATCCTTCAGGTGATTCGGCTTGCTGGCGCCCACGATTGGCGCGGTAACGCCGGGGCGGTTGAGCAGCCAGGCCAGCGCGAGTTGCGCGCGGGGCACGCCCTTTTGCGCGGCCACCTCGCCCAGGCGGTCAATCACGCGATGGTCGGCCTCTTCCGTCTGCGAGTACATTTTGTTGCCGAAGTTGTCGGTGCTCAGTCGTGCGGTGGCCTCCGCCTGCCAGGGCCGCGCCAATCTACCGCGCGCCAGCGGACTCCACGGCAGTATGGCGATGCCCTCGCTGCGGCACACCGGCACCATCTCACGCTCTTCCTCGCGATACAGAAGGTTGTAATGGTTTTGCATACTGACAAACTGCGTCCAGCCGTGCTGCTTTTGCAGATACAAAGCCTTGGTGAACTGCCATGCGTACATCGAGCTCGCCCCCAGATAGCGCACCTTGCCTGCCTTCACGCAATCGTGAAGAGCCTCCAGCGTTTCCTCAATCGGCGTCTCGTAATCCCAGCGGTGAATCTAGTAGAGGTCCACATAGTCGGTTTGCAGGCGGCGCAGGCTCTGGTCGAGTTCGAAGAAGATTTCCTTGCGGCTCAATCCGCGGCCGTTGGGTTCGTCGCGCATGACGCCGTGAACCTTGGTGGCCAGCACAATGGCCTCACGCCGCGTGTTTGTCTTCAAATAACGCCCAACAACAACTTCGCTCTCGCCCGATGAATACACGTTGGCTGTGTCAAAAAAGTTGATGCCCAGCTCCAGCGCCTCGCGCAAAAAGGGCTGACTCTGCTCTTCGTTCAGCACCCAGGGGCGCACGCCGTTGCCGGCCGTGGGCGAGCCGTAGGTCATGCAGCCCAATGCCAGCCGGGAAATCTTCACTCCGGTATTACCAAGGCGAATGTATTCCATGTTGATTTCTCCCGATGTCACCACGCCACTCATCAGCATAACGCCGCAGCCCTGGGGCGCGGCTCAGGCCAGAAGGGATTCCACTGCCTCGAATACCTGCGCCGTAGTCAGGTTGCGCAATCCGGCGTCTTCCGTGCGGCGATGGCTGTAATTGGTTTCACTGGCCGTATCGCGCAGGGTACGGCAGCCAGGCCAGTAGGGCCCGTTGCGCTCCGGGTCGGTGGGGCCAAACAATGCCACCGTGGGCACGCCCAGCAGGGCGGCCATGTGCAGCGGGCCGGTGTCTCCTCCAACAAAAAGATGCGCGCGTCGCAATAGCGCCACCAACTCTCCAAGAGAAGTGAACAGCGGCAAGGCTGCTCCGTGACTGTACTGCGCCGCGCGCCGCACCAGCGGCTCCTCTCCGGGACCGTAGTTCAGCAGTACGCGCAGCCCGCGAGCCTTCAGCCGCTCCGCCAGTTCTCCGTAACGCTGCTCCGGCCACTGTTTGGCGCCCCAGCCCGCACCGGGATTCAGCACCGCCAACGGTTCCTCGGCCACGCCGTGGGAAAGCAATGCGGCCTCCACGCGCCGCTCCGCCGCCAGGTCGCGCGGCAACCATTCCGCCAGCGGTTTTACTGGCAGCTCTGCCACGGCATGGCCCATCCGCGCCAGCAGGGCCGTGGCCATCTCCAGATTTCGAACAATCACGTGCGCGGCCTTTGGTTCAATCGTCACGTCGTAGGCCAGCCGCGCCGGCCATTCCCGTGGATCGCTAAAGCCAAATATTTTTGCCGCGCCGCTCAGCCTTGCCACGGTCGCGGACTTCGCCGCGCCCTGCACATCCAGCGCCGCGTCGTAATGCGCGGAACGCATGGCTGCCACGGAAACCGTAAACTCCCGTCGTGTGGCGGCCGCCAACAGATGTTTCCGCCAGCCGCGCGTATCCACCACGTGCACCGCGTTCACCAGCGGACGCCCCGCCGAACACTCGCCCACCGGGTAGCTTTCGGGAGCGCATAACAGTTCGCTCCAGCGCCGCTCCACCACCCAGTCAATCTGCGCGCCGGGCAGGGCCAGTCGCAGCATGGCCGCCATCGGCAGCGCGTGCAGCACGTCGCCCATCGCTCCCAGGCGAACGATCAGGATGCGGGGATTCTCCGGTGCGTTGGGCATGAGGTTTACTTCTCCAGCTTGCGCAGCAACTCCACTTGGCGTAGCAGCTCCGTAGTGGAGTGGTCCTTCGGGTCGCCGACTATTTCCACGCGACCTCCCACGGCAGCCATCGCGTCGCGCTCCGGCACCGTCTCGCGTGTGTAGTCCGTGCCCTTGGCCTGCACGTTAGGACGAATCTCGCGAATCAAGGCGCGCACATCGGGCTCGTCAAACAGCACCACGGCATCAACGCAGCCAATGGAGGCCACAATTTCGGCGCGCTCCTGCTCCGGCATCGCCGGCCGTCCCGGACCTTTCAGCCCGCGCACGCCGGCGTCGGAGTTGATGGCCACGATCAGCTTTCCGCCCAGCGCCTTGGCCCCTTGCAGATAGCGCACGTGTCCTACATGCAGCAGGTCAAAGCAGCCGTTGGCCAGCGTGATGTGCTCGCCCTTGCGGCGTTGCTCATCGGCCCAGCGGGCCACATCGCGACGATGAAGTATCAAACCCATTCTTTTATTGTCGCACCGGTGTCATATGACCGCGCGTCAGTCGGCCAGTACGGCCAGCAACTCTCCCTGGCTGATGGTGGCCGTGCCGCGCTTCATCACCACCAGGCCCCCGGCGTAGTTGGCCAGCTTCGCCGCCTCGTAGTTGCTGGCGCCAGCGGCCAGCGCAGCCGTGTAGGTGGCAATCACCGTGTCGCCCGCGCCGGTCACATCCACCACTTGATTGGCACCGAAGATCGGAATCTCCACCGGCGTCTCACGGCGCTCAAAGGTCATCATGCCGTCGCCGCCGCGGGTAATCACCAAGGCCTCCAGGCGCATCTGGCGCAGCAGTTCCGCACCGGCCTCCAGCAGGCGGGCGCGGTCGTCGCCAATGCTAACGCCCAGGGACTCCTCCACCTCGCCCTCGTTGGGCGTGGCCGCCGTAATGCCGTCGTATTCAAGCAGGCGATAGCGGCTGTCCAGGGTCACCGGCGTTTCGCCCAGCACACCGCGCGCGCGGATCAGGTTATAGATTCGCGGCGTCACCGCGCCGTAGCCGTAGTCGCTCAGCAACACGGCGTCGGCCGCCGGAGCGTATTCGCGGGCGCTGTTCACCAGCTCCAGCAGCGCGGGATGCGAATCAGAGAGCGCCTCGCACTCACGGTCGATGCGCACCACTTGCTGCCGACTGGAGTGCGCGGAAAAGGCCAGCACGCGCGTCTTCGTCGTAGTCGTGTAGCCCTTGATGCGACTGATGCCGCTAACCGAAATCTTTTGCCGCCGGAAGATCTGCAACAGGCTGCGTCCGGCCTCGTCGTCGCCCACCAGGCCCACCGGCAGGGCGGTCACGCCCAGGGCGGCCAGGTTCATTACCGCGTTGGCGCCGCCGCCCGGTACCAGCGTGCGCTCGCGGTGACGCAGGATCAGCACCGGAGCTTCGCGTGAGACGCGGGCAATTTCGCCGCTCACAAACTCGTCGGCGATCATGTCGGCCACCACCAGCACGCTGATTTTGCTGAAGGACTGCACGATGCGGCGCAGGCGCTGCGTCTCGGTCAGCCCATGTGCCACGGGTGTGCGCCGGGAGGGAGTTCGCTTTGCCGCAGCGCGCTTCGTGGCCACAGGCTTCCTGGGTGCACTTGTCCGTGCTGTGTTTTTCTTAACAACGCTCTTGATTGCGGTACTCTTTTTGCGGCTCGCCATAATCGTTAGATTCTCTCACGCCCGGCCGAAACTGGCGGTGCGGATTCCACGCCCGGCAGCGGTCATGACCATCCCGGCACCGGTGACCATTCGGGATTTATAGAGCTGAGGCGGCGAGAAATTTCTCCACCAGCGCCTCGGCCTCATCGGCCACGTCTTCACCAAAGCCATCCAGCCAGCACATATCGGCGTCGCGGCGGAACCACGTCCACTGGCGCTTGGCGTAGTTGCGGTGGCCCTGCTGCGCCCGCGCAACAGCCTCGTTTAGCGTGCATTCGCCGCGCAGTTGCTCCATTGCCTGGCGGTAGCCCAGCGCGCGCAGGGCGAACAGGTTGTCGCCATGCCGGGAGACGATCTGCCGCGTCTCCTCCACCAGTCCGGCGGCAAACATCTGCTCACAGCGGAGGTTGATGCGTTCGTAAAGTTTCTCGCGCGCGGGGTTCAATCCCAGCTTTAGCACTTGATAGCCCGCAAGCGGTTCGCTGCCCTCGCGCTGCAACTCCGTAATGGGTCTGCGGGCGGCCACGCTTACTTCGATGGCGCGTATGAGCTTGGAGTGGTCGTTGGCATGGATGCGCCGTGCGGCCTCGGGATCGACTCGCCGCAGCATCCGCCATAACAGATTCGGACGCACCACCCGCCGCAGCCGTTCGCGCAGCGTCTCATCGCGTCCCGGCCCTTCGAAGAGGCCATCCAGCATCGCGCGCAGGTAAAGTCCCGTGCCGCCGCAGAGGATGGGCAGTCTTCCGCGCGAGGTAATCTCGCGGGCGGCTTCACGCGCCAGCCGCGAGTAGTCTCCGGCGGTGAAGTGATCCGTGGGCGCGGCCACGTCAATCAGGTGGTGAGGAATGCGCGCGCGATCCTCCAAGGATGGCTTGGCCGTGCCCAGCTCGAACTCACGATAGACGGCCACCGAATCGCAACTGATGATCTCTCCGCCAAAGCGCTCGGCAAGCCGAATGGCCAAATGGCTTTTGCCGCTGGCCGTCGGACCGGCCACCACAATCATCGGGGAGAGCTTTGCAGCAGTGGAGTTCATCGCGGCCCGGTTCATCGCAGCCTGAAGATATGGTGCGAAAAGAAGGGCAAACTGCGCGCCACGGCCACCGCTAGCACAAGCCCCAGCACAATCAGCACGCCGATCGTCTGCGGCACCTCGGGTTGGCGGTTCAGCAGCGCCATGCGGGTCATTCTAACGCGCCGCGGCGTAATCCGAAGCGATCATTCCGCGCAAATCAGTTGGAATCGGATTCCATCTCACCCGTCGCCGGGTTGTAGAAAAAGCGAATGCGCAGCGCCAGGTAAGGGCCGTGGAATTCGTGCGGCAGGGGCGAGAAAGGGTCTGAGCCGGTAATGCCGCCGTAGGCCGCGCGATCCAGCGGAACGTCTCCCGAAGGCGTCTCAATAAATAAACCCGCCACCTTGCCGTTTGGCATGATGAGGAAGCGGATGGTCACCTTGCCGTGCTTCATCAGCGGCGGCCGGGCCTCTTCCGGAATCAGGTTGTACCAGTTGTTCTTGATCGATTGCAGCGCGCGCGACAGGTAGGGGCCAAAGTCCACGCCCTGCGTGTCGCTCAGGATGTCCAGTCCGCCCATGCGGGCGTTGCGATCCACCGGGCCGATGCCATAGCCGGAGCCGCCACCGCCGGTGCGGAAGCGTCCTGCGCCGCGGGCTGCCTGCGCGATCTGATCTCCGGCCGAGCCCGGCATGCGGAAGGCGTTGGGATCGGGACGCTCCTCGGGCTCCATGCGCTGCGTGGGCTGGGTGTATTGCTGTCGCATGCCGTTGCCCTGCTGCTGCGGCAGGCCCGATGCCGGCGGAGCCTCCTGCTCCGAAGGCTGCGGAGAAGGTGGGCGCTGGTTGCCCTTGCGCAACTCCTCCAAAGTTTTTTCGTCAATCGGGTGCCGCGACTGGCTCTGACGATCCTTATCACTCAGCTTGTCGGCCTTCACCTTGGGAACCTTCTGCACATCCGGCGGCAGCTCCAGGAAGGTCAGGTTCTTGTTTTTCGCCAGGTCCTCGGCGCGCAGGATGTGCGGCTGTGCCCACTTGGGCAGCAACTCCGGCGAAAAGATAATCAGCAGCACCATCAGAATGTGAACGATGACCGAGATCCAGAAGGCCTCGCGCATTCGCGAGCGTGCCAACTCATCTTCCAGCTCGGCCAGCATGTGCGGAATAAATTCGCCCGTGTCCGGCAGCAGCGTGCGCGTGGGGCGGCGCACCGGCCCATCAGGCGGTGGCACCACACTCATCGGATTCTGATTGTCGCTACTGATGGGAGCTGCTCCCGCGGGCTCTACCCGCCGTAGGAATCTCTATTCGCCGCCGTCGGTCATCGGTCAGCCCGGCACACCCTGGCCCGTTGATTATTCTCTCACCCGCGCGGGCATTGAATCTGGCGAAATCCCGGCCTTGGCCCCGTCCTTACAGATATTTACAAAGCCGAGTCACAGCAGGTACATCCGCCCGCAGTCAGATTAGCGCAGCCCTGCCGCACCCTTCATCAGCTCGTCCAAATGGGCGCGCTTCTGGTGCTCGGCCATCTGCTGCTGGATTTCCAGGGCCAGGGCCAGTGCGGCGCGGCCGTCGGCCAGGGTGACTTCGGGTGTGCTGCGCTCGCGCACGGCCTTCAAAAAGCTGCTCAACTCCGCCCGCAGAGGCTCTTCGGCGCTCACCTCCGGCTTAAAGGGAACGATCTCCGGCGTACCGCCCGCCGTGGGCTTAATGCTCAAGGAGAAGACGTCGCGGCGGGAGTAATCGAGCGACACATACTGCGCCGGCTGGAAGAAGCGCAGCTTGCGTACCCTCTCGGTGCTGATGCGGCTGGCCGTGAAATTGGCAATGCAGCCGCTCTCGAACTCAATGCGAACATTGGCGATGTCCACCTTGCCTGTCAGCACCGGCAGCCCAACGGCGCGCAGCTCGCGCACCGGGCTATTGGCCATCTTCAGCACAATGTCCAGATCGTGAATCATCAGGTCCAGCACCACGTCCACATCCAGCGAGCGCGGAGTAAAGACGCTCAGCCGGTGCACCTCGAAGAACATGGGACGCGTCAGCAACTGCCATGTTGCGCGCACCGCCGGATTAAAGCGCTCCAGGTGGCCCACCTGCGCCACGCGGCCCAGCTTAGTGGCCACGGCAATCAGCTCGTCGGCCTCCGCCAAGGTCACGGCCAATGGCTTTTCAATCAGCACATCCACGCCGCGCTCCATCAGCTGGCGTGCGGCAGCAAGGTGAGCCACGGTGGGCACGGCCACGCTGGCGGCTTTCAGGTTGGGCGTGGCAGCCAGCATCTCATCCACGCTGGCAAAGGCCTGCCCGCCATGGGCCTGGGCAATGGACTGGGCGCGGGCAAGGTCGGCATCCACTACGGCCACCAGCTCGGCGCCCTCGGCGGCCAGTTCCTGATACACGCGGGCGTGGTTCTGTCCAAACGAGCCAACGCCAATAACTGCAACGGATAGTTTTTCCTGGGTCACCATTTGATTTTCGCAGATGCCCACCGCCGGGGGAAAGCCCCGCTTTGCACACCGGGTTAGCACACAATGACGCATTCCCCGGGGAGCCTGATTTGGCACTACGCCCATTGCCCCGCCACGCCCTACAATCCGAGGGGTTGCCACCCGGCAGGAGCGAGGCTGAACAAGCGTCCACTTGCAGGCGGCAACGGAGGTGATTCCCCGATGGCCATTCGCGCACGGAAATCAAAGTCCGCACCCCTGCCTGCCACAAAATCTATTGCCAAGTCTGTGGTGAAACCGGCGGCAAAGCTCTCGCACTACGACCGCGCCGGCCGCGCCCGCATGGTGGACGTCAGTGCCAAGGCCACCACCCAGCGCACGGCAGAGGCCAGCGCCCGGCTGGAGATGAGTTCTAAAGTATTGAAAGCATTAGCTTCTAACCCCAAGGGTGATCCCTTTGAGGTGGCTCGTTTCGCGGGAATTCAGGCCGCCAAGCGCACTTCAGAGCTAGTACCTATGTGTCATCCAATACCCCTTCGTTACGTAGATATCTCCCATACCCTGTGCGAGGATGGCGTCAAGCTTCACTCCCGGGTAACGGCCACGGATGCCACCGGGGTGGAGATGGAGGCTCTAACGGCAGTCACGGTAGCGGCGCTCACCGTCTATGACATGTGCAAGGCTTTAGACAAGGGCATCGTCATCCGTAACATCCAGTTGGAGAAGAAAAGCGGCGGCAAAAGCGGCGATTATCGCCGTAACTGACATCCTCCGGCCGTCAGGAAATTGTTGAGGTGGTGGGTAATCATGGAAAAGGGCCTGCAGGTTCTGTTGGTGGACGACAATCCGGTCATTCGTGATCTTCTGCTGTACAGCCTTTCGCAGGAGGCCGAGGTCTTTCCCGTGGCCAGTGCCACGGAGGCTCTGCGCCGCGTCGGCAGCGTCACGCCGGATCTTATCCTGAGCGACTTCCGCATGCCGGAGCAGAGCGGCGTCGAGTTGCTGACGCAGTTGCGTACCCAGTATCCCCAGGTAGCGGTGATGATGATGGCCTCGCGCTCTGACATCAGTGGTCCCCTGGCCGGTTCCAGCCCCCTGGTGGAGGACTTCATTGAAAAGCCCTTCTTCGTGGATGAGGCCGTAATCAAGGTCAAGCGCGTGCTGGATCGCGTGCGCCTCAGCAAGGCCACCCGCGAGGGCAACAGCTCCACCAACGTCCGCGGCACCCTGGCGCAAATGAGCGTGGTGGACCTGCTGCAAACCCTCGACATGGGACGCAAGAGCTGCCGTCTGCTGCTCAGCCGTCCCAACGAGCAGTGTGAGATGTTCTTCCACGACGGCCAGTTGGCCCATGCAACTCTCGGCGACCTGCGCGGCGAACATGCCGTTTACAAGGTCGCCTGCTGGAGTGAAGGCAGCTTCCAGATTGAGTTCGAGCGCGTCGAATGCGAGCCCACCATCCACCACAGCACGCAAAGCGTTTTGCTGGAGGCCCTGCGACTGTTTGACGAGGCGCAGCGCGACCTGGAAGCCACGGCGGCCACAGCGTAGTTGTAACTGTTTTATCGCTCCTCGGCGCGGCGCCCACAGTGGCCGCGCCCTTTGTTTTTGCCCCGGTTGACCCTTCGGATGCGGCTGTAACCGTCGTGCAATCCCCGTACGATATACTCGCCGGGAAGTTAAACCGATGACCTCCATTCGCAAGGCTCTTCTGCTCTTCAATCCGGTCAGCGGCGCGCATCTGGATGCGCGCACGGCCACCGTGCGGCGCGTGGCCGATGTGCTGCGCCGCGGCGGAATGGATGTGCGCGTGGAAGCCACCCAGGCGCGTGGCTCCGCCGGTGGCCAGGCCCGCCAGGCCATTGCCCATGGCTGTGACGCGGTCATCGCCTGCGGCGGCGACGGCACCGTATTCGATGTTTTGCAGGGCGTGGCGCAGACCGAGGCCGTCATGGGCGTCATTCCGCTGGGCACGGGCAACGTGCTGGCTCACGATCTCGGCCTCGGCAACAGCCCCGAGCGTGCCGCCGCGCAGCTGCTGCACTTTGCGCCGCGCCGCATCTCGCTGGGCCGCATTACGGCCGCCGGACGCTCGCGCTTCTTCACCGTGGCCGCCGGCGTCGGCGTGCACGCAGAATTGCTCTACCGCGCCAACGCCAGGGCCAAGCAGCGCGGAGGTTTTCTCACCTACTACTCGCAGGGCGCGCGCCTGCTCTTCCGCCACAAGTTCATTCCGTTTCCCGTCGAGATCATCACCAGTGAGGGCCGCCCCATGGTGACCACGGCACTTGAACTGGTGGCCATGCGCGTGCGCTCTTTTGGCGGACCTCTGCGCCACTGGCAGCCCGGCAGCTCTCTGCTGCGCGATGATCTCCGCCTGGTGCTTTTGCGCAGTCCGTCGCGCTCTCACCTGATGCGCTATGCCCTGCAGGCGCTCACCGGCATGGCTCCCTACGATGAGCTCGATTCGGCGGAGGCCAGTGAGATGGGATTCCTCTCGGCAAAGTCCGTCATCTGCCATCCGCCGGAGGTGCGCGCCCGCATGCTGCGCGTGCAGGCCGATGGAGAGCTGCTTGGCCCCGCACCTGCCGAGATCGCCATCGTCCCCTCGGCGCTCACCCTGCTGCTGCCTCCAAAGATGGCGGAAACGCCCCAGCAAGCCGACGGAGAAACCGTCAGCCGGATTTAACGTTTCATGCCTTTTGCCACCCCGGCATAATCCTCAATGGCGTTGGGATTTCAGCCGCCGGCCTATCCACCGCACGCACCCCCTTTGACTTTTCCGCCGCCACTTGCGAACCTCAACACCAGCCCATGGAACCCGTCACTCACTTTCTCACCGGAGCCGTCCTCAGCCGCGCCGGCTGCAATCGCAAAACCGCCCTCGCTACGGTGACCATGGCGCTGGCCGCCGAGGCCGCCGATCTCGACGTTGTGGCCTATGTCCGAGGCTCGGCCACCGGCTTCATCGCGCATCGCGGAATTACTCACACGTTTCTTGCCGTGCCTTTTGTGGCCGCCTTTGTCGTGGGCGTCGTGTGGCTATGCGACGTTCTTTGGCAACGTTATCGACGCCGCCGTGGCCTTGCCGCGCCTGCCGTACGCCACTGGGCGTGGCTCTATCTGTTTGCCTGCCTCGCTGCACTCTCGCACCTGTTGCTGGACTTCACCAACAACTACGGCCTGCGTCCCTTTTATCCCTTTGTGCGTACCTGGTATGCCTGGGACATCGTCTTCATCGTCGAGCCGCTGATTCTGGCCGCGTTCATTCTGGCGCTCACCCTGCCCTGGCTCTTCGCCCTCATCAATTCGGAGATTGGCGCGCGCCAGCGTGGTCCGCGCGGCCGTGGCGCGGCCATCACCGCACTGATCTTCGTCGTCGCCCTGTGGGCCTTTCGGGACTTCGAACACCGCCGTGCCCTGGCCGTTCTTGACGCTTACGAGTTCCACGGCCAGCCCTCGCATCGCGTCGCCGCCTTCCCGACGATGATCAATCCCTTCCGCTGGGGCGGCGTGGCGGAAACCGACACAGGCTACTTCACGGCTCGTGTGGATTCCTTCACCCCGGAGGTCGATCCCGGCGAGCATTCCGTGGCCTACTTTAAGCCTGAGGCCAACGATGTTACTCGCGCCGCCAGCCAGAGCCGCCTGGGTCGTGCCTACCTGGAGTGGGCGCGCTTCCCCATCCTCGAAGCCGAACACCTGCCCCAGCCGGTTGGCGGCGACCTGGTGCGCCTGCGCGATGTGCGCTTCCTTTACCTGAATGACACTGGCCGCGACGTGCTAACGGCCTACATCCAGCTCGATTCCGCCCATCGCCCGGTCTATGAAGGCTTTCGTCCGCCGCCGTCGCGCTGAGGCCACCCGGTCAGGAAAAAATCCCGTTGCGCCCGGAAACGTTTTGACTGAGGTTCAATTTTTCCAACTGACTCTTGACGCTGGGCGGCGATGACGAAAGAATCGATATCAGTCTCCAATGAGGTGAACATGCTTCCCTATCTATTTGTTGTCATTGCCGTCGCCGCCCGCTTTATGCCCCATGCCGGGAGCTTCAACTTCACTCCCGTTGCGGCTGCGCTGCTCTTTTTTGGCTCCCGGCTGGATTCACGCCAGATGCTGGTGCGTCGCGCCTGGATCCCCGTGGCTCTGTTTGCCGCCAGCGATGTCATCCTCACCCGCTTTGTCTACGGCTACGCGATTGGCTTCAGCGATGTAGTGACCTGGGCCTGGTATGCGGCCATCGTCTGCCTGGGCTATCTGCTGGCCTCCAGGGTGAGCGTGCTGCGCGTGGGCGCCAGCTCGCTTCTGGCCTCCGTCACGTTCTTCGTGGTCAGCAACTTCATGGTCTGGGCAGGGTGGACGATGTACTCCCACAACCTGGCCGGCCTCATGCAGTGCTATGCTGCCGCCGTGCCGTTCTTCCGCAACACGGCCATCAGCGACCTGCTCTTCTCCGCCATCTTCTTCGGTCTGGGAGCGCTATTGCCGGTTGCACGCCGCGCCGAAGAGCGCGCATAACAATATTGGTGTTCGCAGCATTCAAAAGCCGCCCCTTAGCTGGGGCGGCTTTTCTGTTGTCGCGGGAATTCCATCGCGGCGTTCTGGCTACTTCTTGCGCGCCATCTCCGCCATCTTTTCCAGCGCCTCGCCCTCCACGCGCATGGGTAGCCACTCCTTCATCCGCTGCGCGCCAAGTGACTCGTAAAAATCAATCGAAGGCTGGTTCCAGTCCAGCACCTGCCACTCGTAGCGCCCACAGCCCTCTTCGACGGCGATGCGCGCCACCTCCAGCAGCAGAGCCTTGCCAATGCCCTTGCCGCGCAGCCGAGGCCACACGAAGAGGTCTTCCAGGTAAATTCCGGCGCGCCCCTTAAAGGTCGAATAGTTGTAAAAGTACAGGGCGAAGCCCGCAGGCTGGTCATCCCACTTGGCAAGCAGGCAGTGGAAGCGCGGCGTTGGGCCAAAGCCATCACGTTCCAGGTCGGCCTCGGTAGCCGTCATCAGGTGGCTCAGCTTTTCATACTCGGCCAGGCCGCGAATCATCTCCACAATGGTGCCGCAGTCCTCTCGCGTGGCCGTGCTGATTTTCAGCATCAATCTCTCTCCCAGGCAGTTCGGTCGTTCTGCTCAGTCTATCCAAACACGGGCAACCGCCGCAGCGGCGCTTACTTCGGTGACCCCGGCGGGTAATGCTCGCCGAGGTACATTTCAGGATTTTCTCTTGCCCGCCGTCGTTGGTGGTGCTGCAATGATGCTGATGACTACCGACGATGGGCGTGCGGACGTGAATACGGAGAAGAGCCAGGAGCGCAAGAGCGCCTTGCAGGAGTACTTCGGCCTGCTCGACTCAGCCACCCGCGACCCGCAGAACCGTGACATCTGGCTGCTGCGTGCCTGGGGCGTCATGCACTACATACAGGGCGGCGCCGGACACTGCCAGCATTGCCAGCAGGCGGTGCGGTTGGCCATCCCAATTACCGCCGAGCGCCTTACCGGTGAAACCCTGCAATACTCCTGCCTCTGCCCGACGTGCACATTCCTGGAGCTCAAGCAGAGCAAGCGCATCATCATGCAGGTGGGCGACGCGCGCGTCGAGTATCCTCACGAGGACTCGCTCTCCTAACCGGCACGAATCCGGCCAGCCCTCGTTTAGTTCTTGCCCGTCGCCAGCTCCATCACAATTTCATCCATCACCGCGGCAGCCTTGGGACTGCCCAGCAGGTGGTTGTTGCTTAAAATTGAGAACGCCAGCCGACGCCCATCGGTGGTCGTAATGTAGCCGGAGAGGCTGTTGACATGGTCGTGGGTGCCGGTCTTGGCCTCCACGCGTGCGCCCGCCGGCAGGGACTTCAGCCGGTTGGTCATCGTGCCATCCACCCCGGCCCTGGGCAGGCTGTCGCGGAAGGTCATTCCCCAGGACTGCGCCGCCGCGTAGCGCAACAGCGTAACGGCCGCGTGCGGAGTAATCAGGTCCTTGCGCGAAAGGCCGCTGCCATCAAAAAAGACGTACTCCTCGGGCTTGATTCCGGCGGTGGTTAAAAAGCCCTTCAAGGCCTCCAGCCCGGATTCCACTGAGCCTGTGCCGTTTTTTTCGTGTCCCAGCAGGCGCAGCAGCATCTCGGTGTGCAGGTTCTGGCTCACCTTGTTGATCACCTTCACATCCTGCGCCAGCGGCGCGGAGATGTGCTCGGCCAGCACCACCGGGTTGGGCCGCGCGGAGGTTGGGTTTGCGGATAACGCCGCCGCAGTTCGAATAGCCTCCGCCTGCTCCGGCATCAAATGCCGCGCCCGGGTTTTGCCCAGCACGGTAACCCCTCGGCGAGCCAGCAGATCGGCCAGCAGCCGCGCGCAGAATTCCGCCGGGTCCTCGATTGCCAGCTTCTCGTGCAGCCCGGAGTCATCAGCGGGGATCGTTCCCCACAGCTCAATGCGATTCGTTCCCGCCTGTCGCCGTATGCCCACCTTGCGCGGCCCGGTGCCCGCCGCAACGGTCGTCACCTGGTTGACTAATTCGTAGAGGCTCGCAAAAGGTTCCAGCGTGACGAAGGCGCGCTCGCCCACATGCTCACCCGGCTGCACGCCGAGGAAGACTGAATTGTCGTTGATGGCCAGGGCGGAGACCGGCGCGCCGTAATCCCACAGCAGATCATCCTCGGTCCACCCCTCGGCGTAACGCTCAAAGGTGTAGAAGGTGTCATCGGCCACCAGATCGCCGTCAATCACCTTGACGCCGCGCGCCACCACCTGGTCGGCCAGTTCAACAAGCACCTGTTCGGGCGGCCATGGATGCTGCGTCTTCAGCGCGTAGGGCAGGGCGCGCCCGCTCAGGTTCGGATCGCCGCGCCCCACCAGCACCACGTCATCCGCAATGCGTCCATATTTATCGGGAACTTTGTTGGTCTCCACCGTGGTGCGGAAGCGGTAGTCGCTGCCCACCAGGGCCAGCCCAGCCGCCGTGGTAAACATCTTGGCGTTGCTGGCGGGGGTAAACAGCCGGTTGGCGTTGTGGGCGTAAACTACGGCGCCCGTGTCCATGTCTTCCACCGCCACGCCCCAGTAACCGCTGGCCAGCTCGGCGCGGTTGAGGATGGCATCCACGCGATGCGTCACTCCGCTTTGCGTAGGAGCGGCCGATTTTGCCTTGCCGCCGGCCATTGCGGGCGCGGCCGCCAGCAACACAAGCAGCAGAAGAAACGTGTGTGAGAGGAAGACTCGCAGAGGCCGCATAAGAAGCGAATTTTAGCATCAACACCGGCGTGCAGGATGCTTCGCCCGGCAACGAACTTGCCGCCCGAGGTTACTCCCGGTCAAGCAGCAGATTGTCGATCAGCCGGGTGTTGCCAAAGTAGGCGGCCACGGCCACCAGTGCGCCGCCAGCGGTATCGGCCACCGGCAACAACGTTTCAGGATCGACCACCGCGCAGTAATCAAGCTTCGCTCCGGGCTCGGTGGCAATTACCTGCTCGGCCAGCGCCTGCAGGGCCTGTGCGCTGCGCTCGCCCTTAGCGGCCGCTTCCGCCACCTGACCTAGCGCGCGATGCAGCACCAGGGCCTGCTTCCGTTCGTCGGGCGAGAGATACGCATTGCGTGAGCTCAGGGCCAGCCCGTCCGCCTCACGCACAATCGGACCCACCACCAGCTCCAGCGGAAGATTCAGATCGCGCACCATGCGCCGCAGCACGGCCACCTGCGCCGCATCCTTTTGACCGAAGACGGCCACACGCGGTTGCACAATGCCAAAAAGCTTTGCCACCACCGTGCTCACGCCGCGAAAGTGTCCGGGGCGCGACTGGCCGTCCAGACGCTCACTCAGCCCCGCTACCTCAACCACGGTCACCGCGTCCGTGGGATACATCTCCTCGGCCGAGGGGGCAAAGACCACGTCCACGCCCTCCGGCTCCAGCAGACGGCAGTCACTGGCCAGCGTGCGCGGATAGCGCGAGTAATCTTCCGTCGGGCCAAACTGCAATGGATTGACGAATATCGATACAACCACTGCCTGCGCCCGCGCCTTTGCCAGCCGCACCAGGCTGATGTGACCGGCGTGCAATGCTCCCATGGTGGGCACAAAGCCCACAGCGCGGCCCTCACGCGCGGCTTGCAGGCTCCACGCCTGCATGGCGGCAATCTCGTGTATCACCTGCATCACTTACCCTCTTGATGATTTCTTTTCTGCATTTCTCTCACGCCCATGCGGCAAACCTTACGGCTTGGGCGCGGCGTCCGTGCGCGGAGCTTCGGGAAGGGGCGCGCTGGGCTGCGCTGTGATCGCCTTTTTATCCACCGCCGGTGTTGCCGACGTAGCCTTCGCCGCATCCGCCTTGCCGGCCGCCGCATCCGCGCCGTCATCGGGCTTTACCCGCCAGCTTTGCAGGATTCGTTGAAAGACCGGCTCCAGCCGCGCGTACTCTTCCGGAGCGCAGCGCAGCGCGATGGTGTACACAAAGCCCTCGTCGCCGCCGTCAATCAGCGCGACCTCTTCCTGGCTGGTGTTGCCCGCGTCATCGCGCAGCAGCACCTTCAGCACCTGCGCCTCGGCGCCGTTCAGCAGCAGGCGCGTGCGCTGCTGCGTCTCGGCCGTGCGGAATGTCCCATCCGGCGTCAGCAGCACCCGCACCACGGCGTCCAGGCTGGGTGCGCCGGTGGGCGTCGTCTCCTCGGGAGGCACATCGATGGCCGCCACGTTCACCTGCGGCCACAGCGCGGAGTCCACCCCCGCGTGCGGCTCTGCCACCACGAATCCCAGGTCGTCAAAGATGTCGCCCAGCCGCTGCCATGTTGCGGGAACCAGCACGCACAGCCCGGCGGCTTCAACGCATTCACTGCGCGTGGCCGGCTTTTTGGCCGCCGTGGTGGAGCGCGTGTTCGTCGCCGTCTTCGGCTTGGCCGCCGTGCTCGCCGGTTTGCTGGCCACAGGATTTGCCGGTGCAGTGGCCCCGCCGCTGCTTTGCGCCACGGCTATTGCTGCGCACAACCACAACGTGGCCGCCAGTAAGCATCTCTTCTCGGTCAATCGCATCTTCTCTGTCCTGCTTTCAGGCCTATCCTGCTTTCCGTCTCTTACTTCTTGTTGGCCACCAGCGGTGGAATGGTGCGTGAAGATGTCTGCGCTTCCAGCGCCGCCTGCGACTCGCGCGGCAGATGATAACTTTCCGCGTCGGAGGGGAAGCTGCGCTGCTTCACATCTTCACCATAGGCCTGGATGGCCGCCGTAATCGCCTCGCCGACCGCCGCGTAGCGCCGCACAAACTTCGGCGCGGCGTTAAAGGTCAGCCCGAGCAGATCGTGGAAGACCAATATCTGCCCGTCGCACTCCGGCCCCGCGCCAATGCCAATCGTTGGCGTGGCAACCTCGGCGGTGATCTTTGCCGCCAGCTCGCGCGGAATCCCCTCCAGCACCAGGGCGCACACTCCGGCCGCGTCCAGGGCCGCAGCATCGCGACGAAGTTGATCCATGGCGGCCGCGGTTTTGCCCTGCACCTTGTAGCCGCCCATCTTGTGTACCGACTGCGGTGTCAGTCCGATGTGGCCAACCACGGGAATCTCCGCCTCAATGATGCGCCGCACCAGCGCCGCGCGGCTTACGCCGCCTTCAATCTTCACCGCCTCTGCGCCCGCCTCTTTCACAAAGCGCGTGGCGTTCTCCAATGCCTGCTGCTCGCCCGTGTGATAGCTGCCAAAGGGCATGTCAGCCACAAGGAAGGCCCGCTTGACGCCCCTCCGCGTGGCGTGCGTGTGATGCAGCATCTCTTCCATCGTTACCGGCAGAGTGCTGTCATAGCCCAGCACTACCTGGGCCAGGCTGTCGCCCACCAGCACCAGCTCCACGCCGGCTTCGTCAGCCAGGCGTGCGGCGCTGTAGTCATAGGCGGTCAGGCAAATAATGGGTTCGTGGCGATGCTTCTTCTCGGCCAGCGTCTGCACGGCCACGCGCTGCCGGAAGTCTCCGGTGGTGATGCTCATTGTGTCCTCCAGTGCAGCTCCGCCGCGGGCGGATGCCACCTGTCTGCCGGAAGGGTTTGGCCCCGGCTGGCCGTGCTGATTCTAGTCCGCTCCCAAGCCATGAGCAAACAGCAGGGCTTGTTTCTACTTGCGGAGTTCGCGGGCGGCTTCCATCATCACCGTCTTGGCCTCTTCGCTCAGATTGTCCAGGGCCACGGCCGTCTCCCGCACCATGTACACGCAGGCCATCACCAGGCTGCCCACGCTGGCAAAGCCAATGGTCAATGCCGCCAGTGCCGCCAGGCGCGCCTCCCAGTGATACTCGTAATGCACCAGGGTTCCGCCCATCACGGCCACCAAGGCCTCGGCGGCAAAGCCACCCACCGCGGCATAGCCCAGGCGCAAAGCGTGGCCCAGGTATTCCCTGCGGCGGCCCAGCAGCCCGGCCTGCTGCTGCAGGCGCATATACAACTCGCAGCCCTCTTCGGTGCGGGCCATCACGCCGGCCACGGTGCGGGTGCGATCCACCACGCGGGCAATGCGATTACCCAGGCCGAGCACCAATACGGTAGAGGAGTTGGTAAGCAGCGCCGGTGCGGCCACGGCGGTCAGTACGGAGAAGGGACTTTCTGCGGTGATCATGCGCTTATTTTACGCCGCTGCAGGCTAGTGGATGCCTGCTTTGTTCAGCGATTCGGCGTACCGGCGGTCGCTTTCCAGAATGTGTTTTGTCAGCCAATCGCGCAGAAAATAAAGCAGATCGATGGGAATGCCGCTCTGCCCGCCGGAGTACTGCTCGTAGTAGCCGTTGACCGTTTTGACGAAGGTCTCATGCTCGGTAATGTGTTGTTCCAGATCAGGATAGCCGGCCCGCCGCATGGCCGATTCTTCGCCGCTGAAGTGCCAGCGCGCGTACTCGCTCAATTCGCGCAGCACGCGCACGGCGACAAAGCGCCCCCGCCCTTCCGCCATGGCATCGTTCAACTCGTTGATAAGATTGAAGAGTTTCTGATGCTCACGGTCAAAGCGCAGCACGCTGACCGAGTACTCGTCCTTCCACTCGAATAACGGCATTCCTGTACCTCGGCAAACCTGTGGTGCGCCAAGCGCGCGCGGGCTCCGCCGCCATGGCCGGAACCGAACCTATGCGCCATTGTAAACAACTGATGGGGCATAAGTTGTGAAGAGAGTTTCAAAAAATGAGATGAAAAGGTGAGGCTATTCCTGATTTCCCTGCGAGCCCAAAGGAAGAAAATACTGCGTGCCCTTGATGGGCTCGCTGACGCGGCGCAACAGCGTTTGCAGGTCTTCGCTGCGCTCCACAAAGTCAATCTCTGCCGTATTTACCACCAGCAGGTCGCTGGCCGAGTAGTGGAAGAAGAAGTGTTCGTAGGCCTTCAGCACCTCTTCCATGTAATCGTCACTGATGGCTTTTTCCTGCGATATGTTCTTGCGGCGCAGCCGTTTACGCAACACGTCCACGGGCGCCTGCAGGTAGATGACGAGGTCCGGCGTGGGCACCTGGGCGCGCAGCAGCTTGTAGTAGCGGTCGTAAACCGCCAGCTCGTCGTCATTCAAGTTCAAGTTGGCAAAGAGCTTATCTTTTTCAAAGATGTAGTCGGTGATGACGATCTTCTGCGATTTGCGCGCTTCGTTCAGCGGGTGTAGCTGCTCAAAGCGACTGATTAGAAAGGACATCTGCGCCTGGAAAGCGGCGCCCGGCTCGTCCCGGTAAAAAGCCGTCAAAAAGGGGTTATCTTCCGGCTCCTGAATGAGTTGCCCGCGCAACTGCTGGGCCAGGTAGCGGGCCAGGGTGCTTTTGCCGACACGGATGGGACCTTCAACGGCGATGTAGCGGGATGGTTCGAAGAAATTTGCCATGGTGAAGGGTCGCGGGCCGGCGCGAACGGAGCAGGCTCTTTGGGAAGCATAACGCGCTGCGCGCGGGCGGGCAACGGCTGTTTTCCGCAGAGCGGTGGAAAGCGATAAAATCCATGACGATGATTGGATATGTAGCAGGAGCCCTGGCGGCCGGAGCCGCCACCTTTGCCGGAGCACACACCATGGTTCCATGGTCGCAGCTCTACGGCGCAAACTTTAGCGGCGTCAAAGAAGGCCTGAAGGTATTGGCCCTTACCTATGACGACGGACCGAACGATCCCTGGACGATGAAGCTGCTGGAGGTGCTGGCCAAACACCAGGTTCCGGCAACGTTCTTCATGCTGGGCAAATATGTGCGGCAGCATCCGGAAGTTGCGCTGGCGGTGCAGCAGGCCGGGCACGCCATTGGAAATCACAGCTACTCGCATCCGAACCTGATTTTTTCCAGCGAGGCGAAGCTGCGCCAGGAACTGGAAGAGACCAATTTGGCGATTGAAGAAGCCACCGGCGAGCGGCCCTTCCTCTTCCGTCCGCCCTTTGGCGGCCGCCGCCCCGGCACCTTCAAGGTGGTGGAGGAGATGAAGATGTTTCCGGTGATGTGGCGGGTGACCTGCTTTGACTGGTCGGCCAAGTCCCCGGCGGAGATAGTGAAGCACGCGCGGCGCCAGATTGCCGGCGGCGAAGTGGTGCTGCTGCACGATGGCGGGCACCTGCGCATGGGAGAAGACCGCAGCCACACCGTCAGCGCCACCGACGAGCTGATTGCCGAATACAAAGACAAGGGCTTCGTCTTTTTGACCGTGACGGAGATGATGCAGCTTCGTCCGGACATCAAGCTGCCCTTTGGCATGGGCGGCATGGCGGGCTAGGGAGTCACTTAGGAATGTAGTGAAAGGGCGGCCTGCGTGGCCGCCGTTTCTTTTCGCGTAAAAACAGCTAGGACGAATCCTTTTCCGCTGGAAACGCTCTTGATAGATAGAGGCAATCAACAGATGAGCACACTGGTAAGCGTGGAAGAGTTGAAGGCGGAGCTGGCGAAGGGCCGCCGTCCGCAGATGATTGACGTCAGGACCGCGAGCGAATTCGCAGCCGGACACATTCCCTGCGCGATGAATATTCCCATGGATCAGTTCGAGGCGCGCAAAAAGGATCTGCTGCTGTCGGACGGCGTGGTGCTGATCTGCAAGGGCGGCACGCGGGCGCAGATTGTGGCGGGCTGGATGGGACAGGCCGCCGGAGTACAGGTGCTGGCGGGCGGCACCGATGCCTGGATTAGGAACGGGTTGGAGGTTGTGACCTCAGCGCGTACACGGTGGTCGCTGGAGCGGCAGGTGCGACTGGTGGCGGGTTTGCTGGTGCTGGTGGGTACGATGCTGGCCGCGAGCGGTGTGCATGGCGGCATCTGGCTGGCGATGTTCATTGGCGCCGGGCTGACCTTTGCGGGAGCGACCGACATCTGCGGGATGGGGATTCTGCTGGCCAAAATGCCGTGGAACCAGGCGCGTGTGGCCGAGAACGGAACGACGCAGAACCCCTGCTGCGGATAAGTGCGGCACAGCGCCGAAGTTTGCGGCACAATCGCCAACATAAACTTTGAAGAGCTGGCCAACGAGCACAAGGACGCGGTGTACCGGCAGATGTTGCGCGTCTGCGGCAATCACGAAGACGCGGAAGACGTACTGATGGAGGCGCTGCTGAAGGCCTTCCGCAGCCTGGAGCAGTTGCGCGATTCGAAGGCCTTCCGGGCGTGGCTGGCGCAGATTGCCCGCCGCCTCTGCTGGCAGCTTCGCGAGCGGGAGACGATGGCGCCGTTGCTGCAACTCTCCGAGATGGAGGAGAGCGCGGAGCTGGTGCAGCCGGGAGAGCTGCAGGATGTAGTCGTGGCGCGGCAGGAGATCAAGGACCTGTTGTGGCAGGCCGTTTCAGAGTTGCCGGAGGATGCGCGCGAGGTTTACATGCTGCGCGACGTGGAAGACCTGAGCGGCGAAGAAGTAGCCGCGAAGCTGGGAATATCGCTGGCGGCGATGAAGAGCCGACTGCACCGCGCGCGGCAGGCGCTGCGCGAAAAGCTGGATGCACGGCTGGGCGCAAGCATCGTTTAAGCAGGAATCAAGCAGAGGAGAGAGCCATGCTGGAAGTAAAAGTAGAACATCTGGGCGCCGTGCAGTTTGAGATGACGGCGGGACGCAACAAGGTGGTCAGCGATCAGCCGGAGAGCAATCACGGCTTTGACGAGGGCATGACGCCGCCGGAGTTGCTGCTGGCCAGCCTGGGAAGCTGCGCGGGCTACTACGCGGTGGACTATTTCAAGCGCAATAAGCTGGAGGTGGCCGGGACGAAGGTTCGCGTGACCTGCGACAAGGCGAAGAACCCGGCGCGGTTGGATGACTTCCGCATTGAGTTGGATGTGCCGGTGGAACTGAGCGAAGAACATCGCAAAGGCGTGGAAGAGGCCGTGCACCGCTGCCTGATCCACAACACGCTGCTTCATCCTCCGAAGATTGCGCTGGAGGTTCGAACGGCGAGCGCGGCTGCGAAGTAAGCCGCAATTTTGTGCACGAGAAAATCAAAGGCCAGCCGCGAGGGCTGGCCTTTTGCTATGTGCGGCGAGTACGGCAAAGCGTGCCAGCCTAGTGCTTGGCGCGGGCGGCCTGCAGCTTGCGCGATTTCTCTTCCACTCCCGCGGCGAGCTTTTCCTTGTAGGCGTAGAGCTTCGCGGTCAGTTTGGCGTTACCGGTGGCGATAATCTGCGCGGCCAGGATTCCGGCGTTGGTGGCGCCCATCTTGCCGATGGCGACGGTGGCAACGGGGATTCCGGCGGGCATCTGCACCATGGCCAGCAGGGCGTCCAGCCCGCCGAGGGGCGTGGCGGCGATGGGCACGGCGATGACCGGCAGGATGCTCTCCGCGGCGATGACGCCGGCCAAGTGGGCGGCGCCACCGGCTCCGGCGATGATGACCTTGATGCCGCGTCCGGCGGCCTTGCGGCTGAATTCACTGGTGCGTGCCGGGGAGCGGTGCGCCGAGCTGACGTCAATCTCGTAGGGAATGTCGAAGAGTTCGAGGGCCTTGGCAGCCTCGTTCATCACCTCGAGGTCGCTGTCACTGCCCATGACGATGGAGACGAGCGGTTTCTTTTCCATGGGGCTATTCTCTCATTTTGCGGGGCGGAGGTGGAATCCTCGGGCAAGCCAAAGACTCCGCTTCTGCGTGGAAGATGCCGCACACGGGCCGCCCGAAGGCTACTTCTTGAGGCGGCGGTGAGCGATATCGGTGCGGTACTGCATGCCGTCAAAGTGAATTTTGCCGACGGCCTCATAGGCGCGGGTGACGGCTGCTTCCAGCGAGGTGGCGCGGGCGGTGACGCCCAGCACGCGGCCTCCGGCGGTGACGATCTTGCCGTCCTTCATAGCTGTTCCGGCGTGGAAGACCTTGACGCCAGCCATGGCCGCAGCCGTGTCGAGTCCGTGAATCTCTTTGCCTTTTTCGGGCGTGCCGGGGTAGCCTCCGGCGGCTAGGACGACGCAGACGCTGGGGTCGGGCGTCCAGTGGAAGACGCCGTCGCTGATGCGGCCTTCGATGCTGGCTTCAAAGGCCTCGACCAGGTCGCTTTCCAGGCGCATGAGGATGGGCTGGGTCTCGGGGTCGCCAAAGCGGCAGTTGAACTCCAGCACCATGGGGCCGCGCGCAGTCATCATCAGGCCCGCGTACAGGATTCCGGTGTAAGGCATGCCCTCGGCGGCCATGCCGTCGATGACGGGTTGGGCGACGTGGCGCAGCAGCCAGTCGCGCATGTTGTCATCCACCAGGGTGGAGATGGAGTAGGCGCCCATGCCGCCCGTGTTGGGGCCGGTATCGCCATCGCCAATGCGTTTGTGGTCCTGCGCGGCCACCAGAGGGGCCACGCGCTCGCCATCGCTGATGAGCAGGAAGCTGATCTCCTCGCCGACGAGATGCTCCTCAAAGAGCACGTGCTTGCCGGCCTCGCCGAGCGAGCCGTTGAGCATATCGGCGGCCACCTGCGCGGCCTCTTCCTTGGTGGCGGCTATGACGACGCCCTTGCCTGCGGCCAGGCCATCGGCCTTGACGACGATGGGAGCGCTGAAGTTGGCGAGCGCGGCCTTAATCTCACTGGCCTGATGCACCTGCACATAGAGCGCGGTGGGGATGCGGTGGCGCGTCATAAAGGCCTTGCTGAAGGCCTTGCTGGATTCCAGTTGCGCGGCGGCCTGGGTGGGGCCAAAGACGGGGATGCCGCGGCGGCGCAGCTCGTCCACCGTGCCCAGCATTAAAGGCACTTCGGGGCCGACAACGACCAGATCGGGCGCGGCCTTCAGCGTGGCTTCCACGATGGAATCCAGGCGATTGAGGTCGCAGGGCAGGCAGGTGGCCTCCTGCGCAATGCCGGCGTTGCCCGGGGCGCAGAAAACCTCGGTGACGCGAGGAGATTGCTTCAGCTTCCAGACGAGTGCGTGTTCGCGGCCGCCGCCGCCAAGTACGAGGACTTTCATGGCTGCTCCAAGGCCAAAAGGTTATGAGGTCGCGCGGACGAAGTCAACGGCTTTGAAATCGCGATGTGGAAGATGTCCACAATGACCCGGGGAACACGGCTTGACACGGGCTACAGGCGCAGTCAGCGGGATTCATTTCTGGTAGCCTTGGCTTGAGCGGAGGCGAATGTTATTGCCTGCGTGATGGCCAATGATGAGCTTTAAGAATCAGCCCTGGCGGCAGGATGCACCCTCGACACCTTTGCCCGAGGTGCACACCCGCATCCCTCTGCCGGCCGGCCCCGGCGTGCTGCGCAAGCTGCTGACCTTTGCCGGGCCGGGCTTCCTCATCGCCGTGGGCTACATGGATCCCGGCAACTGGGCGACGGACCTGGCGGCAGGCTCGCGCTACAACTACAGCCTGTTGTGGGTCATCTTCTTAAGCAACCTGATGGCAATATTGCTGCAAAGCCTGTCGCTGAAGCTGGGCGTGGTGACGGGCCGCGACCTGGCACAGGCCTGCCGTGAGCGCTACGGGCCGCGCACTTCATTCGTGCTGTGGGTCCTGGCCGAGGTGGCGATTGCCGCCTGCGATCTGGCAGAGGTTATTGGCTCGGCCATAGCGCTGCAACTGCTGTTTCATATCCCGCTGGTCATCGGCGTGGTCATTACCGGCTTTGACGTGCTGCTGCTGTTGCTGCTGGAAAACCGCGGCTTCCGCTACATTGAGGCCATCGTCATCACGCTGACGACCACCATCAGCATCTGCTTTGGGCTGGAGATGATGTTCTCGCGGCCCGAGTGGGCGCTGGCGATGCACGGAATGTTCGTGCCGGACGGGGCCATCCTGCACGATCCCATGATGCTGTACATCGCCATCGGCATCCTGGGCGCCACGGTGATGCCGCACAACCTGTATCTGCACTCCTCCATTGTGCAGACCCGGGACTTTGCGCGCACGCCGGAGGGACGGCGCGAAGCGCTGCGCTATTGCAACATTGACAGCGCCGTGGCCCTGACGATTGCGCTGCTGGTGAACGCCGCCATCCTGATTGTTTCGGCAGCGACCTTCTATCGCGCCGGGCGGCATGACGTGGCAGAGATTCAGGATGCCTACAAGCTGATGTCTCCGCTGCTGGGCGTTACGGCCGCAAGCGGCATTTTTGCGCTGGCGCTGCTGGCCAGCGGACAGAACTCCACACTGACCGGGACGCTGGCCGGACAGATTGTGATGGAAGGCTTCCTGAAACTGCGGGCGCGCCCCTGGCTGCGCCGTTTGATCACGCGGCTGGTGGCCATCGTACCGGCGGTGATCGTCACGGTGGTGGCCGGGGAGAGCGGCACGGCGCGGCTGCTCATTTTCAGCCAGGTGGTGCTGAGCATGCAGCTTAGCTTTGCCGTTGTGCCGCTGGTGATGTTCACCAGCGATCGCCGACTGATGGGCGAGTTCGTGAATCCACGGTGGCTGAAGGCGCTGGCCTGGCTGACGGCCGTGGCCATTGCCGTGCTCAACCTGTGGCTGCTGGTGCAGATGCTGCGCTAAAGTCTTTTTCCGCGCGGGGAACCATTCTCCAGGCGGCTGCGTAGCTATGGGCAGGCCCAATGATTAACCCGCCGACGAGGTGCGCCATGTCTAAAACATCTTTGCGAATCATCACCCTGCTCGCCCTTGCACTGTTGCTTGCGGCGGGTGGTTGCCGCATCAGCAAGAGCGGCAATGGAGAAGAAAAGCACGTCAGCATTGGCGTGCCCGGCGCCAGCATCAACGTGGACAAGGGCGCGAAGGTGGCCGATGCCGGCATTCCGGTTTATCCCGGAGCAATGGCTGACGCTTCCAACGGGGGCTCGGGCAAAAAGCACGTTGGGCTCGACCTGCCGACCATGAAGATGGAAATCATCAAGCTCAGCTACAGCAGCAAGGACGCGCCCGAACAGGTGCTGGCCTACTACCGCGACAAGCTGGCCATCTACGGCAAGGTGCTGGAGTGCCGCGACGAAGGCGAAATCGAGATTGGAATGAACTCCTCGGACTGGAAGACCCACGGCTTCAACGATCCCGTCTTTTGCGCGGCAACGGCGAAGGCTCCGGGAACGACCAACCTGAAGGTGGGACGACAGGGCGACGCGCACTTCGTGAAGGTTCGGCCGGACGGCGGCGGCACGCAGTTCTCGCTGATCTCGATTCGCGAAGCCGGCCACTAAAAGCCCAGCTCCTAGACTGCCGGGCGGATGCCGCGCTGGTGGCGGTTGCCCTCACGGTGACCGGGCTGTTAGTTTCTTCCCATGGAGCATGCCTGCCCTCAATGTGGCGCAACGGTGGAAGATGGGCGGCCTTTCTGCGCCCAGTGCCACGCCCCGCAGATTCGCGTGCCGGTGCATCCGCCGACGGCGCCGGTGACCGAGCCGCTGCCGCCGGGAACTCCTGAAGACGTGCAGCCTCCGGCGCAACCCATGGAAACACCGCGGCCGGGCAGGCAGACGCATCCTGGAGCTACGGCCGGGCAGCGCATTAACCGCCGCGCCGCGCTGAGCGCCGCTGTGCTGGCCGGAGTGCTGGCCGCCGTGGGTTCGGCCTTTGGCGTGGTGCCGCTGGCGTTGCTGTGCATGTTCGCCGCCGGAGGCTTGGCCGTTACCCTGTATCGCCGCCGCACGGGCTATCCGGCGCTCTCATCGTGGATGGGCGCGAAGGTGGGCATCTTTGCCGGGGGCTGGGGCTTTGGCGTGCTGGCCTTTGTGAACTCGCTACAGCTATTCAGCGCCGGGCATCGCGCGGAGATGCACAAGGTGCTGGCCGAGCTGCTGAAGCAGCAGACCGCCGCCGCACCCGACGACGCCACCCGCCAGATGATGCAGAGCATAGGCAACTACATGGCCACCGACCACGGCATGGCCTTGTTCTGGGCATTGGGATTGCTCTGCCTGGGGCTATGTTTTGTGGTGGTGGCCGGGCTGGGCGGAGCCCTGGGCGCAACTCTTTTTGGCCGCGACGGCAGCCGCCAGGAATAGCTCAAACACCTTCCACGCGCTTTGTTCCACGCGACAACATCGTTGGAATGCCGCTCGGCATCCTTGCCGCGTCGGCGCCACCTCGCGTATCATCGGGCTGCTATGAACGTCATCTCTAGGGCACCAAACCTACGCGAAAAAGGCCAGATCATGTCGGCCTCTGAGATCGAGCGCACGCTCGTTCGGCTGGCGCACGAGATCGTGGAAAAACATAACGGCATCGGCTCGCTGGGGCTGGTCGGCATCCGCCGCCGCGGCATCCCCATTGCCGAGCGCATTGCCCGCCACATCGAGCGCATCGAGAAATCGCCGGTGCCGGTTGGCACACTGGACATCACGCTCTATCGCGACGACCTCTCCACGGTGGGACCTAAGCCCGTGGTGGAACCGCACCCGATCGGCTTCAACATCACCGACAAGGACATTGTGCTGTGCGACGACGTGTTGTACACGGGACGCACGGTGCGCGCCGCTCTCGATGCACTCTTCGATCAGGGCCGCCCGCGCAGCGTCAAGCTGCTAGTGCTGATCGATCGCGGCCATCGCGAGCTGCCCATTGAGGCGAGCTTTGTGGGCCGCCGCGTGCAGACCTCCGATCTTGAGATTATCGAGGTGAAGCTCACCGAGACCGACCAGATGGAAAAGGTCCTGATGGTGGAGCGCATCCCCGAAGGCGAAGGCTGATCGAGGAAACCATGAAGGCCAAGCCCCGGTCGTTACTGGCGATCGAATCGCTGGACTCGCGGCAAATTCTGGACATACTTGCGCTGGCGCGGCGGATGAATCCCGCCCGCCCGCGCACCACGCTCCGCGGACGCCGCATCGCCCTGCTGTTTTACGAAAATTCCACCCGCACCCGCACCAGCTTTGAGATTGCCGCCAAGAGCCTGGGCGCCAGCACCGTGGTCATCCACGCGACGACGGCCAGCATTGAAAAAGGCGAGTCGCTGAAGGATACGGGCCGCACGCTGCAATCCATTGTGGACGCGATCGTGATGCGCCATCCCAGCTCCGGCGCGCCGGTGCTGCTCTCGCGGCTGATTGACATTCCCATCATCAACGCCGGCGACGGCATGCACGCGCATCCTTCGCAGGGATTGCTCGACGCATTCACCATCCTGAACCACAAAAAGAGTCTGAAGGGCTTGAAGATCGTCACCATCGGCGACATCTTCCACAGCCGCGTGGCACGCAGCGATGCCCACCTGTTCAGCAAGCTGGGCGCAAGGGTCGTCTTCTGCGGGCCGGACGTGCTGCTGCCCAACACGGCGACCGCGCTGGCGCCGGGCGTGGAGATTGTGCGCGACATGGAGACCGCCCTGAAAGGCGCCGACGTGGTGATGATGCTGCGCGTGCAGCAGGAGCGCTTGCAGGGCATGCAGATCAACGTGGACGAATACATCCGCCGCTATCAGTTGACTGCATCGCGCCTGAAGCTGGCCAAGAAGGACGCCATCGTCATGCATCCCGGGCCGATGATTCGCGGCATGGAGATGACGGACGAGGTGGCAGACTGCAAGCAGAGCGTAGTGTTGGAGCAGGTGCTGAACGGCGTCAAGGTACGCATGGCGATACTGCAAACAATTCTGGGAGGCCGCCGATGAGCACGCTTCTACTGTATGGCGGTCATTTGATTGATCCCGCGGCTGGCGTGGACGCCCCCGCCGACTTGGTGCTGAAAGACGGCAAGGTGGTTGAGGTGGCCGCGCCCGGTAAGACGAAGACCGTGGCGGACGAAAAGCTCAACCTCAAGGGCCTCATAGTCGCCCCGGGATTTATTGACCTTCACGTGCATCTGCGCGAGCCCGGGCAGACGCACAAGGAATCCATTGCCACCGGTACGGCTGCGGCAGCCGCAGGCGGATTCACATCGGTTTGCGCCATGCCCAACACGCGTCCGGTGAATGATTCGCCGGCCGTGACGCGCTGGATGCAGGATGCGGAGCGCGGCGCCGTGGTCAACGTCTTCCCCATTGCGGCCGCAACTCTGGGCAGCCAGGGAGAAAAGCTAAGTGACTACCAGGCGCTGCGCCAGGCCGGAGCCGTCGCCCTCAGCGATGACGGCAAGCCGATTCTTGACGACCACATCATGCGCGAGGCGCTGGCCCTGGCCGCCAAGGTCGGCCTCACGGTCATTCAGCACGCCGAGGATACGAAGATCAGCGGCACGCATCCGATGAACGAGGGCGTGACCAGCTTTGCGCTGGGTCTGCGCGGGCAGCCGACGGCCAGCGAGTGGCAGATGGTGGAGCGCGACGTGCGCCTGGCCAGCCAGGAGGGCGGACGCCTGCATGTGGCCCACGTCAGCACGGGCAAAAGCCTGGAGATGGTACGGTTGGGTCGTGCGTCAAAGGTAGCGGTTACGGCCGAGGTTGCGCCGCATCACTTCCTCTTTACCGAAGAGGCCTGCGCGGATTACGACACGCGCTACAAGATGAATCCGCCGCTGCGCTCCAAGGCCGATCGCGAGGCCATTCTGCGCGGCATTGCCGACGGCACGGTGGACGCCATTGCCACCGACCACGCGCCGCACGCACTGTACGAGAAGGAAATCGAGTTCGACAAAGCCGCCTTCGGCATTACCGGCTTGGAAGTAGCCGTGGCGGCCAGCCTGACCGCGCTTGTGCACGAGAAGCTGATTACGCTGAAGCGGCTGGTGGAAATGCTCTCGACCAACCCTGCGAAGATTGTCGGCCTGAAAGGTCGCGGCACACTCGCCGTTGGCTCGGTGGCCGACGTGACTATCTTCGATCCGAAAAAGCGCTGGATCTACGACGTGGAAAAGACCCGTTCGCGCGCGAAGAACTGTCCTTACGGCGGCATGACGTTCAAGGGCAAGGTGCGCGCCACCATCGTCGGCGGCAAGGTGGTTTTCAGCGAGCTATAAACTCGCATCGTTTTCCGCAAGGGTCCGCCTGCGGGCGGGCCCTTTGCTGTTAGAGTGAAGTTACTGAGAGACTCCCCGGCCCATGCATGATGTAGATTCCATCCTGAGCACCATCTTCCACCTGCCCAGCTTTCGGCCCCGTCAGCGCGAGATCATCACCGACGTGCTGGCTGGCCGCGACGCGCTGGTGGTGATGCCGACTGGCGCAGGCAAGAGTCTTTGTTATCAGCTTCCGGCCGTGGCGCTGCGCGGACTCACGCTCATCATCTCTCCGCTGATCTCGCTGATGACCGACCAGGTGCGGCAACTGCGCGATCTGCGCATTCCGGCCATGATGCTGACCAGCGGACAGCCCCGGGAGGAGCAGCGCGCGGTGATGGACCGCATGCGCGACGGCTTCCGCGGCCTGTTGTTTGTCGCTCCGGAGCGCTTCGCCGCGCCCGGCTTTCAAGCCATCATCACGAGCCGCAAGCTCAGCCTGCTGGCCATTGACGAGGCACACTGCATAAGCCAGTGGGGGCATGATTTTCGTCCGGAGTATCTTCGTCTGGGTGAGGTACGCCAGCAGTTGGGCGATCCCTTGACCGTGGCGCTGACGGCGACGGCCACGGCGCAGGTGCGGCAGGATATCGTCCGCTCGCTGCGATTGAAGGATGCAGCCATCCATGTGACCGGCTTTGATAGGCCGAACCTGCGCTATCAGTCCATTACCTTCCGCAAGGCCAAGGATAAGCAAGACGAGTTGGTGGATTACCTGCGGCGGCGCAAGACGGGCGGCATCGTGTATTGCTCCACGCGCAAGCAGGTGGAGATGGTAACCGATCTGCTGGCCAGCGAGCTGCGCGGGCGCCCCATTGTGGCCTACCACGCCGGGATGGATCCCGAGGCGCGGCAGACAAATCAGCAGCGCTTCATCGAGCACGAGGAGGCCATCGTCGTCGCCACCAACGCCTTCGGCATGGGCATCAACAAGCCAAACCTGCGCTACGTGGTGCACTTCAATCTGCCGGGCAGTCTTGAGGCCTACTACCAGGAGGCGGGACGCGCCGGACGCGATGGAAAGTCCGCGGAGTGCATCCTGTACTTTGCCGCCGCCGACGTGATGACGCAGAAATTCTTCATAGACAAGATTGGCGATGGCAACTCGCAGCTGGCCAGGCGTGATATTGGTCCCCTGCAACGCCGCGCCACACAGCAACTGGACGCCATGCAGCGCTACGCGCGCTGGGAGCGCTGTCGTCGCCATCAGATACTGGAATACTTTGGCGAGAACACCGCGCCCGTCGATTGCCACTGTGACGTTTGCGTGGCCAGTGCCGGTGCCGGAGTGCCGTTACGTGCGGGGCCACCGCGCGAGTTGGTCTATGTTCGTGAGGATGATGTGCGAGAGGACGCAGAGCATGAGGCGTACTCGGCGCGACGCGTGGTGACTTCGCGTAAAACGACAGTGCGAAAATCTCCGCCAAGCGCAACGCGCACAGCTGTGCGCGGAAAAGCGCTGTCATCGCCGCACGATTCGAAGACCACAGCCAAGAAGAGCGTCCGCGCACCGAGTGAGAAGATCAACGCCGAGCAGGTGGGCGTGCGCTATGGCAATGCTGTTGCGGTGCGCTTTCAGCGGTTGCGCGCGCTGCGGCTGCAACTCACCAAGCAGCTCCACCGGCTGCCCTTTCAGGTGCTGCACGACTCCACGCTTATTGAGCTGGCGCGGCAACGGCCACGCACCATGCGCGAGCTGATGAAGATTGGCGGCATTGGCGAGAAGAAGGCCGAGCAGTTCGGCGCGGCGCTGCTGAAGGAGTTGGCGAAGGATTAGTCAGCCGCTTCTGGCCCGATTTAGACCCACGGCCTTGTGCATCCCAGGTTAACCACGAGGGGTGCGGCCAACCTGGGGCAACTTAGCTAGTCCTTGAACTCCAGTTTCTCTCCACGGTGGCTTGGAGTTGGGTCTCCGGCCAACACCCACTCGACAACTTGATCAACAGTGTGCCTTGCGGGATTCATGTCATCATTCGCGAGACAGCATCCCTCGCTTAGGTATTTCCTAATGAACTCTGCTTCTTGCGCGAGAGCGTCAGCCTCGTTGATATCTCTCTTACCAAGGAACTCCCATCGAACCTCCACCCGGTGTTTGAAGTGAAGGAGATTGAGGACCTGGATATCTTTCTTCTTGAGATCCCGGTGCTCTATGTCTCGTTCGAGACGATTCCGTCTGAGTCGGGAGGAGAATATGCCACGATCATTGACTCGCTGAGTCTTCTGTCCGGTAACCCAGTGCCCCTTTCCCACATAGAATGTCCGGCCATTTGCGAAATACCTGTACGTGTAAAACTCCAAGGCATCCGGATTCGGTGTGCTGCCCATCGTGACCCTCCCGATTGTCCATCACCTGTTATATCTGCTCTTGCCTTAGCTGATCAATCCCATCTTCTTGCCCACCCGCCCCAGCACTTCCAGCGCCTCGGTCAGCTCGCTTTCGGTGTGCGTGGCCGTCACGATGGTGCGCACGCGGGCCTTGCCCTCCGGAACCGTGGGGAAGGCGATGCCCGTTCCCATGACGCCCTGCTCAAAGATGGCCTTGCTGAATTCCATGGTGGCGCGGCCATCGCCGAGGATGATGGGCGTAATCGGCGTCTCACTGGCGGGCGTGTTGACACCGCCAATGTTGAAGCCCAGCAGGCCCAGCTCCTTTTTGAAGAAGCGCGTGTTCGCCCACAGCTGCTCCATCCACTGCGGCTCCTGCTCCAGCACGTCGATGGCGGCAATGCAGGTGGCGGCCACGCTGGGCGGATGCGAGGTGCTGAACAGGAATGGACGCGCGCGGTGGTAGAGGTATTCGATGAAATCCTTTGTGCCGCAAACGTAGCCGCCCAGGGCACCGATGGCCTTGCTGAGCGTGCCTACCTGTATGTCCACGCGGCCGTGCATGCCGAAGTGGTCGATGGTGCCGCGTCCCTGGCGTCCCAGCACGCCGCTGCTGTGCGCGTCGTCCACCATCATGATGGCACCGTACTTTTCCGCCGCAGCGCACAGGCCGGGCAGCGGACCAATGTCGCCATCCATGCTGAAGACGCCATCCGTGATGAGCAACTTCTTGCCCGGCAGATTGGCCACGCTGGCAAGCTGCTCCTCGGCGTGAGCGAAGTCCTTATGGCGGAAGACGAGAATCTTGGCGCGCGAAAGGCGGCAGCCGTCGATGATCGAGGCGTGGTTCAGCTCATCGCTGATGATGTAGTCATCCTTGCCGAGGATGGCCGATACCGTTCCGGCATTGGCCGTAAAGCCACTCTGAAAGACGACACAGGCCTCGACGCCCTTGAAGCGAGCGATCTTTTCTTCCAGCTCCATGTGCAACCGCATGGTTCCGGCGATGGTGCGCACGGCGCCCGAGCCCACGCCGTATTTCTTTGTGGCCGCCAGCGCGGCCTCGCGCAGCCGTGGGTGCGTGGTCAGGCCGAGATAGTTGTTGCTGGCCAGGTTGATGACCTTGCGGCCGTCAAAGTGGCAAACCGCGGCCTGCTCATCGTCCAGCACGCGCAGCTTGAAGTAGGTTCCCTTTTCCTTGAGGGCGTTCATCTCATCGCTAAGGAAGCCGAGCGGGTTTATGCGTGTCGTCATTGTGAGTCCTTAAGAAATGTCGTGCGCCGCGCGGGCGCTATACAGCTTCGTTGCAGTCGGTGAAGAGCAGAATTTTGCTGGCCTTGCCGCTGTTCAGCAAATCCATTCCCTTGCTGAAGTCGGTGAGCGGCAGGCGATTGGTGATGACCGGATGCAGTTCCAGCTTGTGCGCCTTTAGCAGGGCAGTCATCTGGTACCAGGTCTCAAACATCTTGCGGCCGTTGATGCCCAGCACGGTGGCGCCCTTGAAGATGATGTCGTGCGCCAGGTCAATCTCAATGGGGCGCGGAGGAATGCCCAGCAGGCTCACCCTGCCGCCGGTGCGCAGAATGTCAAAGCCCAGCTTGATGGCGTCCTTGTGGCCTGCCATCTCCAGCAGCACGTCCACGCCGTAGCCGCCGGTGCGCTCGTGGACGATCTTGCGCACGTCCTCGGTGGCAGGGTCGAGAACGAAATCGGCCTTCATCTGGCGGGCGATGTTGCGGCGATACTCGTTCACCTCAATGGCGAAGACCTGCGCGGCACCGCAGGCGCGTGCCACGGCGATGGCGAACAGTCCGATGGGCCCGCAACCGGTGATGGCCACGTTCTTTGCCGCAAGGTCGCCACTGAGGGCGGTGTGCACGGCGTTGCCCAGCGGGTCGAGTATGCTGGCATATTCGTGCGGAATGGAGTCGTCGAGCTTCCAGATGTTGGTCTCCGGTATGACGACGTAGTCGGCGAAGGCGCCGTCGCGGTCAATGCCGATGATCTTCACGCTCTGGCAGATGTGTCCCTGGCCGGTGCGGCATTGCAAACACTTGCCGCAGGCCACATGCATCTCGGCACTGACGAAGTCGCCCTCTTTGACGCTGGTGACCTCCGGGCCGACGGCCGCCACGTGGCCGCAGAACTCGTGGCCGGGAATCAACGGCGGCACAATTCGTCCTTGCGCCCAGGGATCCCAGTTGTAAATGTGCAGGTCGGTGCCGCAGATGCTGGCCACCTTCACCTTCACCAGCACTTCACCGGGACCAATCTCCGGGACAGGAACCTCGTGCAACTCCACTCCGGCCCTGGGCCCTGCCTTTACCACTGCCGCCATCTTCCGCATACCTTGCCGCCTCTGTATCTCCGGGCTGTATCAGCAATGCGCAAGCCCGCGAAAAATTGCCAACCGAACATCAGATTCTACCACTGCGATGTTGCCGCATGATGCGAGCGGCGACAGCGAAGCGACGCACAAGTGCGTTGTGAGCGCAGCCCGGCGTGCGAAGTACACATCAGCGGACGCGCGTCGCCCTGCCGAGCGCAATGAAAGAAACAAAAAACCTGTGCGCGGCGCAAGGGGAGATGCGCATAGCGGGGCGGAGGTCAAGCAAAGTTTTCATAAAAACTATTGACAAAGGCGACAACCGGCCACAAAATATGGGACTAGCATTGGATTGTATTCAAGATGTAGACAGGATTGGCAGAACACTCTGCACCTTCAAGGGAGAAGGTTCCAATCCAATGCGGCGGCGCTGCACAGCAGTACCGTATCTTCGGGGTGGCTAGACCCCGGATTTGCTTGTTCAGTCTCCGCGCGGACCGCGGAGACTTTTTCTTGGGTGACCGCATTGGTGCCACCCATAGCGCAGCCTGGGCAAGGCCGTGCAAGATAGTAGAGGCATGTCACTGGCAAAACGCAAACACGGAAAAGCGCAGCCGGAAGTAGTCATTCCGGACAAGATTTACTTTCGCATCGGCGAAGTCAGCGAGCTGAGCGCGCTGCCGGCCTATGTGCTGCGCTATTGGGAGACGGAGTTCAGCCTGCTGAAGCCCACCAAGAGCAGCACCGGGCAGCGCATGTATCGCCGCAAGGATGTGGAGAATGTCTTTCGCATCCGCCGCCTGCTCTACGAAGAGGGATTCACCATTGCCGGCGCCCGGGAGAAGCTCCGCGAGGAAGCCCGCCTGCACCAGGTGGCGGCGCCATCCAAGGTTGCGGCCACGGGCCAGATCCGCGAGATCGTAAACGCCAAGGTTGCGGCCACGGCACAACCCATGCTGCCGTTTTTAACCACGCCTCCGCCGCGCGGCAACGCGCATCGCGAGGAGCTGCAGCGGCTGCGTCGCCAGTTGCGCGCCCTGCTGGATGAGCTGAATTAAACTTTTTCCTGATTAGAGTGGCGTGCCGCTGATGTAGCTCTCCAGGTGGCGGATGGTCTCGCGCTGCGCCAGCAGCATGTGGTTCACCAGGTCTCCAATGGAGACCACTCCCACCAGGCGCTCACCCTTCATCACCGGCAGGTGACGGATGCGCTGATCGGTCATGATCTGCATGCACTCGCCCACCTGGCTCTCCGGAGAGACGAAGATGACTGGCGTGGTCATGATCTCCGCCACGGCCGTGGTGCGCGAGCTGCGCCCTTCCAGAATGACTTTGCGCGCGTAATCCCGCTCGCTGAGGATGCCGGTCAGACGATCGCCTTCCACTACCAGCAGGGCACCCACGCCGTTTTCGGCCATCATGGCAATCGCCTCATAAACGGCGGCCGTTGGAGCAATCGTCAGCACGGCGGCGCTCTTGTGCTTGAGGATGCTGGAAATTGGGTCGGCTAGACGCATGGGTGCCACCTCACGGGCGGCAATAATACTCCGAAACCGCCTTCTGGAAGGTAATAATTTCGGGAGATATTTAGCGTTCAGAAATCTTGTTCGGGCAGGAATGGGGCAAAATATCTTGATAATTTACTCAAGATTTAATTGACAACCTCTCCCTCCGGACGTAGTGTCACCGGGCGGCTGATTCGTGGAGGAATCAGCCACATCCGTGGGAGAGCGTCGGAGAGTCCGGGCAAAGCCTCTCTCCTTTCCGTCAAGGCTAACAAATCAAAGGAGATACATCGCATGAAGAAGTTTGCATTGCTGTGGGGTGCAGTGCTGTTGCTGACCACTTCGTTCGTTTGGGCGCAGTCCGCTCCGGACAGCGTTTGCGAAGTGAATACGACCGTCGCGAAGAACGCCAAGGCTTTTGAGGCGGCGCGCAAGAAGCACAACGAGTTCCACAAGGCGGAAAAGGACAAGAACGCCATCCATGTGTGGGAGATCATCAGCGGCCCGCACACCGGCGCCTACCTGACGACCATCTGCGGCATGACGTGGAAGGGAATGGACGGCCACGAGGACATGGATGCGCGCGACATGGCCGACGTGGCGAAGACCATTGGTCCGCAGAGCGAGCACAACATGACCAGCTACTATGTGCTGCAGCCGGAGCTGGGCGTTGCACCCGGCACGGATCCGAATGTGAAGATGTTGAGCGTGGCCACTGTCTTTGTGAAGCCCTCGCACTACATGCAGTTCGTCGAATCGGCCAAGCGCATCAAGGCCGCGCTGGACAAGGAGAACTATCCGGGCAAGCGGAGCACCTGGTACGCACTGGCTAATGGTGGCGTGGGACCGCAGTTTGTTGTCAGCACACCGCGAAACGGCTGGGCAGATTTCCAGGCACCGGACGTCAAGTTTTCCGACATCCTGAAGAAAGTTTACGGCGACGACGACAAGACGATGGAAAAGTATCGCGAGTCAGTCGATCACGTTGTCAGCGAGATTCTGGTGCTGCGCAAGGACCTGAGCTACATTCCCGCCATGTAGGCACAACGGTTTGCGGCAGCGGCCCGTCGGGTGGCGGGCCGTTTTGTTTTGCCGAACAAAATGTTTTCGCAACAATGAATCGCACTCTGCCAACTGAGCAATTCACTAAAGTTTTATCGTCTGTGTGTGTGGCGTTTACCCGCCCGGAGGCAGGCTTGCCTATGCTTAAGGTATGCAGACCCCAGACGGAGAGATGCACCCGGCGGGCGGCCCGCAGCCAGGCGTGGCCTCGGCGCTGGGATGGCTTGCGGCAGATCCGTGGAAGCGGGTGATTTTACGCTGGAATGCAAAGTCCGCCGCTCTGAGCGCAATCTTTCGCGGCGCAATCTTTCTGGTGGCATCCATCAAATCGCATGGTGCGGGCCGCCACTCGGCGGTGCTGGCGGAGGCAATGATTGGCGCCCTGAACGCGGGCTTTGCCGGAACCTTCGCGCAGGCTTTGCGATTTGCCACACCCACCTGGCTGGCCGAGCTGCTGCTGGCCGGCGTCTTTCCCGTGATCTTTCAGCTTGCTGATTTCGGCGTACACACCGCACTAGGACACCAGCAGTTTCGGGCCGGGATGATCTCCTCTGCCGTCTTTACCGCGCTTTCGGCGGCATTCAATATCTACATCATGCGCCGCGGCACCATGCTGGTGGGCGGCGAAGGTCAGAGCTTCCTCGAAGATCTGCGCAGCCTGCCCATGCTGGCCGTTCGCTTTGTGGCCAGTGGCTTTATGCGAGTGCTGCGGCTGGGCCAGCGCACCGGACTGAGTGAGAGCTAGCGCATGGCGGCCTGCAAACATGGGCCGACGGATGAAGGGAGACGCGTGATGAAAAACACGATGAAGACCATGATCCACGCAGGGGCAATCCTGTTGCTGGCGGCCATGCCGTCCATGGCAGCCGACGTGCCCACGGTGCCAACGGCCAGTGCCGTGGCGGCAAACCTGCGGGCAGAGGAAATCGTGCAGCGCCTGGAGGCAGCCAACCGCCAGCGCGCCGCCACGCTTAAGGCCTATGAGAGCCGCCGCAGCTATCAGCTTAAGTACCAGGGGTTTCCCAGTAATCGCGAGGCAACGCTCGACGTGATGGCGCACTACAAGGCTCCGGAGAGCAAGAGCTTTGATGTGGTGGGCGAGAGCGGCAGCAAGATGCTGCAGCAGCGCGTGCTGAGCAAATTGCTGGAAGGCGAGCGCGAGGCAGCCAAGGCGGAAACGCAGCGCCACAACGCACTCAGCTCAGAGAATTACATCTTCACCCTGCTGGGCTCGCGGCCCAGCCCTTATGGCGGATGCTACCGCCTGCAGGTAGAGCCACGGCGCGACGAAAAATTTCTTTATCGCGGTGAGATTTGCGTGAATGCCACGGACTTTGCCGTGGAGAGCATCGACGCCGAGCCGGCGCGCAACCCATCCTTCTGGATCAAGAAGACCCGCATCGAGCATCGCTACCGCAAGGTGGAAGGCTTCTGGCTGCCGGCCAGCAACCAGACGACGACCAATGTGCGCTTGGGCGGTGTGGCTACCCTGCGCATTGACTACGCCAGCTACGAACTGCGCTAGGCGGAGAGCAACGACAGCGGCAGACGGCTTGCATTAATCACCGACAGGCGCGGGTAAAAATGGCCACTCTTTGCGACGGGCCGAGCGCAGCAGATAGATCGCTACACCGACCACGACCAGCACCACGGCGTAACGCACCTCACGCGCAAAGTTGGGGCGCGAAAACAGCATGTAGAGGAAGCCGAGGCTCGCCAGGATTGCGGGCATTGGGTAGAGCCACATGCGGAATGGCCGCTTCCTCTTCGGCTGCCGAATGCGCAGCACAATCACTCCCACGGACTGCAACAGAAACTGCAAGAGAATGCGGATGACGGCCAGCGCGGCGATGACATCGGCCAGCCGCAGGAAGCAGAAGGCAATGGCCAGCCCGCCCAGCGCCAGCAGAGAGATGTGCGGGAAGCGCAGCTTCTCATGCACGCGGCCGAAGACCTTGAAGTAGTTGCCATCCAAGGCCGCGGCATAGGGCACGCGACTGTAGCCCAGTAGCAGAGAAAAGACCGAAGCAAAGGCCGTCCACACAATCAGCGCCGTAATCGCGTATCCCGCCCATGCGCCGTACACGCGCTCCATCATCACGCTCATCACGTAAAAGCGCGTCGGCGACTGCGCCGTGGAGCTCAGCTCGCGCCATGGCACCACACCCAACACACTGGCGTTCATTGTCAAGTAAAGCACGGCGACCACGGCAATGGAGATCAGCACGGCGCGCGGCACGTTCTTCTCCGGCTGGCGCACCTCTTCGCTCAGGAAGCAGATGTTGTAGTAGCCCCAGTAGTCGTAGCTGGCCACCAGCATGGCCGCGCCCAGGCCGGTAAAGAACTCCGGCGTCAGGTGGAAGGCGTTGGCGGGCAGATCGAAGGCCATCTGGCGGTTGAAGTGCGTGAGGCCGGTGAAGATGATCCATGCCAGCGAGCCGAAGACTCCGATGGCGAGCAACCGGCTGAACCAGGCGATGTCCGTTATGCGGCGGTAGAGCAGCACCACGGCCAGCACCACGGCCAGGATCGCCACCGGAGTACCGCGCGTGATGACCGCCGTGGCCTGCAACGATCCGATTACGGGCAGCGCCAGGTGGAAGTCGTGCGAGGCCAGCGACTGCGAAAGCGGTTTGTAGAAGTATCCGGCGTAGCTCGAAAGGCCCAGGCATCCGCTGGCAATGGAGAGCGGCGCGCTGAAGCTGACCTGCCACACGAAGAGAAAGCTCAGCATGCGGCCCAGCTTGTTGGGACCGTAAATTTCCTTCAGGAAGTTGTAGCTGCCGCCGGCCTGCGGCATGGCCGCGCCCAGCTCGGCGATGACCAGTCCATCGCAAACGGCGAAGAGCGCGCCGAAGATCCAGCCCAGCATTGCCTGCGGACCACCCATGGCACCCACGATGAGCGGGATGGTGACAAACGGTCCCACGCCGATCATGTCCAGGATGTTGAGCAGCACGGCCGAACCCAGCCCCATGCCGCGAATCAGCGGACGGTGCTCGGTGTTTTGCGTGGGGAGTGCGGGATGAGGCGGACCGGGCTGCATCAGCTAGGGATACCACGCGGAGGCGCGCCACGGCCAGTCGCCATGGCGCAGCCACGTGGATTACATCGGGTGATTCGGGTCCCCGCTGATGACGTCGAGGTTCTCGCTGCCCTTTTCGGCCGTCAATGGAATGATCGGCTCGTCTTCCGGCTGTGAGAGCTGAAAGGCTTCCAGCACATGCGAGGTGTGCTGGCCGCGGCGCATCACCATGCGTCCGGTGCGGGCAATCTCCAGAATCTGGTTGTCGCCCTCGTTCAGCACCTGGATGAGGCCTTCGATCTTGCTGGCCGCGCCGGTGATTTCCAGCATCATTGACTCCGGCGCCAGATCCACAATGCGGGCGCGGAAGATCTCGGATAGCTGGAAGATCTGGGCGCGCGACTGCGGAGTGGCGGCCACCTTGATGAGCGCCAGCTCGCGGGTGACGCACTGCAACTGGCCAACGTCGTCCACGTCAAAGACGCTCTCCAGCTTAAAGAGCGAGGCCTTGATGCGGTGACCGGCTCCGGCAGGAGCTTCGGCCACGATGGACATGCGCGAGACCCCGGGACGCTCCGAGCGGCCCACGGTCAGCGAGATGATGTTGATGTTCAAACGCCGGAAGAGCGAGGCGACGCGCGTCAGCACGCCGGGCTTGTCTTCCACCAGGGCAACGAAGGTGTGCAGCATGACCGAAGTCCTCTCTCTCAAAACTCTGCGCGCCACCACTGAAAAAAGCGGCGCGGAACGCAAAAAGTTTACGGCTCTTCCGAGGTTTCCAGCAGCGGGTTGTGGCCGTTGGCCGGGCGGCGGATCATCTCATCGAGCGCCGCGCCGGGGCCGACCATCGGATACACCGCGTCTTCTTTTTCCACCAGGAAGTTAATCAGGAACGGTCCGTCGGCCTCGCGTGCGGCTTTGACGGCCGCAGCCACCTCGCCGCGGGTGCGCACCGTGGCGCCGGGCACGCCGTGAGCATCGGCCAGCTTGACGAAGTCCGGCGAGAGGATGGGCGAGCAGGCGTAGTTGCTCTCGTACATGAACTCCTGCCACTGCCGCACCATGCCGAGGAAGCCGTTGTTGATGACCGCGATGTTGATCTTCAGCTTCTCCTGCACAAGAGTGGAGAGCTCGGAGGCGGTCATCTGGAAGCCGCCGTCGCCGGCGATGACCCAGATCTCGTCATCGGGGCGTGCCATCTTGGCGCCGATGGCCGCCGGCAGGGCAAAGCCCATGGTGCCCAGGCCGCCGCTGGTAATCAGCGAGCGCGGCGCGTCATGCTTGTAATACTGCGCCTCCCACATCTGGTGCTGGCCCACGTCGGTCACAACGATGGCCTTGCCGGCCGTGGCGCGCCACAGATCGTGAATCACATGGGCGGCGTAGAGGTGTCCGCTGTCGGGCAGGTTTTTGATGTCGCGCACGGCGGCCACACCCTTCAGAGCGTTGACGGCTTTCACCCAGCTCTGATCCTTGCGCGGCGCCAGGCGCGGCAGTATGGTCTCCAGAATCTCCTTCAGATCGCCGATGAGCGCCACGTCGGCCTTTACGTTCTTGCTGATCTCCGACGGGTCAATCTCGATGTGGATCTTCTTCGCGTTGGGAGCGTAGCTGGTCAGCGCGCCGGTGACGCGGTCATCAAAGCGCATGCCGCAGGCGATTAGAAGGTCGCTCTGCTGAATGGCCTGGTTGACCCAGGCTTCGCCGTGCATGCCCATCATTCCCAGTGAGAGATCGTGCGACGCGGGAATCGCTCCCAGGCCCAGCAGGGTGCTGGCCACGGGAATGTGCAAGCGCTCGGCCAAGGTGATGAGCTGATCGGTGGCGCCGGACTCCAGCGCGCCATGGCCTACCAGCAAAATGGGACGCTGCGCGTTGAGGATGAGGTCAATGGCCTCGCTGACGGCCTCGTTCTCCGCCGAAAGCATGGGGTGCGGACGGTGCGGCTGCGGCGCGCAGGCCTCAAAGTTGAAGTCGGCCAGGCCCTGCTGAGCGTCCTTGGTGATATCCACCAGAACCGGGCCGGGGCGGCCGGTGCGCGCAATGCTGAAGGCGCGGCGCAGCACGGGACCGATGTCCTCGCTCTTGGTCACGATGAAGTTGTGCTTGGTAATTGGCAGCGTGATGCCGGTGATGTCCACTTCCTGGAAGGCGTCGGTTCCCAGCAGCTTGCTGCTGATCTGGCCGGTGATACAGACCATGGGGACGCTATCCAGCATGGCCGTGGCAATGCCTGTGACCAGGTTGGTAGCTCCCGGACCGCTGGTGGCAACGGCCACGCCCACCTCACCGCTGGCGCGCGCGTAGCCGTCGGCCATGTGCGCGGCGCCCTGCTCGTGGCGCACCAGCACATGGTGGATGGGGTATTTGCGCAGCGCGTCGTAGATGGGCAGGATGGCGCCGCCGGGGTAGCCGAATACCGTGCGCACACCCTCGCCGGTCAGCGTGGCCCATACAATCTCCGCACCGGTCAGTTGCTTGGTGTGGGGGGCGGCGGAAGAGACGGGTTGGCTAGGCATCGGGAACTCCTTCTGTGAAAATTTGTTGGGGAGTAAGTGTTCGATTATACAGCAGAGCCGTTACAACACTCGATTTCCGGCCATTTTACCGAATCCAGAGGCTAATAGGCCCATGACTTGTTCGAATCCTGACCGATTGGCTGGTAAGATGGCCATATCGTATTTAGGAAATAAGGCCGCATGACGGCGGCTGAACCACCCCCGGGAGGACACTGCTCATGGCCAAGGCAAAAGAGTTCCGCGTCACCATTGAAGACCGGCCGGCAGCCCTGGGCGCCTGCTGCAAGGCGCTGGCGGATCGCGGCATCAACATCCTGGCCTTTCAATCTTTTGTAGAGCAGGGCGAGAGCCTGGCGCGCTTTGTGGTGGATAATCCTGCGGCCGCCATGGAGGTTTTCCGCGCCGCCCACGCCAACTTCGAGCAGGAAGATGTGGCCGTGGTACGGCTGGCGCACCGCTCCGGCGAACTGGCCCGCGCCGCCATGCTGCTGGGTGCCGAGCGCGTCAACATCAACTACTCCTACTGCGGGCTGGAGCCGGGCTCCACCACGCCGCTGGCGGTTTTTGGCGTGGACCAGGTGACGAAGGCCTCCGCCGCGCTGGATACGATCGCAGCCAAGTAATCCAATAAACAGATTTTGGCGAAGATTGACGCCGGCCGCCATGCGGCGGTACCTCGTTGTGCGCATAAACACAGCAAAATGAGTAACGGGGACTACCCGGGCATGGCAGGAATCAATTGCTATTGAAGATTGCTGTATGAATGGCAGGAAATTTGAGGGGCCGGGCGTTGGCGCGGGGGATTCGCCAGACAGCCCGTTCTTAGAACGCGTTTAACAGATTGTTGCCCTGCTCCGGCGCCACCATCAGACACATACGGCAGGCGGCACTGGTCAGGTCTTCGTAATGTGCCAGTACGTCGCGGGCTTCCTCAATTTTGCTCATTGAGAAAAGCCAGCGCTTGCGGAACATGATGCGCGAGATCATCCCGTTAATCAGCAGGCACTCACGGCGAACCTCATCCACAACATAGCGGAACTCGCTCTGCTCCTCGTAAACCTCCTGCAAGGAGTAAGAGGTGAACGACAGAACCGCCGTAATGTTGCTTTTAATCAGCCGCAACTCAGCCAGCGCGTCTTCCACACGCCCGGACTGGATTGCAGCCGTTTGAATGGGGTGCAAAGCCTGGACTAACTCTTCGATCGAACGCACCTGGAGCTTTCTTGCGTCAATCATCGTTCAGCCTTCCCAGGGAACCAGATAAGTTAATACCTTATTGCATTCCACGGTAAGAATCCACTTTCGTGCTCGTATAGTCAAGTGCCTTCTGTAACCTTCGCATCTGCTCTAAAGTGGGCTTTTTCGATTGAACATCAGGAAGAGAGAAATAAAATAACCAAGTGATTAATGCCAGGGTAAAGCTGAGCATGGCAATCAAGTTAAGAGAGTGGACAACGCTGATTCCGTAACCCGTGCTCAGGCTGGATACAAAGATATCCACGCTGGTGAACAGAAGAAAGCCGACGCCAATCCCGTAAACGCGTGTTTGCCAGGGAATTCCAAAATAGGACGATACCAAAGCGGTAAAGGCAAAAGCTCCGCAAAAGATGAGTGTAACCGTGCGGTTCAGCAAAAGCACCGTATTCAAGAAATCTCCAGGGTGCGAGCCGGGAAAGAAGAATGCGGCACATGCGGAAATCACTGCTAAAGTTCCAACGGCAGTGCGAAGCCAACGCAGTGTTCCGGGCGGCAGGGTGGAGTAAGGGCGAAAGACGGCGGCGAAGAGTTCGCGAAATACTGCAATTAGTATCGGAAGCGTAAATACCCGGATGCCCCAGTTGACTGAGACATACAGGAACTGCCATTTCAGCATCACAATGATGAGGATTGTGGTTTTGGCGGCGCAGAAGGCGATGTAAATCGCGAAGGCGATGTGCTTCTTCCAGCGGTTATCCCACAGCACTACCGCCAGCAGCACCCATTGCAGGATCGCGTTCAGATACCAGATGGTCCACTGCAGCTTCACCGGGGCACCGCCTCAAGGTGAAGCTGCGGACCTGGAACAGGGAATCGCTTACTTACCGGTGCCGATCGGAACGTTCGGATCGCCGTCGCAGCACATCGCGTGCGGGCCGGGGTTGTGAGTCGGCGGGTTGGTGGTCTTGATGCCAATCGAAGCAAGTGTCACTACCAGAAGAGCCAGAATCGAGATTCGCGTGATCATCGTTTTTCTCCCCGCGGCAGGTGGCCGCTAACGGGAGAGTAGACGCGATTTGCGAAAGGCCAAAGGGTGACGCATCCGCGCCGTTATTGACGCGCGTGCCAAGCATCCCAGGCACTATTACCCTGTTAGTATCAGCATATTCTGCGATGTTTGCAATGTACGTAATGGGGGTGTTCACGGTTCCCCTGACGACCAATGGAAGGGCAGTTGTGTGATTGACAAAAGCAGTGTTCTGCACTCGTCACCCACGGGGCAACCCTGCTACCATGTCTGCCTGTTGGCCCTCGCCTGTGGCGGGGGCTTGGATTTCTCAGCCGAGGCTTATAAAGGCGATCCTGCCGCATCGAGCAGGAAACTGGATTCTGGGGATGGACGCCGGAGTACGCGCCCGCTTGGACGCACTGCTGCAATTCAGCGACGACCGCTGCCGCAAGCTGGTGGAGCTTGCCGAAGAGGGCGTTTGGCTGCTGGATCGCAACGAACATACGTTGTGGGTGAATCCGGAGATGGCCACCATGCTGGGCTGCACGGCGGCACAGATGCAGGGCGCGCCATTCTGTGACTTTCAGCCGTTGCCCCTGCCCGGACGCCGCCGCCAGCAGCTTCCGCCGCTTTCCGCCACCCGTCAGCAATGCGAAATCCGCATGCACCATCGCGACGGCCTTGAACTGTGGATGAGCGCCGTCATCTACCCCATTCTGGATGCCAAGGGTGCCGCCGACGGACGCGTCATCTTGTGCAGCAACATCACGGCGCGCAAGCGTGCCGAGCGCGCTCTGCGTGAGAGTGAGCGCCGCTATCACGATCTGTTTGCCAATGCGCCGGTGGGCATCTACCGCACCACGGCCGACGGGTTGATCTCCATGGCCAACCTGGCGCTGGTGCGCATGCTGGGCTACAACTCGTTTGAGGACCTGACGGGGCGCGGACTGGAAGGTGGCGGCTGCGGTCCCATCTCGCAGCGCGAAGGCTTCCGCGCTGAAATTGAGCGCGACGGCGAGGCGCGCGGCGTTGAATCCATCTGGAAGCGGCGCGACGGCTCGATCCTTTTTGTGCGGGAAAACGCCCGCGTGGCCCGCGACCTCGACGGCAACATCCTGTACTTTGAGGGCACGGTCGAGGACATTACCGAGCGCAAAATTGCCCTGGAGAAGATGGAGGAGAGCGAAGGCCGCCTGCGCTCCCTGATTGCCAACGCTCCATACGGCATCTTCCAGTGCGATCCGCAGTTGCAGCGCTTTGCGGATGTGAATCCGGCGCTGGTGCAGATGCTGGGCTTTGCCTCGGCGCAGGAGCTGATTTCGGCTGACATTGCCAACGACATCTTCGCCAGCGATGAGGAGTGCAAGGCCTTCGCCCGGCAGTGCCGGCTGGAGGAGCGCGCCGAGGCCGACGTCACCTGGCGCCGCCGCGACAACCGGCAATTTTCGGTGCGCCTGCGCGGGCGCCGCTCACAGTTGCCGGATGGCAGTACTTATCTGGAGATTTACGCCGAGGACATCAGCCGCCGCGCCGAGCTGGAGCAGCAACTCCGCCAGGCGCAGAAGATGGAGGCCATCGGCAACCTGGCCGGCGGCATCGCTCACGACTTCAACAACCTGCTGATGATCATCAGCAGCTACACCCAGATGATGGAGGAAGACCTGCCGCCCGGCGACCCGATGCGGCAGTACACGCAGCAGGTGCTGAGCGCCAGCGAACGTTCTTCGGCGCTCATCCAGCAACTGCTGGCCTTCAGCCGCAAACAGATTCTTTCGCCGCGCATTCTGGACCTGAACGTGGTGGTGGAGGAGACGGCCAAGATGGTGCAGCGGCTCATTGGCGAGGACATTCAGCTTGCGCTGGCCACGCAAAAGCCTCTGCAGTTTCTGCGCGCCGATCCCGATCAGATTACGCAGGTGCTGCTGAACCTTTGCGTAAACGCGCGCGATGCCATGCCACGCGGCGGCAAGCTGACGATTGGCACCAGCAGCATCACGGTGACTCCGGCCCAAAGCGAGGACTTGCCCGGCCTGGCGCCCGGCATCTACAGCGTGCTCAGCGTGGCGGATAACGGCCTGGGCATGGCCAGCGAGGTGCAGTCACGCATCTTTGAGCCGTTCTTTACCACCAAGCCGCTGGGCAAGGGCACGGGCCTGGGCCTGAGCATGGTGTACGGCATTGTGCAGCAGAGTGGCGGGCATATTCGCGTGGAAAGCGAGCTCGATACCGGAACCACCTTCCGCATTTATTTTCCTGCCGTGCCCGAGGAGACAAAGGCGGCGGAGCCCTTGGAGGAAGCCGCTCTGATTGGCCACGGAGAGACCGTGCTGGTGGCCGAAGATGAGGATTCGCTGCGGGATTCCATTGTGGCCTACCTGCGGCAACACGGCTACACCGTGCTTTCTGCCTGCGACGGCGAAGAGGCCTTGCGCTTGGCTGGCGAGCACGACGGGCCCATCCACCTGCTGCTGACCGACGTGGTGATGCCGCGGCTGGAGGGCGCTGAGCTGGCGGCGGCATTGGAGCGGGTGCGTCCTGAAATGATTACCCTGTTTATCTCTGGCTACACGGATCAGCGCCTGCTGATGCGGTTGCCGGAGAATCCACGTCCCAGGGTGCTGCAAAAGCCGATTAAATTGCGCAACCTGCTGAACACCATCGGCGAAGTGATGCACCCGGTCGGTTAATCAAATTCCTTACGGTTGTACGATCTGTCCGGCAGTGGGTTTAACCTGCTGCTTCTCCAACTGTTTTGCATCCCAGCCGCCACCCAGCGCCTTGACCAGGTAAACAGTGGCCACCATGCGTTGTCCAAGCAATTGCACGGCCAGCCGCTGATTGCTCAACAGGGTGCTTTCGGCGGATATCACCGTAAGGTAGTTGTCCACTCCACCCACATATCGGTTGTTGGCCAGTTCGAGCTGGCGGCGAGCGTCGTCCACGGCGGCTGCTTGTGTCTCACTGGCCTTGCTGAGTGCGTCCAGGCTGCTGAGTCCGTCCTCGACCTGCCCGAAGGCCGTGAGCACGCTCTGGCGATAGGTGGCCACGCTGGCGTCGTAGCTGGCGCGTGCGGCGGCCAGGTTGGCCTTGTTGCGTCCTCCGGAAAAGATCGGCGTCAGGGCATCGGCGCCCACGGCCCAGAAGAGGCTGGGAGCGTTGGCCAGCGTGGCGATGTCGCGGCTCTGCCAGCCACCGCCGGTGGAGTTGAGGGCAAAACGTGGATAGAAGGCGGCCTTGGCCAGTCCCACCTGCGCGTTGGCCACAGCCACCTGACGCTCGGCACTGGCAATGTCCGGTCGGCGCTCCAGCAGTTGCGAGGGCAGCCCCACGGGCATGACCGGCGGCACGGTGGCCAGCGGCACGGGAGCCAGATGAAAATCGGGCGCGGCGCGGCCCACCAGCACGGCGATGGCGTGTTCATACTGCGCGCGCGATTGCTTCACCAGAGAGAGCTGGGTCAACGTGGCATCCAGCAGAGACTTCTGCTGCGCCACGTCCAGGCCGTTGGCGATGCCGCCGTCATGGCGACGGTTCACCAGGTCAAGCGCCTTGCGCTGGTAGCCGGAGTTCTCTTCCACCACCTGCATCTCGGCATCAAGCTGGCGCAGGGTAAAGTAATCGGCGGCCAGTTCGGCGGTGAGAACAAGCTGCGCGTTGGCCGTGTCGGCGGCGGTGGATTGCAACTGCGCGTTCGCCGACTTCACACCCTGGCGCACACGGCCAAATACGTCGAACTCGTAGTTGATGTTGAAGGGAACGGTGAACGCGTTCTGCGTGTAGGGGCGGGTCGTAGTGGCGCCGCCATTCAGCGGACGGTCGCCGGCGCCACGCTCGCGGATAGCAGAAGGGTCGGCCGAGAGCTGCGGGAAGAGTCCGGCGGTGGCCACGCGGGCCAGCGCGCGCGCCGATTCCAGATGGTCGCGTGCGGCCACCAGGCTCTGATTGCCCTCCAACAGTTGACGCTCCAGTTCGTTCAGCTTGTCGTCATGGAAGAGCTGCCACCACTCGCCGCGCGGCGTTTCATCGGCGGGTGCGGCCAACTGCCAGCTCTGGCCCTGCCACTGGGCGGGCATGGGCACGGCGGCAACCGTGGGCGCGGGCTTTTGGTAGCGCGGCCCCACCGTGCAGGAGGTCAGCGCCAGGCACAGGCTCAGCGCGCTTATCAGGCGGCCCGCATTGTATGGGCTGAGGCTCACGAGTTCTTTTCCTTCGCCGCGGACGGCAGCGCGCCTTTTGTGGGAGCGGCGTTCGTCTTGGCGGGCGCGGCCACCCGCACCGGCTGGTTGTCTTCCAGCGAATCCGGCGGATTGACGATCACCTGATCAGCCGCGTCGAGGCCGCCCAGCACCTCCAGCGTGGTGCCGTAGTCGCGGCCAATGTTGAGGGTGCGCAGGTGAGCGTGCCCATCCTGGCCGACAACGGCCACCTTGGGACCTTCACTGCGGAAGAGCATGGTGTTGACCGGCACGGTCAGCCGCGGCACCTGGCCATCCACTGCAAAGTGCACCTGGCCAAAGGAGCCGGGCAGCAGGCGTCCATCCGGGTTCTTTACGTCCACCTCGGTCAGCAGGGTGCGCGTAGCGGGATCGATGGCCTGCGCGTTGCGCACGATGACGCCGGTAAATTTTTCGCCGGGAAACTCCTGCATGGTAATCGTTGCCGTGGAACCGGGCTTCATGCCGTTGGCGTAGGCCTGCGGCACGCTGACGAAGACGCGCAGGGTCGTAACCTCGGCCAGATCGAAGAGCTCTTTGCCCGTGCCGTTGGAGTTAATCAGCGCGCCGGCATCCACGTTGCGGCGGGTGAGCACGCCGCTGAATGGCGCATAGACATTTTTGAAGCTCTCCAGGTCTTCCAGGCGGCGGACGTTGGCTTCGGCGGCGGCCAGGTTGGCTTTGGCCTGCTGGTAGCCGCTGGATTGCTGGTCGGCCTCCTGCGCGCTGACCGAGTCACTCTTGCGCAGGTTCTGCCAGCGCTGGTCGCTGATGCGCGCCAGGTCGAGTTGTGCCAGCACCTGCTGCCGCGCGGCTCGGGCCTGGTTCAGCTCCTGATCGATTTCCGGGGTGTCGATGACGGCCAGCAATTCGCCCTTCTTCACCTTGCTGCCAATGTCGCGTGTCCAGCGCAGCAGGTAGCCGTTGGTGCGGGCGTAGATGGGCGACTCCTGGTAGGCCTGCAAGGTTGCAGGCAGCACCAGTTCGTTGTCCGGCTTATCGGTGGAAGGATGCACGGTGGCCACGGTGGGTACGGCGGATTGCTCCGTCTCCTGGGCCAGGGCCTTAGAGCGGGCAATGCGCTCAAACAATGTAAGACCGCCGGCCAGCACCAGCAGCGCCACAACGACAACTGCCAGCAGCATGGCTTTGCCCGGGCTGGCGGGAGGCACTTCGGGCGGGCGCTGAATCTCCGCGTGCTGGTGGCGCGACTGCTGCTGTATGGCCTCAATCTCCTCGTCGCGCTCCACCTGCGTCTTGTGGCGGCGCGGCGCCGGAGTTGGATTCGGGGTCGGGTTGTCTGTGCTCATAAGAAACTCCGCAATTGCAAAAACTGTTTATGCCTCGTCGACGTCTGGCTCCGGATGTGGATGCCCGTGGAAGATGGCAAAGACGCTGGGAACGAAAAACAATGTGGCCACGGTGGCAAACAGCAGTCCGCCAATGACGGCGCGGCCAAGCGGAGCGTTCTGCTCGCCGCCTTCGCCCATGCCCAAGGCCATGGGAACCATGCCCAGCACCATGGCCAAGGCGGTCATCAGCACCGGGCGCACGCGGGTATACCCGGCGGCAATCGCCGCGCTCAGCGCGTCGGCTCCCTTCTCCATTTGCTCGCGGGCAAAGCTCACCATAAGGATGGAATTCGCCGTGGCCACGCCCATGCACATCACGGCGCCGGTCAGCGAGGGGACGTTCAAAGTAGTGCGCGTCAGCAGCAGCAGCCAGCAGATGCCGGCCAGCGCTCCGGGCAGGGCCGAGATGATGATGAAGGGATCGAGCCAGCTCTGGAAGTTGACGACAATCAGCAGATAAACCAGCACGATGGCGCCCAGCAGGCCCACGCCCAATCCGATAAACGACGAGCGCATGGTGCTGACCTGCCCGCGCACCACGATGCGGGTGCCGCGCGGCAGCTTGCCGTCAAAGCCATGCACAATCTGGTCCACGGACTTAGCCACTGATCCCAGGTCGCGATCCTGCGTGCTGGCGTACACGTCAATCACCGGCTGCACTGCGTAGTGGTTGACCACCGCCGGGCGGGCCACGGGCGTAACCTGCGCCAGGTTGCCCAGCAGTTGCGCTCCCTGCGGACCCTGTACGGGCAGCGCCATCAGGTCGCCAAGCTGGGTCATGCGGTACTGCGGCTCCTGTACGGCGATGTTGTAGGTGACGCCGTTGCGCGGGTTCAGCCAGAAGTTCGGAGTGAGCTGGGAACTGCCGCTCAACGAGACCAGCACGCTCTGCGCCACCTGACTGGCACTCAGCCCTACCTGCGCAATACGGGTGCGATCCAGCTCCAGGTGCAGAGTGGGCAGGCTGAGAAGTTGCTGCACATGCACATCGGCCGTGCCGGGGATGTGGCGCATCTGGTTGGCAATCTTCAGCGCTATTTCGTAGTTGCTGCGCATGTCGTTGCCCACCACCTGCACGTCGATCGGCGCGGGCAAGCCGAAATTCAAAATCTGCGTGGTGATGTCGGCGGGCTGGAAGAAGAACTCCACGCCTGGAAAACGCCGGGGCAGTTCCTGACGCAACTGGCGAATATGTTTTTCCGTCGGCTGGTGGTGCTCGGGGTCGAGCGAGATCAGGATTTCTGCATCGCTGGTGCCCACCGTGCCGGCCGTGCTGTAACTCTGGTTGATACCGGAGTAGGGCAGGCCGACGTTGTCCATGATCGTCTCGATCTCCTTGCCGGGGATCTGGCGATGCAGCTCGGCCTCCACCTCATCGCACAGCTTGGCGGTCTCCTCCACGCGCAGGCCGGGACGGCCGCGGACGTGCAAGCGCAGCAGGCCGGCATCCACCTGGGGAAAGAAGTCCTGCCCCAGCACGGTGATGATGCCCAGCGAGGCCAGGCAGAAGAATAGAAACAGCGTTACGAAGCCGCGGCGATGCTCGAGCACAACCTCCAGCATTGCCTGGTAGCCCGCGCGGAAGCGCTCGAAGCCCTGCTCAAAGCCGCGCTGGAAGCGGCCGAAGATCGTCTTTGGCCCGGCAGCGCGGTGCTCGTGGCCGCGCATGATGTACATCACCAGCGTGGGGATGAGCGTACGCGAGAGCAGGTAGCTGGCCAGCATGGCAAAGCTCACGGCCTCCGCCAGCGGCACAAACAAAAAGCGCGCCACGCCGCTGAGGAAGAACATGGGCACAAAGACGATGCAGATGCAGAGCGTGCTGACGAAGGCGGGAATGGCAATCTGCTGCGCGCCGTCCAGAATGGCATGGCGCATCTCCTTGCCCATGGCCAGGTTGCGCTCAATGTTTTCAATTTCCACGGTGGCGTCATCCACCAGGATGCCGACGGCCAGCGCCAATCCGCCCAGGGTCATGATGTTCAGCGTTTCGCCAATGGCTGACAGGGCCAGGATGGAGCAGAAAATAGAGAGCGGAATGCTGACCAGGATGACCAGCGTCGGCCGCCAGTCGCCGAGGAAGAGCAGGATCATGGCGGCCGTCAGCAGGGCGGCGGTCAACGCCTCCTTGAGCACGCCGTTGATGGAGGCGCGCACAAAAAGAGACTGGTCGAAGAGCGGAGTGACTTTTAATTCCGGCGGCAGGCTCTTGGCCGCCACCGGGACGATGTCCTTGATGCCCTGCACGATTTGCAGAGTGCTGGCGCGGCCGTTTTTATAAATGCTCATCAGCGCGCCGCGGGTGCCATCCTGCCGCACGATGTTCGTCTGCGGAGCAAAGCCGTCGCGGATGTGAGCCACGTCTCGCATGTAGATCGTCGCGCCATTCACGGTCTTCACCGGAAGGTCATTCAGCGCGGCAATGGTCGGAGGCGTGCCGTTCAACTCAACGTTGTATTCCACCGGTCCAAGCTTGGTGGTGCCGGTGGGCAGAATCAGGTTCTGCACGTTCACGGCGTTGACGATATCCGCCGGAGCCAGCCCGTAGGCCTGTAACTTGGCGGTGTCCAGGTCCACCTGAATCTGGCGCTGCTTACCGCCGTAGGGCCACGGCGTGGCGGCTCCCTGCACGGTGGCCAGCGAACTGCGCAGAAAGTTGTTGCCCTGGTCGAAGAGCTCCTGCTCGCTGAGCGTTTTGCTGCTGAGTCCAAGCTGAATGACCGGCGTAGTGCTGGCGCTGTAACTGATGATCAGCGGCGGACTGGCGCCTACCGGCATCTGCTTCAGGTTGGTCTGGCTGATGGCGGTGACCTGCGCGATGGCCGTCTGCAGGTTGGTGCCGGGGCGGAAGAAGATTTTGATGATGCCCAGGCCATTGACCGACTGGGACTCAATATGTTCGACGTTGTTGACTGTGGTGGTGATGCCGCGTTCGCTGTTCACCACGATGCGGTCGGCCATCTCCTGCGGCGACATGCCGGTGTAAAACCAGACTACCGAGACCACGGGGATATCAATATCCGGGAAGATGTCCACCGGCATGCGCGGGACGGTCATCACCGTCAGCAGAAGAATGGCGACGGCCATGACGACAAACGTGTAGGGCCGGCGAAGCGCTAGGGCAACAATCCACATAGAGAAAGACTACCTTCCCGAAGCAGGCGGCGCCCTGCAAAAGGCGCCAAATTGATACTGAATGGGTCGGCCCCCAGGCCGGTCGCAATAACTTAGATTCGATACTATGCGTCTTGGATTGAAAAGAAAAGCGCGCAAAGCAGCACGTCCGTGCTAGGATGCGATGCAATGGCAAGCAAGAAACCAACCGTGCAGCCGTCCGCTGACTGCCCGCGCACACTGGGCCGCCCCCGTAGTGAACGTGCGCGATGCGCCATCCTCAACAGCACATTGAAGTTCTTCGAAAGCCGCCAGAACGGCTACATTGACCTGACGATCGAAGAGGTGGCCGCCCGGGCCGCCGTGGGCAAGGCTACGGTCTATCGCTGGTGGCCGAACAAGGCCGCCCTGGTAGCCGACGCCTTCGCCTTCGGAGCCACTCAGAAGCTGCACTTCCCCGATACCGGATCGCTGGTGAACGACGTTACGCAGCAGATGCAGCAACTGGTTAAGATTCTGCGCGGGCGCCGCGGACACGTCGTTTCCGTCATTCTGGGCGCCGGGCAGAGTGAACCTATGCTGCTGACGGCCTTCCGTGAGCGCTTCATCATGCCGCGCCGTGCTGAGGCCACCGGGACCATGCAGCGCGGTGTTGCCCGCGGCGAACTGCCCGCCAGCGTGGATATCGATCACCTGCTCGACGCCCTCTATGGCCCCATCTACTTTCGCTTTCTCATTCGCCACAAAGAGCTGACGCCGCAGTTTGTGGAAAGCCACTGCCGGCTGGTGCTGCAGCGGGTGCTGCCCGTGGACAAATCTCGCGGCAAGAATCATTAACGCTGCGCATTGCACGGTCTGCCTGCCAATAAAAAACCCCGCCGTGTGGCGGGGTTCTGTTTTCCTTTTGTATTTGCCTACTCGCTCCAGCGTTTGAAAATCAGCGATCCGTTGGTGCCGCCGAATCCGAAGCTGTTGCTGAGCGCATAGTCGAGCTTGGCCGCGCGTGCCTTGTTAGGCACAAAGTCCATGCCCTTGGTGGCCTCATCCTGATTTTCCAGGTTGATGGTGGGTGGCAGCATCTGGTTGCGCAGTGCCAGCACGGTGATGCCGGCTTCCAGACCGCCGGCGCCGCCCAGCAGGTGGCCGGTCATGCTCTTGGTGCTGCTGACGGGAACCACGTGCTCGCCGAACAGGTTGCGAATGGCGATGGCCTCCAGGTCGTCTCCGATGGGCGTCGAGGTGCCGTGCGCGTTGACGTAGCCAATCTGGCTGGGCTGCAACTTGGCGTCGCGCAGCGCGTTGCGCATCACGCGGAAGGCGCCATCGTGATCCGGTGCCGGAGAGGTGATGTGATAGGCGTCGCCGCTCATGCCGTAGCCGACAACTTCGGCCAGGATGTTGGCACCGCGCGCCTTGGCGTGCTCAAGTTCTTCCAGGATCAGGATGCCCGAGCCTTCGCCCACCACAAAGCCGTCGCGATCCTTGTCCCAGGGACGGCTGGCGCGCTCCGGCTCAGCGTTGCGGGTGCTCAGGGCGCGCATGGCGGCAAATCCGCCAATGCCCATGGGAGTGATGGCTGCCTCGGCGCCGCCCGCGATCATCACGTCGGCATCGCCGCGCTGAATGATCTTGAAGCTGTCGCCAATGGCGTGCGCGCTGGTGGTGCAGGCCGTGGCGCTGGCCATGTTCGGCCCCTTGACGCCAAAGCGGATGCTGACCTGTCCGGCCGCCAGGTTGACGATGGCCGCCGGAATGAAGAACGGCGAAATCTTGCGCGGGCCGCCTTCCATCAGCGCCGTGTGCTCGCGCTCGATGACGTCAAAGCCGCCAATGCCGCTGCCAATGTAGACGCCGATGTTCTCGCAGTTCTCCGGCGTCACCTGCAATCCGCTCATCGCCATGGCCTCCGTGCTGGTGGCCAGGGCAAAGTGGATGAAGCGGCCCATCTTCTTGAGCTCTTTCTTCTCCACAAACTTGAGGGGGTCGAAATTTTTGACTTCGGCTGCGATCTGGCAGGCGAAGAGCGTGGCATCAAAGCCGGTAATCGGCGCCACGCCGCTCTTGCCTGCCATCAGGCCAGCCCAAACCTCGTCCACGGTGTTGCCCACACCGCAGATCAATCCCATTCCGGTGACAACGACGCGGCGGCTCAAGGTTATTTCCCGCCTTTCGAGTGGGCGTTCACATAATCCACGGCATCCTTCACCGTCTTGATCTTTTCGGCGGCTTCGTCGGGGATTTCGATCTCGAAGGCCTCTTCAAAGGCCATCACCAGCTCGACAATATCCAGCGAGTCGGCGCCAAGATCGTCGGTAAATGAGGCGGAGGGGGTCACCTCGGCCTCATCCACGCCCAACTGCTCCACGATGATTTGTTTGACTTTGTCTTCTGCGGAAGCCATGCGGCTCTCCTTTCGGCTGGGGCAACGGAGTGCGCCGGGCACGGTTGGCCCGGCGGCTGTCTCGCGTACCGTTGGGAAGCCGGGGGCGACAAGCGCCCCTCGCGGCCTACTTCTTGGCGTGAGCGGCGATGTAATCGGCCGCGTCCTTCACCGTCTTGATCTTCTCGGCGTCTTCGTCGGGAATTTCGATCTCGAAGGCCTCTTCAAAGGCCATCACCAGTTCGACGATATCCAGCGAGTCGGCGCCCAGGTCATCCACGAACGACGCGGAGGGCGTCACTTCGGCTTCATCCACGCCCAACTGCTCCACAATAATCTGCTTCAGTTTCTCTTCAACAGCGGCCATTTTTGGCGCCTCCTGCAATCAATTTAAGCCGTACGGGTACCTGTTCGCGCCATTCCACTCACGTCTATGCGCCCGACGATTCCACTATGCATCCTAACTGGTCGTTTTTACCAAGGTCAATGCGCAATTGGCACCTTTATCAGGATTGTCGTCGTGGCCCCCACTCCGCCGGAGTAACCGCCATGCCACTAGCCACTGGTGCCGGAGAGGATTCTACTAGAGCCATGCGTGCCGTAGTGCAAAGAGTTCGCCGCGCCCGGGTCACCGTGGAAGGCCGCACCCTGGGCCAGATTGAGCGCGGATTGCTGGTGCTGCTGGGCGTTGCCACCCAGGATGCCGAGCCAGACGCCGAATACCTGGCCCAGAAGATCGCCGGCCTGCGCATATTTGACGACCCCGAGGGCAAGATGAACCTCGCGGTAGCCGATGCCGGGGGATCGGTGCTGGCCGTCAGTCAGTTCACCCTCTACGGTGACGTGCGCCGTGGCAAACGCCCAAGCTTTGACGCCGCCGCCCGCCCGGAGACCGCCCGCACGCTCTACGAGCACTTTGTCGAGGCCATCCGCGCCCAGGGCCTGCGCTGCGAGACCGGCCAGTTCCAGGCCGAGATGCAGGTCGAACTGGTCAACGACGGCCCTGTGACCATCCTGCTGGATTCGCAAAAGCTGTTCTGATGTGTATAGATTAGTTATTTGTATGCGGTGAACGATAACTACAAAGTTATATATTATTGCTTAATATATAATGGCGATTAAGTTATTTATTATTATTACAGTATCGATTGATTGATAACTAATCAATTTTAAGTCTTACTCTCCCGCCAGCGCCTTCATCTCCCGTATGTAGCTCTCCGCATTGAACTTTTTGGCTGCCGCCGGGCCGCTCATATAGCGAATGGTCCCGAAGATGGGCCGCTCGAACCATGGACGGTCGAATTTGCCGGCCACCGCCCAGGCCACTCCGGCATAGCCCGAGGGGTCGCGGCCGTCGAGCTGGTAGCGGTCATTCATCTCCATGGCCGCGCGGTAGGCCGCCTGTGGAGAGGGCGACCACTCCAGAATCTTCTTCGCCCAGTACATGCGCATGTAGTTGTGCATCCAGCCAGCGTGCAGCATTTGGAGCTGCGCGGCGTTCCACAGCTCGTCGTGGGTGCGAGCCTCTTCCAACTCCTGGCGCGTGTACAGGATAGGGCGCGGATCGGCCGAGTGCGCGCCCAGGGTGCGGTGCGCCCAAGGCTCGGCGCACTCAATGGAGTCGTAAACCGGGCAGTAGGTGACGAAGTTCGCCGCCAGCTCGCGCCAGGTGATGAGTTCGTCGAGATATTTTTCCTTACATTCTTCCGGAGCCTTCGATTTCCGCACGGCCAGCGCCACAGTGATGGGCGAGAGCTGCCCAAAGTGAAGGTAGGGCGACAGGCGGCTCGAGCCATCCTGCGCGGGGTCGCCCTGCCGCTCCGGGTAATGGGCCAGGCGGTGGGCGACGAAGTCCTTGAGTTGCGCCAAGGCCGCCGTGGTGCCAGGCGTAAAGCTGTTTACCGGCCGCACGCTGCGGTCGAGAGATTTCCAGTCATCGAGCAGGGCCGGGTCTGCTGTTAGCGACGGCGGCGGCGTATCCCAGGCGATCTTCGCGCGCGGGTTTGAGCAGGGCACAAGGTAGTCATCAAAATGAGCCTTGAGGCGCGGACGGATGATGCGCGCCGCGTACTGCGCCTTCGCCAGCAGGCGGCGGGGCACGATGACGTCGGCATCCACAGTGAAAAAAGGGATGCGCAGCTTTTTGGCCAACGCCTGGCGCCAGCGTTCGGGCTCGCGCAAAGGGTTCTCGTCGCCCACCAGCAGCGCCGCTCCGACCTCATCGCAAAAGGCGGCAAGGTTGTTGTGCGGATGCTGGCGCAGGACGAAGGCAACGTTGCGCGCCTCCAGTTGGCGGGCGGCGTCGGCCAGCCCGCGCAGCATAAAGTCGTAATGGCGCAGATTGGCGCCGGGGAATGGCACGATTCCGAAGTAGGCGACGACGGGCAGGCCGAGGTGGTTGCCCATCTCGATGGCCAGATCGAGTGCCGGGTTATCCAGTGCACGCTGTGCGCGCTGCATCCAGTAAACAATGGCCCGCGCGCCAGCCGTGGGGTCGCCTGGGCTGCGAGAGGAGTTGCGCGCGGTCACACGATCTTTGTAGGCGGCAAGAATGGAGGAGAGCGAACTCACTCAGGGCTCTCCCGCAGAATGGCGTCGGCCACGGCTAGGGCCTCCACGGCGGGGCGAACGTTGTGCACGCGCACGATATGGGCTCCGGCCAGCACAGCGGCCACGGTGGCGGCCAGGGTCGCATGATCCAGCGTCGCGTGGTCTTGCAGTGTAGGCTGCAACGGATTGCCCGCCTCAGTAGCAGCGCCACTCGTAGCGGTGTCGGCGGTGGGAGTGGCCGTGACGCCGAGCGCCGCCAGCCGCTGGTTGACCGTGCGAGCCAGGAAGCTTTTACGGCTGACCGCCGCCAACAGCGGACGCCCAAGCTGGTGCAGTTCGGCAAAGTGCGTCAGCAGCGGATAGTTTTCGTCAAAGTTTTTGCCAAAGCCAAAGCCGGGGTCCAGCACGATGCGTTGACTGCCCACGCCGCGCTCCAGGGCGTGGCCCAGGCGCTGGCGCAGCTCGTCACGGACGAGGGCGACAATATCGCGTGCCGGTGGCTGCAGGCGCCACTGGTGCGGCAGTCCGCGGGTGTGCATCAGCACCGCTCCGCAGCCCAGCTCGGCCAGCATGCGAGCCATGCCGGCGTCCCAGGTAAATCCGCTCACATCGTTGACGATTTCGGCCCCGGCCTCGACCGCCGCGCGCGCAACCTCTGCCTTGTAGGTGTCCACACTGAGAATGCAGTCCGGGCGCAGGCGCTTGAGTTCGAGGATGACGGGCAGGACGCGCGCCGCTTCTTCCTCGGCCGTGACAGCTCCGGCCAGGCCCAGTTCGCCCACGGCGGTGGCCACGCCGGGGCGGGTGGATTCGCCGCCAATGTCGAGAATGTCGGCGCCTTCCTCCAGCAGGCGAAGGCCGTGTTTTACGGCCAGCGAGGGCGTCAGGTGCATGCCGCCGTCACTGAAGGAGTCCGGCGTGACGTTGAGCACGCCCATCACCAGCGTGCGTTCTCCCAAGGCCAGCTTGCGGCGGCCCAGGTCCCATTGAAATTGCGGTCGCATCACCGGGAGTGTAGCAGGAGTGGAACTCATGCGTTGTGATTCCGCTTTACCGGCTGCTTTGTGCCGCTAATGAATGCGTTGCCTGCGGCAATATACCGCCAGGGATCGTCGGGCGCGGCCGTGACGTTGATGCGCGTGGTGGAAACAACTCGCGGTGGCCGCTGGCCATCCTCGGCAATGTAGAGCGGGCTTGTGGTATCGCACAGGTCGCATCCGTTGTGCGCCGCGCGCGTAATGCCCAGGGCCTGGCTGAGCCGTCCCGGGCCGCTGGTAAGCGATTTTAGCTGCGGGATCGTCGGAGGCTCGCCCAGGTGTACGCCGCGATTGGCGGCCATCGGCGCAAGGCCGGAGACGGGCTCCAGGGCGCGCAGCAGCACACAGCCGGGGTCGCCTTCCGCGTGGCAACTGATGTTGGTGCAGTAGTGATTTCCGTAAATGAAGTAAACGTAGGCGTGGCCCGGCGGCCCGAAGAGCACGCGGTTGCGCTCGGTTGGCCCACGATAGGCGTGCGAGCCGGGATCGCGCAGCCCCAGGTAGGCCTCGGCTTCCACGATGCGGCCGATGAGCAGATGCCGCCCAGCGCGGCGCACCAGTAGCTTGCCAATCAACTGGCGGGCCACGGTGCGCGCGTCGCGCAGAAAGAACTCGCGCGGCAGTGGAGAGAAATCCGAAGCCGTCATTGACTTGCCGCAGCCGGACGTGTGCCCCAGGCGACGATTACTACATGCAACGCAATGGTCAGGCCGAGGGCTAAAGCATCGTAGAAAACATCCACGGTACCCTGATGAAAGACCCACCAGCCGTATCCGCCCAGGGGCAGAAAGAGCAAAACCGAGGTCGCCACGCCGGGGTTATAGCCGCGCTTAACGATGGCAGCGACGATGTGAACCACGGCGTTCACCAGCAACCCGTAGATGGCGATGAGTCCGAAGCCGGGGTGCACGCGCACGGCCAGCCAAAGGACTACGGCGAAGGCCACCCAGACGCCGAAGATGTTGATGATGAAGACGTCGCGCAGCGTGAGTCCGCGACGCCCCGGGCCAAGCAGTTTGTTGACGTAGCGGCGGAAGCGGTCGTCCTCATGCTCCTCATACTGATGGAGCATGTAGGCGGGCAGGCAGAGAAAGGCGCAGACGAGAACGGGCGGCCATCCCCGGGTGAGGAGCGGCGCAAGGGCCAGCAAAAGCCCACCGGCCAGCACTCCGCCATACACCCAGTTTGCATAGAGCCGGTTGAGCATCGCCGTGGCCAACCTTTCCCCGATCGTGCGGTGCTTACTTCTGCGCCTTGAACCAGGCCAGAACCTCGTCGGCGTGGCCTTCCGGCTTCACCTTGCGCCATACGTTCTTGATTTTGCCGTCGGGGCCAATGAAGAAGGTGGTGCGTTCAATGCCCATCACCTTTTTGCCGTACATGTTCTTCTCTTTCAGCACGTCGTAGAGCTTGGCCACCGTCTTATCCGCGTCGGCCAGCAGGGGGTAGGGCAGCTCAAACTTTTCCTGGAACTTCTTCTGCGCCTTGCTGGTGTCGGGAGAGATGCCGAGCACGGTCAGCCCGGCGCGGGTCAGCTTGGCGTAGCTGTCGCGGAAGCCACAGGCCTCCACCGTGCAGCCCGGCGTGTTGGCCCGGGGATAAAAGAACAGCACAATGGGTTTACCCTTGAGGGCGGAGAGAGTAATCTCGTCGCCGTTCTCGTCGGGCAGGGTGAAGTCGAGGGCTTTCTCGTTGGTGTCCATGACCAAGTATCTATACCGCAAAGCCGGGTGGGCCGTCACGCTGCTGGTGCTGGCGGCGGGAACATCTTTTTCCGCGTGGTCACAATTGCCGTTGCCGCAGGGCGAGCATGCGACGCCGCGCGCGGTGGCAGTTTTGGAAACCGATGCCCACGGCGTGCAGCGGCTCATCCCCATTGCTCTCTTCTACGAGCGGCACTTCTACGACGCGGCTCTCTACCGGGCAACGCCTGTGCCCGTGGCCCTCGCTCCGCAGACGCTGTACGAAGTACAGCAAGCGGGCAAGCCCGTGGGGCTGTTCACCGTGCAGTCAGCCATGCAGCAAGACGGGCAGTGGGCGGCCCGCGGAAGGTATGAGGCGGCCGCCGATTCCGTGCCGCGCAAGCGTATCGGACAGGCAAGCGAGGACCCGTCACGGCCGGTGCTGCATCGCCGCCCGGGCAGCGATGGCGACGATGACCAGGCGGAGATGAAGGAATCGCGATCCCTGCCGGTGGGCGGTAACTCCGCAGATATCACAAAGGAAGCCGAGCGCCCAAGGCTGCGCCGTGCCAATCCAGCGGAGGAAAACGGCCGCAGCAATGGCGATACATTCCACGCAGGCGAGGTGGTAACACGCCAGGTGGCCGTCAGCGATTCGGGTAACAAGCGGGCGCCGACTGAACTTCTATTCCACTGCTCGGCCGTGCAAGAGGAGACGATGCGCCTTCAGGCGCGCCAACTGGCACTGGCGGAGTTGAAGCAGGTTGCCGCCGCGCGCGGTATTCAAGAGGAGAAGCTCGGGCCGCCTGCCGAAGAAGATTTCCATGCGTATCAACTGGAGCGCAACGAGTACACCACGGTTGTGTACTCGGCGCGATTCGCTCCTGCGCAGGGGACGACGCAGCAACAGCGCGGCTGGGTGGTCACGGTGATTGTCCGTGCGGAGGGCGTTGAGTTCACGCGGATATTTGCGGCCGTCAGCGATCCGCGCGAGCTGGATCTTTATCCTGAAATTCACCCGGTGGACCTGGTGGATGCCGAAGGCCTGGGCCACTACCTTTTGCTGCTGCGCGAGACCGCTGAAAGCGGCATCGGCTGGCGGCTGGGGCGCATCACCGGCTTTGAGATGCAGACGGTGTTTGCCACAGCCGAGCGATAGCCATTGAAAACAAGATGGTTACATGGCGGCGCGCGCCATTGGACGGCGCCGCGGAGTGTCGCATGGATTCGCTGATATTTTTATGCATCCAACGGAGCAGACGGGGAATCCTATGAGGTGCATAGTTGTTTCAACAACTAATCAAGTTCCCATAGGAGACTAAACACCATGAAGAAGTTAATCGTTCTGTTCGCCGCCCTGCTGGCCATCACCGTGCCGGCGCTCGCCGTTGACACCTACAAAATTGACGGAGCGCACTCTTCCGCCAACTTCACCGTCAAGCACATGGGCATCTCCACCGTGCACGGACGCTTTGCCGACGTCAGCGGCACCATTCTGTTTGACGCCAATAACTCCGCGAACAGCTCGGTCACGGCCGTCATCAAGGTGGCCAGCATCAACACCGACAACGCCATGCGCGACAAGCATCTGAACGGCGAAGACTTTTTCGATAGCGCCAAGTTCCCTGAGATCCGCTTCCAGAGCACGTCGGTCAAAGCCCTGGGCGGAGACAAGTATGTGGCCGTGGGCAACCTGACCATGAAGGACGTGACCAAGCAGGTGGAAATTCCCTTCAACCTGGCTACGGGTAAAAACAAGAAAGGTCAGATGCTCCTGGGCGTGGATGCCGCACTGAGCATCGTTCGCTACGATTACCACGTGAACTTTGATCCGACCGGCATGGGCGTCAGCAAGGATGTAAAGATTGAACTAAGCATTGAAGCCGTGGGCAACTAAGCCTATTCGCAGAGCAGAGCTAGAACTGACTCCCGGTCCATGTGGCCGGGAGTTGCCGTCTGCGTTCGAAGCGGCTGACATAGGAATGCATCTACGCGCTGGCACCGTACCCCGAGGCTCCCGCTATACTCAATCGCATGGTTGTAAGGAATCCATTCGGCTCCGACTTTCAAGACTCGCCCACCCCGGAGCGGCTGGCCGCGTTGGTGGCGGGAACGGTTTTTGCGGGCGGAGTGCGGCACTTTGCCAGCATCGACTCCACCTCGCTGGCAGCGATGCAGGCCGGGCAGGAGGGCGCCGCGTCGGGCAGTGTCTGGCTGGCCGACGAACAGACGGCGGGCAAGGGACGTGCCGGGCATCAGTGGTTCTCGCCGGCCGGAACGGGGTTGTATCTGTCGGCCATGCTGCGACCCAGGCTTTCGCCGGCGGAGGTCATCATCCTGAGCCTGGCCGCGGGCTTGAGTGTGGCCGCCGCTGTCGCCGAAGTTACGAACCTCGAGGCTGACCTGCGCTGGCCCAACGACGTGCTCTTCGGCGCGCGCAAGTTCTGCGGCATCCTGACGGAGATGAACAGCGAGGCCACGCGGGTGCGCTACGTTGTGGTGGGCATGGGACTCAACGTGCACCAGGAGGCCTTTCCGCCGGACCTGGCCGAGATTGCCACATCGCTGCGCATTGAAAGCGGCAGAGAATTTAATCGTGCCGAGCTGGCCGGTGCCATTCTGCGAGCGTTGGATATCGAGTACCGGGCGCTGGAGGCCGATCCGCTGGCGGCGCGGGAGAGCATCCTGCGGCGCTTTGAGCAGCACTCCAGCTATTGCCGGGCGGCCCATGTGTGGGTGGAAGAAGACGGTGGTTACGCCGGCATCACGCGCGGGCTGGACGAGCGTGGATTTTTGAAGGTGGAGACCGCGACGGGAATGCGAACCGTGCTCAGCGGAGGCGTTCGCAAAAGGGAGAAGCGAAACGGATGATCGGCATGAAGACCAAACGCAAGCTGCTCGGATGGATGAACTGGTGGCCTCCGTTGGCCGGGGCAGGTATCCGCGTGCGCCGCATGAGTCCGGACTTTCGCGAGGTGGACGTGGAGCTTGTGCAGCGCTGGTGGAACACAAACTATGTGGGCGTGCACTTTGGCGGCTCGCTGTTCGCCATGACGGATCCCTTCTACATGCTGATGCTGCTGGAGAACCTGGGCTCGGAGTACATTGTGTGGGACAAGGCAGCGGCGATCCGCTTCCGGCGTCCGGCGAAGGGTACGGTGCGCGCGGAGTTCCGCCTGAGTGAGCAGCAGATTGCAGACGTGCGCCGCCAGGCCGATGCCAGCCCCAAGCACGAGCCGGTGTTTACCGTGGAGATCAAGGACCAATCGGGCGAGGTCGTCAGCGTGGTGGAGCGGACGCTGCACGTGAGAAGGAAGCAGCCGGAATAAGAGCGCGTTGGCAGGCCGCGACTGTGTAATTTCATTTTTCCGGGCCGCCGATTCTTTCTGTTTCCCCTTTGGCCGCTTCGTCATACACTGTTACGTTCCGCTGGTGGGGCCAGATGGCGCAAGGGAGTGGTGTGTCTCCAGCGATAAGCGGCATTTCATAGTTCGTACAAACGGCATCGTTTTCAGCAAAATCCATCTCAGCACGACGCAGGACGATATCAATGAATACATTTGGCAGCCGGTCCACGCTTACCGTTGGCGGTAAGCAGTACACCTTCTATCGCATCAGCTCCCTTGACGCACATGGCTTCAAGACCGCGCGGCTGCCTTTTTCGCTGCGCATATTGCTGGAGAACCTGTTGCGCCGCGAAGACGGCGAGACCGTTACTCCGGAGATGATTCGCGCCGTGGGTGCCTGGGTTCCTTCGGCCACCAGCGAGCAGGAGATCAGCTTTATGCCCAGCCGCGTGCTGATGCAGGACTTCACCGGCGTTCCGGCCGTGGTGGACCTGGCAGCCATGCGTGAGGCGGTGGAGAAGCTGGGCGGCAACGCCAAGAAGATCAACCCGCTGCAGCCGGCCGAGCTGGTCATTGACCACTCCGTGCAGGTGGACGAGTACGGCACGCCGCAGGCATTTGATCTGAACGCCGCGCTGGAGTTCCAGCGCAATAAGGAGCGCTATGCCTTCCTGCGCTGGGGTCAGGGAGCGTTCAAGAACTTTGCCATCGTTCCGCCGGATACGGGCATCGTGCACCAGATCAACTGCGAGTATCTGGCGAGGGTGGTCTTTGTGCTGGAGGCCGATGCTGCTGCGTCGGGTAACGCTGCGCTGCCGGCCGCGGGCGCCACGGCCTACCCGGACACGCTGGTCGGCACCGACAGCCACACGACGATGGTCAACGGACTGGGCGTGCTGGGCTGGGGCGTGGGCGGCATCGAGGCTGAGGCCGCGATGCTTGGCCAGGCGGCCAGCATGCTGCTGCCGCAGGTGGTGGGCGTGCGCTTTACCGGCAAGCTGCGGGAAGGTTCCACGGCGACCGATCTGGTGCTGACCGTGACCGAGGCTCTGCGCAAAAAGGGCGTGGTGGGCAAGTTCGTGGAATACTTTGGCCCCAGCCTGGCTTCGCTTTCGGCGGCCGACCGCACGACCATCGCCAACATGGCTCCGGAGTACGGCGCGACATGCGGCATCTTCCCCGTGGATGACGAGACACTGCGTTATCTGCGCCTGACCGGCCGCAGCGAAGAGCAGATCGCGCTGGTGGAGGCCTACTACAAGGAGCAGGGACTCTTCCATACCGCCAGTTCGCCGGAGGCCGAATACAGCGACGTGCTGCACATTGACCTCGCGGCGATTGAGCCGTCGCTGGCCGGACCGAAGCGTCCGCAGGATCGCGTTGCGCTGGGCGATGCCGCTTCGTCATTTGCAAAAGCCTTGCCTACACTGCTGAAGCCCGATGCCAAGGTGAAAGAAAAAGCCGCGGGACGCGCCGACCGTGCCAGCAAAGATGCCGCGACGGCCCTGCGCCACGGTAGCGTGGTGCTGGCCGCCATTACGAGCTGCACAAATACTTCGAATCCCAACGTGCTGATAGCCGCCGGACTGGTGGCCAAGAAGGCCGTCGAGCTGGGCCTGACGCGTCCTGCCTGGGTGAAGACCTCGCTCGCCCCGGGCAGCAAGGTAGTGACGGAGTATCTTGAGGCCGCCGGTTTGCAGAAGTATCTCGACCAGTTGGGATTCAACCTTGTGGGCTACGGATGCACCACCTGCATTGGCAACTCCGGCCCACTGCCGCAGCCGGTGAATGACACCATCGTGGCCAACGGATTGGTGGTGGCCAGCGTACTGAGCGGCAACCGCAACTTCGAGGGACGCATTCACTCGGAGATTCGCGCCAACTACCTGGCCTCGCCGCCGCTGGTAGTGGCATTCGCGCTGGCCGGCGAGCTGATTGACCCCTACGAGGAGCCGATTGGCGAGGGCAAGAACGGCCCCGTGTATTTGAAGGACATTTGGCCGACACAGAAGGAAGTAGACGAGGTGGTGGCCAAGTGCGTCACCAGTGAGATGTTCCGCAAGAGCTACGCCACGGTACTGGCGGGCGATGCGCGCTGGCAGGGCCTGCAGGTTCCCGCCGGAGACACCTACGAGTGGGATGCCAAGAGCACCTACATCCAGAACCCTCCGTACTTTGAGGGGATGCCCGCCACTCCTGCGGCCGTGCCGCCGATTAAGGGTGCGCGTGTGCTGGCATGGCTGGGCAACTCCGTCACAACCGATCACATCTCTCCGGCGGGCAACATCAAGAAAGACAGCCCGGCGGGCAAGTACCTTACCGAGCACGGCGTGGCCCCGGTGGACTTCAACAGCTATGGCTCTCGCCGCGGCAACCACGAGGTGATGATGCGCGGAACGTTTGCCAACACGCGCATCAAAAACCGCCTGGTGCCGCACATCGAAGGCGGCTTCACCAAGCTGGTACCGGGCGGGCGGGAGATGGCCATTTACGACGCGGCCATGGAGTACAAAAAGCTCGGCGTGCCGGTCATCATCCTGGCCGGTAAGGAGTACGGCTCCGGCAGCTCGCGCGACTGGGCGGCCAAGGGTCCGCGGCTGCTTGGCGTGCAGGCCGTCATCGCCGAGAGCTTTGAACGCATCCACCGTTCGAACCTCGTCGGCATGGGCATTCTGCCCTTGCAGTTCCTCAACGGAGAGAGCGCGGAGTCACTCGGCCTGACGGGCGAAGAGAGCTATGAGATCACAGGACTCGACGTGGCGCTGGCCAGCTTTGCGCCGGGCAAAACCGTGGAGGTCAAAGCCACGGGAGACGGCGGCAAGACCACCAGCTTCAAGGCCACTCTGCGCATTGACACTCCGCAGGAGGTTCTCTACTACCACCACGGCGGGATTTTGCAGTACGTGATTCGCCAGCTGGTGAAGTAGGAAAAGCGGGTTTCAAAGTTTCAAGGTTGCAATGTTTCAAAGCAAAGGTGCGGATCGCAAAGTTCGCGCCTTTTTGATTTTGCTTCTGTCAAGCAAACTTGGCAGCTACAATCCTCAAATGACAGGAACTGTTTCCGGCACTAAGTCGACAAGTTCATCTGATACTTACTTTCCTCCGCTATTGATTTCTCTCCATGGCATAAGAACCCATGGAGAGTGGCAGAAGACTTTCGCCTCTGTAGTTAGCGGTACTCCTAGCAAAGTGGAATCTTTTGATTACGGTTTCTTTGGTGTTGGCAAGTTTTTGCTCAAGGGATGCCGTCTCAAAGCGGTCGAAAATTTTTACAAGTGGTATCACCAGATGATCGGCATGGATCGAGGGGTTAATCTGGATAGCCATGACAAGCTTCCTTCAGCAGTCGCCCATAGCTTTGGGACCTGGATTATTGGCAACGCTCTGCTCAAGTTTGAAGATATACGCTTAGACAAACTGATCCTCACTGGTTCGATCCTCCCGCGAGACTTCAAATGGAGCACCGTTTTTGGTCGTGGCCAAGTTGCCTCAGTGATGAATGAATATGGTAAGCAGGATTATTGGCCGCGAGTGGCTGGCATGGTCAATGACGATATGGGGGACAGCGGATCGAGAGGGTTTGATTGGTTTAACTCGGCGGTTAAGAATGTATCTTGTGAGTATTTCGATCATTCAGACGCATTGCTGCGGCCGCACATTAAGGAGCATTGGATTCCTTTCTTGTGTGCTCGCCCGTCTCCGCTCGCGTTGCTCCATGGGCACGATATTGACGATTCGGATGTCTTTGGTAGACTCCTTGATCACAGCGGTGAAGTGATTGACGGAGAAGTTTACGGCAATCTACCCAACTACGCGAATGTAGAGATTTCGCGAGGATTGTCGATGTCTTGGATTCGAGCGAATCCCGACATCTATACCTTCCTGATAGACCGCGACACCGGAACCCCAGCCGGGTATATCAACGCGATGCCGGTGGAAGATGATCTTTACCAATCAATACGCTCGGGACAAGTGAGAGACAATCAGGTACCTCCAGATTCGTTGCTTCCTTACCCAGAATCGTCACAAACAATCAAGATATATGTTATGTCAATTGCAATTTCAGCGCGTTATAGAAAACTAGGCGAAGGCCCTCTAGATCAAGCGTTTGCACAACTGTTTACCGGTTTTCTCGAAAAGCTCATTCACTACTCCACTCAATATCAGGTTAAGGTGTCACACTTTCTTGCAACCGCGTGGACCCACGAAGGCAAAAGACTATGTAAGTGGATGCAGATGCAGGAAGTTGGCAAGGACGAATTCGGCGATCCAGTGATGGAACTAGACCTACAAGCTCTTCGTCGTAGAGAAAAGAGGCAACTGCCTCCGCCCCTTAGAAGGCTTTTGGACGTCTATCAATCGATCAAATAGAAGGTAGTTTAAATATACTGTTCAGCGCGGGATCGCATGATGTGACCCCGCGCTGATTGTTAATTGCATTCCAGCCGCTCTCTACCAAACCTCGCAGCGCTTCTCTGCCGGGCGAACCATGGGTGAGCCCGGCGCGCAGCTAAATGCCTTCTGGAAGGCTGGCAGATTCGACAGCGGTCCGATGACGCGGTACTTGGCGACCGGGTGCGGGTCGCCCTGAATCATCAGGCGCTGCGTCTCCGGGCGGGTGGCATCGCCGCGGAACTGTCCCCAGGCGATGAAGAACTGCTGCTCCGGCGTGAAGCCGTCAATTACCGGCAGCGGCGGTTTGCCCTGTTGCGACTTCTGGAAGGCCAGGTAGGCCAGCTTTGCACCGCCCAGGTCGCCAATGGATTCGCCCAGCACCAGCTTGCCGTTGTGGTGGATGTTGGGCTCGATGAAGTAGCCGTCGAACTGATTGCTGACGCAGGCGGTCTTCTCGTGGAACTTCTTCAGATCGTCAGCGGTCCACCAGTTGCTCAGGCTGCCATCGGCGGCAAACTGCGCGCCCTGGTCGTCAAAGCCGTGGCTGACCTCGTGTCCCATGACCACGCCGATGCTGCCGTAGTTGACAGCGTCATTGGCGGCCATGCTGAAGGCGGGCGGTTGCAGGATTCCGGCGGGGAAGACGATCTCGTTCAACTGCGGATTGTAGTAGGCGTCCGAGGTCGGCGGCGTCATGCCCCAGCGCTGGCGATCCACGGGCTTGCCGATGTGGGCGCGGTCGTCGGCGATGAAGAAGCGGCGGCCTTCGACGAGGTTGTCAAAGTAGGCGCCGCGCTCAATGTGAATGCTGCTGTAGTCGCGCCACTTGTCGGGATAGCCGACCTTGGGAGTGAAGGTGCTCAACTTTAGCAGGGCCTTCTGCTTGGTCTCCGGGCCCATCCAGTCCAATCCCTGAATGGTGTCACCCATGGCGGAGAGGATATTTTTGACCATCTCCTGCACGCGGGCCTTGGCCTCCGGCGGGAAGTAGCGCTTGACGTACTCCTGTCCCAGGGCCTCGCCCAGCAACTGATCTTCCTGCTCCACGCAGCGCTTCCAGCGCGGCTTGATCTCCTTGGTGCCGGCCAGGTAGGCGCTGTTAAAGCGGTAATCCTCTTCCACAAATGGCGCGGAGAGTGCGCCGGCCGAGCCGTTCAGCACGTGCCACTTCAGGTATATCTTCCAGTCCGCTAGAGGCAGGTTGAAGTACTGGCGGTCGAATTCGGCGAGGAACTTGGGCTGATCCACGTTCAGGTCGGCCGTGGAGATCTGCGCGCCCTTGAAGTAGGCGGCCCAGTCAAAGTGCGGAGCCATCTGGCTGAGGTCACTGAACTTGACCTTGTGGTCGGTGGCCGCCGGGTCGCGCAGCTCGACGTTATCAAGGGTCGCCTTGGCCATTGCTGTTTCCATGGTCATCACCGTGGCGGCCATCTTCTTGGCATCCTCGGGCGAGCGGCCGGCCAGCTCGAACATCTTCTGCACGTGCTCCACGTACTTGACGCGGGCATCGGCAAAGCGCTCCTCGGTCTTCAGGTAGTAGTCGCGGTCCGGCATTCCCAGGCCGCTGGCAAAGAACTGCGCAATCACCTGTGAGGGCTCGTGATTATCCTGCCCACCGACGACGCCAAAGGGAACAAATACCGCCTCGTTGTGCAGATGCAGGATGACCCGCGCCAGGTCCGCGCGGCTCTGCATGGAGTCAATTTCCTTGAAGTAGGGCTGCAGGGGCTTGATGCCGAGGCGGTTGGCCGATTTTTCATCCATGCAACTGGCGTAGAAGTCGCCCACCTGTTGCGTTACCGAGCCTGCGGGCTGGTTTTTGAGCGCGGCATCTTCTTCGGCAATGATCTTCAGGCGGTCCTTGTTGCTCTCACCGGCCTGCCAGCGGCGGCTCCAGCGTTGCATGCTAGCCGGGATTGGGTTGGCGGCGCGCCAGGCGCCGTTGGCAAATTCGTAAAAGTCCTACAGGGTTCCACCGAGCGGTTGATGTCGGCAAGCTCCGGGCCCTTCTGGGCCGTGGGCTGCGCCTGGGCCAGGGACAATGTCGCCGTACACAGTGTCGCGAGCAGCGCGGCATATTTCAGGAATCGCATGATGATCCTTTCGCGCCCGCTCCGCGCATTGTGGGGAGGGGCTGAAGACAATGGACGCGCCACCCGCACCCATTGCGCAGGCGCAGCACGGCCATTGTCGGCTGATACGCAGTGTAGTCCCCGGCGGTTCCAGCGGCGAGCGACGGGCTGTGGAAGGAAATGGGGCAAAAAAGAAGAGCGCGGAGTGTGAACTCCGCGCCATAAAAGTTATTTCTCACTACGCGAACAGCCTATATGCCCATCGCCGTGTAGTCCTCGTCCTCGCTCATGCCGCGCTTTTCCAGCTTCTTCCACGACGTGTAGGGACGGTTGTTGAAGCGTTTTTTGCGCAGTGCGTAGCCAGCCCACAGTCCCACGCCGACGGCGGCCAGCACGCCCACGGCCACGCCCACGGTGATGGCCGGATGCTCCACCATGGGGCGCGCGATGCGTCCGCCGCGCAGCAGCGCCCGGCCCGGCATGCCCAGCTCACCGCGGAAGTTGACCACCGCGTCGTATCCGCCACGCTCGATGGCGCGGTAGGCGTTGAGGAAGGTCTTCATGGAGGGCGTTACCGCGTCCTCGCCGCCGCAGACGATGGCGTGATCCACGCCGCTTTCCTTTTCACGCTCCAGCAGCTCTTCCAGGGCCGCCGCCAGCGATGGCCCATGCGAGGCCAGCGAGCGGTAGGCGATGCGTCCGCTCTTATCCACCAGGAAGCTGGCGTTGGGCAGCGCACCGTACAGGCGATGCACCTCTCCGCCCAGCTCATCCACCAGGATGGGCCAGTCAATCTGCTCCTGATCGCGCAGCAGCATGGCCGCCGAGGCCTTGTCGCCCAGCGAGCGGTGCGGTGGCAGGTTGGCGCCGGGGTGCGCCTCCCGCACATAGACAAACAGGAATGCCACGTCGGCCGCCGGGAACTCGCGGTGCAATCCGCGCAGTCCGGCAATGCTGGCCGCCGTCTGCGGGCAGGTGGCGGAGCCGAAGGTGATGACCACGTTGCGCCGGCCCTTGTAGGACGAGAGCTTCACGGTTTCGCCATCGAGCGAGCGCAGCTCAAAATCCGGAGCCGTGTCGCCGGGCTCGGGTGCGCGCTCCCAGCGGCCGCTGGATTCGCCCTCCAGCATCTCCCGGCGGAAGCGTTCGTAGTTATAGCGCGTGTAGCCGAACATAAAACTCCTTTTGCGCGGCAAGGCTGGCCAAGGCCATCCACTGCCCGCCGGGCGGAGCGCGCGCGCCTAAGGCCGCTGCCATGCCCGCCCAAATAGTGTGCGAATCCAGCCAAGCGGATCGCAGTTGCGGTCGCCGTCGCTCGCCATTTTGGCTCGCGGATTGGCACGCGTATTGGCTCGCGAGTAATGATACGCTCTGCCGCTGTTTTCAGGCCAAGCCGGAGCCTTCCGCCGGGGCTATCCTGCACAACCGAATGGCGCTACACTTTGATGCATGTGGCGCCTGCGAGCTGTCCGTCCGGCTGTCCCTGCCGCCGTCCTGGGCCTTTTACTCTCTACCTTTTTGCTGGCGCAAAGTGCGCCCAACACAGCCTCGAGCGCACCGGCCGCGAACGCCGGTGGGCAGTCCGCGTCTGCCGCAATAGTTCCGCTGCGCCCCATAGCGGAGCTGCGCGAGCTGGCGCTGAAGGCCACGCCGCCCGCCGAGAAATGGGAGTATCGCAAGCCTCTGCTGTTGGAACTGGGCACGGCCAAAGACGATCCCATCCATCTCGACATCCACTACGCCACGGCCAACAACTTTCTGGGTACGCCGGTGTACACCCAGGCGCGCGCGTTTTTGCAATTGCCCGCTGCAATGGCTCTGCGACGCGTGTCGGAGAAGCTGAAAAAGCAGGGATATGGACTCATTGTCTTTGACGGCTATCGCCCGTGGTTTGTGACCAAAATCTTCTGGGATGCCACCCCGCCCGCACTGCATGACTACGTTGCCAACCCAATCGAAGGCAGCCGCCACAACCGCGGCTGCGCCGTGGATTTAACTCTCTACGATTTGAAAACCGGCCAGCCCGTGTCCATGCCCAGCGGTTACGACGAGATGACCGAGCGCGCGCACAGCAACTACGCGGGCGGCACGGAGGAAGAGCGCGCGCATCGCAAAATTCTGCGCGAAGCCATGCTCAGCGAGGGCTTCGAGCCAATCCCGAACGAGTGGTGGCATTACGACTACAAGGAGTGGATCGACTACCCGGTGCTGAACCTGGACTTCGAACGGCTGCCGCAGGTGTATCACGTGGGCAAGGAAGTGACTGCACCGAGGATACTCAAGCGGGTACAGCCGGTCTTCTCGGAGGAGGCAAGGAAACACAAATATCAGGGCATGGTTCTATTGGATTTAGTGGTGGATGCCAATGGGAAGCCGATGGATATTACTGTGGTTCGGAGCCTGGGGATGGGGCTTGACGCAAACGCCGTTGAGGCGGCAAAGCAATGGGAGTTCGCTCCAGCGCTTCGAAACGGCGCTCCGGTTGCGGTTGAAGTTTACATGGAGATTAACTTCCACCTGTACGGAAAAAATCCGAGCCGGGTTACAGGTATGAAAGAGAATCAGACTGTTGCCCCGGGGCCAAATAACGACCAAGGCCTGCCGCCAACAATCGCAGGGTGTGCGGGAGCCGTTGTACCTCCGAAGATGCTCGCGGGTATGCTACCTCAAATTCCGGATGATATTTGGATACGCTCTTTTGGATTGCCGCATAACGAATCTGCCCGGCTGCATATTTTGGTGACAGAACGTGGAAAGGTAAAAGTGCTCTCCTTGCTGTCGGGCCCTGGCGGAGATTTTGATCGAGCTGCGAAGGAAGCAGTTCGTGATTGGAAGTATTCGCCCGCGACATGTGATGGCCTGCCGATGCCAATGGAGATGAACGTGGAGACTAAGTTCGTACCGCCGTTTACAGGACCGACTCCGTTGTTCAAGAAATAGGAAACAGACCTACGCCTTAACGCACCGTACCCAATGCCCCGCCTTCATCTCTCGCAGTGCGGGCTCGGCGGCCACGCACTCCTGGCTGGCCAGCGGGCAGCGCGGCGCAAACGAGCATCCCGGCGGCAGCTCTCCTGGCGATGGCATCGAGCCTTCAATGGCCTGTAAGGGCAGATTACGCGGCGTGCGCAACGTGGGGATGGAGTTCATCAGTCCGCGCGTGTAAGGGTGCGCGGGGGCGGCAAACAAATCCCGTGCCGAAGCCGATTCCACAATCTCTCCGGCATACATCACGCTGATGCGATCGCTCACGCGCCCCACCACGGCCAGGTCGTGCGAGATGAAGAGCATGGCCAGTCCCAGCCGCTGGCGCAACTCGGCCAGCAAATCCAGAATCTGCGCCTGCACCGTCACGTCCAAGGCCGTCGTCGGCTCATCGGCAATCAGCAGCGCGGGACGGTTGATGATGGCCATGGCGATCATCACGCGCTGGCGCTGGCCTCCGCTGAGCTGGTGCGGATAGTGCCGCCCGCGCAGTTCGGGCTCCGGGATGGCAACCTCGCGCAGGGCCTCGACTACGCGCTTATGCAACTCTGTGCGCACGAGAGAAGGATCGTGGGCGCGCAGGGCCTCACTAACTTGGTCGCCCACGCGCATCACGGGATTGAGTGCGGTCATGGGTTCCTGAAAAATCATGGCCATGCGCTGGCCGCGCAGTTGCTGCAGCTCGCGCGCGGTGGAGGTGGTCAGCTCGCGGCCCTCCAGTTGTATGCTGCCGGTGATGCGCGCCTGTGGTGGCAACAGGCCCATGATGGCCAGCGAGGTGACGCTTTTGCCGGAGCCGGATTCGCCCACCAGGGCGTGGGTTTCGCCCGCATTGAGGGTTAGCGAGAGATCGCGCACGGCCATCAGCCGCGCTGCGTTGTTGCGCCTGGCCTCCCGGCCAGTGGGGAACTCCACGCTCAGGTTTTTTATCTGCAGCAGCACGAAGGGTATTGAAACACAAAGCCGGTGCCGCGCGTGGCAGCCTACTTCTTCTGCGGTGCCGCGGCTTCGCCCGTAATGGCGTTGCCGGCTGGGTCGCGGACCAGTTTACGCAGGAAGCTGGGCGGAATGGTGGCCAGCACCTCGGCGCGGTCGCCCTTCTGCGTAATTTTGATCGAGTCGAAGACGGCCTTCACGTCGGCATCGGCCGGGTGCGCCGGGCTGTTGGCGGCCAGTCCGCGAAAGATGTTGAGGAAGGCGTTGGTCTGCTCGGTAAAGTTGCGCGCCGCGTCCTCACTTTGCGTGTAGAACTCGGCGCGGGCGTGGATGGTGGTCAACATGCGCAGGCTGACCACGACGTCGCTCTGCCCGGGCAGACCGATCTCGATTCCTCCGGGCAAAAAGAACGAGGGCTGGCCGTGCGGGCCATGCTGTGTGGCGGGCAGCCGCGCAATGGACCACAGCAGGCTGCCGAGCGGAACCTTGGGGAAGTAAAGGCGCACCAACGTGGGTCCGCCAAAGGGCAGGGCCACCTTGCGGAAGCGGTCGATGATGCCGTGAATGACCGCGACATCTTCGACGTTGCTGATGGCGACGGTATCAATGGCCAGCATGGCCACGCGCACGGTGCGCTCTTCCACCGGAATGGAGTAGATGTCGATGTCGCGATAGCTCTCCGTGCTTTTGGAGTGCTGGTGCAGGTACTGGCCGAGCTTGGTCTGGTCGTAGCGTCCGACCAGCACCTCGCTGTAACGGGTCTCGCCGCGGCTGCGTCCGCGATGCACGGCCATGGCGGCCTCGTCGAGATCGCGCTCAAAGCTGAAGCCCGTGTCTTTGACGAACTTGTCGTAGCCGGGCGCCAGTGCGGGCAGCGGAGTTTGATCGAAGCTGGTCAGGCTGCGCACGGTGCCAAAGTCCACATAGAGCACGGCATCGGCTTCCGGCAGCAGGCGAGCGGCTTCCGGCGCGGCCTTTTTGCGCAGCAGCACCACCATGGCGACGGCGGCCAGAAACACGGCCACGCAGAGCGTGATAATCAGTATGCGGCGGCGAGCTTTCATTCGGGGTCCGGGTAGCCCTGCTGGGGCTTTTCAGGTAATATCATGTGCGGTGCCGAATCATAGCATCCGGCGGGTGTTGTAGTCCTGCCGGGCCGTTGCGGCCGAAGAGTTTGCGGCGGATTCGGGCCTTTGGGCTCCCTCCTGGCCGCGGCCCTGGGCAGCGGCACCTGGCACCGGTGTGGGACGTTGGGTTGCACGGGCTTTCGGCTGCGTGTTATCTTCACTTTCGGAGTCCCAGACGCCGGTTCGGATTCTCCAGCGCTTGGCAGCGGGAAGCGTTCTGGATGGGCTGGCGTAGCTCAGCTGGTAGAGCATCTGATTTGTAATCAGAGGGTCGGGGGTTCAAATCCCTTCGCCAGCTCCAAT
>CAINND010000077.1 GCA_903851035.1 uncultured Acidobacteriota bacterium | reverse complement strand
GTCCATCACCTCCTGCACGTTGTTGCTGGCCAGAAGAGCCCAGCCCGTCTGGCGCACGGCCATCACGTCCTGGTGATCGCCAAAGATGGAAAGTCCCTGCGCGGCCACGGCGCGGGCGGCCACGTGGATGACGCATGGCGTCAACTCACCGGCGATCTTGTACATGTTGGGGATCATCAGCAGCAGGCCCTGCGAACTGGTGAAGGTCGTGCCCAGGCTGCCGCCCTGCAAAGCCCCGTGCAAGGCCGCTACGGCGCCGCCCTCGCTCTGCATCTCCATCACCTGCGGCACCGAGCCCCAGATGTTGGGCTGGCCGTCAGAGGACCATTGATCGCTGAATTCGCCCATCGGCGAACTCGGCGTGATCGGGTAAATCGCAATGACTTCGTTGGTTTTGTGTGCGACGAAAGCGGCGGCTTCGTTGCCGTCCACCGTCACCTTGATACGATTCATAAACCGGTCCTCCAAGGATGAGTGCAGCCGTGCTAAATCTGCCCAGTATGAATGCTCTTTAGAAATACCCTTTATGGAAAATGACTGCCTGCTCTGTGGAGCAGACCCCGCCCGGCGACCGGCAATTGGCTGCGGCCGTATCAAGCGGGAGACAGTATTTTCCATCTGCCATTGCACTACGATATGAACAAAATGACTGTGACTTAACTCACAATCCGGGGTGAGCCTACCAGCCTTTGTTTTGCCGTCGAATGTTTCCCCACAATGGGATGCACCTCCGCTTCGGGTACAATCAGGGCGTAAAGGCCAGGTGGCGCAACCACCCAGGCCCTGGCAGCAACCTAGCATCCCTGGGGATATCCTCTTGCTGACTCATTTCGCGGCCATTCTCGCGCTTGCCCCCCGGGCCAACCCGGTGGTGCAGTTCCTGCAGAAACAGACCAATCCTGCCTTCAAGGGGCTGTACCAGCTCAACGGATTTGACCTGGCGCTGTTGATCCCCTACTTCATCGTGCTCATCATCCTGGCCAGCTATGGCTTCCACCGCTACCAGCTCGTCTGGATGTACTACAAGTACCGGAAAAACAAGACGACCGAGCCGAAGCAGCATTTTGCCGAGCTGCCGCGCGTCACCATTCAGCTGCCTATCTTCAACGAGCAGTTCGTGGTGGAGCGCCTGGTGGAATCCATCTGCTCGCTGGAGTACCCGCGAGATCGTCTGGACATCCAGTTACTCGACGACTCCACGGACGAGACCGTCAAGGTAGCCGCCGAGGTGGTGGAGCGTTATCGCGCCAAAGGCCATGACATCGTGCATGTCCACCGCACCGACCGCAGCGGCTTCAAGGCCGGTGCGCTGGAAAACGGCCTGAAGACTGCCAAGGGCGAATTCGTCGCCATCTTCGACGCCGACTTCACCCCGCCCGCCGATTGGATCATGCGGGTCATCCACCACTTCGCCGAGCCCGGCATCGGCATGGTGCAGACCCGCTGGACGCACATCAACCGCCACTACTCGTTCCTCACCGAGGTCGAGGCCATTCTGCTGGACGGCCACTTTGTGCTGGAGCATGGCGGCCGCTCGCGCGCCGGAGTCTTCTTCAACTTCAACGGCACGGCCGGCATGTGGCGCATCAAGGCCATTGAGGAGGCCGGAGGATGGCAGCATGACACGCTGACCGAAGACACCGACCTCAGCTACCGCTGCCAGCTCAAGGGATGGAAGTTCCTCTATTTACAGGACGTGGAGTGTCCGGCCGAGCTGCCCATTGAGATGACGGCCTTCAAGACGCAGCAGGTGCGTTGGGCCAAGGGACTGATCCAGTGCTCCATCAAGGACCTGCCCAAGGTGATGAAGTCCGACGTCAGCCTGCACGAGAAGATCGAGGCCTGGTACCACCTGACGGCCAATATCAGCTACCCGCTGATGATCGCGCTCAGCGTGCTGCTGCTGCCCGCCATGGTCATCCGCTTCTACCAGGGCTGGTTCCAGATGATGTACATCGACGTGCCGCTATTTCTGGCCTCGACCTTCAGCATCTCCAGCTTTTACCTGGTTTCGCAAAAGGAGTTGTTCCCCACGCGCTGGTGGCGGACGTTCTTCTATCTGCCCTTCCTGATGGCGCTTGGCATCGGCCTGACCATCACCAACAGCAAGGGTGTGATTGAGGCGCTGGTGGGCAAACAGACGGCCTTTGCCCGCACTCCGAAGTACAGCGTGCAGACCAAGGGCGAAAAGAGCATGGCCGTCAAGGCCGCCAAAAAATATCGCAAGCGCCTCGGCCTCATCCCGTGGATCGAACTGGCCGTGGGCACATACTTCGCCAGCACCGTCTGGTACGCAATTGCCAATGAGAACTACATCACGGTTCCCTTCCTCATCCTGTTTGTGTACGGATACTGGTACACGGGGTTGATGTCGCTTTTGCAAGGCCGCTTCGACTTCTTCAGCGGCATCAAGCGCAGCAACGAGGAAGAACATATCAAGCCCTTCCCGGTGGGAGTCTAGCCGCCCAACGGCGCGGCTGGCCCCACCCGGGAGCCGGGTTTATACTCGGCTCCATGAAAATGAATCGGACGCTCACGTCCTTTCTGCTTGTCCTCTCACTTTTCGCTCTCACCGCGCCGCTGCTGGCCATCGACCGCCAGCCCGGTGCGGATTATCGCGCGCGGCGCGTGGCGCTCTCCCACTTGGTGGGCAGCGGAGTGGTAGTGCTCTTCGGCGGCGTGGAAGAGGAAGGCCCCAGCGCTCTCTACGGCTATCGCCAGGACAACGACTTCTTTTACCTCTCCGGCTGGGCCGAACCCGGCGCGGCACTGCTGATTGCCCCCGAGGTGCCTGCCACGGGCGATGCTCCGGCAAGGCCCTACACCGAGGTGTTGTTTCTTCCGCCGCACAACCGCACGCAGGAGAAGTGGACCGGGCCAAAGCTCGCCGCCGGAGACGAGAAGGCCGCCGAACTGACAGGCTTTGACCGTGTTACATCGCTGGACCAGATGCGCGAGCTTATCGCCAGCGTGGTGCCGGCGCGCGCCCAGGTATATACGGGCGTCAAGCCCTCGCCACAGACGACGCCGTCCACTGGCCCCATGGAGTGGCTGGCGCGGGCCAACGCCTTCGGCTTTGCCCACTACGAGGATGTGAGCGGCTTTGTGGCCGAGCTGCGCAAGCATAAGGATCGTGGCGAGATCGAGCGCATCCGCCACGCCACCGATGCCAGCAAGGCCGCCCACCGCGAGGCCATGAAGGCCATGCGCCCGGGCCTGTACGAGTACCAAATTGCAGCGCTGATGCAGTACCGGCACATGGACGCCGGCTGTGAGCGCGAGGCCTACTCACCCATTGTCGGCTCCGGGCCGAACTCCACCGTGTTGCACTATGCAGACAACACGCGCCAGATTCAGGATGGCGACCTGGTGGTGATCGACGTGGCCGGCGAGTACGGCATGTACGCCAGTGACATAACTCGCACGCTGCCCGCCAGCGGACACTTCACTCCACGCCAGCGGGAGATTTACAACGTCGTGCTGGGAGCGCAGCAGGCGGTATTCAAGGCCATCCAGCCGGGCACAAGCACGCTCGTTGGGCGCGAGCCGGAGTCGCTCTACAAGGTGGCTTACGACTACATCAACACCCATGGCAAGGACTTGCACGGTGAGCCGCTGGGCAAGTACTTCATCCACGGACTGGGCCATCGCGTCGGGCTGGAGGTTCACGATGTGGGAGCCGGGCCGGTGGACAAGGGCGACGTCTTTACCGTGGAGCCGGGAATCTACATTCCGGAGGAAAAAATCGGCGTACGCATTGAAGACATTGTGATGATTGATGAGAGCGGTAAAGTGGTGAATCTAACGGCAGATCTGCCTCATACGCCGGAGGATATTGAGGCCGCAATGCACAGGTAAGTACTGCGCCGTCCGCTCTCAGTCTGGTATGCTAGAACCTTGTGATGATTAAGGTTCTGTTCGCGGTAACTGTGCTTTCGTCGGCCGCTCTGGTTTGGGTGGCGATCGCGGTGGCTTTGCGCGTACGGAAGCACATGAAAGAGCGCAGGTTGCATCCAGAGGTACCGCCCATAGAGGCGCCCTCGAATACGGAAGCGACTCCGCGGTAAGACGGTCTGCGCCGGAAGCAGGATTCCCCGGCCTCCACCAGTCAATATTTTCCCGGCGCCGACACGGCAACACCGTGCGGTGGCTGGATTTGCAATTTCATCGGGGGACCAATTGGGTCCCGGAAAAAAGGGTTATGAGCAATACGTCTGACGAAACGATCGAGATCAAAATTGCGCACAGTCCGGACTCGGACGATGCGTTCATGTTCTACGGGCTGGCCACAAACAAGGTCCGCGTGCCGGGAATGAAGTTTACGCACGTGCTTTGCGACATTGAGACCCTGAACCACAAGGCGATGAGCGAGGCCTATTTCGACGTGACGGCCATCAGCTTCCACGCCTACCCTTATGTTCAGCACAACTATGCGCTGATGCCCAGCGGCGGCAGCGTGGGCGACGGCTACGGCCCAATGATCATCGCCTCCAAGCCGCTCTCGCTGGATGACGTGAAGAAGGTCAAGATCGCCATTCCGGGTACGCTGACCACCGCCACCCTGGCGCTGCGCCTCTTCGCACCCAACGTGGAGACCGAGGTCGTCGAGTTCGACAAGATCATCCCGGCCGTGCTGGAAGGCCGCTTTGACGCCGGCCTCATCATTCACGAAGGCCAGCTTACCTACGATAAGAGCGGCCTGCACCGCATCCTCGACCTGGGTAAGTGGTGGCGCGACCTGACCGGCCTGCCGCTGCCCCTGGGCGCCAACGCCATCCGCAAGACCCTCGGACCGGAAGTCATTGCCAAGGTCTGCAAGGCCCTGCGCGACAGCATCCAGCACGCACTCGACCACCGCGAGGAAGCACTCGAGTACGCCATGCAGTTTGCCCGCGATCTGGACACGCGCGACGCCGACAAGTTTGTTGGCATGTATGTGAACGAGCGCACCCTGGATTACGGCGACGACGGCCGCCTGGCCGTGGCCAAGCTGCTCGAAATGGGCCACGAAAAAGGCATCATCCCGCAGGAGATCCACCTGGAGTGGGTCAGCGAGCGTGCCGAGCTCAATAAGGTTTAGTCGATTACTTTCACCGAATTGAAAAGCCCCGTCCCGTGCGGGGCTTTTTGCTGCCCGCCGCAGTCCCAATAGCGCGCCCTCGGATACACTGGGGAGGAGATGCCTTCACCGCTCTACAAGTCGCCCCGCCAGACGCTGATGATCGATGCCGACGACACGCTGTGGGAGAACAACATTTACTTCGAGCGCGCCATCGCCGAGTTCATCAGCTTCCTCAACCACCGGCATTACACGCCAGCCGAAGTCCGGCAGAAGCTCAACCAGGTGGAGCACGACAACATACAGAAGCTGGGCTACGGGCTGCACACCTTCACCGCTGCGCTGGTGGCCACCTTTGAACATCTCAGCGTGGAGCCCGTGACGCCCGCTCTGCATGAGGCCATCCACGGCATTGCACGCACCATCGCCGAGCAGCCAATCGAGTTGCTGAAGCACGTTGGCCCCACGCTGGAGCAGTTGCACGCGCGCCATCGCCTGCTGCTGGTGACCAAGGGAAACGTGGCCGAGCAGACCGGCAAGGTGGAGCGCAGCGGGCTAAAGCAATTCTTCGAGGCTGTTGAGGTCGTGGCGGAGAAAAACCGTGAGAGCTACGGAGGCATCGTCGCCCGCTACGGGCTGGATCGAGCAACGACGTGGATGGTCGGAAACAGTCCAAAGTCTGACATCAACCCCGCCATCGCCGCCGGCCTCAACGCCGTGTTTATTCCCCACGCAGACACATGGGTGCTGGAGCAAGCCGAGATATGCACCGCTCCGCCCGCCCAGAAGTTACTGACCGTGGAGCGCTTTGCCCTGCTGACGGAGATCTTTTAGCACCCATGCCCTCCTCCTGCCCTCCCCTTTGATTGCCCCGCGTAACTTTTCTCCCGTGCGGGGTTCATAGCAGTGGATATCATCCGTGTATCCTTGCCCGGGAGACTGTAATGACCTGTAAGAAACCGCTGATCTTTGCGCTGGCACTGGCCCTGGCGTTGCCGGCAACCAATGCCCTGGCCGCCAGTCACAAGGACAAAAAGCCCAAAGCTCCCCCCGCCGCGCAGCAGCCCATGGACGAGCGTGAGCGCGCCGAGCATCTGCTGAATCGCCTGACCTTTGGCGCGCGCCCCGGCGACGTGGATCGCGTGCTCAGCCTCGGCGTGGATCAGTGGATTGCCCAGCAGATGCGGCCGGAAAAGATTGACGATCATGCACTCGACGCGCGCCTTGATCCCTATCGAACTTTGCGCATGAGCGCCGCGGAGATGGTGCGCAACTTCCCTCCCGACCAGGTGCTGAAGGCCGTTGCCGATGGCAAGCTGCCCATGCCCAAGGATGCGCAGCTCAAAGCCGTTTACACCAGCGGCATTGCGCGACTGAATCAGAAGAAGGAAGCCAAGAATGCGCGCCTTGCAGAAAACGCCGACCTTCTGGGAACCAATCCCGATGACCTGACGGCCGAGAAGCGCGAGCAGCGCCAGGCCGCCCGTGAGCACGCCCGCAGCCGCGCTCTGGACCTGTTGGAGCAGCCGGCCGCGCAGCGCGTGCAGACTCTTGCCGCGATGGATCCCGATGAGCGCCGCGGCTTTTGGAGGGCCGTCACCGGAGACGACCGCGAGCGCCTGACCAGTGACATGACTCCCGAGCAGAAGGAGTTGCTGCTTTCGCTGGAGAACCCCGTCGGCGTGGTCAACAACGAGTTGATGCAGGGTAAACTCCTGCGCGCCACCTACAGCGAGCGTCAACTGCTGGAGGTAATGACCGACTTCTGGTTCAACCACTTCAACATCTACCTGGGCAAGGGAGCCGACCGCTACCTTGTCACCAGCTACGAGCGTGACGTCATCCGCGCCAACGCCCTGGGCAAGTTCCGCGATCTGCTGATGGCCACGGCCAAAAGTCCCGCCATGCTCTGGTACCTGGACAACTGGCAGAGCGTGGGACCGGACAGCAAGGCCGCCGGGCGCAACAAAAACGGCAAGCCCAACCAGGGACTGAACGAGAACTACGCGCGCGAGGTGATGGAGTTGCACACCCTGGGCGTCAACGGCGGCTACACGCAAAGTGACGTGACCGAGCTGGCGCGAGTGTTGACCGGATGGACCTTGGAAGAGCCGCGTGATGGCGGAGGCTTCATCTTCCGCGAGGCGCGCCACGAGCCCGGCGACAAGGTGGTGCTGGGCAGGGTCTTCCATGAAAACGGACAGCGTGAGGGCGAAGCCGCGCTGGAGATGCTGGCGGCGCACCCGGCCACAGCGCACTTTATCTGCACCAAGCTGGCGCAGCGCTTCGTCAGTGACGCACCGCCCGAGGCACTGGTGGAGCGCATGGCGTACACATTCCAAACCAGCGATGGCGACATTCGCCAGGTGCTCACCACCATGCTGCGCTCACCGGAGTTCTGGCAGCGGCGGTACTTCCGCGCCAAGGTGAAGACACCGCTGGAATTTATGGTGAGCGCCCTGCGCGCAACGAATGCCGATGTGACGAAGGTTCAGCCCATCAGCGACGCACTGAATCGCCTCGGCATGCCGCTCTACGGAGCGCAGCCGCCCACGGGCTATTCGATGAAGGCCGAGAGCTGGGTGAATTCCGGCGCGTTGCTGAACCGCTTGAACTTTGCGCTGGCCCTTGGTAATGGACGGCTGGGCGGCATCAAGCTGGATGCGGCTAAGCTGGCCGAAGCGAAGACCGTAGACGCAAAGCCCCCTGCCATGGCGGCAAAGCCCGACCCTGATCTCGACGTGCAAACACGGTTGGAGTTTGCACTGGTCCCCGGCGGCGTCAGCCCGCAGACACATCAAACGATTGCACAGCAGAGGAACGATCCGGCAATCAGCGGACGCAAGCTGGATGACCCTCCGCGGCCAATCAACGCCGGGGCTGTGGCCGGACTCATCCTCGGCTCACCGGAATTTCAGCGGCGTTAATAGCAATGCTTGTCGCACGGCAATAGGAGAATGCAGATGGCAATCACGCGGCGAATCTTTTTGAAGAATGGCGCAATGACCGTGGTGGGCATGGCGGCCATCCCGTCGTTCCTGGCGCAGGCTGCAATGGCCGCCACCGGCTCGGCGACAAACAAGCGGCTGGTGGTCATCTTCCAGCGCGGCGCCGCCGACGGACTCAACATCGTGGTGCCGCACGGTGAGCCCAACTACTACACCATGCGTCCGACCATCGCCATCCAGAAGAAAGATGTACTCGATCTCGATGGCTTCTTCGGGCTGCATCACGGCATGGCCGCCCTGCGTCCCGCGTGGGACGCGAAACACCTGGCCATCATCCACGCCGCCGGTTCTCCGGATGAAACACGCTCTCACTTTGACGCGCAGGACTACATGGAGAGCGGCACGCCGGGCGTAAAGAGCACCGAGGACGGCTGGCTGAATCGCGCACTCTCCGCGACCTCTGCTGAAAGCTCAGTGCCGCCGGCTTTTCGCGGCGTGGCTTTGGGAACTTCGCTGCCCCGCATGTTGAGCGGCAGCTTCCCGGCCGTGGCCCTGGGCAGCCTGAATGATTTTGGCGTGGCGCCGCGCACTCCGCAGTCGCAGCCGCTGACCAACACTTTCGAATCCATGTACGCACAAAGCGTGGACGCCGTTTTGCACGGCACCGCCCGTGAAACCTTTGACGCCGTCAAAATGCTGAAGTCCGCCGATCCCGCCAAGTACAAACCTGCCGCCGGAGTCAACTATCCCAAGGGACGTTTTGGCGATGCCATGCGGCAGACGGCGCAACTGATGAAGGCCAACCTGGGCGTACAGGTGGCGTTTACCGATATCGGCGGCTGGGATCATCACGTCAACGAGGGCGCCAGCGAGGGCCAGCTTAACAACCTGCTCAAGGAGTTCAGCGGCTCACTGGCGGCCTTCTGGCAGGACCTCGGCCCCTTGGCCGATGACACCGTGGTGGTCACCATGAGCGAGTTCGGCCGCACGGCGCGCGAGAATGGCACGCGCGGCACCGATCACGGCCACGCCAACGTGATGTTTGTGCTCGGTGGGCCGGTGCGCGGCGGAAAAGTCTACGGACGCTGGCCGGGACTTGCTCCGGAGCAACTCTACCAGCAGCGCGACCTGGCGCTGACCACCGACTTCCGCACCGTGATGAGCGAGATGGTCGCCCGCCAACTGGGCAATCCGCACCCGGAGCATCTCTTTCCCGGCTTTCGCAATCCCGGCTCGCTGAAGTTGCTGGGATAAGCCGCGAGGTTTTGCCATTGCTTCACTCTTGGCGTGCATCGCCCGGCGTGTACAATCCTCCCGTGGGAGGAGCGTGTGCATGACGGCCAATCGCGGAGAGATAACACCCGCGCAACTCACTCCGAATGACGTTCTGGCCGGGCCCGTGCCGCAGTACTCCACGCTGACCATCATTGTGCCCGTCTTTAACGAGCGCGCGACGCTGCTGCCCCTGCTGAGCGCCGTCTGCGCCCAGCCCACTACGCCGCTACACAAGCAAATTCTCATTGTGGATGATGCCAGCACGGATGGCACACGCGAGCTGCTACAGGGCGATCTACTGAATTCCCTACCTCTGGCGCCAACCGACACCATCGCGCTTCTCCTGCACCCCCGGAATCGCGGCAAAGGTGCCTGCGTACAGACCGGACTGGCAGCCACCACGGGCGAACTGGTGCTCATCCAGGACGCCGACCTCGAATACGACCCGGAGGATTACCCCGAGCTGCTGAAACCGATTCTGGAAGGCCATGCCGACGCCGTGTACGGCAATCGCTTCCACCTCGGTTCGCAGCGTGTGCCACGCTATGGCCGCTACATTCTTAACCGTTTATTTTCAATACTTTGTAATGCAATTACCGGCATCCGGCTGCGCGACGTAACCTGCTGTTACAAGGTGCTGCGCCGCGACCTGATAACCTCGCTCAATCTGAAAAGTCCGCGCTTTGGCATGGAAACCGAGATGACCGTGAAACTTGCCAACACGCAGGCGCGTATCTATGAAGTGCCGGTCCGCTACCACGGACGCACCTACGCTGAGGGCAAAAAGATCAACTGGTCGGATGGAGTGGCGGCCGTGTGGCATCTGCTGCGCTACCGCTTTTTCCGCTAGGTTGACCTTACGAGATGATGCCGCCACAACGGCGGCCATGGAGGAGATATCGATGCTGCAATGGAGCAAGAACATCCTATTTGCCGTGGCGCTCACCGCGCTGTTGACGCTGCCCGCCCTGGCCGAGGTGCGCGAGGAGTTCCACAAGACGGTCCCCATGGATGCCATCGGCAGCCTGACGGTCAAGAACGTCAACGGCAACATCACCATCACCGCCTGGGATCGCAACGAGGCACAGATTGACGCCGTCAAAACCGCCCGCAGCGAGGAGAAACTGCGCGAGGCACGCATTGAGGTCAACGGCAGCGGCCATTCCATCAACGTGGAGACCAAACTGCCCGAACACTCCAACAACTCCGGCAAGGTTGATTACAACATTCATGTTCCCCGCGGCGCGCGCATCTTCAAGGCGGAAACCGTCAACGGCAATGTCAGGATTGACGGCCCCTCGGGGCGCATCAAGGCCGAAACCGTGAACGGCAATGTGGAGGTTTGGGGCGCGGCCGACGAGCTGAGCCTAGAGACTGTAAACGGCGAGGCGAAGGCCTCACTCGTCACTGGCGGCCATCGCGTCAAGTTGAACACCGTCAACGGCACGGTCAGCATCCAGGTCCCGGCCAACATCAACGCCCATGTAAAGGCCAGCACCACCACTGGTAAGATTCACAGTGATTTGCCGCTCTCGGTAGAGACCTCGCGCTACGGGCCCGGCGCGAATGCCGACGCCAACCTGGGCTCGGGTGGTGAAACGATCAGCCTGGAGACGGTCAACGGCAGCATCTACATCCACAAAAACTGATATCTGGTGGCAGTAAAACAAAAGGCCCGTCCACTATGGACGGGCCTTTCCTGCTGGAAACAGTTAGTAGTTGCGCAGCTTGAGCGCCGCCTGGAAGATGTCTTCCGCCTGCGGCAGGATTTCATCTTCAAGCTCCGGCTGGTAGGCAACGAAGGTGTCTTTGGCGCCCAGCCGTTCCACCGGCGCATCCAGCTTGTCGAATAGCTCGCTGGCGATGCGCGCGGCGATCTCCGCGCCGTAGCCCCAGCTCAGCATGTCCTCATGCACAATCAGCACGCGGCTGGTTTTAGTCACCGATGCGGCAATGGCCTCAAAGTCATACGGATTCAAGGTGCGCAGGTCCAACACCTCCACGCTGATGCCCTTCTCGCGCTCCAGCCGCTGGGCGGCCTGCAAACTGCGCGGCAAGGTGGCACCGTAGGTGACGATGGTTAAATCGCTGCCCTCTTTCCATACCCGCGCCTTGCCAAAGGGGATGGTGAAATCCGGCCCCGGGTACGGAGCGCGGCCAAAGGGCTCGCGATAGAGCCGCTTGTGCTCCAAAAAGAGCACGGGATCGTCGCAACGGATAGCCGTCCGCAGCAGGCCGGCGGCATCCAGCGCATTCGACGGAAAGACAACATGCATTCCCGGCGTATGGGTAAAGATGCTCTCTCCGCACTGCGAGTGATAGACCGCGCCACCCGTCAGGTAGCCGCCAATCGCCACTCGTATTACGGCCGGACAGTTAAAGGCATTATTGGAGCGCCAGCGGATGAGCGGCAGCTCGTTGCGAAGCTGGTGCATCGCGGGCCAGATGTAGTCGAAGAACTGTATCTCCACCACGGGCTTCATGCCGCGGGCGGCCATGCCCACGGCGCGGCCCACAATATTGGCCTCCGCCAGCGGCGAGTTGAAGACCCTCGTCGAACCGAACTCGCGCTGCAGGCCGGCCGTCAGCTTAAAGACGCCGCCCTTGCCCTTGAGTTTCTTGTCCTCCAGGTACTCATCGTTCGAGCAGTCGGCCACATCCTCGCCAAACAGGACGATGCGTTCATCGCGGCGCATCTCATCACGCAGGCAGGTGTTGATCAGGTCGGCCATGGTGCGGTCGCTGCCTTCGCTGACGGTGGCAGTACTGAAACGCGCATCACGAGGTGAAAGCGACTCGCTATAAACGTGCAGCTTGTAGCTATCCTTGGCCGGGAACGGCGCATCGAGCGCGGCATCGGCCGCAGCCTGCACCTCGGCATCCACCTCGCGCTGAATGCGCTGCACGGCAGGCGGATCAACTATGCCTTCAGCAAGGAGAAACTTTTGCAAGCGCAGCAGCGGGTCGCGCTCGGCGTCCTGCTTGCGTTCGGCCTCCGGGCGATAGAGCTTTTCATCGTCGCTGAGTGAGTGCGAGTAAGGACGGATAACGTGACCATGCACCAGTGCCGGCCCCTTCCCGCTGCGAATGTGCTCCACGGCGCGGCGCATGGCGCCCAGGCTGGCAATCAGGTCGGTGCCATCCACCTCTTCAAAGTGGAAGTTCGGGAAGTTGGCCACCAGGTGGCTGATGTTGCCGCCTGCGGTCTGATACTTGACCGGCACGCTGATGGCGTAGCCATTATTCTGCACCACGTAGAGCACAGGCAGGTGTTTGGCAGAGGCCGTGTTCAGGCTCTCCCAGAACTCACCCTGCGAGGTCGTTCCCTCACCGGTGGAGACGTAAGTCACCTCGTCGGGGTGGTGCGCCACGTCCTTGAACTCGCGGTAGTCGCCTGTGAACTTTGCCGCCGCATCAGGATGCTGTTCAAAGTAGCGTCCAGCCTCCGAGCAGCCCACGGCCTGCAGGAACTGCGTTCCCGTGGGAGAGCTGGTGGTGAAGATGTTGTGCTGGCGGCTGCCCCAGTGGGAAGGCATCTGGCGTCCGCCGCTGGCCGGATCACTGGCGGCGCCCACGGCCTGCAGCAGCATCTCTTCCGGCGTCACACCCAGGCTCAGGCATAGCGTGCGATCGCGATAGTAGGGGAAGAACCAGTCGTAACCGGCGCGCAGATTGGCGGCTGCAGCGGCCTGCAAGGCCTCATGCCCGGCGCAGGATATCTGGAAATAGATCTTCTGCTGCCGCTTGAGCAGTATCTCGCGGTCATCCATCCGTCGCGAAAGATACATCGTCCGGAAGATCTGAATGAGCTGCTCAGGCAGCAGCCCCTCGTAAGTCTTTTCCGCGGCAGTCACGGGACTGCCCTGCGCTACTTTCGGGGACATTACGCTTTCTCCCAGGGAAAATTTCTATTCATGTTCAAGTAGCTGGTAAAGAAACATGAGCGAGCCATATTGTAAATGAAGTTGCCCATGCACCTGCACCGCCTGCCGGGTGTGAATATACTGAATATAAGATGATTGAGACTCGCCGGCCGATTCCTTCGGCAAAGATAAAAGTTCTCCTCTGGGACCTTGACGGCACACTGGTGGACAGTGAGCTGGACCTGGCCCACGCCATCAACGCCATGCTGCGCCACTACAAGCGCGCGGAACTCCCCGTCGAAGTGGTAGCCGGCTACATTGGCGATGGCGCCAGCATGCTGGTTCGCCGCGCCCTGGGCGACCCGCAAGATGAGTCTTTTGTTCAGAGTGCGCTGGAATACTTCATGCATTACTATCGCGGCCACCTGCTGGACAACACCTTCGTCTACCCCGGAATTCTGGATGTCCTGCGCGTCTTGCGACAGAGCGGACGCTTCCGGATGGCCGTTCTCTCCAACAAACCGGTCGGCCCCTCGCAAGAGATTTGTGAAGGCCTCGGACTGGCCGAATTCATGACAATTATTTATGGGGGCAACAGTTTTTCCACGAAGAAGCCGGACCCCGAAGGCGCCCACGCGCTGCTGACCGAGCACAACGTCCGGCCGGAGGAGGCCATCATGATCAGCGATTCGCAAAACGACGTGCTGACGGCCAACAACTCCGGCATGTTCTCCATCGGCGTCACTTACGGCCTCTCGCCGGAGTCGCTGAAGATCCACAAGCCGGACGTGCTGGTGGATTCCGCCGCCGAGCTGCTGACGGTCCTGGGCCTCGGGTAACGCAGGCGGTCATGTATCACAACCGCCCGGAAGGGCCTTGGGGTATGCTATAGACCATCATTTTTGTGAAATCCCCCAGTAACGCCGAGGGCCGCATTTATGTACAAAATCATCGAAGCCCGCCCGGTCGGGTTCAAGATCAAGCAGTTCGTCATCGAGGCTCCGCGCATCGCGCGCAAGCAGCAGCCCGGTCAGTTTGTCATCCTTCGCCTGCATGAGAACGGCGAGCGTATCCCGCTGACCATCAAGGCCTCCGACCCGGAAAAGGGCACGGTGACCATCGTGGCGCAGTCCATCGGCAAAACGACTTCCCTGCTCAACTGCCTGGAGACCGGCGACTACATCCTGGACATAGTCGGCCCGCTCGGCCACCCCAGTGAGATTGCAAAGTTCGGCACCGTCGCCATCCTGGCTGGCAGCGTGGGAACGGCCATGGCCCTGCCCACGGCCAATGCGCTCAAGAAGGCCGGCAATGAGGTCGTCTTCATCGAAGGCGCGCGCAACACCGAAATGGTCGTCTTTGAGGACGAAGTGCGCCAGGCCAGCACTGAGACCTACATCATGACCGACGATGGCAGCTACGGTGAAAAAGGTCTGGTCACCAAGAAATTGAATGATCTGATCGCCGCCGGCCGCAAGATTGATTTCGTGCTCGCCGTTGGGCCCGTGCTGATGATGCGCGCCGTGGCACAGGTGACCGCGCCGCTCGGCATCAAGACCATGGTCAGCCTCAACTCCATCATGGTGGATGGCACGGGGATGTGTGGCGGCTGCCGCGTGCTGCTGGGCAACCAGAGCAAGTTCGCCTGCGTGGACGGACCCGAATTCGACGCCAGCATTGTGAACTTCGAAGTGCTGATGCAGCGCAACGCCATGTATCGCGACAAGGAATGTGAGTCCCTGAAGCGCTTTGAGGAGAACAAGGAAGCCGAACTCGCCGAAGTGCGCGCGCAGTTTGCCAAGGAGGCGCAACATGGCTGATAAGAAAAACACTCTGCCCGCCAAGGAGCGCATGAAGATTGCGCGGACCCATATGCCGGAGCAGGACGCCACCGCGCGCAGCCGCAACTTTCTGGAAGTGAACCTCGGCATCTCGGCCGAAACGGCCCAGATCGAAGCCACGCGCTGCATCGGCTGCGGCAAGCCCGGCTGCGTCAGTGAGTGTCCCGTGGGCGTGAAGATTCGCGAGGTCGTGGACCTGATCGTCGCCGGCGATTACCTGGCAGCGGCATCGAAGATGCGTGAGGACAATGCGCTGCCGGCCATCACCGGCCGCGTCTGTCCGCAGGAGAACCAATGCGAGGGCGGCTGCATTCTGGGCAAGAAGGGCGAATCCGTTGCAATTGGCAACCTGGAACGCTTTATCGCCGATTTTGAGCGCACCAGCGGTCAGCTTGGGTTGCCCAACATCGCTCCCGCCACGGGCAAGAGCGTAGCCATCGTAGGCAGCGGCCCGGCCGGCCTTAGCGCCGCAGGAGACCTGATCCAGAAGGGCCATCGCGTACGCGTCTTTGAAGCTCTGCATGAACTGGGCGGCGTGCTCGTCTACGGCATCCCGGAGTTCCGCCTGCCTAAGGCGATCGTCAAGCAGGAGGTCAACAACCTGCGTCGCATGGGCGTGGAATTTGAGACCAACGTCGTCGTCGGCAAGAGCGTGACCATTGACGAACTGATGACGGACGAAGGCTTTGACGCCATCTTCATCGCCACCGGCGCCGGATTGCCGCGCTTTCTTGGCGTTCCCGGTGAACACCTGAACGGCGTGTACTCGGCCAATGAGTTTCTGACCCGCGTCAACCTGATGCGCGCCTACAACTTCCCCACCAGCGATGAGCCTGTTTACGACTGCCGCGACAAGGATGTCATCGTCGTGGGCGGTGGCAACACGGCCATGGACGCCGTGCGCACCGCTCGCCGCCTGGGCGCCCGCTCGGCAACGCTGGTCTATCGCCGCAGCGAGGCCGAGATGCCCGCACGCGCCGAAGAGGTCAAGCACGCCAAGGAAGAAGGCGTCGAGTTCCGCATGCTGACCAACCCCGAGGAGTTTCTGGGCGACGAAAAGGGTTGGCTCACCGGCGCGCGCTGCGTGCAAATGGAGTTGGGCGAGCCCGATGCCAGCGGTCGCCGCAGTCCGGTGGAGATCAAAGGTTCGGACTTTATCCTGCCCGCGCACCTGGTCATCATCGGCGTCGGCACCACGGCCAATCCACTCGTCCAAAGCACCACGCCGGACCTAGCCACCACGCGCAAGAATTACATCCTGGCAGACGAAGAGACCACGCGCACCAGCAAGCGTGGCGTCTTCGCCGGCGGAGACATCGTCACCGGCGGCGCCACGGTCATTCTCGCCATGGGCGCCGGACGCAAGGCGGCAAAGGCCATTCACGATTACCTGACCACCGGCGACTGGGAGACCACGCCCGCCAAGGCGGTTAACTAGTCGTGCCATCTTCGAAGCGCGCCACGTCCGCAGGCAAGGGAAAATCCAAACAGCCCGCGGGCGCGGGCGACTTCGGCTTCACCGCGAAAGAACTGCGCACCCTGCGCTCGCTCAATACTCCGATTAAGATTCAGGCTTTCCTCGACGCCATGCGCTACAAGTACACGGACACCGCGGGCAGTCCGCGGCGCGTGCTGCGCGAGCGCGCGGGCCACTGCATGGAAGGCGCGCTGCTCGCGGCCGCCGCGTTGCGCATCAAAGGCCACCCGCCGCTGGTGATGGACCTGGAGGCCGTGCGCGATGACGATCACGTCGTCGCGCTCTACCAGGAGAACGGCCTATGGGGCGGCATCGCCAAAAGCAACTACGCGGGACTGCGCTTTCGCGCCCCGGTCTATCGCACGCTGCGCGAGCTGGCCCTCAGCTACTTTGAGCACTACTACAACCTGAAGGGTGAACGCACTCTGCGCGCGTACTCCGGCAAGGTCAACCTCTCGCGCTTTGATGGTGACAACTGGATGACCCGCGAGGACGACGTCTGGTGCGTGGCGGAATGCCTGCTGGAAGCGCGCCACTTCCCCATCGCTCCGGAGAAAACCATCCGCCGCCTGCCACGCCTGGACCGCCGCAGCTTCGGCGCCGGCCAGCATGGGATGGTGAAGCACTAGCCTGCGCCCTCGAACTCCAGCCCTCGCGCTATAATCAAAGGTTCAGCTCGGCTCGCGGAAGCATTTAGTGACTTCCCTGGGCGAGTTCACTTCGCGTGGGAGACGCCGCCGCAATGGAACTCAAGGTTCACAGCAACTACAAGCCGCAGGGCGACCAGGCCTCGGCCATTGCCAGCCTTACGCGCGGGCTGGGCGAAGGCGAAAAGCACCAGGTGCTGCTCGGCGTCACCGGCAGCGGCAAGACCTTTACCATGGCCAAGATCATCGAGGAGTGCCAGCGTCCGGCGCTCATCATGGCGCATAACAAGACGCTGGCCGCGCAGCTCTACCACGAGTTCAAGAGCTTCTTCCCCGATAACGCCGTCGAATATTTCGTCAGCTACTACGACTACTATCAGCCGGAGGCCTACATCCCGGCGGGCGACATTTACATCGAGAAGGAAGCCACAGTCAACGCCGAGCTGGACAAGCTGCGGCTGTCGGCCACGCGATCACTATTTGAGCGCCGCGACTGCATCATCGTAGCCAGCGTCAGCTGCATCTACGGCCTGGGCTCGCCGGAAGCCTACTACGGCATGCTGCTCTTCCTCGAGAAGAGCCAGAAGATTACCCGCAAGGAGATCACCAGCAAGCTCGTCGAAATCCTCTACGAACGCACCGACGCCGACTTTGTGCGTGGCACCTTCCGCGTGCGTGGTGACGTGATCGAGGTCTATCCCACTTACGAAGACGTGGCCTACCGCATCGAGCTGTGGGGCGACGAGGTTGAATCGCTCAGCCAGATCGATCCGCTCTTTGGCACCGTGAAGAACAAGTATCAGCGCCTGCCTATCTATCCCAAGTCGCACTACGTCATGCGGCCGGAGACGCGCACCTCCGCCGTGGATTCCATCGTCAAGGAGATGCTGTGGTGGGAGAAGGAGCTGGAAAACCAGGGCCGCATCGTGGAGGCGCAACGCATCCACCAGCGCACCCGCTTCGACCTGGAGATGATCAAGGAGATGGGCTACTGCCACGGCATTGAGAATTACAGCCGCCACTTTACCGGGCGCCTGCCCGGCGAGCCCCCGCCGACGCTGCTCGATTACGTCCCGCGCGATTTCCTGCTCTTCATGGACGAGAGCCACCAGACCGTTCCGCAGGTGCGCGGCATGTGGCACGGCGACCGCTCGCGTAAGCAGAACCTGATTGACTTCGGCTTCCGTCTGCCTTCGGCGCTCGACAACCGCCCGCTCACCTTCGAGGAGTTCGAGGGGCGCATCAACCAGGTCATATACGTCAGCGCCACGCCCGGCCCTTACGAACTGACGAAGAGCGGCGGCGTGGTCGTCGAACAGATCATTCGTCCCACCGGCCTGGTGGACCCGCAGGTGGAGGTGCGCCCCGTCAAGGGCCAGGTGGACGACCTGCTGCATGAGATTCGCCAGCGTGCGGCCATTAAGCAGCGTGTGCTGGTCACCACGCTGACCAAGCGCATGTCAGAGGATTTGACCGACTACTACACCGAAGTTGGCGTGCGCTGCCGCTACATGCACTCAGAGATCGAGACCCTGGAACGCATCAAGATTCTGCGCGATCTGCGCAACGGTGAGTTTGATGTATTGATCGGCATCAATCTATTGCGCGAGGGGCTGGACTTGCCGGAGGTATCGCTGGTGGCGATTCTGGACGCCGACAAAGAGGGTTTTCTGCGCTCCACCGGCTCGCTGATCCAGACCATTGGCCGTTGCGCGCGTCACGTGGAAGGCCGCGCCATCCTCTACGCCGACCGCATGACCGACAGCATGAAGGCCGCCATGGGCGAGACCAACCGCCGCCGCGCCATTCAGGAAAGCTATAACGTGGAGAACAATATCACGCCGCGCTCCATCGTCCGCGGGGCAGACATGTCACTGGCGCAGATCGTCAACGCCGACTACGAGGAAGAGCCGAAGCCCATTGATGGCGTGCCGGAGTTCAAGAGCCGCGAAGAACTCGACGCCTACCTCACCAAGATGGAGGAGGAGATGCGCGAGGCCGCCAAAAAGTTCGAGTTCGAGCGTGCGGCCAAAATGCGCGACCTCATCCGCGAGTTGCGCGAGCGCGAGCTCTTTACCTAGCGCCTATTGCAGCAGCGGCGTGGCCAGCGGAGCCTCCACCTGGTGAGGAGCCATCGTAGCGGACTCCGGTTCTTCGCCATCCAGCAGCAGCCGCGGCGGCACGCCCACGCAAAGCGATCCATATCGCCGGCCCTGCACCATCACCGGAAGGGTAACGTCGTCCAGCACCTCTCCAGTATCCCGTGTGTATGTTTGCAGCAGGTATGGTGCGGTGTTGGCGGCACGCTTGCGCTCAACCTCCGTGGAGTTGTAGAAGCGCCGCTGCCGGCTGCGCAGGCTGTCCACTGCTGCGTCGCCCGTGGGCGGCTGTGAGCAGGTGGTGTGATGCGTCGGCAGGTAGCCGTTAACGTCAATCAGCACAAAGTAGATGCCATCCACTTCGCGTTTTGCCTCGTCAAGCAAGGCCTGAAATTCGCGATCAAAGTGCCTGGCGTAGGAGACCTCGTACTTGGGCGGATTCGTCCCCGGTACCGGCTGGTACCGGCGGTCGAACACATCCACGCCGCGCGCCACAATGCCCTCAAGTATTTTCTCTATGCGGTCGCGGTAATGGGTGGCAATATCCAGAATCTGCTCAAAGCCCCCGCTGCCGGTGTGGAAGAGGGAGAGCAGTCCCAGCACTTCCTCGGTTTGCAGATTCAATTGACCGGAGGTGCTCATGTTGTCTTTCATGCGCCCGGCCACGTCGTTACTCAGGTAGCGGATCTCGGTAACTCCGCTATGAATCTGCTGGTTCGTGCTGCTCACTTCCTCAAAGGCGCGGCTCATCTGCTCCAGGTTGGCATGGGTCTTTTCAAATTCACCGATCATGCCGTGGAAGTCACGCGCCGCTGCCTCCACTGCCACCTGGATGTGCTGATTGGCCTGGCTGATCTGCGCCGTCTCGCTGGCCGTCTCCTTCACCTTGTCCAGGATGCCGCGCACGTTCTGGCCAATTTCACCGGCGGCATCGCTGGTGCGCTTGGCCACCTTACGCACCTCTCCGGCAACAATGGCAAAGCCGCGCCCTGCCTCGCCTACGCGCGCCGCTTCAATGCCTGCGTTCAGCGCCAGCAGGCTGGTCTGGTCGGCAATGTCCTTAATGAGGATGAGTATCTGGTCGATGCAGCGCGAGCGTGAACTCAGCTCTTCCACCAGCTTTTCAAAGCCCTGAAGGCGTTCGCCGGCCGAGGTCACCTTTTCCGCGGCCTGGGCCAGTTGCTCGTAAGATTGCCGCGCCGTGTTCAACTCGCGTGCCGTGGCCTCGGCAATCTCGGCGGCCGACTGCGCGGTCTCGTCAATGGTGCGCATGATGCTCTGGCTCGAGTCATAGACCATCGTCGCGATCTCCGCCTGCCGCTCGGAACTCTGCATGGTCTGGCGGATATGGCGCAGCGCCTTTGCCGAAAGGTATGCCGTGCGCACTCCGGCTTTGCGGATAATCGTCACTGTCTGCCGCAGGCGATCTTGAAATTGATTGAACTCCCGCGCGATGTGGTTCGTCTCCTCCCAGCCATTCGCAGGCAACTCTTGTGCCAGTTCCAGATGCCGTGTCTTCGGATCCGGCATCGCCTCGCCAAGGCGCAGCAGCGGCTCGGCCATGCGGCGATAGAGGAGCAGCAATAATCCCACGCATCCTGCCAGCGCAAGTACATCCAGCACGAACAACCCCATGAACGCGCTGTTCAAGTAACTGGACACCATGCGCGTCGAGCCTTCCGGCACTTGCGCGTGGGCGAATTCTGCCAGTATGGCATTACGAAACATAAAGCACATGGCATTGCCGCCGCACAAAACCAGCAGCAGCGGAGCCAGTAAGAAGAGTGCGAGCTTTTTGACGAGCGATTGGCGCATCGGGGGCTCCCCGTGAAGTATCAGGGAGACTATCGGGCTCGTCCGGCAGAAACTTTATTTGCGCTAAAACAAAAGGAGCCCGGATCGCTCCGGCTCCTTCTTATCGGTTCAGAAAATCAGTCGATATCGGCCAGCGTGTTTACATGCTGCTCCAGGGCCTTGGAGTATTCACGCTCGGCGGCCAGTTCCAGCTCAAGTTTCTTGATCTGGCTCAGCAGCCGCATGATTTCCAGCCGCATTTTGCCGTGGTCTCCGCTGCCGCATGGGATGGGCGGCGTGGGCACCTTACCGGGCATGGGCGGCGGCACGGGCAGTTGCGTGGAGCCTGTAATCTGCGCTCCAGGAATGCTGACCGGAGGGGCCACAACGGGCGGCTGCAGCGCAGCTGCCACGGTGGCGGCAATCGAAGGCGCCGGCGGACGCGAGTTCAACCGCGGCGGCACCGGAACCGGCCCGGTGATGCGTGGTGCGCGCGCCGGCATGGGCCCGCTAAAGATGCTGCTCAGCACTGCACTGGCTTCTTCCTGCGCCTGCGCCGTCGTCACATCGGGTTCCGCGGGCGCCTTCAGCAAATGGCGCACTCGGGCAATCAGATCCTGCGGCTGGAAGGGCTTGCGGATCAGTTCGTTGGCATGCACTGCAAAGGCACGCTCGGCCACTCCCTTGTTCACCACGCCGGACATCAGGATCACCGGCGTCTGGCCGAAGCGCGGATGCTGCTTGATGTACTGGCAAACCTCGTAGCCGTCATGTCCGGGCATGATCACGTCACTGATAACAACGTCCGGCGCGCTGTGATCCATCATGTCCATGGCGCTGCTGGCGTCGTGGCAGGTGATCACGTCCAGGTTCTCCCTGCGGAAGGCGATCTTGATCACCTCGCGCATGGTGGCGCTGTCGTCAATAAAGTAGACGACCGGTTTAGCGCTCATTTGTAACCTCCGTCGTTCGCGGCGCGCTCTTCGTCAATCTCTCGCAGAGCCTCCAGCATCAGTTCGGTCACGGTGCGGAAGACCGTGCGTGTGGCCGACATGGTGCCCGGCACAAACTTGTACACGCCACGATCAAGCCCGTTGCAATTCTTGATGATGCTGACCACGGCGTCATTGCCGATGATCTCGCCCACCTCGGCGTGCAGCACTTCTCCGCGGTGGAAAAATATTGTCCCGTCCAGCTTTTCGGCGTTGATATAGAGCACGCCGCTCTGCCGTGAGTGCGCCAGCATCTGCACCACGCCGGGCAAATCCAGGTGGCTCAGGCTGCCTTCCAGCACCGTCTGCTCGCTCTCCAGCATCTGCGTCGGGCGGAAGCCTTCTTCGCGGCTCAGCAGGAAGGTGCGAACCTGGGCGGCGATGTTCTCCGGCCCGCGTCGGCGGTCAATGTAATCGTCGCACCCGGCGCGGAAGGCCTCCATCAGCGCCTGCTCGCCGCCGTCGCCCATGGCCATCACGGGAATGCTTGCCGTGGCAGCATCCGAGTGCAGGATGCGCGGCAGTTCATACACGCTCATCTCGCGCAGGTTGGTGGCACACAGTATGGCCGTCGGCGCGTTCCACTCCAGCATGGTCAACGCGTAGGAGGGCTGGGTGCAATGCGTCACGTCAAAACCATGCGCCTTCAACGCATCCATCAGGCGTTTGGCGAAGAACACATTGCTGTCGATAACCAGGATTCTCTGGTTCAGCGCGGGGTTCGTGCTCATCGCGTTGCCTCCGTGGCCGCCTGCGCGACCGGTTGAATGCAATGTTCCACTACTCGATCCAGATCCAGAAGCGGCACCGATGTGTTGCCCGTCACCAGCCTTCCGCTGACAAAAGGCTCCGGCTCGCTCAGTGGAGAACTATCGCCCTGTACAAGCTGGCAAAGGCCATCCACCGGCAGCGCCACTTCCTCCACGCGGCCAAAGTAGTTCACACGCGCCACCACATAAAAACTAACTTCTTCCGGCACGCCAAAAACCTGTCCCAGGTCGCACACCGGCACCACCTTGCCGCGCCTCATCAGCACCCCCAGCACTGAGTGCATGGTGTGGGGAAACCAGTATAGCGGCGCCGGCATCAAAAGTTCCTGCACCTGGCTGGAGTGCAGCGCAAACTGCTTGCCTGCCAGCGGAAAGGTGACATAGCGCTCCAGTTCAACCATGCCTGGCCTCCAATTCCGCTCCCAGCTTGCGCCAGTATTCGGTGCGGATCAGCGGCACCACCTCATTTTCCAGCAACAGCAGCCCACGATACCAGCTCCGCTCCATGCCGCGAAAAATTCCCGGCAGCGCGGTCAGCCGGGGGATGGCCGCCATGCGCTCCACTCCCGTAACGGCCAGGGCACAGTCCCCCGGCTTTAACACCAGCACGCGCTCCAGTATTCCCGCTCCCAGCCCGACCTGCAAGGCAAAGTCCAACGGTGCGGTAACCTTCGGCTTCAGCCGGGTGGTACGTTCGTCACCGCCAAGTACCTCTTGCACTTGGGTGGCTTCCACGGCAAAGCGCACGCCACCGGCACTAAACAGGATCACCGGCCCGATGCCGGGCGCCTGCGCGCGCGGTGCACGGGCGATGAAAAACGATCTCTGCTCGCCGTCCCTGCGTCCCTCCGCCATTTGCTTTGCCGCCACGCACCGCCCTACCTTAAGGCCGCGCGCACCGCCCCCTTCTGGCCGCCCACCAAACGTGTGATGACGGCTGCAATCTGTTCCAGCGGAAGCACTTGCGCCACCGCCCCGGTCTTGATGGCCTCCGACGGCATGCCGAAGATGACGCTCGTCGCCTCATCCTGCGCCAGCACATGGCCACCATTTTCCTGTACGGCCATTACGCCGCGCGCGCCGTCGTTGCCCATGCCGGTCAGGATGACCGAAACCGTGTTCGCGCCCACCAGCCCGGCCACCGACTCCAAAGTCACGTCAATGCACGGGCGATAGCCGCCAATGCGCGGCCCAGGGTCGAGTGCGATTCTGCCCGGTGGCGCCACCCGCAGGTGTTGATCTCCAGGACAGACGTAGACGTGTCCGCCCAGCAGCACGTCGCCATGCTCCGCGTGCTTCACCGGGTTCTGTGAGACGGCCTTGAGCTGCTCGGCGAACTGCGCCGTAAAGCTGCCCGGCATATGCTGCACAATCAGGATGGCCGCCGGAAAGTTCGGCGGAAAGTCCGGGATCAGCTTCATCAGCGTGGCCGGCCCACCGGTGCTGGCTGCCAGCACCACAACCGGCAGCCGCGAACCATTCACCGACGGTGCGGCGGCAAAATCCATGGGCGAGGGCGTAACCCGCGCCACTTTGGGCGATACCGGGCGCAAGATGTTGCGCACTACCCGCACCTTGCTGGCCGTGCGCAGCTTGCGTACCAGTTCCTCGCGCACGCTGGACATATCCAGGTCCACGCCGCTCGAGGGCTTGGCGATGAAGTCAATCGCGCCCAGTTCCAGGGCCTTGAGCGTGGCGTCGGCTCCCTCGCGCGACTCCGCGCTTACAATCAGGATCGGCCGCGGCTCGGTGGCCATAATCACCTCGGTCGCCTGTAGCCCGTCCATGTGCGGCATCAGGATGTCCATGGTGATGACCTGCGGCTTCAGCTTGGCGGCCTTCTCCACCGTCTCGCGGCCGTCGCGCGCTTCACCTACAACCTCGAAGCTGCCATCCGTGTCCAGGATGCTGACCAGCACCTTGCGCATGAATGCCGAGTCATCGGCAACCAGCACGCGGATTTTTTCACCATTCGTCATTGTCCGTCTCTCATTGAACCGTTGGCGCCGGAGTGGACTGTCCGCTGGTACCGATCAGCTCCACTACCTGCGCAATGAATGTCTCTTCCTGCACGGGCTTCACCAGGAAGGCTGCCGCGCCTTCCTTCAGCGCACGTTCGCGATGCTTGGCCCCGGCGCGTGACGTCACCACCATCACCGGAACCTTGCTCGTGCTCGGCGTCTGCCGCAGGTGCAGCATCAACTCGTAGCCGTTGGTGCGCGGCATCTCCAAATCCGTGATGACCAGGTCCACCGGATTGCTGGTGGCAATCTCCAGCGCTTCCAATCCGTCGCTGGCAAGCTTGACTCGATAGCCGGCCTTCTCCAGCATGCGGCCCACAAACTTGCGCACGCTGATCGAGTCGTCGGCCAGCACCACCAGCTTCTCGCGCTCCACAACGTCCACCGCGGCTTCGGGAATCGCACCGTGAGCCACCGCCGCCGCGCCCGGCTGGAAGATGCGCGCCGCGGCCAGGGCCGTCGCCAGCGGACGCCGCTCAATGCTTTCGCCCATGATAAGGCGGTTCAAATCCACCAGCAGAATCAGGCTGCCATCAGGCGCAATCGTTGCACCCGGAAATAGCTTGACGCTGCGCAGGTACTCGCCCAGGTTCTTGATGACGATTTCATCCTTGCGCAGAACCTCTTCCACCACCACGCCCACCTGGCGCCCGCCCACGTTCACCAGCACCAGTCGCAGATAACCGTTCTGCGGCTCGAGCTTGGGCAGTTGCAGGGCCTCGTCAAAGCGCACCACTTCGGTCAGCACGTCGCGCACGCGGGTGATGAGCTTGCCACCTACGTCTTCGATCTCGCTTGGCCGCACGCGGCGAATTTCCTCGACAAAGCCCAGCGGGAAGGCAAAGAGCTGCTCGCCGCACTGCACAAACAATGCCTGCGAGATGATCAGCGTCAGCGGCACCTTCAGCGTAAAGCGCGTGCCGATTCCCTTCTCGGTCTCCACTTCAATCTCGCCATTCAGGCTGTTGATGTTCGAGCGCACCACGTCCAGCCCCACGCCACGGCCCGCCAGCTCCGTGCGTCGCGGCGCCGTGCTGAAGCCTGGGCGGAAGAGCAAATCCACCAGTTCGCGGCGATTCATCAGGTTCGCCTGATCAACCGCCACCAGTCCGTTCTCCACCGCCGTGGCCTTCACCCGCTCAAAGTCCACGCCGCGTCCGTCGTCCTCCACCTCCACATAAATGTGGTTGCCTTTGTGATAGGCGCGCACGCTGATGTTGCCCTGGTCGGGTTTGCCTACCTCGTAGCGCTCGTCGGCCCGCTCGATGCCGTGAGCCACGGCGTTGCGCACCAGGTGCAGCAGCGGGTCCGCCAGTTGCTGAATGATGTTGTTGTCGAGCTCGGTCTCGGCTCCGGCCAGTGAGAGTTCCACCTGCTTGTTGCTGGCCTTGGCCGAGTCGCGCACCGTACGCGCGATGCGCGTGTACAGGTTGCCGATGGGCACCATGCGCGCCTGCGTGATCTCATCCTGCAGGCGGTGTGCCAGCTTGGTGAATTCGTCAATGTCGCCATCCACGCGGCGCACAAAGCCGTCCAACTGCGACAGCACTTCGCTGATGTCGGCCGAGATTTCAGTCAGCGAGCGCGAGAGGATGCCGAAGTCGTCATAGCGGTCCATCTCCAGCTCGGTGAACTCCGAGGCGAAGCTCGAACCCATGCCCGCCGCGCCGTACCCGGCATAACTGCTCAGCGGCGCGCCAAACGGAGGCGGTGCCCCGCCGCCATTGAAACTCAATCCACTGAAGGCGCTGTTGTCCTGCATCGGCACCGGCCACTGCGTGGAAGGCAGCAGCGGTGTGTTGCCGATGCGGCTGAACTCGTACTTATCCTGGAACTCGGCGACCTTGTCGCTCATGCGTCCCTTGGAGAAGTTCAGCACCTCGGCCAGCTTTTCCAGTTCGGCCAAACGGCCCAGCATGCGCGTGCGGTTGATTACCAACTCGCCCACCGCGTTCATCATGCGGTCCAGCCGCTCCAGGGCAATGCGCACGCTCTTGGATTGCGCCATGCCCACCGGTGTACGAGAAATCGCGGCCGCGTCGCTTATCACGTCGGCGGTCTCGGACTGGCTCTCGGCCGTGGCCTCGGCCAGCGTCTTCTCTTCCGCCGTGGCAGGCTGCCCGGCAGTCGCTACTGCCGCAGGCACTTTCTGCTCCTGCACAGAGCGCAACGGCTCTCCAGCAGCCGCAACTACGGGCGCAGCCGTTGCAGTCTTCTCTGCGGACACATCTGTCGCTACAGGCGCCGCGACTTTCGTCGCTGCTTCCACAGGCTCTTGCAACGCCTCGCTACCAGCCTTGCGCAAACGCGCAATCAGCAGCCGAGCCGATTGCTGGAACTCTGTCTCGCTCTCCCACTGGTGGTAGATCGTCTTTTTCAGTACATCCACCGTCTCCAGGCAAAGGTCGATCACCGTCGGGCTGGGATGCAACTGGCCGTCGCGCAAACGTCCCACCAGGTCCTCTGCGCTGTGCGCGATGGTGGCAATACGCTGTGCGCCCACCTGCGCCGCCGAACCCTTGATGGTGTGCATGGCGCGAAAGAGGCGATGAATGTCCTCTTCCGTGGGATGGGTCTCCAGCTTCAGCAGGCAGTCGGTCACCGTCTGCAGATGCTCTTCCACCTCGGGCACAAAGAACTCCAGCACCTCGGCGGGCAAAGTCTCATCGGCTTCCAGTTCGGGCACCGCCTCCAGCGCGGGCGCTACTTCCGCTGCCTTTGTTGCAGGCACGGCGCTTGGGAGTGCCGTGGTGACAGGCATGGCCGCCGCCAGCGGCTCACTGGTGGAAAGCGGCTCCGCTAAAGGCTCGGCCAGCACATCGGCCACCGATTCGGTCAGTGGTTCAGCGGCAGCCAGCGGATCTTCTATCTTTGCAGGCGGTGCCGGAACAGCGGGCTCAGCGGCTTTGGCAACGGGCGTGGCCGTTACGCCGGCTTGCGGCGCTGCCACGGGTGCCACTAGTGCAGCCGTAGTCGGAGCGGCCGGAGCAGGCGCCGTGGCGCGATACTGCGGCTGTGCCTCCGGCGAGAGCTGCAAATTGGCAAACACGTCTTCTTCATCCGCCGCGGCCGGTGGCGGAAAGGCGAAGGGATAGCGCTGCTTGAAGGCGGCGATCTCATCAGCGGCCTCGGTGCCCTTGGCGCTTACCATCAGCAGGTCGCTCTCCAGCACCGCAATTGCCTCGTAGATGAACTCCACCAGCGGGGCTGTCGCCTCCGGGCTGATGGTGGCATTCATTGCGTACTGAAAGATGTGTGCAACCTTGCCCGCCACTTCGTGGAAGAGCAGGTAACCGTAAGTGCCACCCGTTCCGGCCACGCCATGCGCGGAGATGTACAAGCGCTCAATGTCCTCGTAGAGCGGATACGGATCCTGCAAAATGCCTGAGTACTCGCGCAGGAACTGCAGGTGCTCGCTGGCCTCCTGAAGGAAGAGCTCGACCATCTCAGGGCTGGGGCCGTTCACAGGGCACCTCCCACGGCGCGAGCCTGCGTGGCGGCTTCGGCGGCGGGCTTTTGCAGCAACCGGCTGCCGTTCAAAATCGTCTGATGGAAGCGCACCGGAACGTTGGCGACGCTTTCGGCGTGACCGAGGAAAAGATATCCGCCCGGCACAAGATACTCGTAAAAGCGTTGAATCAAACGCGAGCGCAGCTCTTCGCCGAAGTAGATCAGCACGTTCATGCAGAAGATGCAGTCAAAGTGCCCCAGGTACACGGGCTGCGCCAGGTTCATGGGCGCAAATTGCACCATCTCCCGCAGCACGGGTCGCACCTTGTAGTGCTCTTTCTCCTCGGTAAAGTAGCGCTCCATCTGCACCGGGGAGAGATGCTCCAGTGCGCGCCGCGCATACACCCCGCGGTCAGCCCGTTCCAGCGCCTCGCGGCTGATGTCAGTTGCCATGATCTGGCAAGCCGGACGAGTACGGCCGAAGAAGGATTCGCAATAGCTCAGCGCAATCGAGTAGGGCTCTTCCCCGCTGGCGCAGCCCGCGCTCCAAAAGCGGAAACTCTGCTCGCGCTCCCAGAATTTGCGGTCACTCAGCTCGGGCAGCACGTTCTGTTCAAAGGCCGTAAACAGTCCGGGATAGCGCAGGAAGCGCGTCTCCTGTGTCAGCAGGCGCTCCAGCATCGTGTCATATTCAAGATTGGAGTGGCGCACCATGCGCAGCAGTTCCATGCCATGGCGCAGGCTCTTGCGCTGCATGTGCTCCACCACGCGCGAGGTCAAAAAGCGCTCCCGCGACTCATCAAAGACGATGCCGCTGCGCTGCTCGATCAGCGTCCGCAGCTCACGCACCTCGTGGTCGGTCAGCACCGGATTGGTCTGCGCTTCCGTCATTCCAGCCTGCTCTTTTTACCGCCCTCGCCTAAACCACGCGCCGCTTTAAGCCGCGCGCTGCTTCGCTATCCGCGCCCTGCCGGTGCTGCCTGATCCCGCTTGCCCTGCGGTGCTCCGGCCTGTACGCGGAAGCCGCTGAGCGCTTCGTTGAGCTGTTCGCTCATCTTCACCATGCGCTCCATGCTGTGTGCCGTCTGCCGCGCGCCCTGCGAGGTCTGCCGCGTGATGCCGCTGATAATCTGCATCGCGTTGGCCACGCCTTCCGTGCCGCGCACCTGCTGCTTGCTGGCCAGTGAAATCTCCTGCACCAGCTCAGCACTCTGCCGCACCACGGCGCTGATGGCCTCCAAAGCCTTGCCCGCCTGATCGGCCAGCTTGGCGCCCACTTCCACCTCGCGCGTGCCGTCTTCCATCACCACCACGGCCTCGTTCGTCTCCGCCTGAATGGCCTTGATGAGTGCTGCGATGTCCTTGGTGGCCGTGCGTGAGTGCTCTGCCAGCTTGCGCACTTCGTCGGCGACCACGGCGAATCCGCGTCCCGCCTCACCGGCCCTGGCCGCTTCGATGGCGGCGTTCAGTGCCAGCAGGTTTGTCTGCTCGGTAATGTCGTTGATGACGTTGATGATCTCGCTGATTTCCAGCGACCGGTCGCCCAGCGACTTGATCTTCTTCGCCGTGGCCTGCACGCTGCTGCGGATGCGCTGCATGCCTTCCAGCGTGTCGCGCACGCTGCGGTTGCCCTGCTCGGCGGCGTCCAGCGCGCGGCGAGCCGCTTCGGCGCTGGCCTCGGCGTTGTTGCTCACCTGCTTCATGCTCACCGTCAGCTCTTCCACGGCCGAACTGGTGTTGGTGATCTCGTGATCCTGCTGGGTGGCGCCCACGGCCATGGCCTCGGCGGCAGTCAGCGTCTCATTGGCGCTGCCGCTCACGTCGTTGGCGGCGTCGCGCACGCGGCGCAGCACCTGGGTAAAGTTGTCCAGCATGTAGTTGACCGAGTCCACCACGTTGCCCAGCGCATCGCTGGTCACGTTGCCGCGCAGCGTTAAATCGCCGCGGGCAATCTGGCTGACGATGGTCAAAAACTCGGTGATCGAACGCTGCAGGCCGCGCTGCTGCTCGTCGTCCAGCAGGGCCTTGGCCGCCTTCTCCGTCGCCTGGTTGAGCTGCACCGCGATGTAGCCGAAGTCATCGTTCGTGCCCTCTTCCAGCCGCGCGCGATAGTCGCCCGCGCCCAGTTGCTCGGCGTAGTGCACCAGCGACTTCACCGGCTCGCTCACCTTGTTGGAAAGGCGGAAGAGCACGAAAATCGAGCCCACGATCAGCAGTCCCACCGCGCCCAGCAGCATCAGCAGCACGTCGGAAGACATCTCTCCGATGGCCGTCAGCGGCTTGCCGGCGCTCTTCGAGCCGGCCATGTAGGCCAGCACCAGCACCAGGGCGAGGATCAGGCCGTTGATCGTAACCAGCCCGATAATTGTCGAATTCAGTCGACCTTTCATAAAACCTCCAGGACAACGACCGGGTCAGCAGCGCCCCCGTCGCGCCTCTTGCTCGGGCAGCCATCGCCCGCCACTACCACAGGGCCGGAGGCAAAAACCTCCACCGGCCAAATCCGCCAGGCGCTATATCGCGCCCACCGGGAAAGTTTCCAGCACGCGGCGCAAATCCAGCGCCAGCGCCAGGCGGTCGCCATGGCGCAGCATGCCGGCACAGTGCGGAACCTCGCGCGGCGCCTCGTCGCGCAGCAGCGGTTCGCTGGTGCTGTACGTGCCCAGCACTTCGTCCACCGCCAACCCAACGCGCACATCGGGCTCGCCGTTCTTGCCGCGCAAACAGGCCACAACAACCTGGCGCGGAGGTAAATCAGCGCGCCGCACCTCGGTAAACGCAATATCCACCACGGGCACAATCGTGCCCCGCAGGTTAAACACGCCCATCAGGAAGGGCGGTCCCAGCGGCAACCGCGTCAGCCGCGGCCACTCCAACACCTCGTCCACCTCCAACACCTGCAAGCAAAAGCGCTCGCGCCCGGCGCGGAAGATGCAGTACTGCTGCTCCGGCAGCGCCGCTTCCGGCGCAAGGCTCTCATCGCCTTCCGGGAAGTCGTCTTCCACCGGGTAAGGCAACGGATCCTGCGGTTTGTGCGGCTGCTCCGGCATTGTGTTATCCAATCAGCCTCTGCACTTCGCCGATCAGTTGCGGACCGGTAAAGGGCTTGATGACGTATCCGTCGGCGCCCTGCTGCATACCCCAGAACTTGTCGCTCTCGCCGTTCTTGCTGGTCACCAGCACAATGGGGATGGCCTTGAACTGGTCGTTGTTCTTCAGCTCGCGGCAGGCCTGGAAGCCGTTGCGCCCGGGCATCACCACGTCCAGAAGGATGAGCTGCGGCAGCTCGACGGAGAGCGTCTGCTCAATCTGCGTCGGGTCGCTCAGGGCCACGGCCGAATAACCTGCTCCCTGCAGAAACGACTGCATCAGCACGCTCTCCGCCGGAGAGTCATCCACAATCAGAACTTTCTTCAACACAATGCACCTCGCCTGTTGAACCCTGCGCGCCACCCGACTCAGGGCCACGCGCCGCGCCATTACCGCCGGCGGCGAAAAATCTGCTGCAACGGCGATTGCCAGCGCCACCGCGGCCGCTGCCCTCAGCGCACACACCTTGCGCGCTCTTCGCAGCCTGCCCGGTCCGCCGGCTTCCGCCGGCCACGGAAGCAACTTCCGCGACCCTGTCAGGCGCAGGCTTAGCAGCCGCCCTCTTCCGGCAGACACACCGCAAGCGCCCGGTACAGCACCGTCCAGCCGGAAAATCCGGCCAGCATGCAACTTACCAGCCCTTCACCAGCTACGGAAGTAACTGAAAGTAGACACCTTTCATTTTGAACTCTTACCGCCGAAATTGCCATGCTGGAAAGCCGGAACCTGCACAAGAGTACCATCGCCGACAGGGTCCGTCGAAGCCGCCGCAGGAAGGGTCTTCAGGCTTCAAAGACCGTGCGGATGCCGTAACGCTTGATCTTGCGGTAGAGTGTGGCGCGGGAGATGCCCAGGCGGCGTTGCGCCTCCACCTTGTCTCCCTTTACCTGTTCAAAAACGCGCTGCACCGTTAGCCGTTCCAGCTCTTCCAGATCCGTGCACTCCGCCGGCCAGCTGCCACGGCTGGCCGCCTCCATCTGCTCACGATAGGCAGCGCGGCGGCGGCGCACATTGTGCGCCATGCTCTCCAGCAGCAGCATCAGCCTGTCCAATTCAACGGGCTTGACGGCAAAATCATAGGCTCCCAGCCGCATCCCCTCCACCGCCAGCTCGATGTTGCCGTGGCCGCTCATCAGCGCCATATCCACCTGCGGCCAGCGCTGCTTCACCGTGGCCAGCAGCTCCAGGCCAGACATGCGCCCCAGCACCAGGTCAGCCAGAATGATGTCCGGCACCTCTCGCTCAGCCATGGCCAGGGCTTTTTCCGCCGTGTCCGCTTCCACGCACTCCAGGCCCAGCCGAGCCGCCAGCCGCGCGCACAACTGGCGCAAATCCGGCTGATCCTCCACAACCAACAGCCTGAGTGGCAGCGTCTCACTCATGGGTTGACTCCCCCACGGCAGTCATCTTGTGGATCAGTTCCAGCAGAAGTGAGATGCGAAAGGGTTTCTGAATGAAAAGCGCGCCGGTCTGCTTGCGCACCTGGGTTGCATACTCATCCAGCACATTGCCTGTAATGAATAGAAAACGCGGGGTTAACTCCGGCTTGTGGCTTGCCACCCAGGCGTAAATCTCAGCGCCGCCGATGGGCCCGGGCATTTTCAGGTCGCTGACAATGCCGGAAAACTCCTTATTTGCAAGGAGTTGCAGCGCTTCTTCGCCACTACTGGTCCCTACCGCAGAAACGCCGCCGCGCTCCAGCGCAGTCTTCAGGAAAGCGAGCAGAACTTCTTCATCTTCAACGATTAAGATCGGCGATTGCGAGCTCATAAGGGCGAAACGCGCCTAACTGTTGCAGACTATGACTGGCCGGGCCAGTCACCAGAAAACCATGAAAGAAAACAACTTCCACAAAAAAGGGCGCACCTGCGATGTTCCAGCGCACGTTCCTGATCGAAGCTGTCAAAGGTCATCAGCAGCGTAGGATGAGTCTCAAGTTGAGTCAAGCAGATTCCCTTGCACAAAAGTAACCTTCCTTTAGTGACCCGCCATGCTCCCCACCGTCGCCCATCTAAGCTCCAAGAATGACTTGCCAATTTCTAACCGAATGAAAACAGAAAGCTCCGCACTTTAGTCTTAGACCTTTTGACGCTTTCGAAATGGTGATTGGTCGGTAACAATGAGGCTGTAGTTCTGCACGGGTATGGCTGGAATCGCAAAATGGTACGATTCCTTCCGCACGCCGCTGGCCGGCAGGCTTCATTAGGAACTGTATTTTCGCCGGCTGCGGTGCCCTGGGGTTCGATTAGTTACTTGCGGAACAATGGGCAAGAAGTCATTTTTGTTCAAGGACTTTGATCAGCCCGGGGATGGCCGATGTGCGGCTTGTGCATGCTTTGCCGATGATTTCCGTACGGCGTCATGCACGGGTTGATGGATTCATAGCCCGGCAAGCACTGATGACTGGCGAGGCCGCGGGGATTCCGCGGACTTCCGGAGGCGTTCGAGGATGAAGATCCGAAGTAAGCTGCTGTTGAATTTCGGCTTGTTGCTGGCGGTGATGGCCCTGGTATTTGGCGTCAGCGTCTTTTCCATGTACCGCGAGCGGGCGGCCAAGACGGCGCTGAGCACTGCGCTGGACCTCTCGCAGGCGACGGAGAACGTGCGCCACCAGATGATGGAGAACCGGCTGGCCTTGAGCAACTATCTGCTTACCGGCGCGGGCACCGAGCTGGATCGCCTGCACGAGGGCAACGCGCGCACTTACGATTTGCTGAGCGAGGCCAAGGCCAAGGCCAACGCTCCCGAGCAGCGCGCCGGCCTGAACCGCATTGAGGCCATTGAGCGCGAGTGGTACACCAACTTCGCCGAGCGCTTCATCCAGCAGCACAAGGACGTGGACAACGGGCGCATCAACGCCAACGACCTGCTGGAGCAGTACACCAAGGCCGAGCCGATGGAGCAGCTAAAACGCTCCAACGAAGTGGTGAACGAGGTGCAGAACGCCAACCGGGTGGAACTGGATAAGAACCGTCACTATGACGAGTCGGCCAGCAGCATCACCACCTGGCTCAGCCTGATCGGCTTTGCCATCACCATGGGACTTGGTCTCTTCATCGCCTTCCGCACGTCTAAATCCATCACGCAGCCGCTGGAGCATCTGATTACGGCGGCACGCGAGATTGGCGACAAGGGCGACCTCAGCGTGGAAGTGGATGTAGAGGGCGAGGACGAGATCGCCACGCTGGCGCAGACCTTCCGCAACATGGTCGTTTACTTCAAGGAGATGGCTTCCGTCAGCGAGGCCATTGCCGGCGGCGACCTCAGCGTGGAGGTGACGCCGCGCAGCAACAGCGACACGCTGGCCATCGCCTTCAGCCAGATGACGGTGGGCCTGCGCAACCTGGTGAGCAGCGTGCGCGACGCGGCGGCGCAGGTGGCGGCCGGTAGCAACCAGGTGGCAGACGCCAGCGAGGATTCCGCCAAGGTCAGCGTGCAGTCGGCCTCGGCCATTGATGAAGTGACCAGCACCATGCACGAGATGAGCATCAACGTGCAGAACATGGTCAAGAACACGCAGATGCAGGCCAGCAGCGTCAGTGAGACTTCGGCCTCGATTGACGAGATGGTCGCCAGCATTCAGCGCGTGGCCGATACGGCCCGCGTGCTGTTGGATATCAGCAGCCGCAGCCGCGACGAAGTGCAGAGCGGCATTGGCACCATGCAGAAGACCACCGAGGGGCTGAACCGCATCAACGGCTCCATCGGCAGCAGCTCCGGCATCATCACCAGCCTGGGCGAGCGCGTGGACAACATCGGCAAGATCATCGAGGTCATTGACGACATCAGCGAACAGACCAACCTGCTGGCGCTCAATGCCGCGATTGAAGCCGCGCGTGCCGGAGAGCACGGCCTGGGCTTTGCCGTCGTCGCCGACGAAGTACGCAAGCTGGCGGAAAAGAGCGCCACATCCACCAAGGAAATCAGCGAGCTGATCAGCAGCATTCAGGCCGAGGCGCGCAAAGCGGTGGAGAACATGGAGCGCAGCACCTCGATTGTGAACGAGGGTCTGGACCTGGGCAACGATCTGAGCCTGGCCCTGCGCAAGATCAGCAACGTGGTAACCGAAGTCTTCAAGTTCGCGCAGGAGATCGGCGCGGCAACCAACGAGCAGTCGCACGGCTCCTCGCAGATTGCCAAGGCGACGACGCGGCTGAACGAGATCACGCACGAGATCACCAGCAGCGTGGAAGAGCAGGCAGGCGGCGCGCAGGCCGTGGTACGGGCCATGGAGCGCATGCGCGAGATGGTGCAGCAGGCTACGTCGGGCTCCACGGAACTGGCGGCCTCGGCGGAACAGATGTCGAAGATGGCGCGTTCGCTGTTGGAGTCCATGGACCGCTTTGTGCTGGAAGAGCACGTGGAAGAGCGGCCGCGGCGAATTGGCGGATCGAAGTTCGCGTTGACGGGCAACAACCGCTAGGGCAACAGGAGAGATCATGCCGAAGCTGCAACAGATTGTCGGCTTCCGGGTGGGTCGCGAGAACTTCGGCGTGCCCATTGGAATCGTGCACGAGATCGTGCCGCTGATGGACATCACGGCGGTGCCGGATTCGCCCGACTACATCGAGGGTGTCATCAATCTGCGCGGCAAGATCATCCCCATTGTGGACCTGCGCAAGCGTTTTGGAGAGACCGTGGTTCCCACGCGGCGCAACCGCATCGTGGTGTCAGAGCTCAATGGGCACCTGGTGGGGCTGGTGGTGGATGCGGCCAACGAGGTGCTGAAGATTGATCCCGAGCAGATTGAGCCGCCACCTAGTGTAATGGAGCAGGGCGAACTGAATTATGTGAGCGGCGTTGCCAAGATGGGCAACCAACTGGTCATCATGATTGACCTGAGCAAGATCATGCAGCGCGGAGAGCTGCGGCGGCTGAGCGATTTTGCCGAAGCCACCGGCGCTCTGGGAGCGGCGCAGTCATTGCAGTCGGAGTAGAGAGAGCGAATGTCGTCGTCAACCATCCCGATTACCGAGAGCGAGTTGAAGCTGCTGCAGACCCTGATCTACCAGGAGTGCGGCATGTTCTTCGACGATCGCCGCACGCATTTTTTAATGGATCGCCTGCAGCGGCGGCTGCGCCTGTGCCAGTTGGCCTCGTTCTATGATTACTATCGCCTGCTGACCAGCCGCGAGGGCCGCCAGGAACTGAGCGCGCTGCTCGAGCACCTGACGGTGAACGAGACCAGCTTCTTCCGCAATCGCCCGCAGCTGGACCTCTTCCAGAAAACCGTGCTGGAGGAGATGCTGCACCGCAAGCAGGCGCGGCGCGATTGGAATCTGCGCATCTGGAGCGCGGGCTGCAGCACCGGTCAGGAACCTTTTACCCTGGCCATGATGGTGGCCGACGCACTGGCCTACTACTATTTGCGCAATCCCCTGCCCTTTGAGATGCCCTCGCCGAAGCCGCTGATTCCGCCGCCGTGGAAGGTGGACATTCTGGCCAGCGACATCAACTACAGCGTGCTGCGCGCCGGGCAGGAAGGCATTTACACCGAGCACCACATGGAGGCCGTGGACTACACCTACCGGTTGCGTTACTTCGACCGCGTGGGCGAGGGCCGCTACGCCATCAAGCCGGCGGTGAAGGAGCTGGTGCACTTCGACTTCCATAACCTGAAGACGGAGTTCCTGCCGCAGCGCAATGATTTCATCTTCTGCCGCAACGTGATGATCTACTTCGACGAAGCCGAGCAGAAGCGATTGATCCACAAGTTCTGGCGTTGTCTGAATCCCGAAGGCTACCTCTTTGTGGGCCACGCGGAGAGCCTGTTTGGATTGACCGACAAGTTCAAGATGATGCACCTGAACAACGGCACCGCATACAGCAGGCTCGAGGATTAGGAGTAACCGCAGTGGGCATTTTCTCCGACGATCGCGCGAATGAGCTCCGGGCACTCTTCTTTGAGAGTGCTGCGGAGATCCTGCAGGCCATCAATGAAGATGCCCTGCGGCTGGAGAAATCTCCGCGCGACCCCGACCTGGTGCGTGACCTGCGGCGCAACGTGCATACCCTCAAGGGCGACTCCGCCGCCTGCGGCTACAAGGAATTGAGCGAAGCCGCCCACGCCGTGGAAGACGTGATGACTCCCGAGGTGGCCGAGCGCAGCGGCGAGGCCCTGGCCGGGCTGGTGCTGACCGCTGCCGACCTCTTCGACAGCCTGCTGACCAGCTTCCGCGACGGATTGCAGCCGCCCTCCACGCAGGAGCTTCGCCGTCTGATTGCCGCCCTGCAAAGCCCGCAAGGCGAAACGAAGTTTGCTCCCGCCTTCCACTGGAGCGAGCGCGAGCGCATGCTGATTGCAACGATCGCCAACGGGCAACCGGTGTACAACATCGCGCTGGCCGTGGACCCGGCTTGTCCCATGCCTTCGGCCGCGGCGCAACTGGTGCGCAATACGCTGCATGAGGCGGGCACCATCGCGGCCATGCATCCGGAGGCCGATGTCACTCCGCCACCTACGCTGATTGAGGTCGCGCTGGCCAGCGATAAGGATGTGAAGTGGCTGGAGCGGCGGGCAAAGATTCCCACCGTGGTCGCGCAGGTGTACATCGAGCGCATGAACCTGGAAGCCGTTGCCGAGCCGCTTGTTTCGCGCGATGTTGCACACAGTGTTGAGAATGGGGTTGCGAAAGATGTTGCGCCCGTTGCGGAGACCGCGCAGACGTCTGCCCCAGTGCTTCCATCAGCCACGAAAGCTGCAGCGGCTCAGCCGGAAGTGTATCTGCCCTTTGCACCGCAGGAAATTGGCGCAGCCGTGGCCGAGCGCGCAGCCGTCGAGCGCCCGCGAACAAAAGAAGATCGTGTCGTAGCCACGGAAAACGTGTTGCGTGTGGAAACCGAGCGCGTGGACAAGGTGCTTGACCTGGTCGGCGAGATGATCATCGCCAAGAGCATGATGCAGGAGTTGATGCATGACATGCTGGCCACGCTGGGCAAGGGGCATGGCGCGCTGCGCGCACGCGGCGGAGACATTCTGACCCTGCAATCGCAGATCATGAACAAGCTGCAGCGCGCGGTCATGAAGATTCGCATGGTGCCCGTGGAGCAGATGTTCCGGCGGCTGCCGCGGGTGGCGCGCGACACGGCCAAGGCAACGGGCCGCGAGGTAAACGTCATCATCGAGGGCGGCAACACGGACCTCGATAAGAGCATTCTGGACGCGCTGGCCGAGCCCATGCTGCACCTGCTGCGCAACGCCGTGGATCACGGCATTGAGTCGCCCGAGCAGCGCAAGATGTCGGGCAAGCCCGTGGAAGGCACCATCCGGCTGAATGCCTATCACCAGGGCAACCAGGTGGTTATTGAGATTGGCGACGACGGCAGCGGCATCGACCTGGGCAGGGTGGTCAACAAGGCAGTTTCGCGCGGCATCATCACGGCCGACCAGGCGCGGCGGATGAGTGAAAACGATGCGCTGGACCTGATCTTTACCGCCGGCCTCAGCACCAGCGACCAGGTGACGGAGATCAGCGGTCGCGGCATCGGCATGGACGTTGTAAAGAGCGTGATGGATCGCCTGAAGGGCACCATCAGCGTGCGCAGCGTGCCGGGCCAGGGGACGACCTTCCATCTCAAGGTGCCGTTGACGCTGGCAATCATCAAGGCCCTGCTCTTCCGCGTGAGTGAGCGGCTGTACGCCGTGCCGCTGGGCAATGTGCTGGAAATCCTGCGCGCTCAAGAAGGCGACCTGCACAGCGTGGAAGGCCAGGAGGTTCTCAAGATTCGCGAGGAGGTTGTGCCGCTCATCCGGCTCTCGCGCATGCATGGCGTCAGTCAGCCGCAGGCTAAGCTCTTCGTGGTGGTAGTAAGCCTGGGCGACCGCAAATGCGGCCTGGTGGTGGATCGCCTGGTGGGCGAGCAGGAACTGGTCATCAAGGCACTGGATGAGACGATGATCGCCAGCGAAATGGTTAGCGGAGCCAGCATCCTGGGTGACGGCCGCGTGGTTCTTGTGCTCAGCATCAGCGACGTGGTGGAGAAGCTGGGCCGCGGCCGCTTACATGTGAGCGGCGTGGAGGCAAGTCTATGACCGCCTCTCCCCGGACGATTCGCGTGCTGGTGGTGGACGACTCGGCGCTGATGCGCAAGCTGATCCCGCAGTTGCTGGAGCGCGACAGCGCAATCCATGTCATCGGCACCGCGATGGATGGCGAGTTTGCCCTGAAGAAGATTGAGGAACTGCGCCCGGACGTGATCACGCTCGACCTGGAGATGCCGCGCATGGATGGCATTGAGACCCTGCGCAAGATGGTGCATCACCAGGTGCCGGTTGTGGTGGTCAGCTCGCACTCGCGGGAGGGCGCCAGCAGCACATTCAAGGCCCTGCACATGGGAGCCTTTGATTTTGTTGCCAAGCCGGAAAATGTGCTGAGCGAGAACATGGGCGAGATCGCCGCGGAGCTGATCCAGAAGATCAAGGCGGCCAGCATAAGCAAGCCCGCCAACCGCTCGCTGCCCAAGCCTTCCGGCGCGGTGCAGATGAAGATACAACGTGCTGTCCCGGGACCGGCCTCGCGCGTGGTGGCCATCGGCATCAGCACCGGCGGGCCGAACTCATTGGAGTACATGCTCTCCCATCTGCCGGCGGAGTTCCCCGCTGCGATTTTGGTGGTGCAGCACATGCCTCCGGGCTTTACTGAGACCTTTGCGCGGCGGTTGAACGATAACTGCGCGCTCGAGGTGAAAGAGGCGCAATCCGGAGACCTGCTGGCCGCCGGACACGTGCTGGTGTGTCCTGGGGATCGCCACATGAGGGTGCGCCGCATGCCGCTGGGTGATGTGGTGGTACTCAGCGATGACGCCAAGGTCAATGGTCATCGCCCGTCGGTGGATGTGCTCTTCCGTTCTGCGGCCGAGGAGTTTGGTCCCGACGCCGTGGGACTGCTGATGACTGGCATGGGTGAAGACGGAGCCGAAGGCCTGGGTGAATTGAAAGCCGCCGGCGCGCTGACCATCGCGCAGGATGAAGCCTCGTCGGTGGTGTTCGGCATGCCGCGCGCGGCCATTGAGCGCGGCTACGCCACCCGGGTTGTGTCATTGGAATCGCTGGCCAATACCCTGATCGCGCAGTGTGGGCTGCATCGCCCACTGCCGTCCAGGGATCTGTTTCCTGTCCGCTCCGCCGGACAATTGTGAGGTAGAACATGGAGCTATTTCCCGCTCTGCTGCGCGCCGATACCATGAACCCCGTCACCTACCTGGTGGTGGACGATTCGGTGTTTGCGCGCAAGAACCTGGCCCGTATCATCGAAAGCTACGGCGGCAACCTGGCCGGCGAAGCTGCCGATGGCGTTGCCGCCATCGAAGAATACGACCGCACCCTGGCCGACATCGTGCTGATGGACATTACGATGCCGCAGATGGAAGGCATTGAGGCGGCGGAGCGCATCGTGCGGCAGCATCCCGACGCACGCGTCATCATGGTCAGCAGCGTCGGCTACCAGGAAAATATTGTGGCTGCGCTGCAAAAGGGCGCGCGCCATTTTGTGCAGAAGCCGGTGAAGCCGGAGATGCTGTATGAGGTCATCAAATACGTGCTGGGCGATTCGGCCATCACCGCGCCCGCCGCTGGAGAGTAGTACGCATGCGAATGGAGCTGATTCAGCCCTTCCTCAACGCCGCCGATGCCGTGCTGGCAGAAACCCTGGCCTGCCCGGTGACGGTGAGCGACATTTCGATGGACGAAGAGGCCTACCGCCGCCGCGCCACCGCCGTGCAGATTGAAATCAGCGGAGACATCATGGGCCGCGTAATCTTCGACGTGGAGGACGGCGCCGCCATGCGCGTGGCCTCCACCATCAGCGGCTCGCCCGAGCTCGCGCACGATCCGCAGATGATTCGCGAGACGGTGGCCGAGCTGGCCAATCTTGTCATTGGCAATGCCGTGACGGCGCTCAACGACCAGGGATTCCGATTCAAAGTACACCCGCCGGTGGAGCATCCCAGCGACCACGGCTTCCGCGGCAGCGAAGAAAGCGAGGCCCGGGTGATGGAGTTCGCCAGCGAGGCCGGTGCCGT
>CAINND010000076.1 GCA_903851035.1 uncultured Acidobacteriota bacterium | reverse complement strand
CGCGCCAATGTCAAAGCCATCAAGAATGACGTAGATGGCCAGCATGACCGAGATGATGGAGAACCAGAGGAATCCAGTGAATACCATGTTACTTCACCTCCGCGGCGTGAGCTGCATCCCCGACCGGGCCGTGCGCAATCTCGCGCTGCAGCATGAAGAGGAAGAGGATGGAAAGCAGGGTGTACATGCCCAGGAAGCCAAGCAATGTGAAAGTGGCGTTGGCCGCCGACACCGACTTGGAGAAGCCGCTGACGGTGCGCATCAACCCATACACCAGGTAGGGCTGGCGTCCCAGTTCGGCGGTCATCCAGCCGGCGGTGTTGGCAATGTAAGGCAGCGGTGCGCTCAGCATGATGATCCACAGCAGCCAGCGCGTCTCAAACAGCTTGTTGCGCCATAGCTGAATGCCGCTGAGCAGCATGACCAGCATGAAGATGGTGCCGAGGCCGACCATGATGTGGTAGGCGTAATACAACAGGCTGATGTTGGTGGGCCACTCCGACTCCGGGAAGCTGCTGAGGCCGCGTACCTGTGTGTTCCAATCGCGGGTGGAGAGGAAGCTGAGCGCCTTGGGAATGACCAGCGGGTTATCAATCGTCTTGGTGTCGGTGTTGGGCTGACCCAGAATGACGAGGTCGGCAGTCTTGGTGTCGAAGTGTGCTTCCATGGCGGCCAGCGCGGCCGGCTGGTAGGCAACCAGGTTGCGGCCCTGTCCGTCGCCGGTGGGTCCGATGACAAGCAGCGAGGCCAGGATGCCGCCGATGACGGCAACGCGCAGTGCGATGGCGCCCTGCTCCTTCTGGCGTCCGCTGAGGATGTAGTAGGCGCCGATGGAGCCCATGACGAAGGCTCCGGTAACGGTGGCGCCGGCCATGTTATGCGCGTACTGCCAGATGGCCCAGGGATTCAGCAGCAGGCCCCAGAAGCTGGTCAGCGTGACCGAGCCGTCGGGAAGAACCGAGTAGGCCACGGGATGCTGCATCCAGGCGTCGGTGGCCACGATGAAGTAGCCGCTCAGCCAGCTGCCTAAGAAGACGGCCACGCCGGTTCCCCAGTGTGCCAGCTTGCTGAGGCGCTTTTCGCCGTAGAGGAAGAGGCCGAGGAAGGCCGACTCCAGGAAGAAGGCGAAGGTGCCTTCCATGGCCAGCGTTTGACCAATGACGCCACCCGCGAAGCGCGAGAAATGCGACCAGTTGGTACCGAACTGGAATTCCATGGGAATGCCGGTGACGACGCCGAAGACGAAGCTGATGCCGAAGATCTTCGCCCAGAAGCGCGCCGCGGTGTTATAGCGTTCGTCGTTCTTCCACAAACCAATCGTCTTCAGCGCCACCACCAGCGGGGCCAGGCCCATGGTGAGTTGCGGGAAGAGGTAGTGGAAGGTAGCGGTAAATGCGAAGTGCAGCCGATGTATCAATACGGCGGAGTCCATATGCCACTCACTCCATGATTTTAAGTTGGTCCTGCATGCTGCCTGTTGCGACGGCGCCATTGGTGCAGCGCGCGTTGGTTGTTTTATGCGTTGCACACCGCACACCATCATGCGATGCAACCTTCGAAGCGGTACGGGGTAGGAAATTCGTCAGCTTTGCCACGCTGGCAGCTGGTGCCTTGCAATGAACATTGTTTGCCATGTCGGCAATCGTGGCGCCGGAAAGTACGGCCAGCATGGCCTGCTGTGCCTGCATCCACACTAAGTGGGCGGGGCACTCGGAATGGCGGTTGCAGCTATCGCCCTCGGTGATGCAGATATTGAGGGCGATGGGGCCGTCGATAATCTCGATGACCTCCAACAAAGTTGCCGTGACACCACGCGGCTGAAGGCTGAAGCCTCCATCCACGCCACGGCGGGCCTGGATCATGCCGGCGCGCGCCAGCGCCTGCAAGATCTTGGAGAGAAAACTCTCCGGTACCTCAATGGCCTTTGCCAGCCTTCCCTTGGGGACAATGCTCCCATCGGGCAGCGTGGATAAATGGATCATCACACGGACGGCGTAGTCGGCGGCGCGGGTCAGTTGCATGATTGCCCTTGGGACGGGGGAAAGAGACTAATTGCGACAAACAAGACCTCTTTTGTCCGCAATGACGTTACCGCTGTTATCTTTACAATGCGGTGACGGGCATCCTCCCACTTTGTGACTTTCGTCACAGTGTAGATGGGCATTCTTCAATTTCCTGGCTTGTGCTGCCCCGCCAGCCCGATGCTACCCAGCCACAAGGGCTTTCGGTTTACACTGATAACCGTGAACGCTGAGATTGTCGCCGTCGGCTCCGAACTGCTGACCCCCTTCCGTCAGGACACGAATTCCCTGTTCCTGACCGCCCGGCTCAACGAGCTGGGAGTGGAAGTCATCTACAAAACGATTGTGGGCGACCGCCCGGACCACCTGTTGGAGGCCTGCCGCCAGGCGTTTACCCGCGCCGAAATCATCATCTTCAGCGGCGGCCTGGGCCCCACCGAGGACGACCTGACCCGCGAATGCGTGGCCGAAGCTCTTGGACTGGAGCTGCGCCGCGACCACGAAATGGTGACCGCCCTGTACACGCGTGCGGCCAACATGCGCGTCAAACTGGCGGAAAACAACATCAAGCAGGCCGACTACATCGCCGGCGCCGAGGTGCTGAAGAATCCCCGCGGCACCGCTCCCGGGCAATGGCTGGAGACCGAATACGAAGGCCAGAAGCGGCTGATCATGCTGCTGCCCGGGCCTCCGCATGAGATGGAGGGAGTTTTTACCGAGCACTGCATTCCCCGGTTGGAAGCTGCGCTGCCCGAGGTTCACCTAGCCACCTGCGAGCTGAAGATCGCCATGGTGCCGGAGTCGGCGGCCGACCTGAGGGCCGCCAAACATTACAAGAATTTTCCAGGTGTGGAGACGACGATCCTGGCTAAGCCCGGCGAGGTGCAGCTCCACCTGAAGGCCCGAGCCGCCTCGCGCGAGGAAGCGGAAGCGCGGCTGGACAAGCTGGCTGTGCTGCTGGAAGAAGAGTTCGCCGAGGAGATTTTCTCCAGCGGCGGCGAGAGCATGGAGCAGATTGTCGGCTACTTTTTGCAGATGCGCGGCGCCACACTAGCCGTGGCCGAAAGCTGCACCGGAGGATTGCTGGGTGAGCGCATCACCAGCGTACCGGGCAGCTCGCGGTACTTTCTTGGCGGAGCGCTGGTGTACAGCGACCAGCTCAAGATGGAGTTCTGCGGCGTGCCTCCGCTGCTGCTGAAGAGCGATGGCGCGGTGAGCCGCACGGTGGCCGCGGCCCTGGCTGAGGGTATCCGGCAGCGCTGCAAGAGCTCGCTTGGCATTGGCATAACGGGCGTGGCAGGTCCCGGCGGCGGCACGGAGGAAAAGCCCGTGGGTCTGGTCTATATTGCGCTGGCCGATGGCAAGCACACCGAGGTTGTGGAGCGGCGCTTTCCGGGTGATCGCGAACGCATCCGCTGGTTCGCCAGCCAACTGGCGCTGGAGATGCTGCGCCGCAAGTTGCGCTGAGGCGCAACACACACACTTACAAATTCTCCACGCAGCAGAGGTGAACTGAGCCATGGGAAACTGGTTGACCTGGGCGTTGCTCTCCGCATTTTTTGCCGCTGCCACGGCCCTGCTGGCCAAGCTCGGCGTCAGCGGAATTCCGTCAAACCTGGCCACGGCGAT
>CAINND010000075.1 GCA_903851035.1 uncultured Acidobacteriota bacterium | reverse complement strand
CGGCAACTGCACCGAGTGCGTCGCGTCAAACACTACCGGCGCGTATTCGCGCATGATGGCCAGCGAGCGCATGTCCACCACCAGGTTGTGATAACCAAAGCTGGCGCCGCGTTCGGTCAAAGAAACTTTTTCGTTGCCGCTCTCGCGCACCTTTTCCACGGCGTGGCGCATATCCTGCGGTGCCACGAACTGCCCCTTCTTTACGTTCACGGCCTTGCCAGTCTTGGCCGCCGCCACCAGCAGGTCGGTCTGCCGGCACAGGAAGGCTGGAATCTGCAGCACGTCCACCACTTCGCCTGCGGCCGTGGCCTGTGCCGCCTCGTGCACGTCGGTCAGCACCGGAACCTTCACCTCGTCGCGCACGCGGGCCAATATGCGCAGGCCTTCTTTAATCCCCGGGCCGCGATAGCTGCTAATGGAGGTGCGGTTGGCCTTGTCGTAGCTGGCCTTGAAGATGTACGGCACCTTCAGCTCGCGGCAGATGGCGCTGATGCTGGTGGCCATCTTCAGCGCGTGCTCCTGGCTTTCAATCACGCACGGCCCGGCAATCAGGAAGAGCTCCGGCCCGCCGATTTCGACATTCTGGACGTGAAAAGTCATGCGCCGATTATACGTTCCCCCTCGCGTGCGGCGACAGTTTTTGCCGCCCGCTGCGGCTCGGCTCCCTCGGCTTTGCTCCACAAACCAGCCCGGTGTAAGCTATCCGTGCCAGCACGATTGCCCAGGAGGGGAACGAACATGAAGGGTAGCGCAAAAGTCATAGCCGCACTCAACGAGGCCTTGCAGGAAGAACTCATGGCCATCAACCAGTATTTTCTCCACGCCGAAATGTGCGAAAACTGGAAATTCGAAGCGCTCTCCAAGTTCATCAAGAAGCAGTCCATTGACGAGATGAAGCACGCGGAAAAGCTCATCGAGCGCATCCTCTTCCTCGACGGCACGCCCAGCGTCACCGGCCCCGCCCACCTCAACATCGGCAAGTCGGTCAAGGAGCAGCTCGCCAACGACCTCAAACTCGAACTCGACGCCGTCAAGATGTACAACCGCTTTGTGCAGCTTTCACGCGACGAGGCCGATAACGCCAGCGCCGAGCTCTTCGGCAAGCTGCTGCACGACGAGGAAGAACACGCCGACTGGCTCGAATCGCAGATGCACCTCATCGAGGAGATTGGCTACGAGCGCTACCTGACCAAGCAGATGGGCAAGGAGTAAGCACTCCACTGTTGCATCGCATTCGAATAGATTTCGCTTTCGAATCAATTTCGCTCAAAAGGAAAGAGGCCCGATGATTGGGCCTCTTTTTATGCTTTGCACTGGTTGAGTTCAAGTGTCGTATCGCAAATCGGGGACCCCATCCGTCCGCCCTCTTTTGGCGGGTGCCCCATTCAAGCCCTTATTTGGCTTGAGTGGGGTAGTTGCTCTTGCTCCTGATCTCCGGGTGCCCCATTCAAGCCCTTATTTGGCTTGAGTGGGGTAGTTGCCCTTGCTCCTGATCTCAACCTTGAAACCTTGAAACCTGTGAAACTTTGAAACCTGCTCCTAATGCTTGCCCGCGCCATCCGGGCGCAGGAACTGCTCCGCCGCCGGTGCCGCTTCGGCCAGCCGCTTCGCCCTGTGCTCGTAGCTGGCGTGGATGAAGCTCTTGAACAGCGGGTGCGGCTCGAGCGGCTTCGACTTGAACTCGGGGTGGAACTGGCAGCCGAGGAAGTAAGGATGTCCGGGGATCTCCACGATCTCCACGTACGTTCCATCCGGAGAGTTGCCGGTGATGCGCAACCCGGCGGCGGTCAGCGTCTCCTCGTACTCGCGGTTGAACTCGTAACGGTGGCGATGGCGCTCGCTGATCTCCGTTGCGCCGTAGGCTTTTGCGGCCTCGCTGCCCGGCTCAAGATGGCAGTCCCACGCGCCCAGACGCATCGTTCCGCCCAGCTCTTCCACGCCGCGCAGCTCGCGCAATTTGTAGATGACGCGGTGCGGCGTCGCAGGATCGAACTCGCTGGAGTTGGCCTCGTCCAAGCCGCAGACGTTGCGCGCGTACTCGATGCACGCCGTCTGCATGCCCAAACAGATGCCGAAGTACGGCACATTATGCTCGCGCGCGTAGCGGATGCCGTTCAACATGCCGGCAATGCCGCGCTTGCCGAAGCCACCCGGCACCAGAATGCCGTCAAAGCCTTTCATCTGAGTCTCATAGCCGCGGTCGTCCTTGTCCTTCGTCTCCAACCCTTCGGCTTCAATCCATTGCAGGTTCAGCTTCAGGTTGTAGTGCAGGGCGGCGTGTACCAGCGCTTCTTTTAAGGACTTATAGCTGTCCTCGTATTCCACGTACTTGCCGACAACTCCGATCAGCACTTCGTCCTTCGGGTTGTAGGCGCGGTGTACAAGGCTCTCCCAGGCCGCCATGTCGCGGTCTTTGGCCTCTATTCTCAAGTACTTGAGCACCAGCTCGTCCACGCCTTCGTGGGCAAAGGCCAACGGGCACTCATAAATGCTTGCCACGTCCCGGGCGGTAATCACGGCCTTCTCTTCCACGTTGCAGAATAAGGCGATCTTGCCCTTCATCTCCTGCGGCAAAAAGCGGTCGGTGCGGCACAAAAGGATGTCCGGCTGAATGCCGATGCTGAGTAACTCCTTTACGCTGTGCTGGGTAGGCTTGGTCTTCAGCTCTCCGGCGGCGGCAATGTAGGGCACCAGCGTGACGTGCACAAACAAGGTGTTTTCGCGGCCTAACTCCTGCCGCATCTGGCGGATAGCTTCCAAAAAGGGCAGCGATTCGATGTCGCCGACGGTGCCGCCCACTTCGCAGATGACCACGTCCACGTCATGTGCCACCTTCTTCATGGCGGCCTTTATCTCATTGGTAACGTGGGGGATGACCTGCACGGTCTTGCCCAGGTAGTCGCCGCGGCGCTCCTTGGCGATAATCTGCTCGTAGATTCTGCCGGTGGTCAGGTTGTTGTCGCGGGTCAGGCGGGCGTGGGTAAAGCGTTCATAATGCCCGAGATCGAGGTCGGTTTCCGCGCCATCGTCGGTGACGAAGACCTCGCCATGCTGGAAGGGCGACATGGTGCCGGGATCCACGTTGAGATAGGGGTCGAACTTCTGCAGGTTGACCCGGAGGCCGCGGCTTTCCAACAGACAGCCGATGCTGGCCGCCGCCAGGCCCTTGCCCAGTGAAGAGACAACTCCGCCGGTCACAAAGATGTACTTTGCAGACATTTCGACCTCGCTCTTAATTTGTATTCTGATTGGTTGGTACGGTAGGGGTGCACAATCAATTCTGTACGAATTTGCCCGGCGGGGCAAGGCGCGGAGGGGAAGTTTTACGGGAAAAGTTTTTTCCCGGCTGGGCGGGGATGCGGGATTGAGCGCAGGCGGCGGTGATATCTTTTTAGGCGATTCGGACGATGGGACTTGGAATGACGCTGTGGATGAGGCCGAGTGTGATGCTTGAGGGAACGCGGGTTATGTCGCGAGTGGCAAAGGGTTTGGCCGTGCTGGCGGCCCTGTGGATTCTGCTCGGAGCCACGGCCCTGGGGCAGACGGCGCAGCGGCTGATTCTGACCGACGGCAGCTTCCAGTCGGTGAACGAATTCCACAAGCAGGGCGACCGCGTGCGCTATTTGAGCGCCGAGCGCGGCGAGTGGGAGGAGCTTCCCACGGCTCTGGTGGACTGGAAGGCGACAGACGAATGGAACTCCACGGCACAGCGCGGCGGCGACGATGAGGAACTGAAGCAGGTGACGGCCGAGGAGGTGGCGGCGCGCAAGGAGGCGATGAAGAACACTCCGCTGGTGGCGCCCGATATGCGGCTGCCGGCCGAGGGCGGCGTGTTCCTGTTCGAAGAGGTTGGCGGACGGCCCGCGCTGCACAAGGTGCCGACCGAGCATCTCAGCGCCGAATCCAAGACCGGCAGCAATGTGCTGCGCCATGCCGTGAATCCCTTTGCCAGCGTGCTGCTGACGCTGGAGCTGAAGGGTGTGGCGGCAAAGACGCGCGTGCGTCCACAGGGCTTGATGCTGTACGTGGACGTGGACGACGAGACGGGCACGGTGCCGGGAGAGCGCTATCGCATCGTGCGGCTGGCGGTGGACAAGGGCCGCGACCTGCGCGTGGTGGGGCGCGACAAGGTGAGCATGAAGGGCAACGAACAGGCCAGCTACCAGGTGGTGAAGACCCGGGCGGAAAAGTTCAGCGGCGACTGGTGGAAGGTGGTTGCCGTGGAGCCTCTGACGCCGGGCGAGTACGCGGTGGTGATTGAGAGCAACAGCCAGGAGACGAACGAGGACGTTTGGGATTTTGGGGTGGAGAGGTAGAAGAGGTTGTGGAGGTTTCGGAGGTGTCGGAGGTGTCGGAGGTTTCATAGGTTAAAGGCAAAGGCAACTTCAACTACCCCACCCTCCGCCGACAACGGGCGGAAGGGTAGGGCACCCGGCTCGTGTAGGTGACCTTGAATGGGTGCCGTGGTGCCAGCAGTATGTGGGTCCTTCGCTCCGCTCAGGATGACACTCTAAAAGCAAAGACAAATTCAAAGGCAAAAGCCACTACCCCACCCTCCGCCGACAACGGGCGGAAGGGTAGGGCACCCGCTTCAGTTCTTCAAATACAAGAAAATTCCAACGAAAATAACTCCAATCAGACAATCCATTGCGACTTCCCACCAGAATCGCTTCGGTTCTTGCGTACGGTAGACCCAACCATGAAAGCGGATCCACGCTTTGCCCATGCTGATCCAAACCGCAACCGCGATAAATGAGATGCCCCCAAGAATCAGAAAGAGGAACGGTGATCTTATCGGGGCGGTAAGGTCATGCATAAATGAAATACCCATGTCCGTGGTATGACCTTGTTACGTCGTGGGGCCGACGCCGAAGACGGCGATGGCGTCGCGCGTGGTGTTTTTGATGGTGTACATCATCTCGTCGGCGCAGCGGATGAGATCGTGCGCGTTCTTGGCGTCGTCGGGATAGCCGCTGACGCCCATGCTGGCGCGCACGCTGATATCGAGTCCGTCGCCGAGGTGGAAGCGCGTGTTGCGCAGCAGGTCCAGCAGGCGGCGGGCCACGACCATGGCGGAGTGTTTGCTGGTCTGCGGCAGCAGCACGACGAACTCATCGCCGCCGTAGCGGAAGGCGTAGTCGATGAGGCGCAGGCGGCTTTTGACGGTGACGCCGATTTCGTAGAGCAGGCGGCTGCCGACCAGGTGTCCGTAGGTATCGTTGACCAGCTTGAAGCGGTCGAGATCGAGGAAGAGGACGCTGAACTCGTAGCTGAAGCGCGAGGAGCGGTGAATCTCATTCTCGATGGTGTTGTAAAGATGGCGCGCGTTGTACAGGCCGGTGCAGTCGTCGGTGATGGTGAGTTCCTGAATCTTTTCGACGGCGCGGGCGTTGTCAATGGCGATGGCGGCGTAATCGGCGAGCGCCTGCAGCAGCATGAACTGGTCGCGGCCAAAGGTGGTCATGTCCACATTAATCAGCTGGATGACGCCGAAGATGCGGTTCTTGCTGGCGAGCGGCACGCAGAGAATGCTCTTGGTCTTCCACTGGGTGACTTCATCGACGCGCGGCGTGAAGCGCGTGTCCTTGGTGACATCGGGTACGACCAGCGGCTCGCCGTGCTGGGCGACCCATCCGGCGATGCCTTCGCCGATTTTGAGGCGGACGCTCTTGAGCGTGTCACTGGCTTCGCCGACGGCGATGGCAAAGTAGAGTTCGTGATGCTCGTCGTCGGTCATCAGCAGGGACCAGGTGTCCGGCTTGAAGTAGGCGGCAACCTTTTCCATGATGGTCTGCAGGATGGAGTCGAGGTTCAGCGAAGACGTCAGGGCCTTGGCGACGTCGTGCAAGATGGCGAGTTCGTTGCGGTGCTGGCTCTGTTCCGCCGGAACTTGCGGCTGATTCATCGGGAGACCGATCCTGACGATGCTGCGCGATTATGGTAAAAACTTTTGGCATTATAGCGTGATCGATCAGCCGGACAGTAGTGACGAAGTTTGCACACCGGGTACGGAAGTTCTTACCTGGACGGGGTTACGGCCAAAAGGGGAAATGGGGATAGGAGCCGCAGAGTGTTTGACTTAGCCGCCCACGGGTTTCTATGATGAACAATCGCGCAGGCGTCATCCACAGGGACGGCCAGAGGCCGGGACACATCTCAAGGGGCGATATGCCTGCGGCGCAGGAAGCCAACAGACGGGGGCAGTAGTGGCAACATTCGGTCAAAAGCTGCGCCAGGCGCGAGAAGAGCGCAACATCACGCTGGCTGAAATCTCCGCGACAACCAAGATTGGCACCCGTGCCTTGCAGGCGCTGGAGTGGGAGCGCTTCGAGCAACTCCCCGGCGGCATCTTTAATAAAGGATTCGTGCGGGCCTACGCGCGCTGCGTCGGGCTGAATGAAGAAGAGACGGTGGCCGCCTATCTGGAGGCCAGCAAGGCCGCTGCTCCAGAGACCGACCTGAAGGCGCTGGCGGCCCAGGTGGAAGCCAGCCGTCCACGACGCCGGAGCGGGCCGGGTGCGGCAACCGTGGTGGCCATTGTGGCCGTGCTGGTGGCCGTGGCCATGGGCGGATTGTGGCTGCGCGAGCACAGGAAAGAAGCTCGCGAGGCCGCCGAGGCACAGCATCAGCGGGAAGCCACGGTGCAGGAAGCAGCCCGTACAGCCGAAGTGGCCAAGTGGAACGAGATGAAGGCGGCGCAGGCAGCGGCAATATCGTTGATCGCGGCGAACTCCGCGGTGCCAACGGCGACCGACCCGACGGCAACACCCACGGCTGGCGGCGCGGCAGCGGCATTGGCGCCACAGGTTTCAACGCCGGTGGTGACGCCAGCAGCGGCAGGCAAGGGCAGTCCGATTGAGATTGCGGTGAAGGCCAACTCGCGTTCGTGGATCAGCGTGCTGCGGGACGATCATACGGCGGAGACGGTAACGCTGGATCCCGCCGACCCCGAGCACAGCAGCCACACCTACAAGGCGAAGGATCGCGTGAAGCTGATCATGGGCAATCCCGGTGGGTTGAGCGTGACCTGGAACGGCAAGGCCGTAACGGAGCTGGGCAAGAGCGGGCAGCGCAGCACCATCACCTTTACGCCGTCGGGAATGCAGAAGGAATAGCCGGAACAAATTGATGCGAAGCGAGGGCCGCCTGTGTGCGGTCCTTTTATTTTGCGCGCTGGCGGTAGAATCAAACGCAGTCTGGCACAGCGGGGATAAGCCATGAGGGAGAAGCGATGAAGCAGATAGGAGAGTGGGCGCTGGCGGCGGCCACGGCGCGCGGAGCCACGCTGGCCGAGGCTCGCATTGTGCACGAGCGGACGCGCCAACTGGGCACGCGCAACGGCCGGGTGAGTGTGGCGGGCGAGGGCGAGTCCATTGGCCTTGGCGTGCGCGTGCTGTGCCATGGCGGATGGGGCTTTGCCGCCACGCAGGAGCTGACGCGTGAGGGCGTGGAGCGCTGCGCGGCCCTGGCCGTGGAGATTGCTCGGGCCAGCGCAGGGGTGCAGCGCGAGCCGGTGAGGCTGCTGCCGGAGCCGGCGGCGGTGGCGGAGTGGAGTTCGCCGTGCCGGATCGATCCCTTTGCGGTGCCGGTGGAAGAGTCGCTGGAGCTGCTGCGGAAAATTGACCGCACGCTGACGGCGGTGGAGGGCGTGACGCTGGCCGAGGCGGGAATGAGCTTCCGTCGGCATGAACAGTGGTTCTACTCAAGCGAGGGCGCTGACATTCACCAGACGCGGGTGACCACCGGCGCGGGCTTTGCGGCGCACGCCTTTGAGGGCGACAGCATACAGACGCGCTCGTATCCCAACAGCTTTGGCGGACAGCACCAGAACAAAGGCTACGAGCTGGTGCACGAGTTGCAACTGCTGGCGAATGCCGAGCGGGTGGCACGGGAGTGCGTGGAGTTGCTGAAGGCTCCACAGTGCCCCGAGGGGCGGCGCGATCTGATCCTGGATGGCTCGCAACTGGGATTGCAGATTCATGAGTCGATCGGGCATCCGATTGAGCTGGACCGCGTGCTGGGCTACGAGGCGAACTTTGCCGGCACCAGCTTTCTTACCCTGGACAAGCTGCACAACCTGCAATACGGCAGCGAACTGGTGAACGTGGTGGCCGACGCGCGTCCGGAGCACGGGCCGGGGCTGGGAACATACGCCTACGACGACGAGGGCGTGGCGGCGCAGCAGGTGCCGATCATCACGGCCGGCCGCTTTGAGGGGTATCTGTCGTCGCGCGATACGGCGGCACGGATTGGGCGGGCGCGCTCGGGCGGGCATCTGCGGGCGGAGAACTGGTTGCGGGTGCCGATTGTGCGCATGAGCAACGTGAGCATACTGCCGAGCGAAAAGCCCATGAGTTTTGCCGACCTGGTGGCCTCGACCGATGACGGCATCTACATGCAGACCAACCGCTCGTGGTCGATTGACGACAAGCGCTACAACTTCCAGTTCGGCTGCGAGGCGGCGTGGGAGATCAAGGGCGGCAAGCTGGGCAGGATGCTGCGCAATCCCTCGTACTCCGGCATCACAACGGAGTTCTGGAATTCGATGGAAGCGATCTGCGACCGGCGGGAGTGGACGCTATGGGGGACTCCGAACTGCGGCAAGGGGCAGCCCGAGCAGGGCATGGGAACCGGCCACGGCGCGGCTCCGGCACGCTTTAAGCAGGTGAAGATTGGCGGCGCGTATGGGGAGTGAGGAAAGATTGATGAGTGTGAATGGAATGGACGAGCAGCGTTGCGCGGAGATCTTCGAGCGTGTGCGGCGCGCCGGGCCGGAGGGTGAGGTCGAGGTCGCCATCCAGGGCGGGCGCTCAGCGTTGACGCGCTTTGCCAACAACGGCATCACGCAAAACGTGGATGAGGAGAGCTGCGAGGTCAGCATAAGAGTGCAGATGGGCGGGCGCACGGCGCGGGCCAGCACCAACCGCCTCGACGATGAAGGATTGCGCACGGCTCTGCGGAAGGCCGAGACGCTGGCGCGCGTGCAGGAGGAGGACGCGGAGCTGCTGCCGATGGTGAGCTCCACGGAGGCCGGCGCGGCCGTGGCGCTGGACCACTATGATGAGGCGACCGCCGCGATGGGCGCAGCCGAGCGCGCGGCCCAGGCGGAGGCGATGATCACGGTGGCGTTGCGCGAGGGGCTGAACTCGGCGGGGACCTACGCGACGGGCGAGAGCTACGAGGCGCTGTTCAACAGCCAGGGCGTGGCGCGCTGGCACCGCGAGACCACGGCCGAGGCCTCCATTACCATGCAGGCCACGGACAGCAGTGGATGGCAGAAGCAGAATCATCTGCGCGCCGGGGAAGTGGATGCGCGCGGGCTGGCCGAGGTGGCGGCGGAGAAGGCAAGGCGCTCGGCCGCACCGGTGGAGGTTGCGCCGGGTAAGTACACGGTGATTCTTGAGCCTTCGGCGGTGGTGGACCTGATCGGCTTTCTGGCGGCGGACTTCACCGGCCTGGCATTGCTGGAACAGCGCAGTTGCCTGAACGGGCGGCTGGGCGCGCAGATATTTGGCGAGAACATCACGCTGGTGGATGACGTGACCGACGCGGGGCAGAGCGGCGCGGCCTTTGATGGCGAGGGCGTTATGCGCCAGCCACTGAAGCTGATCGAGCGCGGTGTGGCACGCGAGGTGGCGATGTCCCGGGGGACTGCCGCGAGGGTGCGGAGATCGGAGCTGGCATCGATTTTGCCGAACGCGCGGGCGACGGGGCATGGGTTGTATCTGCCGAATGAGACGGGCGAGGCGGCTGTGAACCTGGTATTCAAGGTGGCTGCGGGTGAGGCAAAGAGCGTGGAGGAGATGATTGCCCGCACCGAACGCGGACTGCTGGTCACCCGGCTGTGGTACATCCGCGAGGTGGACGCCTACGAGAAGATACTGACGGGGATGACGCGGGACGGCACCTTCCTGATTGAAGACGGACGGGTGGGGAAGGGCGTCCGCAACCTGCGCTTTAACCAGGGCGTGGTGCAGATGTTACGGCAGGTGTTGGACCTGGGGGTTCCCGCGAGGGCGAGCGGCGAGGAGAGTTTTGACATGGTGGCTCCGGCGATGCGCGTAGAAGGCTTTCAATTCACCGAGGTAACGCGTTTTTAGTATGTGAGACACGGCCGAAGGGCTGGGGATGCAGAGGAACAAAGGTTCTGCCAAGAGTACATGTGTACCCCCGGCGACACTTTGGTAATTTTGCGTTCACACGGGGTGGACGTATGCTTTGCAACGTGAACACCGTGACGATGCCCCCCGAAACCGCGAAGACCGTAGGCGCTGCTGGCGTGCATGAGATGCGCGGCGCAGTGCGCTTTCCCCTGCACCTGAGCGTAAACATGGTGGAGCATCCGGCGGACACGGCTGAGACGCATGACATCTCCGCCGCCGGCGTGCTGCTGCACTGCCATGAGGATTACCCGGTGGGCTCGACCATCCACTTCAGCATCGTGATGCCGGCGCAGACGATGGGCGCGGATCAGGATGTGCAGGTGGAGTGCACGGGACGCGTGGTGCGCTGCACCCCGGCGGGAGACAAGGTAGCCGTGGCGGCCATCATTGACGAGTACCGCATTACCCGATAACCTAAGGCATCCGTTAACGTCTCAGAAAGAGATTGGATGCCGCCAATGGCGACGCACAAGCCCAAGTTGCAGTCGCAACCCATTGAAGCTGAAGTCGAAAGCGCCATCCGCATTATCGTTGCGGACAGCGAGCCCATCTTCCGCGTGGGCGTGCGCAAGATCGTCGCCGTGGAAGACGATATCCGCATTGTGGCACAGGTGGAGAGCGTGGAAAGCGCGCTGAGCAGCGTGGCACGCTTTGAAGCCGACGTGATGCTGTACGAGGGCGGCCTGGGAGAGAATCCGGGCGAGATCGTCAGCAAGATTCTGGCCGTGGCTCCCGCGCTGAAGATTGTGCTGGTGACGGTGCAGCCCACGGAAGAAGAGACGGTGGAACTGCTGCGCTGTGGCGCGCGCGGCATCGTGAGCCGCTCCATAGCACCGGATTTGCTGATACGGTGCATCCGCAAGGTGGCCGCCGGGGAGACCTGGCTGGATAACCAGGGCGTGAACTGGGTGATTGAGGCCTATCGCGCCCAGGCCGCGCAACTGACCGAGCCGCGCAACCGGGTGCGGCTGAGCAACAAGGAGCTCCAGATTATTGCCGGTGTGACCCAGGGGCTGCGCAACAAGGACATTGCGCAGGAGGTGGGCACGACCGAGCAGGTGGTGAAGAACTATCTGCGCAAGGTGTACGACAAGCTGGGCGTCAGCGATCGCCTGGAGTTGGCACTGTACTGCATGCATCACAAACTGCTGGAGAACTATCAACTGGCGGAAGAGAGCACGGCGGCTACGGCGGCGGAGAGCGCGGCGGAAGAGTCCGGCGGCGATTCGTAGAGTAAGCCCGGCATCCGCAGGAGCTTTCCACAGGCCATTCGGCGGCCAGGCCCCGGCATTCCACGGCATACGATACAATGAAAAAGGTTCGCGCAACGCGGACCGCAGCCGGATATGCGGAGAGGTGGCCGAGTGGCTGAAGGCGCACGCTTGGAAAGCGTGTTTAGGGGAAACTCTAACGTGGGTTCGAATCCCACCCTCTCCGCCAGAAATCCGCCATATAGCGACTCACCCGGTCTGACATTCAATTTCCTGTAATCATGACAATCGGTTCGGCAGATTGGGCGTTTTCCGGCGCTATTCGAAGCTGTGTGTGGGTTTTGGGATGACAAGCCATATCCCATCCGATAGACTTGCCTTCCAACGCTGGCCATCCGCCGAAATCATAGAGGAATGCAGGACCGTATGGCTCGATCACTGTCGTTTGCCTGGTTCTCATGGAAGAACCTGTGGCGCAGAAAGCTCCGCACGCTGCTGACGGTGTGCGGCATCGGCATGGCGGTGGGCGCGTTTGTGGCGCTGGTGGGCTTTAGTCGCAGCTTTGAGCACGAATGGCTGCGCATGTACGAGAGCAGCGGCACCGATATTGCCGTGGTGCAGAAGACCTTCCTGAATACATCCGTGGATGAAGCAGCTGGAGCGCGGCTGATGTCGCTCAGTTCGGTGGCGGCCGCCACCCCGATGATCCTGAACATGATGGACCTGACGCCGGAGATCAACGCCCTGGTGTATGGCTGGCGCGCGGACTCCTACGAGTTCGACGGGTTGACCCTGACGAGCGGGCGGCGCTTCCGCGACGGCCAGCCCGAGGTGATGCTGGGCGAGTTGCTGGCCGGCAACCTGCACAAGCAGGCGGGCGACACGCTGGATATTCAAGGCTCGCGGCTGACCATCGCCGGCGTCTATCATGGCGGCTCGGCCTTGGAGGCCGGAGCGGTTATCATGCCGCTGGATGAGTTGCAGCAGATCGCCAGTTTGCAGGGCAAGGTCACGGCCTTCCATGTGCGCCTGCGTCCGGTGCCACCGGGCGACGCGCCGGATGCCTACCTGAAGAACGCGCAGGCGCAGATTGAGGCGGCACTGCCGGGACTGCGCGCGGTGCCCGCGGCGCAGAGAGCGTCGAACAACCAGATTGTGTTGCTGGCTCATGCCGCGGCCTGGGGAACGTCCTCGATTGCGCTGCTGATTGGCATCCTGGGCATTGCCAACACCATGGCTATGAGCGTGCTGGAGCGCACCCGGGAGATTGGAATTCTGCGCGCGCTGGGCTGGAAGCGCTGGCGCGTGATGCTGCTGATTCAATCGGAGGCGGCGGCCCTGGGGTTGGTGGGCGGAGTCTTTGGCATCGCCGTGGGATGGGGATCGCTGCACCTGCTGGCATGGCTGCCGCGCACTTCCAGCATTACGCCTCCGGCATTTTCGCCGAGCCTGCTTTTGCAGGCGATGGGCGTGGCCGTGGTGGCTGGGCTTGCCGCCGGAGCCATTCCGGCGTGGCGCGGCGCGCACCTGCTGCCGGTGGAGGCCCTGCGCCATGACTAGTCCCCTGCTGGAGGCGCGCGAGCTGCGCAAGGGCTACGACGATGGTCGCATTGCGGCCCTGCGCGGTGTCAGCCTGAGCATCGAGGCCGGAGATTTCGTCGCCATAAGCGGACCGAGCGGCAGCGGGAAATCCACGCTGCTGCAACTGCTGGGCGGGCTGGATACGCCGAGCGAGGGACAGGTGTTCTATCGTGGTCAGGCCCTGGGCAGCGCCATTGATTTGGACGACTACCGCTCGACCGAGGTGGGCTTCATCTTTCAGGCGTTCTACCTGCTGCCCACGCTGCGCGCCATAGAGAACGTGCAGGTGCCGATGCTGGCGCTGCGGCGGGAGAGTTCCACCCGGGCGCAACGGGCGGAGGAGTTGCTGTGCGAGCTTGGATTGAAGGAGCGGCTGAACCACTATCCGCATGAGCTTTCCGCCGGAGAGCGCCAGCGCGTGGCCATTGCGCGCGCCCTGGCCAACCAGCCCACGCTTTTACTGGCCGACGAACCCACCGGCAACCTGGACAGCGAAAACTCGGCGCGCATCATGGAGATCCTGATCGGTATACAAAGGTCGCGCGGAATGACCATGATCATCGTGACGCATGAAAACGATATCGCCGCCAGCGCGCCGCGCCACATCCGCATCCGCGATGGAAGAATTGAGAGTGGGAGGTGCGCATCATGAGATTGCGGCATGCTGTGCTCGCCCTGACTTTACTGGCTTCAATACCCATGCACGCCGCAGATGTGCAGGATGTACTGAAGCCGGCGCGTGAGCGGATGCGCGCATCGGACTTCCGCGTGACCGGGCGACTGGTGAAGGTGGATGGCGGCGGCAAGCGCACGAGCGAAGATGTGACGCTGAAGGCGAAGTGGATTGCAGGCTCGCTGAAGGTGCTGCTGGATGTGCGTTCGCCGGAGGCGGCGCGCGCCCACATTCTGCTGGAGATGCGCCCAGACGGCCGCCATAGCATCCTTATCGCGCATCCCGGAGACGCAGCGCCGAAGGCACTGCCGCTTGAGCAGTGGGGTGACGGGCCAAATGGATCGAGCATCAGCTACGAGGACTTTCTCGACGCACACTATTACTGGCCGGAGCAGCAACTGACCGGGCAGCCACGTTACGGTGCGCGCGAGTGCAACCTGTTGCGCAGTACTCCCGGCGCGGCGGACCGCACGCGCTACAGCGAGGTGCGCAGTTGGATGGACCGCGAGATTGCCTTCCCCGTGTATGTGGAGAAGGTGGTGCGGCGCTCCGGCGCGGTAAAAGAGTTCACCTACTACGGGCTGCGGCACAACGGGGGAATCTGGTCGGCCAGTCAGGTTGAAGTCAAATTCCACGGGCGCGCGGGCTCCACGCTGCTGATTATTGAACGCGGCACAGGCAAGGCAAACCTCACTGCGGAGGAGTTCAACGCAGAATCACTGACCCACTTTTAGGAAGGGCATGAGATATCTTCTGTTGTTGCTGGCCATACCATTCGCGATAGCCGCCGTGGGATACGTGTACCAGTTGTGGGGGAACCGGCGCGACCGCGAACGCTTCGCTGCCGAGGGGCGCTGGGTGGAAATCGGCGATGGCTGCAGTCACTACCTGCTGGAGAAGGGAGCGGGTGGTCCATCCGTAATCTTCGAGGCCGGCATTGCGGCCACCAATCTGAACTGGTGCCACATTCAGGAGGAGATATCGCGCCACACCTTTACGGCCAGCTACGATCGCGGCGGCCTGGGGTGGAGCTCACCCACACGCACCGCGCGCACGCCCGGCAATATTGCGGTGGAGCTGCACGCGCTGTTGCAGACGGCCGACATCAAGCCGCCGTTCATCCTGGTGGGGCACTCCTTTGGCGGACTTGTGATGCGACGCTTTGCGCTGCTGTATCCGGAGATGGTGGCCGGCATCATCCTGGTGGACCCGATGCGCTGCGAGGAGTGGCCGCCGCTTGCTCCCGCCAAACAGGCCGCGCTCGACCGCGGAGTCAAGCTCTCCAGCTTCGCCATTCCCATTGCACGCTTTGGACTGGCGCGGCTGGCCGTCACCTCGCTGCTATGCCGCAGCGGACGCATCTCCGGATTTTTCGCCGATGCCGCTGGTGACGGAGGACGCCATGTGCTCAACCGCATTACCAGCGAGGTGAAGAAGATGCCGCGGCAGGTGTGGCCGGTGGTGGCCGCGCACTGGTCGCGCCCGGGCTACTACGACGGCATGCGCCGCCATGTGCAGGCCGTGCCGGATACGGTACGCGAGATGCACAACGCGCCGCCGATTGAGGGCATTCCCGTGCTTCTGCTCACGCCGGGGCAGAGCTCTCCGCTGAGCGCGGAGCAGTTGTGCGCCATTGGCGACAACGTTGTGCAGGTAATCGCCGAGGAGAGCGCCCACTGGATCCATCTGGATGAGCCAGAACTGGTGATCCAATCCATCCGCGAGATGGTGGAAATCGTGCGCACGGGGGCTGCCGTCGCCACCGCCTGAGCTACCACACGCTGCTTTGGTCAGGCGAATTGTGGTCAGGCATTTGGCGGCATGGCGCGCCAATCATCCTCGCCGCACGGATTCAGGCTGGTGCCCAGGAGCATCAGCACCACGCCAAGCGACTGCACCATGGCGGCGTGATCGCGGATGAAGTGGAAGGCCGTGCCCGCAATGGGCATGGCGCAGACAATGCGCTCCACGTGCATGCCCAGCAGCAGAAAGCCCATGAAGATGCACCACTCCGAGCGGCGCAGCGCGCGGCGGCGCGCCGTGGCCAGCAACAGGGACAGCACGGGCAGGGCCTGCACCCCGACATAGGAAAAGACAAGCGATGGCGCGGAGAGCATCCACGGCGCATAGCGCGCCAGCGTTTGCGGCGTAACCTGGCGGCTGCGGTCGCGCAGCAGGGCGATGAAAAAGCTGACGGCTAGCAACTCCACCAGCAGCCAGGAGGCGATCGCCTCCAAGCGCGCGTCTCCGCCAAGAAAGGGCAGTACCAGTGTGGCAGGCGCAATGGAGAGCCCCCAGTAGCGGCCTCCGCGGAATTGCAGTGCGTGATACGCGGGCAACCACAGATTATGGAAGGGCAGCATCAGCAGGCAGAGTGTGACCAGTGCGATGGCCGCCATGCGCCACTGACGCAGGCGCAGCAGCACGGGCATAAAGAGCGCCGAGTAAGCTTTGGCTCCGATGCTGGCGCCAAGCGCCATGGCCCCGCCATCGGGGCGCGCGGTAAAGGCCAGCACAAGCAGCGCGAACATCAGCACATCCAGGTTGCCCTCGCGCAGGCTCTCCTGGGTGGAGAAGAAGATGGCCGCAGCCAGCAGGATGAGCGCGCGATCAACGCGCCTCAGCCCGACGGCCTTCGAATAGCGATAGAGCGCCCATGCCAGCAGCAGGATATTCGCGGCCAGCAGAAGATGGTCGATCAGCGGACGGCTCCAGGGAACCAGCGGCAGAGAGAAGAGCAGAGAGGGCGGCGGCGTGACGAAGCCATCCATCTGGTAGGGATTGCCACCCGTGATCCACACACGCGCACCGTCACGGAAGAAAGCAATGTCCGTGGGCTGGGCGAATATCCACGCCGGATGGCTGCCAAAACGAAAGAAGTATGCGGCCAGCAGCAATAGCATCTGCGCGCCGAGGATGGCAAAAGTCATCCATAAAAGTCGTGTGGCGTGGCGGGATGGCCTGGGCGGGTGCGGCATGGGTAATTTCATTATGCCGCATTGCAGGGTTTGCGGTGTCCGACGGCGCATGGCCGTCCGCGAGCATGGTCCATCAGGCGGGAGGCAGAGCCTCCTCGATCTTTTCCAGCAGGGCGTTGCACGAGAACGGCTTCTGCAAAAAGTGTGTGCCGGTATCCAGCACGCCGTGGTGCACGATGGCGTTGGGTGTATAGCCGGACATGTACACCACGGGGAAGTCGCAGCCCAGTTCCTGCAACCGCTGTGCCAGTTGGCGGCCGTTGCCGCCACGCAGGACCACGTCCGTCAGCATGACGTTAATCTCCTCGCGTTGGCCGGTGCCGATCTGCACGGCAGTGGAGATGTCGTGTGCCAGCAGCACGCGGTGCCCTCCGCTGATCAGGAACTCCTTGATAACCTCGCGCAGATTGTCATCGTCTTCCACCACCAGGATCGTGGCGTGGCGGTTGGCCGGGCTCATGGCGGCAACTCTCTCCGCAGCGGAAACTGCTGTCAGGCGTTCCGCCACCGGAATGTGGATGCGGAAGCAGGTTCCCTTGCCCAGTTCGCTGTAAATTGTGATGAATCCGCTGGCCTTTTTGACGATGCCATAGACCATGCTGAGGCCGAGGCCGGTGCCCTTACTCATATCCTTGGTGGTAAAGAACGGCTCAAAGAGGTGCAGCTTCACCTCTTCGGTCATGCCAGTGCCGGTATCGGTGACGTTGACCACTGCATAGCGGCCGACCGGCACCGTGGGATGCTCGCTGACGTAGAGATCGTCCAGGTCCGCATTGCCGGTCTCGATAGTCAGGTGCCCGCCATTGGGCATGGCGTCGCGGGCGTTGATCACCAGGTTCATGATGACCTGCTCGAACTGCGAGCGATCCAGCAGGACGGGCCACGGTGCTTGAGCGGTTTTGATCTCGACTTCCACGTCTTCGCCGAGCAGGCGCGGCAGCAGATCGCCCATGTTCAAGATGATCGCATTGAGCGTGGTGTGCACGGGCTGTGTAATCTGACGGCGGCTGAAGGCCAGCAACTGGCCGGTCAGGTCGGCTGCTCTGCGCGCGGACTTGTGAATCCGCTCGGCCCGGTCCTGCGCCACACCCCCCAGTTCCTCGCGCAGCAACTCGGAGTAGGAGAGGATGACCATCAGCAGGTTGTTGAAGTCGTGTGCGATGCCGCCGGCCAGCCTTCCGATGGCTTCCATCTTCTGTGCCTGGAGCAGTTCGCTCTCCAGCTTCAGGCGATGTATCTGCTCCGCCGCAATGGTCTGCCGGTTGTGCAGGCTCTCCAGGCCAAAGCTGAGGTCGGAGGCCAGCTCCGATAGCAGGTCCACTTCGCGCTCCTGGAATGCGTCGCGGCGGTCGCCATAGACGGTGAGTACGCCAAAGACCTTGTCATGCACGACAATTGGCTGGGCCATGGTGGATGCCAGCCCAAATTTGATGCTGCGTTCATGCCACGGAGCGGTAATCGGATTGGAGGGCAGGTCTTGGCTGACGACCGCGCGGCATTCACGCAGGGCTGTGCCGGTGGGTCCCCGGCCGTGCGCATCGTCCTTCCAGGAGACGAACAGACCATCCATATAGCCGCTGGCGGGGCCGGCGGAAGCCACCACGCGTATGGTGTGGGCCTCGTCATCCTCCGGCCGCCCAATCCAGGCCAGCGGATAATCGTCGGAGGTGATAATCTCCACAACCGTCTGGAGAAAGGTGTCCTCCTCATTGGCGGCAACCAGGGCACGGTTGGTGCGGCTGATGGCGCGCAGGGCACGGTTGGCGCGCAGCAGTTGATCCTCCGTCCTGCTGCGCGACGTCACATCCACGTTGATACTGATGCAGTGGCCACTCTTGTGGTGCAGGTTCATGCCGCTCTCGGTGACCACATTGCGGCCGTCCTTGGCGTGGCGGACCAGCCGCCCATGCCAGAAGCCCTGCTTTTGCAGCAGGCGCTTCATCTCCTCGTCGGGGATGGTGGTGTGGGTCGGCAGCAGTTCGGGTAGCACATGGCCATCTGCCTCCTCCTTCGTCCAGCCAAACATCCGCTCGGCGCCGCCGTTCCAGTACTTGATCCGCCACTCCGGATCGGTGACGATGATGGCGTCACATATGGACTCCAGCATGTCCTCCTGCTGCGCTAAGGAATGGTGGGTTCTCATGCGCTGGCGGCTTAAGAAATACATCGCGAAGATCATCGTCACGATATATGTACCAAGTCGGATGATATCCAACGGGGCCGCCGACTGTTTGGCTGCCAGTTGCAATGTGAAATAGGGAGCCAAGAGGCAGCAATAGATGAGCAGCGATGAAAGGCCGATCGCGAGTAGCGACGGACGGTAACCACAGTAAAGGTAGGAGAACACCACGGCCGGAATGAACATGAAGAACTGCATATGGTGCGCGATAGGTCCAGCGGCCAGCGCCACCAGCAGACACACCATCACTGAGGCTGCCGCCAGCGTATAACGTCGTATTGCCGGAGCGCTCGCCCAATGCAGCTTCTTCGCATACGAAAACAACATACGAACCTCCATTGGCTCGCGATGTACAACGTGCTATGGCGAAAACATGAGCTGTAATATAGCTACTTGTCCCACAATATGATGAGCAAAGTAGCTCATCATAGGTTGCGCCCAGCGCCACTATGTGAAGAGATGGCTTGTTGGTAAACAACGCGGATAATGCAAAAGAGCCCCATGCACACTTGCCAAGGCGAGCGCTGGGCAAACAAAACGCCCCGGGCGGACGATGCCGTTGCCGGGGCGTTGGTACTAACCGTGCAGTAAATCAGGCGCTGGTGATGTCGAAGACGTAATCATGCGCGGCCAGCGCCGATTGCGGCATGGAGCCATGGTGAACCTTCTTTGCCAGCTCCTCGCGGGTCAGGTCAAAGATGGCCTCCAGCAGTTGCGCGCGCTCGTGCTTAGCGGCCGGACCCACCACGAACAGCACGCGGGCGCTGTGCTGGATGTAGCGCGGCGAAAGCAGTTGCTTCTTCAGCAGCTCCATGATGACCTCGGCCTTGCTGCGGTCGAAGCGGCCGGGATCGCCCAGGCGGTCGAGTTCGGCAAAGAACGCGGCAGTCCACTCGTTGTGGTAGCTGAAGACCATCTCCAGCAGCGCGGGTGTAAAGCGGGTGCCGGCGCGAATAGCCTCGGCGTTTTTGGCTGGCACCACGCCGTCCTCGGTCAGTTCCGGACGCTTGAGGTGGCCGTCGCGGGTGATGGCCACCTGGTGCTGCACCAGCGTCCACAGCCAGCTCATGTCAATGCGATAGGTGGCCAGATCGTTCATAAAGCGCAGGTGGAGTTCGTAGTCGTCAATGGCCGCGGCGAAGTTGCCGTTGAGTATCTGGAAGCCGTAGTTGGCCGCCATATAAAAGGCGTGCTGCACGTGCTCAATGGTGATATCGCCCTTGGGCACGCCGTAGATGGAATCCCACAGCGCGGGCGACAGCAGCTTCTCCGGCGTGTCCAGTTGCTCCTTGGGCAGCACGTGGGGAGTAATCTGGCCGCGCTCGTCGAGCAGACCGCGGGAGTGCAGCAACTGGCGCTCGGTTTCCGTCAGTCCGCTGGCGACGGTGGGCACGGGCTTGCCATTCACGTCCACGCTCTCGCGCGCAGCATCCAGCATGGGTTGCAACTGTTGCAAGGTGGCGCGCAGCGGACGGTTGCCTGCCTCCACATAGGCCGGCTCGGGACTGGCTACCCAGCTTTGGCGATAGCAGTCGTAGAGTTTGCCCTTGGCCTTGCCTTCAAGAATGTCAGCCAGGGTAGGCCGAGTTGTTGCGGGCAACGGCGACTCCGGCACAAAGATCAGGCCCAGCAGGCGCTCGCGGAGCTTATCCATGGCCATGGCACGCAGCGCGAGCTGGTTGTAGCGGGCGCGGCCGTAGGTGTCGCCCGCCTGGTAGATCATGACGGCCGCCATGCCGCCGATGGGTGCGCCCTGGGTGAGCTCGCCATGCTTGAGTCCGGCCATCAGCATCATCAGCGCGTTGTAGCGCTGGTAGGCGATCATGTTGGGCGCGGCCATGCCGATGCCCTGCGGGTCAGGGAAGACACCCGCCGGGTCGTCCTTCCACATCTCAATCAGGCTGCCCAGGTAGTCCCAGCGGCCGACGTTGGTGCCCAGCAGACGTCGCCGAAGCGTCCACACAATGGCTGGCAGCGTGCGGCCACCGTTACCCTCCTCGTACAGCATCTTGATCTTGATGGTGCCGGTGGGGATGCCGATCATCTGCTCCAGCCGGGTGAAGAGACGCTCCACGATCAGCGCCTCCTGCGGCGACTGCAGCTTGGGAATATAGAAGTACAGGCCCGTGCCGAGTTTCTTCAGCGACTCATAATTGTTCAGCGCCCACAGCACGGCCACCACCACCAGGCCGGGCGCGGGCTGGCCGTCCACAAGCACGTGGTCAAAGCGCAGGTGGATGCTGGGCGGACGGACGAAGCGCGTGGGCCAGGTCTGAGGTTCACGATCCAGCTTATAACTGCGCGTCTTGTTCTTCTTCGCAACCTCATAGGGCTTGCCGTGCCAGCGCCCCTCGAATATTTCCTTGGCATTCTGCAAGGCGCCAAAGACGCCGACCGGCTCGTGCGACGGCGTGCCGTCGGGACGGAAGTGCGTGGGCGAGGCGTCTTCGAAGTCCGGCATATTCATGGGCGCCGCGCTGTTGAGGGCGTTAAAGGCCATGTCCAGCGGATACCAGGGGCCGGTCAGTTCCAGTCCCGCGTTGCGCGATGGGTGCGCGTCGGTGGGGATGGCAACTTCGTCGTTGAGCCGCCATGCGTGCGGGCTGCGGCGGTCAAGAAAGTTATCGATCATGCCCTGCACAATCTCGCGGAAGGTCCAAGCCCCGCCGCTGACGGGATCCTCGTAGCGCTCATCCCACTTGGGCCAGCCGTATTTCTCGCGCACCGCGGCCGGGGAGTTAAGGATGCCGCGCCGCGCCGAAAGAGCCTTGGCGATGGCGGGATTCAACTCGCGAGTGAGGGTGGAGATCGTCTCCTCGACATCAAGCTCGTGTCCCTCCACGCTCTTTTTACCGAAAAGTTCAGGGAAGCCATCTAGGATATCTTTGCGAATCATCTTCGTGTACCTCGTCTTGTGCGCAGCGTGGGCCGGCCCGTAGGCCATTCCAGTGGACAATGCAGAATGGAAACACCATCATGCATCCGGCGTCAACGTGCAAAACCTTGCGCCATGAGATGTCTCTTACAGGATTGGAGTCGGTGGCCGCCCATAGGATTCACTGGTTCTTTGCCAAGTTGCAGCGTGAACAAAACTGGGTCTACAGGACCTTGTTTGCCCGTATATGTATCACCTGGGATGGGGGCGGCGGTCACATCCCGGGCATGGCGCGGGGCGGTAGGCTTATGAAGGAGGATCACGCCATGAGCAGCACTATTACTCCGTCCCAGACTTTGATAAACCTGCAGGCCGCCTTTAATGGCGAAAGCAACGCCAGCGCGCGCTACACGGCCTTTGCCGAGAAAGCCGCCGCCGAGGGCTACAAGCGCGTGGCCACGCTCTTCCGCGCCGCCGCCCGCGCCGAGCAGGTTCATGCCGCCAGCCACGCCAGGGTCATCACCCGGCTGGGCGCCACGCCGGAGGCGAAGATCATGACGCCGCAGGTCGGCACCACGGCGGAAAACCTTGCCGAGGCCAAGAAGGGCGAGGAGCATGAGCGCGACGTGATGTATCCGGAATTCATCCGCGAGGCCCAAGCCGCCGGTCAGGATGCAGCGGTACGCACCTTCCGCATGGCCATGGAGGCCGAGGCCGTGCACGCCACGCTGTATGGCGATGCGCTGGCTCATCTGGAGGCGCAGCGCGCGGCGGCAACTTTCTTCGTTTGCCCGGTGTGCGGCGAAGTCACGGACGATGCAACCTTGGAGCGTTGCCCGCTGTGTAACACGCCGAAAGAAAAGTTCGAGGTTTTTCATTCCTAGACTGAACTAAAAATACGGCCCGCCAGCACAAGTTGGCGGGCTGTGGTTTGTGTTTTCCAAGGGGCCCGGCCATGAGTTATGCGATCAGCGAGGAAGCGAATGGCCGCGTTCTTATGTTCGCGTTCACCGGGGTACTAACCGATGCAATCGCGTTGCAGGCCGTGCAGCACGCGTTGCACTATGTGGATTCGCACCCGCCATGTGCCGGCATTGCGGACTTTTCCCAGGTGACCCGCTTTAAGGTATCGGCCGCTATCGTCACCAGGCTGGCGGCCAGCCGGCCAGTGATTCCAGCCACACACATGTGCATCGCCGTGGCGCCGCAGGACGAAGTGTACGGAGTGTCGCGGATGTTTCAACTGCGCCGCGGAGACATTCCCAATCAGATCGTCATCGTGCGCACAATGGCGGAGGCGTGGGAGCGTTTAGGGCTGTTGAATCCCCACATGATTCCCGTCATGCTTGCGTAACGTTTCTACCCTTCAGCGCCTTTGCAACTTATGCAGCCGTTCGATGGCCGCCGCCAGCGTCTCCTCTTTTTTGCAGAAGGCAAAGCGCACCTGCTGCGCCCCCAAATCGTCACTGTAAAAGCTGGAGCCGGGCACGGCGGCCACGCCGATATCGGCAATCAGGTGGCGCACAAACTCCACATCGTTGGCGAATCCGAAGCCACGCACGTCGGTCATGATGTAGTAAGCTCCGCGCGGGCGATAGGCTGTAAAGCCCACTTCGCGCAGCGCGGCCAGCAGATGATCGCGGCGGGCAAGGTAATCCGTGGAGAGGTGTTCGTAATAGTCATCCGGCAGGCGCAGCGCCACGGCTCCGGCGGCCTGCAATGGGGCAGCCGCGCCGACGGTGAGAAAGTCATGCACCTTGCGTATGGCCGCGGTGAGATCGGGCGGCGCAATCAGCCATCCCACGCGCCAGCCGGTGACGCTGTAAGTCTTGCTCATGCCGTTGATGGTGATGGTGCGCTCGCGCATGCCGTCAATCGTCGCCGGAGAGATGTGCCGCGCGCCGTCGTAGAGAATGTGCTCGTAGATTTCGTCGGTGATGGCCAGCGCGTCGAACTCCACACAAAGATCGCGGATGAACTCCAGCTCCTGGCGGGTGAAGACCTTGCCCGTGGGATTGTTCGGCGTGTTCAGGATGATGGCGCGGGTGTTTGCGTGGAAGGCAGCGCGCAGCTCGTCGGGGTCGAAGGTCCATTCACCATCCGGCTGGGCGGGTGGGCGGAGCGCAACGTAGCGCGGCGTGGCTCCGCTGAGGATGGCGTCGGCGCCGTAGTTTTCGTAGAAGGGCTCAAAGACGATGACCTCGTCGCCGGGATCGGCCACCGCCAGCAGCGCGGCGATCATCGCCTCGGTGGCGCCGCAGCAGACGGTGATCTCGCGCTCGGGGTCCACGTCAAGGCCCTGCCACTCGAGAAACTTGCGGGCGATGGCCTGGCGCAGATCGCGAGCCCCCCAGGT
>CAINND010000074.1 GCA_903851035.1 uncultured Acidobacteriota bacterium | reverse complement strand
TGTGTAAGCTGCGCAATCGATTGCCTAAATGTCGGACGAAACTATATCACGGCCTAATCGGATTTTGTCAATTTAGAAAGGGAACTATATACAAAGTTACCCTAGCTTTTGTTGGCAGCCTCAGCTAATGCCCTTCCGCGCTTAAATCCCTCGTGGAAGGCACAGATAGCGCAGTGGTGGCGACCAGCTCCGGCTTGTGAGGGAGGGAGTGCATCCATCACATTCCAATCAGCCCGTTGTCCGGTGACTCGGCACACGGCATTTCCTCCCGGTGCGATGGCCTGCACTCTTCCGAGTGCCTCACCTTGGGCAAAAGAGCAGTAGCAGCACTTGTGCCGCCATATCTCAACGCCTTCACGCTGGCCAGCTTGTGATTCGTGGATTTCAATGATTACGGGGTCGGGCGCTTCACTACCATGTATGCAGTTTGACATGGGTTAGAAATACATCTAACCACTATGATTATCAACACTTTTTTATAATTAACACTTGACAACCCTAAAGTGATCGTGTATTTTTGTCTTATGAATAAAGAACACATGGCGAAGCTGGTACAGCGCATCAACCGCAAGGATTGGTGGCACGTTCCGCCGTGTGACCCACAAGCCTACGCGAAGCGCGGCAAGTTCCTTTCCTCAACATTCCGCATGGCCGAGTATTGGGGGCGTCCGCTTGATACACCTGAGCGTATTACCGTTCAGAATCCTCTGGTCGGGGACGAAGAAACCATTGAGCGCACCCTGCTAGGGGCACCCGAACCAATTGACCTCAACGCTGATAATCTGGCCGATAAACAGTTTGCGAAGGATGCCAAACTGTATGCCGCTGGGCGTGCACATGGGTACGATGCGATTGTGCTGCTCACTCCCAAAGCGTTTGTGGCATTCAAGATTGACGGCAAGTTGCCAATCTCAATGGAGCTAAACCTACTGGTAGGGGAATGGCAATGAATCCGAACAAATTCAGCAGCCTTGCCGGTTTTCTTGAGCATTACAAAGATGAGGAAACGTGTCAGAAGGCGTTCGCTGCCGTTCGCTTCCGCAATGGTGAATACTGCCCACACTGCGGGAATACGAAGATTTACTCGTACTCCGATGGTCGCTATCGCTGTGCCGGGTGCAAGCAGGATTTCACCATTAAGACCAAGACCGTGTTCGGTGAAAGTAAGGTTCCGCTGCGTAAATGGTTCATCGCAATCTATCTGCTGACGACCTGTAAGAAGGGAGTATCCTCAATTCAATTGGCAAAAGAGGTTGGCGTCACGCAGAAAACCGCATGGTTCATGGACCATCGTATCCGCCAGGCGATGAAGCAGAACAAAGGGCAGTTGTTCGGGACCATTGAAGCCGATGAAACCTACATCGGCGGCAAAGAAAAGAACAAGCACCTCAGCAAACGCAAGGGCGGTACAAAGGGACGCAGCACGCAAAGCAAGACGCCAGTGTTCGGCCTCTTCCAGCGTGGCGGCGAAGTCCGGGCCTCCGTAGTCCAGGATGTTCGGATGCGCACGATTGAGCAGCAAATAATTGAGCACGTTAAGCTAGGCTCTTGCATCTATACAGATGAGTTCGTTTCATACGACCGTGTAAAGAACTGGTTCAAGCATGAGAAGGTTCGCCACTCAACGGGTGAGTATGTGCGCGCTGGCAATGTCCACTCCAATAGTGCGGAGAGTTTCTGGGCCTTGTTTAAGCGGGGATATGTGGGTATCTATCACTGGATGAGCCCCAAGCACTTGCAGCGGTATGTAGATGAATTCGTTTTCAGGTTCAATTCACGGCAAGTTGAATTCCCCGCTGTTTTCGTGGATGCGATAGGAAAAATGACTGATAGCTCAAATCTGCCATACAAGGTGCTGACAGCATGACCCCAAGGCCACCTAAGATTCACGCTCCGCTGGAATATGAATTCGATGAAGTTCTTGAGGCTATTGCTGATGAATTCAAGCCGGGTATCAAGTCCGCCACCGCTAGGCCATTTGTAAAGTGGGCCGGTGGAAAAAGGTCTATTGTCCCCGAACTCTTGGCGCGTATGCCGGAAACATATAAAACCTACTGTGAACTATTTCTTGGTGGGGCGGCGCTGTACTATGCTGTTAGACCACAGCAGTCCTATCTGTCCGACATCAACTTCCCGCTAGTGCTGACATACTTGGCGGTGCGCGATAAGGTTGATGAATTGATTGCTGAACTGAAAATTCATGCGACAAAACACAACAAGGACTACTACTACAAACAGCGCATTCGGCTCTCTCAGGAGCACACCGCATCGAAGATTGGTGCGTTGCTAATCTACCTTAATAAGTCCTGCTATAACGGCCTCTACCGGGTAAACAAGAGCGGAGAATACAACGTGCCCATGGGGTCGTACACTGACCCGGCAATCCTTGATGAAGAGAATCTTCGGGCCGCATCCCAAGCATTGAAGGGGGCTGAGATACACCAGCACCCATTCTCTCAAGCGCCCATACGCGAAGGGAATTTCTACTACCTGGACCCCCCTTATCACAAGACGTTCAGCAGCTATGATGGCAGCGGTTTTGGCGATAAAGACCATCAAGGACTAGCCCAATTCTGCAAGCGTCTTGATACGGCTGGTGCTCATTTCATGTTGTCTAACTCGGATACTCCGTTCATCCGTAAGCTCTATGCGGGGTACAATATCGAGCAAGTTCAGGCTGGACGCTTTGTATCCTGCAAAGGAACGGGACGTGGCAAAGAGACAGAACTTATCATCCGCAACTATCACGGGCGGCGAGAAAGCCCAGCAGACGGGCAATCTGCTTGAGAACTTCGTTGAGCAGATACTGCTAGCGAAGGGCTACACAGAGTTTTGGAACTTCAAAAACAGTTCGTTTGAAAACCGCAAGGCAATCGGTGGCAAACAGTTCCTACGGCATCCCTGTGTGGGGAACACAATCTACGAGAAACCGCGCCAGTGTGACCTTCTCGTTATCAACCGGGATTTTTTCCCGGATGATTTAATCATCGAGTGCAAGTGGCAACAGTCCAAAGGCTCTGTTGATGAAAAGTATCCGTTTCTCTTGTTCAATATCCTGAAAACAGGGGTTCCAACCATCGTCCTCCTGGACGGTGGCGGATATAGCGGCCCAGCCAAGAAATGGCTACAAGAGCAGGTTCACGAAAAGGGAGCACTTATCGGTGTATGGGATATGAGTGAATTCCAGAAGCGCGTGAACAACGGATTTTTAGGGTAACTTTGTATATAGTTCCCTTTAGAAATTGGGCAGTGGCTGCCGCTTCCCAAAATGCTCCATTTGGCCCCTACGGACGCGGCTGGCAGTACACCTGGCACAGGGCATCGGCCACATACCCGGCCGCCGTCGCAAAGGCTCCCCCGGGCGCGTCCATGTGCGCCGTGGCAGGGTCCATCCCTTCGGTGATGATGCCGCCATCCCAGGGGCTGGCACGCAGGATCTTCAGCGCCAGCTCCCTGCCCCGCTTAAGCCTAAGGTGGTCAGCCACTTGCCACGATGTGCTGATTAGCAGGCGGTAGCTGCCTGGCAATGCGTAGGCCTGCCCGGCAAAGGAGTAGGGGTAGTTTTTGGAGTGCAGCCAGTCATAGGTCCGGTTAAAGACCGGGTCGTCCTCGGCGATAAAGCCCAGGGAGGCCATCCGCATCAGCGAGCCCGGAGGCATCTCGGTAAAGGCAAAGTTGCTGCCATCGGTGGCCGAAGAAAATATCTCGCCGCCGGCGCCGGGAGCCTTGTTGGTGATGGCGTGGCTCAGTATCGCGCGCTTCAGTTCCGTGGCGCGCTGCCGCATCCGCGCAGCCTCGCCACTCTCGCCCAGGCGATCGAAGATCTCGCCGAGGTTCCCCAGCGCCTTCCACGCCAGCGCATTGTCGTAGGTAATAAAGGGCAGCTTCTGATATTCGTCCTGCGGGTCCTGCAGGGAGGAGTACATGCCGACCGTTGGGTCGTAGCGCTCCAGCAGGCGGTCGCGCAGCATGGTGATCGCTGAACGGCGGCTGCGCAGGAACTCCACATCCCCGGTCACGCGGAGGTAATCGCCGGCGGCAATCAGCGGCGCGACGGCCTCGTCGAGTTGGAAACCGTCCTCCAGCACCACGCCATCGATGAAGCGGCTGTGTGTGCCGGTATTGCGCAACTGGATGCCAAGCGCGTAGTCGAGAGCCTGCCGCGCCAGTTCGGGATCGATATCCAGCAGGCCGGGAAAGCTCCACAGCATGGCATCGCGATCCCAGTAGGCGGCAGAGACGTAGTAGCGCGGGCTGCGCGAGGTGACGCCGACAAGTTGCTCGGTGTCGATGGTGCGGCCCCAGGCATAGTTGGCGGTGAAGAGGAAGTTGCGGTTCATCAGCAGATCCAGGTCAGCCTGGCCGGTGGTGCGGGTGCGTTTGCGGCACCAGGCGGCGGACCGCGCCAGAATCGCATCGGCGCCGTTGCGGTCCAGCTCCTCGCGCAGTGACTTGGCGTTGTGCGGCGCGCTGAACTCCTCCAGTCCCGCGCCGAGAACATACAGCGCCTCGGCTTTCTCTCCGGGCGCAAGGGTCACACTTTTTGTGGTCCGCAGCGTGGGAGAAAGCACTACGGGCGGAACGTCGACGCTGGCCTGCGAGCCTGGATAAATCAGCGACCAGGCAAACTTCGTGTCGTCGGTGATAAAGCTGAATACCGTCGAGGGATCAACCCAGGGCGAGGGCGAGGCGGTGCGCTCGCCACGCAACGCCACCGGCAGATAGGTCACACGCTGCAACGCTCCCCAACTGGCATGCAGACCGAGCGAGACCGGCAGCGGCGCCTGGGTTCGGTTGGCTACCGTCAGCCGCAGGAAAGCCGAGCGCGAACCCGGAGGCGCACACCAGGTCAGCGTCATGTCGGCGCCCTCGGCGCTGAAGTGCGCGGTGGGGATCCAGTATTCGATCAGCTCCCAGTTAAGATCGTGCGGTTGCACCGTCTTTTGCCCGATGGTGAACTGCGGCTTGAGTACGGCCTCGCCGCCTTCGCCGCTTACCTGCAACAGCCCGCGGTCACGCATGGAGAGCACATTGAAGTTGACCAGCGCGCCGTCGGTAACGCGGATGGTAGGCAGCGCAATCCACTCGTTGCCGGTGGCGATGACATCCGTGGGCACGGTGGAAATGGCAAATCGCCTGGGCGCGTCCTCCGCTGCGAGCAGCGATGTCATCAGAAAAACCATGGCAAAAAGAGAGATGACTTTGCATAGGCGGGAAGAAAGCAGGGCGCTACGATTGCTGCGAGGTGGCTGTACTTGCAAGAGAAGGCCTCCAACTGGGATTGCGGGCCAATATACACATCTGCATGAATCAGCTTCAAGCAAGGCAGAGAATGGCATGGCAAATCATGAACTAGTCAGATGGCGGCACGGCGAGACGCTGCAGACAGCAGAATGCGAGAAAGCCCAGCAGGAGAGGATTTGTAAGTTGAAGAAAAGAATGGCTCCTCAGGTAGGACTCGAACCTACAACCCTTCGGTTAACAGCCGAATGCTCTGCCATTGAGCTACTGAGGAGTATGGCGGCGCTTGCGCGCCTCTGATTGTGAGAACTGTAAAAATTGTACCCGGACAGGCGCGGCCCGTCAAACTCTCACGGACGGCAACTGTGGATTTCCACATCCGTGATGCGGCGCTACAAAAATACGACAAAACGCCATTAAGTTGGGCGGTGCAGCAGGCGGGCGGCCTCGGCGTCCAGAATCCAGGTCAATTGGCCATCACGCGGCGCAATGAGCTGCGCCGGAAGTTTGGCGGGCGGCTGTTTCGCCGTCTGCTCCGTGCTTTGCGCGGTAAGTGACTTTGCCGCCGGCGCTAAGTCCGCTCCACCTTGCAAAATGCGCGCGACGATCTCCGCCTTCTCCGCCCCGGTGACGAGAAACGTAATCTGCGCGGCGTTGTTGATCACCAGCAAGCTAAGCGAAACGCGCCATCCGCGGCCTTCGATGTGGTCGGCGACTACCGTGCGCGAGGTCTCGGTGAGCGTGGGCCGTCCGGGAAAGAGCGATGCCGTGTGGCCATCCGCGCCGACGCCCAGCAGACAGTAATCGAGGCGTGGCCACCCCTGCGTGGTGGGGACATTTGCGGCAAGAGTGTGCTGGTAAAGTTCGGCGGCCTCAAGGGCCGTGATGTCTCCGGTGGGGATGCGATGGATATGCGCCGCGGGCACGGCTACGCGCGATAGCAACAGGTTGTTGGCTGCGTGGTAGTTGTTGTCGTCGTGCGTGGGAGGAACGTCGCGCTCGTCTCCCCAATAAAATTGGATGCCCTGCCAGGGCACAATGCCCGCAAAAGGCGCAGCGGCCAGCATGGAATAGAGCCCTCGCGGTGTGTTGCCTCCGGCAAGTGCTGCGGTCATTATCCGCTTGCCCGCCGCAAGCTGGCGCGCCAGGGCTGCAAACTGCCCGGCGGCAATGCGAATGGCCTCGTCGAGGTTCTCGCCAACAAGAATCTCCGTCGTGCCGAGGTGAAAGCGCTCAGTCGGCATGTTGGTCTCCGGCGCTCACCGGGTGGCCTTGGTGACCAGCTTCTGCCAGTCACTGTGCACAAAGCCTGCCTGTGGACGGTCGGTGCGCTGATAGGTGTGCGCGCCGAAATAATCGCGCTGCGCCTGCGTCAGATTTTGCGGCAGGTTGGCTGCGGTGTAGGCGTCAAAGTAGGCAAGCGAGGCGGCAAAGGCCGGCACGGGGATGCCCAACTCTACGGCAGCACTGACCACCTTGCGCCAGGCCGGTGCGGCGGCGGCGATGCCCTGCTGGAAGCCGGCATCGAGCAATAGATTCGCCAGTGCGGGCGTGTGATCGTAGGCGCGCATGATGACGTCCAGCAGTTCGGCACGGATGATGCAGCCACCCTTCCAGATGCGTGCGATCTCGCGCAGGTTGATCTTCCACTTGTACTCAGCGGCACCGGCGGCGATCAGCCCCATGCCCTGTGCGTAGCTGCAAACCTTGCTTGCGTACAAAGCCTGGCCAATGGCCGCGATGAACTCATCGCGATTGCCCGCATAGCGGCCAGCCTGGCGGCCGTACTGCGCGGCGGCCAAAACGCGCTCATCCTTCATGCTGCTAAGGGCACGGGCGTCAATGGCGGCGGCGATGGTGGGGATAGGCACGCCGAGATCGAGCGCGATCTGCGCCGTCCACTTTCCGGTGCCCTTCTGCCCGGCCTTGTCCAGAATCATATCGACGAGCGGCCTGTGTGTTTCTGGATCGACGGCCGTCAGAATCTCCGCGCTGATCTCAATGAGGTAGCTGGCGAGCGGGCCGCGATTCCAGCGGGCAAAGACCTCGGCAATCTCAGGGGCCGTCATGCCGAGGGCGTGGCGTAAAAGGTCATAGGCCTCAGCGATGAGCTGCATGTCGCCGTATTCGATGCCGTTGTGCACCATTTTGACGAAGTGGCCCGCGCCGTCGGCGCCAACGTAGGTGACGCAAGGGCCGCTGGGGGTTTTGGCGGCAATTGCCTCCAGGGTGTGCTGCATGTGACGGTAGGCGTCTTCACTACCGCCGGGCATTAGGGACGGACCGTTGCGCGCGCCCTCCTCTCCGCCGCTGACGCCCATGCCGAAGAAGTTAAGACCGTGCTCGCGCATCATGGCCTCGCGGCGCTGCGTGTCCTTGAAGAAGGAGTTGCCGCCGTCGATGACTATGTCTCCGGCTTCCAGCAGCGGGGCCAGACGGTTGAGCATCTCGTCCACCGGATCGCCGGCCTTGATCATCATCAGCATGCGGCGGGGACGCTCCAGCGAAGCAATGAACTCCTTGAGATCTGCGCTGCCGGTGATGGACTTTCCGGGATTGGCCGCAAGAAAGCGCGCCACCCACTCACCCTCCAGATTCCAAACGGCCACACTCTGTCCGTGATCGGCGATGTTCAATGCTAGATTCTGGCCCATGACGCCGAGGCCGATAACACCAAATTGTGCGAGCTTTTGCGTGATGGCCGGAGAAGACATTCTTGCAGGCTTCCTTTGCGGAGAAACTGCGGGGGCGCCACGTACGGCGCAACCCTGCTACTAGTTGAGATTCACAGAAAGGGTGCGGGGATTCAAGCGGTAATAAATTTTCGCCATCAATGAAGTCAGGCGCTCAGCTCGGCTTCCAGTGAGTTGCGCAACTGCGCGCACTCTTCTTCCGCCAGTTTGCGCCCGGCAATGCGCAGGTAGAAGGTGTCAATCGCCACTTCGCCCTCGGTGTCAATCAATGCCACCTCAATGTTGCAGCCGCATTCGGCAAAGATGGCCGCCATACGGTGCAGCAGTCCGCTGCGGTCCTGCGCCACCACCTCGATGATGGTGCTGTGGCTGCTGGATTTCTGGTCGAAGTTGATGCTCGGCTCAACCTTTACCTTGGGAGGACGCACGTTTATGCCGCGCTTGCGGGCCAGTTTCTCCAGCGGTACGGCGCCGCTCAATACGTCCTGGAAGCTGTTGCGGAATCGCTCCCACTCCTGAACGTTCATCTCCAGGGTGTGGAAGCGGTCGTGGAAGATGAAGCGATCGACCACGACGCCGCTATCGTTGCTGAAGGCGTCGGCCTTGAGAATGTTCATGCCCCAGCCGGCCAGCACGCCGGCCAGCGTTGCAAAGAGCGCGGGTCGGTCGGTGGTGATGACCGTCAGCGAGAAGTCTCCGCGCAGACGTTTGAGCTGCGTTTGCACGGGCGCGCCCTTGAGCTGCGACGCCATGTCCACATGTTCGACGATCTCCTCCGCAGAGTGAATGCGCAGGTAGCGCTTGGGCAGGCCTTCGAGGAAGTCCCGCAAGCGGCGGCCAAGCTGAGGGGCCAGCAGGCGCACGCGTGCCAGTTGCTCATCCTCGTTGCCGCCGTGGAAGCGGTCATCATCCACGCTGCGGTTGAGGTAGTTGGCGGTGAGGAAGTAGACGCGCCACAGGTTCTCGGCCTTCCAGGGCGAGAGCGCCGTCGGGTTGACGGCTCCAATGTCGGCATAGGTTAGCAGGGCCAGCATCTTCAGCTTTTCCGGCGTGCCCACGCGCTTGGCCAGCTCGTGAATGGTCTCGGGATCGAAGATGTCACGCCGCATGGCCGCCGAAAGATCGAGATGATAGCCCACCAGGTAGCAGACCATGTCCTCTTCCTCCGGCGAGAGGCCATAGTTGCGGCATACATTCAGCGCGACTTCCAGGCTGGCGTCCACGTGCGATTCGTCGGGAGTGGCCTTGCCCAGGTCATGCAGCAGCAGCGCAAGGTAAAGCAGATCGGGTCGCTCGATCTCTTCCTTGAGGTTGGCCAGGGTGCGGCTGCCATCCTTCTTTTTCTCCAACTTCAGCTCATGGATGGCGTCAATGGCGCGGAAGGTGTGCTCGTCCACGGTGTAGCGGTGGTAGAAGTCGCGCACCACAAGCGATTCAACGGCGCGGAACTCCGGCAGTAGAAGGCCCAGGGCACCGAGCTCCTGCATGGAGCGCAGGGCGAGTCCCGCATGGGGCAGCACAAGGATGCGGCTGAGGAACTCCCAGCGCTGCGGCCCACTGAGGTTGAGCGCGGCAATGGCGGGCAGGGCCTGCTCGACGCGCTGGTCGGTACTGGCGGCAAAGCGCAGTCCGTGTTGCGCCACAAACTCAAAGCAATGGAAGAAATGTCCGGGTGAGACCAGCGCCGAGGGCTGCTGCAAAAGGACACGCCCATTGACGCAACTGAACTCCTCGGTACTGAGCCGCGAGCGCCAGTTCTGGAACTGCTGAAAGAGCGAGGAGCGTGCCGGCACAACCTCGTCCACCATAGTTGTGAAAAGACGGTTGAGCACGCGCGCCTGCCGATAGTAGCAGCGCATCCACTCGGAGGCATCCAGGCCGGCGCCGTCGTAGCCGATATGGGCATCGGCCGCGGCCTGCTGCGCCTCCCAGTTGAGCTGGTTGTCGTCGCGTCCGGCGCGGTAGTGCAAAAAGCAGCGCACGCTAATCAGGAACTGGCGGGCCTCCATGGCGCGGTCGCGCATGGAGGGCGGAAAATAATCGAGCGGATCGCTCCATCCCTTGACACGAGAAAAACCGTTGAGCAGCGCCAGCCAGCTTGCCACGTTGTAATCACGCAGCCCGCCGGGGACTTCCTTGATGTTCGGCTCGAGGTGAAAGATGGTGTCGCCCGCCTGGTGGTGGCGTTGCTCGTTGACCACGCCCAGCAGCACGACCAGTTCCTGCCAGTCACGCAGCACGGTGCGCGGAACCACCTCATCATGCAGACGGCGAAAGAGTTTGTAGTCGCCGGCCAGCATGCGAGAGTCGAGCAGGCTGATGTTGAACTCGGGATTATCGCGATGCAGGCGGTCACAGTCGTCCAGCATGCGCGTGGTGGGGCTCAGCTTCAGGCGCAGGTCCCACAGATCCTGGCAAAAGGCACGGATGTTGTCTTTGTTTGCGGTGGCCGGGGCCGGGCCATCGGTGAGAAAGAGCAGGTCAATGTCGGAGTAGGGAGCCAGTGCGGCGCGTCCATATCCGCCAATGGCCACCAGGGCAAAGCCCGCAGGCTCGCCCAGGTCGGGCGAAATATGGTGCTGCCACAGGCGGTGTGCCAGGCTGTCCACCAGGGCAGTACGGCTGCGTAAAACCGCCTGCCCGGAGCGCGTCTGCTCGAATTCGAGGCGAATGCGCTCCGCACTCGCCTGGTATTCGTCCTTTAGAGCCTGCGCGATGCCTGCGGCCATTCCGAGCCCTCGGGTGCGATGTTACAGAGCGTCGGAGCCGCGCTCTTCGTTGCGAATGCGGATGGCCTCGTCAATGCGCGAGAGAAAGATTTTGCCGTCGCCGATCTTCCCGGTCTGGGCGGCGCCGAGGATGACCTTGACCACTTCATCCACGCGCTCGTCACGCAGCACCACTTCCAGCTTGATCTTGGGCAGTAGGTCGACGCTGTACTCGCGGCCGCGATAAAACTCGGTGTGGCCCTTCTGGCGGCCGTGGCCACGCACTTCCAGCACGGTGAGCCCATCAATGCCAATCTCGATGAGCGCTTCCTTGACGGCGTCGAGTTTGGAGGGCTGAATGACTGCTTCCAGTTTTGTCATAAAATTTCTTCTCCGGCCCCTTCTGCCTGTGTTGTTTGGCGGAAGCGGTCCCTGATGAATAAGAATAATCCGGCCCGCCGCCCTTCGTCAGCCATCAGGCGAACAAAAATCCAGAAACACAGGGCCGCTCCCCACCACACCCGGGTAGTGGCTTTACCCGGTGCGCATCCGCGGCTGTCTTGCAATGTTGGATGCCCCATTGTGCGGGTACGGGGAAGCGGATGGAAATCGATAATTCTTATGGGCGCGATTGGCGGCGATTATGCTGGCCGCCGCAGGCCGGAAACAGCATGAATACTGGGCAAAACGCACGCGGTACCGGCTCGGGCAGACAGTAAAAGCCCCGCGCGGAGTGCTCCGCACGGGGCCGAATGATGGTTTATCCACCGCCACTGGAATCAGGCGGCGGCTTCTTCCCTGCCCGCCTCGCGCGCCGCGCCACCGAACCAGGCGATGTAGGCGTAGCAGAGCACGGGGATGATGAACGCATGGTGGATGCCGATGTTGTCGGCCAGCACGCCCTGAATCTCCGGGATGATGGCGCCGCCGACGATGGCGATGCAGAGCACGGCCGAACCTTCACCCGTCAGCTTGCCAAGGCCTCCGATGCCTAGGGTGAAGATGCTGGGGAACATGATGGAGTTGAAGAAGCCAACGGCCAGAATGCTGTACATGGCGATGGGGCCCGTGGTGGTCATGGAGATGACGACCAGCACGGCGGCCGCACCGGCGTTAAAGGTCAGCAGGCGGCGCGTGGAGATGCGTTGCAGCAGGTAGGAGCCGAGGAAGCGTCCCACCATGGCTCCGCCCCAGTAGAAGGCCACCAGGCGTCCGGCGACCTGCTCGGCGATGCCTCCCATGAAATCCTGATGGAAGTAGTTGATGAGGAAGCTGCCGATGCTGACCTCTCCGCCGACGTAGACGAAGATGCCGATGGCGGCCAGCACTAGGTTACGGTGCCGCCAAACGCTGTCGCCCAGGTGCGAAACCTCCTGCAGCGAACCCTCGACCGAGGCGATCTTCGGCAATTTGAAGAGCGCAATGGTGGTGGCCAGCAGGGCCAGCACAATGGCCAGTCCAAAGTAAGGGGTGATGACCGAGTGCGCCTGCTCGATGCGGTAGTCACTGAGCTGTGCGGCCGTCATCAGCTTTTTGTCGGCGGCGGATTTCAGCGTGGTGCTCAGGATCAGCGCGCTGCCGAAGAATGGCGCCAGGGTGGTTCCCAGGGAGTTGAAGGCCTGCGTCAGGTTGAGGCGGCTGCTGCTGGTGCGCGCCGGGCCCAGCACGGCAACGTAAGGATTGGCCGCCACCTGCAACAGCACAATGCCCACGGCCAGCACAATCAGCGCGGTGAGGAAGAGCGGGAAAGATGGGATGCGCGCGGCGGGAATAAATAGCAGCGCACCGGCGGCCATCGTCAGCAAGCCGGCGACCATGCTGCGCTTGTAGCCAATCCACTCAATGACCTTGCCCGCCGGCCAGGAGAAGACGGCATAGGCGGAGAAGAAGCAGAACTGAACGGCCATCACCTGGGCGTAGTTCAGTTCGAAGATCTCCTTCAGGTGCGGTATCAGGATGTCGTTCAGGCAGGTGAGGAAACCCCACATGAAGAAAAGGGTTGTAACCATGGCCATGGCGCCGCCGTGGCTTTGTTCGCTGCCGGGAGCTGTTACCTTCTGCGACTGAGGACTTGCAATTCCCATTTTTAAGGATCTCTCCGCCCGTGTTGATTGTGTAGATTGCTTGGCCTTTGTCCGGACGTCCGAAAGGCACCGAACATTGTAAGTCACGGCGCGTCAAAGCGGCCAGACAGAAAAGATTATGCAGTGGGAGGAACGGCGGGATGGTCGCAAGCCACAAGCACGCGACGCACGGCCATCAGCAAGGCCTCCGCCGTGTAGGGCTTCTCCACCAGTTCAACGGCTGCCACGCCGACCGGGTGCAGCGCGGCCAGGTCAGCATATCCGGAAAGAAAGACCACGCCCATGCCCGGACGTAAGGCAATCAGGCGCTGGGCCAGTTCCGGCCCTCGCATGCGGGGCATCACCACGTCGGTCAGCAACAGGTGGATGGTTCCGGCGTAGGCCGCTGCCACATCCAGCGCGGCGTCACCATCTTCCGCCACCAGCACCTGATACCCCTCGCGAGTGAGGATGACACGGCCCAGTTCGCGCAGGGACGCTGAATCCTCCACCAGCAGGATTGTCTCGCCGCCGCCGCGTAGCAGCTCGGGTGATGCCGCGCGCGGTTGTGCCTGCGCCGCCAGTTCCCTGGCTGAGGCCAATGGCAGGTAAACCTTGAAGATGGTGCCCACGCCGGGCTCGCTGTACACCCATATGTCTCCGCCGCTGGCGCGCACAATGCCGTAAACGGTGGCCAGGCCCAGTCCGGTTCCCTTGCCCACGTCCTTGGTGGTGAAGAAGGGCTCAAAGATATGCGCCGCGGTCTCACGATCCATGCCGGTGCCGGTATCACCCACGCTCAGCATGGCGTAGCGGCCCACCTTCACAACCGGATGTTGCGCGACATAGGCTGTGTCGAGTTCGACGGCACGAACCTCCATGCTGATGCGCCCGCCCTGCGGCATGGCATCTGCCGCATTGGCCGCCAGGTTCAACACCAGTTGCTGCATCTGGCCGGGATCGGCCTTGACCGGGCAGGCTTCATCACCCTTGCGCACGCTCAGTTCGATATCTGCCCGCAGCAGGCGCTCGATCATAGGCAGCATGTTGCCCAGCAGTTCGCCAAGGTCAAGCACCTCCGGCGTCACCGGCTGATGACGGCTGAAGGCCAGCAACTGGCGTGTAAGTAACGCGCCGGCCTCGGCGGCGCTCTTGATCTGGCTGGCCCGTGCATGACGCGCGTCGTCCACGCTGAGCTCACCTTGCAAGAGTTCTGCGTAGCCCAGGATGACGCTGAGCAGGGTGTTGAAGTCGTGAGCGATGCCACCGGCCAGGCGCCCGATGGCCTCCACGCGCTGCACCTGCTTGAGGTGTTCTTCGGCCCGCAGGCGGGCGCTGATGTCGCGCAGGATGACCGTGTAGAGCGTCTGTCCGCCGGTGCTGACGTGCGAGATGGTGGCCTCGATTGGGAAGCTCTCGCCGTTGGCGCGCAGCGCGGTGAGCACGGCCGGGGAGGTCATGCTGCGAGTGGTGACGCCACTCTGCCCGAAGCGTTGTATGTGGCCGGCGTGGCTGGCACGGGTCTGGGCAGGAAGAAAGCGGTCGAGCGGACGGCCAATGGCCTCAATGGCAGGAACGCCAAACATCTTTTCCGCCGCCGCGTTAAAAACAATGACGCGCTGCTCGGAGTCGAGCGTGAGGATGGCATCCATGGCCGTGGCCACCACACTGGAATAGCGCTGGATACTGGAGCGCAACTCCTGTTCCACCTGGAGGCCGCGGCGTTCCGTACGGTGCAGCAGCCAAGCGGCAAGCACCAGCAACGGAGTGAACAGCAGCGCCATGCCCAGCACGGCGGCCGCCAGCCAATAGCTCCCGGTGCCAAGCACCAAGCGTGCGACCAGCGGGATAAGCCCAGGAAGAATCCAGCGCAACGCAAGCAGGGCCAGCACGCCCAGCAGCAAGGCAAACAGCAGCCGCCGTACCCCGCGCTGCGGAGCGGCCTTGACCGGCGCCGATTTTGTCCCCTGATTGCTGCCCAAGCCTTGACTCTCCTGCGCTGACGAAGCCAAATGAAGGCTGATTATAGCCCGCCCCGGTCAAGACCTCACATTACCCTGTGCTGAACGTCACCGACGATTTTCCTGTGATGACATATTTCTGTTTGACTTATAAGGCCGCCCGGAAGCCAGGCGGCGGCCTACCCGGGGTGAGCTTGGCTACATTCAAAGACGCCGAACATATTGTCCGGCTGGCAGTGGCATCGGCCATCGTGCTGGTGATCTTTCTGCTGGTGCGGGCGCACTTCATTCCCAAGAGCTTTGGACAGTATGGCCACTATCGCGGTGACGCGCTGGCCGAACTGACGGCAAAGCCCATCCATTACGCGGGCCATCAGACGTGCGAGCAGTGCCACAGCGACGTGCTGGACGTAAAAAAGATGGGCAAGCACGCCGGCGTCAACTGCGAAGGCTGCCACGGTCCGCAGGCCAAGCACGCCGAAGATCCGGGCGCGGGGAAACCCGTGCTGCCGGACACAAAGGTGCTGTGCGCCCGCTGCCATGAGGCCAACCTGGCCAAGCCAAAGAACTTCCCGCAAGTCGTCACGGCAGACCACTCCGGCGGCGAGGCCTGCAAAACCTGCCACCAGCCGCACAGTCCACTGCTTGCCCCCGGGGAGAAGAAAAAGTCATGATCACGCGACGCCGAATGCTGTTTTTGCTGCCCGCCGCCGCCATTGCTTATCCCTATGTTCTGGCCGGCACACCCGAATCCGCGCCCAACTACGGCAGCGCCAAGCACTGGTGGGGCATGCTGCTGCAGGTGGATAAGTGCATTGGCTGCGGCAACTGCGTGCGCGCCTGCTCGGCGGAAAACAACGTCCCCGAGGGCTACTACCGCACCTGGGTGGAGCGCTACCACGTCACCGGAGGGCCGGAAGATTCGCCCAAGGTGGATTCGCCCGAAGGCGGCATCAAGGGTTTTCCGCCCAGTCCATACACCGGCGGCAAAAACTTCTTTGTGCCCAAGATGTGCAATCACTGCGTGGATTCGCCCTGCACGCAAGTGTGTCCCGTAGGCGCGACTCTGCACACTCCCGACGGCGTGGTGCTGGTGGACGAAAAGTACTGCCTGGGTTGCCGCTACTGCGTGCAGGCCTGTCCCTACGGCTGCCGCTTCCTGCATCCGGTTAAGCGAACGGCGGAGAAATGCTCGCTGTGCTATCACCGCATTACCCAGGGGCTGACCACCGCCTGCTGTGAAAACTGCCCGACGGGCGCGCGTCAACTGGCAGACCTGAAGAACCCCGACGATCCCATCCACGAGTTCCTGCGCACGCACAGCGTGCAGGTGCTGAAGCCGCACCTGGCAACGGGCGCAAAAGCCTATTACCACGACCTTGACGGGTCGGTGCGCTGAGGAGACGAGCTGATGCCATTCGATGGGTTCATGTATCCCAATGAAGTCGAACTGCAGTGGAGCGTGCTGATCGTCGTCTACCCGTTTTTGACCGGGTTGGTGGCAGGCGCCTTCATCCTGGCCTCGCTGGAGCGTATCTTCCACGTAGAGGCCGTTAAGCCCACTTACCGGCTGGCTCTGCTGACGGCGCTCAGCTTCCTGCTGGTGGCACCGCTGCCGCTGCAACTGCACCTGGGGCGGCCAGAGCGTTCGCTGGAGATGTACCTGACGCCGCACACCAGCTCGGCCATGGCCATGTTCGGCTTCGTCTACCTCTGGTACCTGATGGCCGTCATCCTGCTGGAGATCTGGCTGGAGTACCGCAAGGAGATTGTGCTGCTCTCGCAAAGTACAACCGGCTTAAAACGCCAGATGTACCGGTTGCTAACGCTGGGCAGCAGCAACCTGAGCGAGGGCGCGCTGAAGGTGGATGACAAGGTGGGCTGGGTGGTCAGCCTGATCGGCATCCCCTCGGCCTTTTTGCTGCACGGTTATGTGGGCTTCATCTTCGGCTCCATCAAGGCCAACCCGTGGTGGAACACGCCGCTGATGCCGGTGGTCTTTCTATTCAGCGCCATGGTCAGCGGCATCGCCATTGTGCTGCTCATCTACATGGCAACCTGCAAGCTGCGCCATATCAAAATCGATATGCGCTGCGTGGACACCATCGCGCAGTACCTGCTGTACACCTTCATCATTGACTTCGGCCTGGAGATGCTCGACCTCATCCACCGCATTTACGAGGCGGATGAGAGCTTCCACTCGCTGAACTTCATGATGCAGACCAAACTTTTCTTCTCGCAGGTGGTGCTGCAGATCGCTCTCGGCACGGTGGTGCCCATACTGACCCTGGGCTTCATCCAGATCTTCCATGTGCCGGAGAAGGTGCGCAAGCTGTGCTACTCCATCTGCGGTGCGCTGACCATCATCGGCATCTTCGCCATGCGCTGGAACGTGGTCATCGGCGGACAGTTGTTCAGCAAGAGCTTCCTCGGCTACACCACCTACAAGGTTGATTTAATCAGCCGCGAGGGTGAGTTGATAGCCGCTGGGCTGCTGCTGCTTCCCTTCATCATCCTTGCGGTGATGGTAAAGATACTGCCGCCGTGGCCGCGCGACGAGGTGAGTGCGGCGGACTGACTTCCCTTAAGATAAGTATTCGGCCCCGTCCGTGGCATGGAGGACGGGGCCTTTTCTTTGCGCAAAAGAAACCGGCCAGGCTGCCGGGAAACAGTCCTGACCGGCCCATGGGACGGCTTCCCCGCAATTGCGATGGCTTCAACCTCGACTAGAACTTGATCATCCAGTCGATGTCGATAAGGTTCTCGCTCTTGCGCAGGTCCGGCCGCCAGAGGCCACCGTGACCGCCCATGGAAATTGGTCCGTTGCCGCAGTAGCCGGCAGCCTGCGCCGCCGTGGCGCTGATGCTGGGATCGGACGCGCCGTCCATGCATGCAAACAGCTGCGGACTGCCGTTGTTGGTACCAGGCGTGTAGCCAAAAGCGTTGGGCGGAGTGATGCCGCCGCGGCCGCTCCAGTAAGGCACGTTGGCGTGGCGGAAGTCGTACTCCACGCGGAAGGTCAGCCACTGCCGCGGCATCCAGTCAAAGGTGGCAGATACGTCCCATGCCTTGAATGGATCGCTGGGGTTGAAGCTGAAGTACGGCGAGTTGAGCGCCGCCGAAGCAGCCGTCTCACCGTTGATGGGCGGCACCAGCACCAGGTAACGGCCCGGGTTGTTGATCTGTCCTCCACCGACAGTAAGCGCGTACTTGTCTTTGTGGAACCAGTTGCGGTCGTAGAACATGTAGCCGACAAAGCTCTGCTTCGGATTGATTCCGGCCGCAAAGTGGTCGCCGCCCACGCTCTTGGCGTCACGCGTGTTGCCCTTGCAGCCCACACCCTGCACATACACTCCCTGCGCGGTGGTCATGCTGGGACCGAATTCGCAACCCATATCGGCGGTGAAAGAGAAGGCCGACTTGCTGAGCCACTTCGATTTCGGCTTGTCGTAATACCTGACCTCGACGCTGTTGTCGGTGTGGATGCGGCCGCGATTCGGCGTATAGAGATCATCATGGCCAAGGCCGTAGTTGTTGCTCACAATGTTCAGCCACGGACGCGGCGTCCACTTAATCTGCCCGCCGAGGCCCTTGCGCGAGTTTGATGAGCCGTAGCTCTGCCATCCATTGATGATCCACGGTTCAATCTTGAGGTGCGCCGTGGGGAACAACTGCACGCGGATGCCCTGGAAGAACCACGGCGTGTTCGACGACACGTAGGACGGCTGGTAGGCCCAGTTATCAAAGTTGTAGTAGCTGAACAGGCCCACGTAGGACATAAAGATGCCGGCATCAATGTTGATGCCGTGCATGGCGTTGATGTGATATCCGCCATAAGCCTCGGCCAGATACTGGTTCGCGTTGTTGAGATTCCACTGGCCCTTGGCCGGACTGGGATCGTTGCGGACGGTGGCCGCCGAGTAGGCGCCGAACTGCGTCATGAAGCGGGCGCGAACGTTATCGTGATGGAAGTCTCCACCAATGCCTAGTTGTTCGAGTTGAATTTCATTCGAGCGAAAAAGCTCGCTGCTGCCGCCCATGGAGTTGTCAATCGGACGATTAAAGCTATAGGTATAGGTGATATCGGCGCGAATTTCCGGAGTAAAGAACGCCGAATCAAATGCCACATCCTTGTTGCGCGGATTGCCGTTCAGCCACGTCCAATCCCAGTCGGAGAATGGTTCCACCGGCTTGGGTTTGGCAGGCGCTGCCGATAAAGGTGCGGCCGTGGGCGCAGAATCCACATTGGAAGTCTGCGTGACAGTGGCCGCAGCCGGAGGCGTGCTACTAACTGGCGGCGCAGTTGGCTTAGCTTCCTGCGCAGCTTTCATCGCCTGCATCTGTAGGCGCAGCTCTTCCATCTGCTTCTCCAGCAGATGAAACTTCCGCTCCAAATCGTTGTCTTGGGGCTGTGTCTGGGAAACTCCAAATCCTGATACAAGGCAGGCGACAAGCGACACTGCCAATACGTTACGCAATCGAACACCGATCTTCTTCACTGCCATCTCCCCCGGGTGATGTCATTCAGTTCTTTCAGTTCCCGGATATACGAACGCCCGGCCGCAACCATGCCAGCCCGTGCAGCCCGGCTCCGCATAAGAATGGATGTTAGGGAGATGCAGTTAAAAAGCCGCGAAACGGTCACTTGAGAAACGCGTAACGACGCCTAAATAGTTGATTAACGTCGCTTCAGCATCGGGATGACGTTGCAGTTCCGCCAGGAGACTGACTCCAGTAGAGCTATGGAATCAGGGGCAGCGGAAGAGTGTCGTGCAGCGCTCCTGCATCGGCCTCGCCTGCATGGGAGGAGATTCGCTCGGCGCCACCGGAGTGCCCGGGGGTTCCCTGCGTTGCATGTGGAAGGTCAAACTCTCCTGCGCCGCGCTTGGGATTGAAGCGCCCTTCGGCCAGATAGGCTACGGCCAACCCGCCGGTAAACACAGGACTGATGACAAGCAGAGGAATTGCATACTTTTTGGTCTTGACCAGTGACTCGGCAACACCACGCGTGGGGTGGCTGCGCTCAACGCTGCCGTCCACCTGGGGAATCCTGAAGACTGACAGCTCTAGTTCCGGATGTTTACGGGCATAATGTGCCAGCGAGCGGGCTACCTGCTTCGGTGTCGTAATGCCCCCATCGGCCAGCAGGTTGCGTCGCACCGAGTGCGGCGCGTAAAAGTTCATGATCTGCCCAGCAAAGTCGGCGCAGTTGTTGCTCAGCAGATGATAGCGGGTCCGGTTATCCTCGCTGTTGAACCATGCAATCAGGCGGTCATCCTGCTCCGGCGTGGTTTCAATCTGAAAACCCCATAGCGTGCGATCGTAGGCCGAGCCCACCAGTTGATACCAGTCTCCGCCGGGCGTGCTGCCATCCGGATTATCCGGCGCAAGTTCACGCAGATGGCGGCGGCGGTAGGCATCGCGCAACTGTGCCACTCTCTGCTCGTCCACCGCAATGGGAATCTGCGATTTACGTTCGACGGCGTAAAGATATGGCACAAGCGGAATCGCCACCCAGTCGAGTCCGGCGATGCGGTGATAGCGGCTGAGAACGATTCCTGTCTCGCCGGCCTGGCAATGACGTAGATGTGTAGGAGAATCCGCGCAGACGCCGCTTAGAAACACGGCCGCGTGCCCAGTCGGATTCATGGCCCCGAAGCGGCCATACGGCTCCTCCAGGAGGAAAGCCGCATCGGCGCGCGCCTGCGCCACGGCTGCGACAAGAAATAGGAATGTACATAGTTTCTTGAACATCAACATTCCTGTGTACTGGAACTCCAGGGAGATAAAAGTATTTCTACATTTTATTAACACGACTTCATAGAATAGTTGTGAGAAAAAACGATTCCAGATTGCGAAAGCCGCTATTTTTATCTTTGTATTCAACGAGATACAGATACCATCCATAAGCAGCGACAGCCCAGTTACGTCTGCATGATCAGTAGTACATATGAGTTCAGACGACACGAAAAAGCCCTGTCGAGGATTCCTCGACAGGGCCGGATATTCAGCCTTGGCCAGTGGGACGGTGTTTGCCGTCCCCTGGCCTCTGGCTTACTTCTTTGACTTCGGTGCCAGCTGCATCGTGGACTTGTTGGCCGGTACCACAGGCTTCTTCACACTCGGCAACACTCCGCCGTTGTATGCCACAGCCGTCGATACCCCGTTGCCGTTCAGCGTCGACCACAGC
>CAINND010000073.1 GCA_903851035.1 uncultured Acidobacteriota bacterium | reverse complement strand
CCTGCACGAGCTGCACCACCTTGCCGCCCATCAGATCAATCGAGGGAATAAACATGGTCCGTCCTTACGAAAGCTGCTTCAAACTTGAAACTTTGAAACCTGGAAACTTTGACACCTGTTTTTCTAGCATGGCAGCCGCACGGGAATTCCCGCCCGTTGTAGAGTGGCCTTCAGCTCGCGTACATCGTGGATGCCGAAGTGGAAGATGCTGGCCGCCAGCGCTGCATCGGCCGCCCCGTCGAAGACCTCGACAAAGTGCTGGGGCGTGCCTGCGCCTCCACTGGCGATGACCGGAATGTTGACGGCGTTGGCGACGGCGGCTGTGAGCGGGCAGTCAAAGCCGTTGCGCGTACCATCGCAATCCATTGAGGTCAGCAGAATCTCACCCGCTCCGCGCGACTCGGCCTCACGCGCCCAGGCCACGGCGTCATGCCCGGTGGCAATTCGGCCTCCCGCAAGGTAGACCTCGGCGGCAATGCTGCCATCTGCATTGGTGGCCGCCCGCTTGGCGTCGATGGCCACTACCACGGCCTGTGAGCCAAAGCGCAGAGCGATATCGGTGATAATGGAAGGATTCTTAATGGCCGCCGAGTTAATGCTGATCTTGTCGGCCCCGGCGTCAAACAGCGCCGCGGCGTCATCCAGCGAACGCACGCCGCCACCCACGGTGAAGGGTACAAAGAGCTGGCTGGCCGTGCGCCGCACCACGTCAATCAGAATTGGGCGCGCGTCGCTGGTGGCCGTGATGTCCAGCAGAACAATCTCGTCGGCACCGCTTTCTGCGTGCAGGCGCGCCAACTCGGCTGGGTCGCCGGCATCGATCAGGTCCACAAACTGCACGCCCTTTACGACGCGACCGTGGGTAACATCCAGGCAGGCGATGATGCGTCTGGTGCTGCCGTTACTCATCGCGCGCTCCTCTCCTCTGCAATTTCGCAGAAGTTGCGCAGCATGCGCAGGCCGTTGTCTCCGGATTTTTCCGGATGGAACTGCGTGCCAAAAATGTTGCCACGCTCAACGACGGCGGCAAAGGTCTCACCATAACTCGTCACGGCCGCCACACCTTTCACCACTGGCGCACGGTAGGAGTGCGTGAAGTAGACGAAGCTGCCATCCTCAACGCCGCGCAATAGCCGCGATTCGGCGCCCTCAGCGGTGCGCGTAATGCGATTCCATCCCACGTGCGGGACTTTGAGATCAGTCTGAAAGCGTTCGCAGCTACCTTCGAAGAGCGCGAGCCCTGCTGTGTCAGGTGCTTCCGTGGAGCCGCCGAACTGCCACTGCATGCCAACGCAGATGCCCAGGAAGGGAACGCCGTTGGCAATTGCCTCTTCCACCGCCGCGCGTACACCGCTGGTAGCCAGCCGCTCGGTGGTGGAGAAATGTCCCACGCCGGGCAGCACCAGAGCCTTAGCGCGTCGCACCTGATCGGGATCTTCGGTGGTCACCGTCTGCCGGCCCAGGAAGGCGAAGGCCTTGCGCACGCTGGCCAGGTTGCCCGCCCGGTAATCAATCAGCGTGACAGTCATTAGAGCAATCCTTTAGTAGAGGGCAGCATCTCTGCCAGGCGCTGGTCTTTGCTGCAGGCCACACGCATGGCACGGGCGAAGGCCTTAAAGATGGCTTCGATCTTGTGATGATTGCTGCGTCCGTACATCGTCTTAAGATGCACGTTGGCGCGCGCCCCGCGGGCAAAGCCCTCAAAGAAGTCGAAGACCAGTTCGCTCTGCAGGTCGCCCACCAGGCGGACGCGCACCTTGGTGTCCACAACGCAGGCCGCTCGCCCACCCAGGTCCACGGCGGCAATGGCCAGCGTTTCGTCCATCGGCATCAGGAAGTATCCGGCGCGCAGAATGCCCTTCTTGTCGCCCAACGCGCGGTCAAAGGCCTCGCCCAGGGCGATGCCGATGTCTTCCACCGTGTGGTGTTGGTCCACGTCGAGATCGCCGCGGCAGGCCAGCGCCAGGTCGAAGCCGCCGTGGCGCGTGAAGAGCTCCAGCATGTGGTCGAGAAAGCGGATGCCCGTCTCAACCTTGTAGCGGCCTGATCCGTCAATGTTGAGGGCCAGCGCAATCTGCGTCTCGGTGGTGATGCGTTCCAGCTCGGTGCCGCGCGGCAGAGCCTTGGCAGCTTTAGTCATCGTGCCTCCTGTGGGGCAGGTGCGGGCAAAGGTTGCGGAATAAATCCGATGGCGGCAAGTGCTTCGGGCAACTCGCTGAGCAGGCGCGTGGATTGCTGGCGATTGCCGAGCGTGATGCGTACGCAGCCCGCGCAGCCGGGGTCGCCATGGCGGTCGCGGACGAGAATGCCACGGCGGCGCATCTCAGCCACCAGTGCCGTGCGATATTCGCCGAAGTAAGCCAGCACAAAGTTCGCCTGCGAGGGCCAATAGGGAATCCGGCGCTGACGATAAAACTCTTCGAGCTGTGCGCGGCCTTCTTTCACCTGCGCGGCGTAATCCGCAATGTAGCCGGGGTCATCCAGCGCGGCGGTAAGTCCCGCAAGTGCGATGGCGTTGACGTTATAGGGTGAGGCCACGCGGCGCAGCATCTTCATCTGTTCCGCAGGGCCGATGAGCGCTCCCAGCCGCAGCCCGGCCAGCCCGTAAGCCTTGGAGAACGTCCGGCTGACGAAGAGGTTTTCAATGCGGCCCACTTCGGCCAGCACGCTCTCTCCGCCAAAGTGGATGTAGGCTTCGTCGATGAGCACTGCGGCCTGTGGCGCGGCCTTGGCCAACTCCAACAACTGTGAAGGTGTGGCCGTTGCGCCAGTAGGATTGTTCGGGTTGGCCACGCAGATGAGCCGCGTGCGCGGGCTGATGGCGTCGAGCAAAGCGTCGGCCGGAAAAGCAAAGTCCGCGCCCGCCTGTACCGTGCGCACGGTGGCGCCGGTGGCCAATGCATAGATCTCATACATGCTGAAGGTGGGCACGGCGATCAAGGCCTCGTCGCCCGGCTCCAGGTAGGTCTCGGCCAGCAGGTGGATGGCCTCGTCCACGCCGTTGGTCAGCAGCAGTTGCGATGGCGCAACGCCCAGTACGGCGGCGGCCGCGGCTTCGCCGGCCTCGCGCTCAGGATACTTGTTGAGCGTCTCAGCCGTTATGCCACGCAACGCCTCCAGCACTTTCTGCGAGCAGCCATCCACGTTCTCGTTGAAGTCCAGGCGCAGGCCGTTGCGGCCACCCAGCGGCGGGTGATACTCCTTCAAGGTTTCAACCACGCGACGTGGACGCAGGCGGCTCATTTCTTCAGCCTCACGCGCACGCTTTCGGCGTGGCCCTTCAGGCCCTCGGCCTCAGCCAGCAGGGTAACCGTGGGCGCGATCTTCTCCAACCCTTTGCGGCTTGCCTCCTGGTAGGTGATGATGCGCACGAAGTCCATTACGTTGAGTCCGCCGCGATAGCGCGCCACGTTGCCGGTGGGCAGGGTGTGGTTGGGGCCGCTGGCATAGTCTCCAATGGATTGCGGCGTGTAGTCGCCGAGGAAGATCGAACCCGCGCACTTGATGTCGTAGATATCTTCCGGCGCGACGGTCACATGCTCGCCGCCGAGCTGGTTGGTCCACTCGATGGCCTGCTTGCGGCTCTTGGCCACCAGGGCAACGCCGCGCGCCGTCAGCGACTGCTTTGCGATTGGGTTTGACGCCGCCTGGCGCTCCGCCTGCTTGACCACCGCCCGTGCCAGCCTGGTGCTGCTGGTGACGAAGATGGCCAGCGCCTCGGGATCGTGCTCTGCCTGTGCCACCAGATCGCTGGCAATGAACTCAGGATCACCCTCACTGGCGCAGTAGACGATCTCGGTCGGGCCTGCCAGAAAGTCAATGCCGCAATCAAACGCCACCAGCTTTTTTGCCAGCGTGACGTACGTATTGCCCGGCCCGACGATCTTATCCACGCGCGGAATGCTGGCTGTGCCGTAGGCGAAGGCGGCCACGGCTTGCGCGCCGCCCACGCGATAAAACTCGGTGACGCCGATGAGCGCCGCCGCGGCAAGAGTCTCAACGGCCGGATGCGGTGAGGCTACGGCGATGCGCTTGACGCCCGCCACCTGCGCGGGGATGGCCGTCATCAACACCGTTGAGGGTAGCGGATAGCGCCCGCCGGGCGCGTAGCAACCTACGGACTCCAGCGGCCGGATGGCCTGCCCCACCCGCATGCCGGGATGAATGGTACGCATCCACGGACGTGGCATCTGCCACTCGGCAAAGTTGCGGATGTTGGTGGCGGCCGTCTCAATGGCGCGGCGGAATTCGCGGCTGACTTTGTCCACCGCGGCTTTCAACTCCTCTTCGCTCACCCGCAGGGGCTGCACGGCGTCGAGGTGGTCGAAGCGGCGCGCGTAATCCAGCAACGCTTCGTCACCACGGCTGCGCACCTCGCTCACGATGGCCGCCACGGACTTCTCCACCGCAGGGTCAAACGATGCATAGCGGTAGGACAGCTTGCCCACCGCCTCCTCGGCCGCCACGCCGCGCAGCAGCTTCATTACATCACCACCTTGTTCAGCGGATACTCGACAATGCCGGTACCGCCTGCGTCCTTAAGCCGGGGAATCACGTCGCGCACCACGCTCTCTTCAAGGATGGTGCTGACTGCCACCCACTCGGAGTTGCTCAACTGGCTCACCGTGGGCGAGTTCAACGCGGGCAACACGGCAAGGATGGCTGGCAGGTTTTTCTTTTCCACGTTCAGCATCAGGCCCACGCGTCCCTGGGCGGCAATGGCGCCCTGCAGCATCAGCGCAATGTTATCGATCTTGCGGCGCTTCCACTCGTCGGTGTAGGCCTTGGCGTTGGCGATGACCTGCGTGTTCGACTCGAGCACGGTCTCCATGATGCGCAAGCGGTTGGCGCGCAGCGAACTGCCTGTCTCAGTGACCTCAACGATGGCGTCAGCCAGCATGGGAGGCTTCACTTCGGTGGCGCCCCAACTGAAGTCCACCTGCACGTTGACGTTCTTCGAGGCGAAGTATTGCTTGGTCACCTCCACCAGTTCGGTGGCGATGGTCTTGCCCTCCAGGTCTTCGGCGCGCTGGAAAGGGGAATCCTCCGGCACGGCCAGCACCCAGCGCACCTTGCCGCGGCTCTGCTTGGCGTAGATCAGGTCGCAGACGGTGGCCACTTTGCGGCCGCTTTCCACCACCCAGTCGTAGCCCGTCAAGCCGGCATCGAGCACGCCCTGCTCCACATAGCGCGCCATCTCCTGCGCGCGGATCAGCATGCACTCCAGCTCGGGATCGTCGGTGGAAGGGAAGTAGCTACGCCCGTTGGCGTAAATCTTAAAGCCGGCGGCGGCAAACAACGCGATGGTGGCATCCTGCAGCGAGCCCTTGGGGATTCCGAGGCGTAGCTTAGGCATTGGTTGCCTCCTTGATGGCGAGCGGCTTGGTGAAGCAACTGCGCGTGCCCTCGTGGCACACAAGCCCGTCGCCTTCTACCGTCACTTTGCAGAGCACGGTGTCGGTGTCGCAATCGGTGGCCGCCCAGGTGAGCTTGAGGCGGTTGCCGCTGGTCTCGCCCTTGGTCCACAGCTTGTTGCGGGTGCGGCTGTAAAAGGTGACGTAGCCCGTGGCCAGCGTCTTATCCAGCGCCTCCTGGTTCAT
>CAINND010000072.1 GCA_903851035.1 uncultured Acidobacteriota bacterium | reverse complement strand
GCCGTGGACCACATCCTGGCTCCTGAGTTTGTCCTTCAGTCCGTCATAGACCCGCTCAAGGTGCAGATCGCTCGAGTTGATCACCCAGTTGCCCAGCGTGCCGCGGCTGATGCTGACATTGGCGCGCTCAAGGGATTGCGACAGCCGGTACAGCGGCATGCCATCGACAAATTTGCTGGCGAGCACCAGAGCCAGTGTCGATGCCGTGGCGACGCTGCCCGGCAAGGGTTGTGCCGGCATCGGCGCGATCACGACCGGCGTGCTTATCCCGTTGCGCTCACAGTGACGGCACGCATATTTGAACCGCGCATTCTGCAACACCGTGGCCTTGATCTCGATGTGCAGCTGCTCGGTGAGGTTCTCTCCCATCCGGTGCATCGTATGGCTGCAGCACGGACAGGATTTCTGGTCCTCGGGCAGGTCATATTCGATGCGCGTGCGAGGAAGGCCCGCTGGAAGCGGCTTGCGGCCACGCTTTTGGGGCTCTGGCTTCTCGCCTGGCGGCAGATCCGTGTCCGGAACTGCCGACGCTTCGATTGCATTCGCATCCCCATCATCACCATCGGCTTCTTCGGCGGCAGCCTGCTCGGCTTCGTTGAAGCGTGCCTATCCGGTTAAGGCAGACACCCACTACATGTAGGGTGCGTCCAGTCGCCGGAATAGAGTTCAGCGTAGGTCGGTGCCTCGGTTCCGCCTGCGATCCCTAGCAATGAGCGGAACGCATTGAACGGGTAGAACCGCCTGTTGAATCGGAAGGTGAACTCGTTGAGGTAGGCTTGCAGATGTTTCGCGCTCACCCCGTGATGGATGCCGTTGAGCCATGTCTTCAGATTGCTGAAGACGAGGTGGATGATCGGAAGGAACTGCTCCGCCACCTCGTGGTCACCGCATTCGGCGATGGCGTGGTGATCGTAGCCGCGCTGGCGCAGGGCGCCGTAGGCGCTCCAGTCATCGGTTACGACCAATGTCCGTGGCATGACAGCGCTTGCGACAAATCCACACAACGCTTCAGCAGAGCGGTCAGGTGCGATAGCAAGGCGAACGCGGCCAGCATAGCGACCCTCCTTCCGCTTGTCCTGGGCAGTGCCCGGCTTGCGGTGACGGACCTCGACGGCAGCGGCGACCAGTGTCTTGTGATGCACGCCTCGCCCTTCACCGCGGGTCCTGCCGCCAACCCAGGTTTCGTCCACCTCGACATGTTCGCCTGCCACGCCGCCGATCCGGTCCTGATCGGGTCGCACCATGGCGGCGCGCAGCTTATGCAAGATTCCGAAAGCCGTTTCGTAACGGCTCAGACCGAGTTGCCGCTGGAACTGCACCGCCGAGATGCCCTGCGTCTGACTGGCAACCAGATAGGCCGCCCAAAACCATACACTGAGCGGCATATGGCTACGCTCCATGACGGTGCCAACCAGGAGACCAGTTTGGCGCCGACACGAGCGGCACTCAACAATCCCCGGCCGCGTGGCAATGCGGAAGGGCTCGCCGTTCGCACCGCAATACTGACAGACGAAGCCGTCAGGCCAGCGGGTGCGTTCAAGATATGTCGCGCACGCCGCGTCATCAGGGAACCGCTGCTGAAACTCGGGCAGCGATCGCGGAAAAGCCAGATCGTCACGCTGGAAAATGTCCATCGCCGTCATGAAGTTTCTCTCCCACGCCACTCCCAGGGGAGACACTACATCTGGTGGGTGTCTGCTTCAACCGGATAGGCACGCTTTATCTCTACCATATGATCAGCGAATAGGCGATGATAAGGCGCTGATTTTTTGCACCTTTCCCCATTCTCATCGACGAATTCACAACGTGCACCGGCACGCGCGATCACTTGGTCGCGCCAGGCCCGGTGCTCCGG
>CAINND010000071.1 GCA_903851035.1 uncultured Acidobacteriota bacterium | reverse complement strand
ATGGCCAGCTTTCTACCGACTTCGCAGGCACTGGCCAGCAGTAGTTTCGGACAGTACTTTCTGGCCGCGGGACGGGCGGCGGTGTATGCCGGTCCTGGAGATTTGAAGCAGAAGTATCGCGATGGCCTGAAGGCCATCCAGGGACTGCGGCACAGGACGTAGCCCCTGAGCAGCACAGAAATGGCAAACAGCGCGGCCAAGCATGGGTACGCCGCGGCAACACTGCAGTCTGGCAAGACCAACGCTCCTAGAACGAAAGAGAGGTCCCACGTTGAAGGACCAATTGGAAGCCTTAATCGCACAGATGCACCAAAGCGGCATACTTTACTCTGAAGCAGTTTGCGAGTTCCGCAAGCGCTTTATTCTTACCGTGCTGGAAAGCAATAATGGCAACCAGTGTAAGGCCGCGCGCCAGTTGCAGATGCACCGCAACACCCTGAGCCGCACCATGGCCGAGCTGAAGATCGATCCGCGCGCCGTGCGTGCCGTGTTGCGCCGCCGCCCACCCAAGAGCGAGCGTGGCCCCTCATTGGAGAAGAAGATGGCGCGCTAGTCCGTTTGCGTGCAGCAGCCCGGGCCGCCATTGCGCGGCCCGTTCTCATGCAATACAACTTCCCTTCCCTTTGACCTATTCGGCGACACCTGGCCTGCACTGGCACACGATATTTCCACGCACAAAAGAAGGACGGCCCGAAGGCCGTCCCTGTTTATTACGTTGTTGCCGGATTACGGTTTGCGCGGGGCGGTGTGCCCGGCGGCGGGCTTGCGCGGCGCCTCCGGCAGTCCGCTCAGCACCTCACCATCGATGAAGGTCAGTACGAAGTCGTCACCGTTGGCAGTGTACTCGCTGGGCGTACCCTGGATGGTGAGTTGCGTGCCCGGCTTGGGCAGGCGGGTGGCCGGAATGGCCGTCTTGATGGTGATGATGATGTCGGCCTTCTTGGCTTCGATATCATCCTGGCTGCCGGCCAGCTTGAGAGTGGTGCGCGCGGCATCCACCTCCACCACGCTGGCAATCAGGCGGGTAGGCTTGCCCTTGATGGCCGTCCATGTCTTGTCACCGGCGTCCTTGTTGCCGCTGGTCAGGATGAACTGCCACTCGGCAAACGAAAGAGTCTCCGGTGCGCCCTTCTTCAGCATGTCGTTCGCCTGATCGGCGGGCGAGGGAGCGGGCGCCACGGTGAAGCCCGCGGGTATGGTCGGGTTGGCCTTGGCAGCGGCCATCAGATCGTCAAAGCCATCGGCTCCGCCGTGATAGCGCTGGTAGCGGTTCTGCGCGTAGCTCATGAACTTGGGGTCATTGCCGGCGGCCTTGGCAATCCAGAAGAGGCCGTCCACCACGATTGGCTTGGGCGACAGGTAGCTGATGGCCAGCAGGTAGATGCTCTGGTTGTCGGTCGGATTGCCGGCTACCACGGCCTTCAGCGCGGTCTGCGCCGTGGGGTAATCCTTGCCCTGCAATGCAGCGTAACCGAGATACGTATTGCACAGGGTGCGGAATTGCGTCTTGGTGGCTTCCCACTGTGCGTCGGCTACGCCTTCGGGCTTGGCGGCCGTCTCCAGGGCTTTCACGCAGCGAGCGCCGTACTGGCCGGCGGCCTGCAGACTGGCGGCTGCGTCCGGCCCGTTGTCCTGTGCATTCAGCACGGTCAGAAACACCAGCGAGGTGATGTTATTGGGGTTGGCTTGCAGGCAGGCCGCGGCGCTGGACTTGACCTTGGCGACGTTGCCGAGCTGCTGATAGGTCTTGACGAGAAATTCGTAGCCGTCTTCCTTGGCAACGCTGTTGGGATAGGTCTGCAGGAAGGACTCCATCTGCTGCGCCTTCTGCGCCGGATCCGGAGCGTTGATGGCGGCCATGTACGCGGCGCCCTCGGCCTGGTCCTGGATCACCTTTTTTTGCTGCGCATCCGCCGGCGTTGCCTGCTGCGGCAGGGGAAGGGCCAGCGCCTGCACGCCCGTGACGGCAAAGGCCAGCAACAGCACACTCAGAGACTTCTTCATTCTTCTGCTCCTTGAAAACATAGCGGATTCTGCGACACGTAAATCAATGTGAGTTGGCGCAAGCACCCAATGCGGAATCGAGGCACATGGTCCTGCAAACCTGACAATCGGCTCATTCGTGGCAAGTGGCGCTTAGAAGCAGATTATAGGGAGCCAACCGCACTTAAGGCAAGCTCTGGCGGCCACACAAAATCCGCGCCCGGTTGAATCCCAAGCGGGGAACATATTGCGCTGTGAGATGAGCCGATATCAGCACACCATGGAGATGCGGCACAAACGCCGAGGGCCGCTCCGAAGAGCGGCCCCCATTGTTTTAGCCTATGCCGTAACCGGCAAACGCTGGTTTAGAAGTGGTAGGTGAAGCCCATGCCGAAGCGCGAAGTGGCCTTCAGGTCGACTTCCTGCGAGAT
>CAINND010000070.1 GCA_903851035.1 uncultured Acidobacteriota bacterium | reverse complement strand
CTGTATTCGCAGGATGAGTACGGCTACATCACGAATGACGTGATTGCCGAACTCAGCCGCCGGCTGGAGATCACCGAACTGGATATCCGCAACGTCATCAGCTACTACTCCATGCTGCGGACGAAGCCCGCCGGGCGCTACAACGTGCAGGTATGCACCAACATCTGCTGCCTGCTGCGGGGAGGCGAGCAGATGCTGGAGCACGCGCGCCGCCGCGCCGGAGTTGCGGTGAACAAGGGCATCAGCGCCGACGGCGTCTTCTCGGTGGAAGAGGTCGAATGCATCGGAGCCTGCAGTTGGGCTCCGGCCATGCAGGTGAACTACGAATTCCACGAGAACCTCACGCCGGAGAAGATCGACCAGCTACTGGACGATTACCGGCAGAAGGCGGCGCGGCAATAGCATGGCGACTCTCGTTTCCCATCCCGATGAAGTGAAGGTTGTAACCAGCCGCTTGGGCAAGGGCGCGGCCAGCATTGACCGCTATCTTGAACTGGACGGCTACAAGGCCGTGCGCAAAGCGTTGGAACTGGGCGCCGACGGCATCATCAATGAGATGAAGGCCAGCAACCTGCGTGGCCGCGGCGGAGCCGGCTTCCCGACGGGCATGAAGTGGAGCTTCGTCCCCAAGGAGAGCGCCAAGCCCAAGTACGTGTTGTGCAACGGCGACGAGAGCGAGCCGGGCACATGCAAGGACCGCCTCATCTTTGAGCATGATCCGCACGCGGTGATTGAAGGCGCAATGATTGCCGCCATCGCCACTGGCGCGCACGCGGCCTACATCTACATTCGCGGCGAGTACCGCTATCTGCTGGAGATCATGCAGAAGGCCATCGCCGACGCCTACGCCAAGGGCTTTGCCGGCAAGAACATCTTTGGCAGTGGCTACGACCTGGAAGTGTACTGGCACGGCGGAGCCGGAGCGTACGAGGTCGGCGAAGAGTCGGCGCTGATGGAATCGCTCGAGGGCAAACGCGGAGTGCCGCGCATCCGTCCGCCATTCCCCGCTGTGGTCGGCCTGTGGGGCGGACCGACGGTGATCAACAACGCCGAGACCCTGGCCAGCGTGCCGCACATCATGCTGATGGGCGGAGCGAAGTACGCAGAGATTGGCGTGGAGCGCAACGGCGGCACGCGTTTGTTCAGCCTGAGCGGCCATGTGGAGCGCCCCGGTGTGTATGAGCTGCCGCTGGGTTACAGCCTGCGCAAAGCGATTTACGAAGTGGGCGGCGGTATCGCCAACGGGCGAACGCTGAAAGCCGTAGTGCCGGGTGGAAGCTCCGTCCCCTGCCTGAAGCCCGATGAGATTGACGTGGCGCTGGACTTCGATTCCATGATGAAGGCCGGGACCATGCTTGGTTCCGGCGGCATCGTGGTGTTGGATGACCAGACCTGCATCGTCAAGTTTGCGCTGCGCACCATTCAGTTCTATCGCCACGAAAGCTGCGGCTGGTGCATTCCCTGCCGCGAAGGGACCGACTGGCTGAGCAAGAGTTTGAAGCGCTTCCATGCCGGCGGCGGCGTGGCCAAGGATATCGACAACCTCCGCTATTTGGCGGAGAACATGCTGGGCCGCACCTTCTGTCCGTTGGGTGACGCGGCGGCCATGCCGATCATCGGTTTCGTGAAGAAGTTCCGCGAAGAGTTTGAAGCGCATTTGGATGGACGCCCCTGCCCGTTTGAAAAGCATGGCGCCCCGAACGCATTGCCCGTACTGAGCCGTTAGCAAGGCACGCAGAGAGATTTCATGGCTGAAGCAACACAGAACGTAACGCTGACCGTTAACGGCCGCAGCATCACCGCCCCCAAGGGGACGCTACTGATTGAGGCCTGCAAGCAGCACGGTATCGAGATTCCCGCCTTCTGCTACTACCCCGGGCTCAGCCTGCAGGGCGCCTGCCGCATGTGCCTGGTTGAAATCGAAAAGATGCCCAAGATGCAGACCGCCTGCACGACTCCGGTGGCCGAGGGCATGGTGGTGCAGACCGAGACGGAGAAGATCATCCAGGCGCGCAAGAGCACCCTGGAACTACTGCTCGCGAACCATCCGCTGGATTGTCCCGTGTGCGACGCCGGCGGTGAGTGCGAGTTACAGGACATGACCTTCAAATACGGCGCGGCGGAGAGCAAGTTCATTGACATCAAGAGCCACCGCGACGAGCAGCAATGGTCGCCCGTCGTCTTCTACGACCGGCCGCGCTGCATCCTGTGTTACCGCTGCGTGCGCGTCTGCGGCGAAGGCATGGACGTGTACGCCCTCGGCATCCAGAACCGCGGACAGGGTTCAGTGATCGCTCCCAACATGGGCGACAAGCTGGACTGCGAAGAGTGCGGCCAGTGTATTGACATCTGCCCGGTGGGCGCGCTGACCAGCAGCAGCTACCGCTATAAGACGCGTCCATGGGAGATGAAGCACGTCGGCACGGTTTGTACGCATTGCGGCGATGGATGCCTCACCACGGTCGGCGTGCGCCGCAGCGAAAACGGCAGCGAGATTGTCCGTTGCGACAACCGCGACCGCAGCGGATTGAACGATGACTTCCTCTGCGTGAAGGGACGCTTCGGCTTCGACTTTGGCGCCAGCCCGGAGCGCGTGACCACACCGCTCATCCGCCGCGACGGCAAACTGGTGGCCGCCACATGGAATGAGGCGATCAGTGTGGTGGCCGAGAACTTCCAGCGAGTGCTCTCCACGTCAGGCGGCAAGGCCATCGGCGTGGTGGGCAGCAATCACACCACGAACGAAGAAAACTATCTGCTGCAGAAGTTTGCGCGTGGCGTGCTGGGCACCAACAACATCGATCATCACCGCACGGCCGACTACCCGAGCTTTGCGCGCGCCATTGCTGCGGTCAAGGCCGAGACGGCCTCGACGAATGACGTTGCGGCGGCAAACGCTTTCCTCGTCATCGGCGGCGACCTCAGCGAGCAGCATCCTCTGCTGGCGTGGCATGTTCGCACGGCCATCCGTCAGCGCGCGGCGCGGCTGTACGTCATCAACTCGTCGGAGACGAAGCTGGATCGCAAGGCCATCGGCAAGGCGCACATCGGTCCCGGCAGTGAGGCGCAACTGGCAGCCTTCCTGGGCGGAGATGACATGGCCGCCATGCGGCTGGGCGCCAACGCCGAAGAACTGGGTGCAGTGCGCGATAAGGTGAACGCCGAGAGCGGACTTGTGGTTATGCTTGGCGCCGAGGTTCGCGGACACGCACTCGACGCGCTAATTGCGCACTTCACTCCCAGGGGTGCGAAGTTTGTGTTGCTCGGCGAGTACGCCAACTCGCGCGGAGCGGCCGACATGGGACTCTTCCCGGACCTCGGACCCGGCTACAAAAAGATTGACGCTCCGGGCCTAGACCTGAAGCACACACTGGAAGCCGCTGCGCATGGCACGGTCGAGGCCCTGTGGGTGGTGGGAGCCAATCCCGCGGCGAACATGGCGAACCCGGCGGCCTTCACACGGCCCTTCCTCGTTGTGCAGGATCTCTTCCTCACTGAGACCGGCGCGCAGGCTGATGTATTTCTGCCTGCGGCATTCGCCTACGAGAAGACCGGCACGGTGACCAACACCTGCGGCGATTTGCAGCGGTTGAAGAAGGCGGGCGATGTCTCCGGCACGAAGCCCGACTTTGAAATCATCCTGCGCATTGCGGAGAAGATGGGCGCCGACGTGAACGCTTTGGTTCCCTTCCGCGGACAGACCGTGGCCGACCAGGGACAGAGCCGTGGCGTGCAATCGGGCGAGGCGGATCGCACGTCGGTTTTCAACGCGGCGCGCGGAGTGGCATCACGCACTTCGCCCCTCGATCCAACGATTACGCTGGAAGAGATTGCCGGCACGGTGACGGGCTATGCGGCTTCGTTGCTGGAACTGGCAACGGGCGTGGCACAGCACACGACACTGGTACAGATTGATGCTGCCACTATTCCCGCGCATCCTGAACTGGTATCGCCGGCGGGCAATGGACTCTTTGCCTCCGGCACGATGGGACGCTACTCGGCTGCATTAAAGGCCGTGGCCGCTGAGCATACCAAGTCGCCGGAGACGGTGGGCGCGGACTAAAGTTTTTACCCGGCTCACGGGCCGGGGATGCAGGTTTCGCCGCAGGGTGCGCAGTGCATCCGGGTGGCTGGAGAAGAATGCTGCAATGAGCGCATGGACTTTCCTGATCGTCGCGGTAATCAAGATCGCCGTCACCCTCGGCGTTCTGCTGACCGTGGTTGCCTACACGGTATGGCTGGAGCGCAAGGTGGTGGGCCACATCCAAAACCGCTGGGGACCCCAGCGCGTGGGCCCCTTCGGCCTGTTGCAGCCTTTGGCTGATGGCATCAAGTTCCTGCTGAAGGAAGACCTGACGCCGCCTTACGTGGAAAAGCATCTTTATCTGCTGGCACCGGCGCTGGCGCTCATCATGGCGCTCACCTCGATTGCACTGGTGCCGATTGGCCCCATCGTGCATCTGTTCGGCATCAGCACGCCGGTGCAGATTACGGGCGTAATCGACGCCACGGGCCAGTCGAGCGACATCAACGTAGGGCTGCTGATCATCCTCGGCATTACGTCGCTGGGCGTGTACGGCATCGCGCTGGCCGGATGGTCGTCGAACAGTAAGTATTCGCTGCTGGGCTCGCTGCGCGCCTCGGCGCAGATGATGAGCTACGAAGTTTCGCTCGGACTGTCGCTGGTGGGCGTGCTCATTCTGAGTGGCACCCTGAGCCTGGGCGGCATCGTCAAGGGGCAGCTCGGCACGTGGTTCGGCGTGATCCCGCAGTGGTACATCTTCCGCTGGCAATTCGTCGCGTTCTTCATCTACATGATGTCGGCCTTTGCCGAAACCAACCGTATCCCCTTCGATTTGCCGGAGGCGGAAACCGAGTTGGTGGCTGGTTATCACACTGAATATTCCGCGATGAAGTTTGCCATGTTCTTTATGGCCGAGTACGCCAACATGGTGACCGTTGCCTGCCTGGCCAGCGTCATGTTCCTGGGCGGCTGGAGCGGCCCGCCGATGCCCTTCCTGCCGGCGGTGGTGCAGGCCTTCCTGCCGCTCGTCTGGTTTTCGTCCAAGATTTTCTTCTTCCTGTTTTTATATATCTGGATTCGTGGCACGCTGCCGCGCTTCCGCTATGACCAGTTGATGGCCTTCGGGTGGAAGTTCCTCTTCCCGCTGGCGCTGGCCAACGTAGTCATCACCGCGTTTTTCGTGGCGTGGAGGGCCTGAGGCCGGATGCATCAATTCCTGTTCCTGCTCTTCGGAGCCTTTTGCGTGGGTGGCGCCATCAATCTTCTGCTGCAGAAGAAGACGATCAACAGCGCGCTTTCGCTGATCGTGGTGATGGGCTCACTGGCCCTGATCTATCTGCTGCTGGGCGCGGAGTTCGTCGCCGTGGTGCAGGTCATCATCTATGCCGGCGCCATCATGGTGCTGTATGTCTTCGTCATCATGCTGCTGAACGCGGGTGACGAAGAGGTCGTCAAGGGTAGCAACGTCGCCAAAATATTCGGCATCCCGGGCCTGTTCGCCGGTGGCATCATCGGCATCTGGGTGCTGTTGCAGCATCGCCCGGCGGAAAAACTGCTGCCCATCGGCGCCATGTACGGTCCGGCAGATAAAGTGGGCGAACTGCTCTTCACCAAGTACCTGCTCGCCTTCGAAGTCACAAGCATCCTGGTGCTGATTGCCATCATGGGCGCCGTGGTGCTTACCCGCAGGAGCCGCGTATGATTCCCATCTCCTGGTACCTGCTGCTTAGCGCGTTTCTGTTTGCCTGCGGCGTCACCGGCTTTTTGACCAAGCGCAACGTCATCACGCTGTTCATGAGCATCGAGCTGATGCTGAACGGCGTGAACCTGAGCTTTATCGCCTTTGCCACGCGGCTGCAAACCCTGGACGGCCACATCTTTGTCTTCTTTGTCATGGTGGTGGCCGCCGCCGAGGCCGCCGTGGGACTGGCCATCATCATCTCCGTCTACCGCACGCGGGAGACGCTCAACGTGGATCGGGTGAACCTGCTGAAGCTATGACGATAACGCTACCATTCTGGCAACCCTGGCTGATCCCGATCCTGCCTCTGGTGGGCGCGCTGCTGAACGGACTGTTCGGCCGCAAGCTGCCGCAGAAGCTGGTCACGGGGATCGCGCTGTTCTTTACCGGCGCATCGTTCCTTGCGGCGCTGGCTCATGCGTGGGTGCTGGTCAGCTCTCCCTACGCCATGCTGGAGACGAAGTACGGCACCTGGATCACGGTCGGCAAGTTCCATGTGGACTTCGCGCTGCTGGTCGATCATCTCTCGCTGATCATGATGCTGGTGGTCACAGGCGTGGGCTTCCTCATCCACGTTTACGCCACGGCTTACATGGAGCACGAGGGCGGCTACTACCGCTTCTTCACCTACCTGAACCTGTTCATGTTCTTCATGCTGGTACTGGTGCTGGCCAACAACTACCTGCTGATGTTCGTCGGCTGGGAAGGCGTGGGCCTGGCGTCGTACCTGCTGATCGGCTTCTACTTCCGCAAGGATTCGGCGGCCAACGCGGGCAAGAAAGCCTTCATCACCAACCGCGTCGGTGACTTCGGTTTTCTGATCGCGCTCTTCCTGATCATCCAGCAGTTTGGCACCCTGCGCTACACGCAGGTGAACGACGTGCTGACGCACTTCGGCACCGAGTCGCACGCCGGCATCCTGACCGCCATCGGCCTGCTGATGCTGGTGGGCGCCTGCGGCAAAAGCGCGCAGATTCCGCTCTTCGTCTGGCTACCGGACGCCATGGAAGGCCCCACGCCGGTCTCGGCCCTCATTCATGCCGCGACCATGGTGACCGCGGGCGTGTACATGGTCGCCCGCTCGAATGCCATCTTCACCCGCGCGCCGCTGGCGCTACTGGCGGTGGCCATCATCGGAACTCTGACCAGTTTCTTCGCCGCCACCATCGGCATTACGCAGACGGACATCAAGCGCGTGCTCGCCTACTCGACGGTCAGCCAGTTGGGCTATATGTTCATGGCCGCCGGTGTCGCGGCGTACTCCGCATCGGTCTTCCACCTGATGACTCACGCATTCTTCAAGGCGCTGCTCTTCCTCG
>CAINND010000069.1 GCA_903851035.1 uncultured Acidobacteriota bacterium | reverse complement strand
GGTCTGAACTGATACTTGGCAAAGAGCGCGAGGCCGGTGTAATCGGCAGGCTTGTTGGTGTAATAACCGCCGCCGCCACCGTATGGCCTCCAGAACTCCTCGATGCGGTTGTAGTCAGCCTCGGCAGCCAGGGAGAGCTTGGCCGTTGGGTTATAGGTGACGATGGTGTCGAAGAGGTTGCTCCACGCACTGTTGTTGCCGGTGGCGAAGTAGTCACGCGGACCGCCGAGGTAGTTCTCCGTGATGGTGAGCTTCTTGTTCGGGCTGTATGCGATGCTGACGCCGCCGGTTTTGCCGCTGTTGCTGGCAATCACGTTATTCCAGCCGTTGGTCATGTAGCCGGAGACGGTCCACTTGTCGTTGAAGACGTACTTGGCGCGCGCGCCCATGTGGTAGTAGGGGATGGCGTAGGTGAAGAGCAGGCCGCGCGAGTAGTTGTTGTTCTGGTTGCCCTCAATCACTTCGACGCCGGTGGGAGTGGCCCACTTGCCCACGTCGAGCTGCAGACCCTTGCCGATGGGCGCGAAGTAGGAGAGATAGGCTTCCTTCAGGTACTGTGCGGCGTTGGTGGAGGAGGCGAGATCCGGCGCGAAGTACGAGTTGCCGGTATTGTTGACCGCGTTGGCGGCCTGTCCCCAAAAGAACGCGGTGCGGAAGCCGAGGCGCGATTCCTTGTCCACCGGCTTGTCCAACTGCAGTTCCAGCAGGTTGAGCGAGAACTGGTTGTTGACGAAGGTGAAGGGCTCGTTGAGCGTGCCGCCATTGTGAGAGATCGAAGGATGGTTGGCGTTGTAGCCGTAATAGGCATCAACGACGCCGGTGAGATTGACGCCGCCGAGTACGCTGGTGATGCCCGCCAGCGGATTCGGCGCGGGGGCAGCAGCAGCCGGCGCGGCGGCCGGAGCGGGTGTGGCCACGGCTGCCGTCGTGGCAGGGGCCGTGGCAGGCACAGCGGAGGGATGCGTGGCGGCTTTCAATTCTTCAATCTGAGCCTTGAGCGACTCCAACTGTTTTTCCAACTCAAGCAGCTTCTTATCTGTATCCGTTATCTGTGCAGCCATGGTGAGAGGTATGGCGCATACGATGAGCAGAACTCCCATCGCCTTCAGAGCGAGGCGTTTACAGGACAATGTTTCCTCCCGGTGTAGCAAATAGTGAAGCAGACAGGTCCCAGCACTTGCATACAGACTGTATTGACTTATGTTTGTTGCCAAAGCGTAACCGTATGCGGACGCAGGGGCCAATTCGTTTTCTTTATCAAAGCAATCACATTTGTTTCTGCCGTGTGAATAAGCTCCTACATCCCATGATGGAGAAGTTGACGGCGCCAGAATCATAGCCAATTGCAGTGCATCTTTGCTGTGTTTTGTTTGGCTTACACGGGCGCTTGCAGTGGCGCGCAAAGCAAGCAGACAGGTGTTGCCGCAGCCGGGGGCCGCAGTGATAACGAACTTCTATGAGTGCGATGGAAAAAAACGTCGGAGAATTGTCGCGCTGGTTACTGTGGTAGCGGCTGATTGGCGAGAATTGCGGCCGGGTTGTCCTCGACAAGGCGAGTTGCGGCCGCGTCACCGATGATCCTGGCCGCTGCCGTGCGAGCCGGACTTAGCAGCGGGGGACGACCTTTCAGGCCATGCGCATCGCTGGCGAGAAAGTGCACCAATCCCTGGTGGAGCAGCGATTCGCACATCTTCTGCGATGGCTTGCCCCAGAAGCCGGTCAGCGAATTGGCGGTGAGCTGCACAAGTGCGCCGGCATCCACATAATTCCGCACCAGCTCAGGCTTTTTCAGCAATTCGAGGTTGCGCTCCGGATGGGTAAGGATTGGCTCCAGGCCGGCGCTGCGGAGTTTGAAGATGGAATGTTCGACGTGATAGATGCTGAAGTCGCTGAGCTCGATGAGCATGTAGCGAGTGTCGCCGATGACATAGCGGTCGGGATGGGCGATGGCGTCCTCAATGTTTTCGAATGAAAAATGGAAGTCACAGCCGAGGGTGAGTGCGAGGTGGATGCCTGCATCGGCGATGCGCGCGCGCACTTCATTCAGCAGCGCGAGGTGGGCCCCACGGTCGTAGCGGTACTCATGATTGGCGTGCGGCGTGGCGACGATGTGGGTGGTGCCATCGGCGGCGGCCATGCGGCACATCTCTAGCGTCACATCCCAGTTCTTGGCGCCATCGTCGGTGGCTGGCAGCAGATGGCAGTGAATGTCAATCATGGCCGTGATCCTTTAAGCCAACTTCCGGCCCGCGCGCGGCTGGATGCTGGTGGGATCAATCTTCTTGCTGGCCTGCACCAGGTCGTAAGCGGCCTGGAGGTTCATCCACGTTTGGGCGTCGCCGCCGAAGTAGCGTGCCAGGCGGATAGCCGTGTCGGCCGAGATCGCCCGGCGCTCCAGCACAATATCATTTACGCGCGGGGCGGAGATATGCAATTGCTTGGCGAGCTGGTAGCTGGTGAGTCCGAGCGGCCGCATGAACTCCTCGCGCAGTATCTCGCCGGGATGAACGGCAAAAACTTTCTTGGCCATGGTGACTCCCCTAGTGGTAATCCACGATTTCAACATCGTGGGCGTTGTTGTCCTGCCAGCGAAAGCAAAGACGGTATTGATCGTTGATGCGAATGCTGAACTGGCCTTTACGGTTGCCTGTGAGAGCTTCCAGATGATTCGCCGGAGGCACGCGAAGATGATCGAACAACGTGGCGCTATCCAACCATGCCAGCTTCCGGGATGCCACCTTGCGAAGGCTGGCCGGAATACGGCGGCTTTTGCCTTTGTTCCAGAGACGCTCCGTGTCGGCATCTTTGAAGCTCTTAATCATGAAAGCTCTTGCTCAACCGAAACATAACGCATCGCGTTATTAACGTCAAGCGTTTATAGCGTCCCTGCCTGCTCGCGGGCGAGGAAGTCGGCGTAGGCCAGGGCGATGCCTTCTTCCAGCGAGACACGCGGACGCCAGCCGAGCGAGAAGAGGCGGGAGCTATCCATCAGCTTGCGCGGCGTGCCATCGGGCTTAGTGGTGTCAAACGTGAGGCGGCCGGGAAACTGAAGGACGCGGCAGACGGTCTGGGCGAGCTCACCGATGCTGAGGTCGAGGCCGAAGCCGACGTTGACCAGCGGCGGGCGCTCGGCATCCGAGGTGATGGCCTTGAACTCGGCCTCCGGCAGACTCAGCAGGAAGACGCAGGCGTCGGCCATGTCGTCGCTATAAAGAAATTCGCGCAGAGGGGTGCCAGTGCCCCATACGACGAGCTCCGTGGCTCCAGCCTGCTTGGCCTGGTGCACCTTGCGGATGAGCGCGGGCAAGACGTGGGAGTTGGCCAGGTCGTAGTTGTCTCCGGGGCCGTAGAGGTTGGTGGGCATGGCGGCCAGGTAGCGCGTGCCGTGCTGGCGGTTGTAGGCCCAGCACATTTCAATGCCAGCAATCTTGGCGACGGCGTAGGAGCGGTTGGTGAACTCGAGCGGTCCGGCCAGGAGTTGATCCTCATGAATGGGCTGCGGCGCCAGGCGCGGGTAGATGCAGCTGGAGCCGAGAAAGAGCAGACGGCTGACCTGTGAACGATGCGCACTCTCAATGATGTTGCACTGGATGCGCAGGTTTTCGGCGATGAAGTCGGCGGGGAAGTCACGGTTGGCGAGGATGCCTCCGACCTTGGCGGCGGCGAGAAATACGAACTCCGGCCGCTCGGTTTGGAAGAACCAATCCACGGCCACGGCATCCAGCAGATCCAGCTCCTTGTGCGTGCGCAGCAGAAGGTTGGTGTGGCCGAGCGCGCGCAGGCGGCGGACGATGGCCGATCCTGCCAGGCCGCGATGGCCGGCGACGAAGATGCGCGAGTCCGGCCGAAGAATGTTACTCATGACGGGTGAGCACCTTGAAGCCGCCGGAGCGGGCGTGGGAGTCGCGCTTGGCCAGCTCGTAGTCTGCCTCTACCATTTCGGTGACCATCTGGTCGAAGCTGGTTTTTGGCTGCCAGCCGAGTTTGGCGCGAGCCTTGGCCGGGTTGCCGAGCAGGGTTTCCACCTCGGTGGGGCGGAAGTAGCGGGCATCCACGGCGACGCGTAGCTTGCCCTCGGCGTCGTGGGCTTTTTCGGAGACTCCGGAGCCCGACCAGGTGAGATGAATGTCCAGCTTGGTGGCGGCGATGTTGATGAACTCGCGCACGCTGCGCTGCTCGCCGGTGGCGATGACGAAGTCCTCGGGCTTTTCCTGCTGCAGCATCAGCCACTGCATCTCGGCGTAGTCGCGGGCGTGGCCCCAGTCGCGCAGGCTGTCCAGGTTGCCCATGTAGAGCGTTTGCTGCATGCCGGCCTTGATGCGCGCCAAGCCGCGGGTAATCTTGCGGGTGACGAAGGTCTCGCCGCGCACCGGCGACTCATGATTAAAGAGAATTCCGTTGCAGGCGTAGATGCCGTAGGCCTCGCGATAGTTGACGGTGATCCAGTAAGCGTAGAGCTTGGCCACGGCGTAGGGCGAGCGTGGATAGAAGGGCGTGGTCTCCGACTGCGGAATCTCCTGCACCTTGCCGTAGAGTTCGCTGGTGGAGGCCTGGTAGAAGCGTGCCGTCTTTTCCATGCCCAGGATGCGCATGGCCTCCAGCACGCGCAGGGCGCCGATGGCGTCGGCGTTGGCCGTGTACTCGGGCTCTTCAAAACTGACGGCGACGTGGCTTTGCGCGGCCAGGTTGTATATCTCGTCGGGCTGCACGCTCTGAATAACGCGGGTGAGGCTACTGGTGTCCGTCATGTCACCGTAGTGGAGAATGAGGCGGCGGCCCAGATCATGCGGGTCCTGGTAGAGGTGGTCGATGCGGTCTGTATTGAGCAGCGAGCTGCGCCGCTTGATGCCATGCACCTCATAACCTTTGCGGAGCAGCAACTCAGCCAGATAGGAGCCGTCCTGGCCCGTGATTCCCGTGATCAGAGCTTTTTTCATAATATTCATCTTCCCTTGACATGCCGCGTTGCGCGGCCGGTCACCACATATTGAATCAATATTTCAGTACAGTGAATTCCGCCACAGAATCGCAGGTTTTTGCCCGGCTGTGCCGCCGCATGGAGACTGGCCAAAAGGGCAATGCAGTCAGTGGAAGAATATCAGCTAACCGGGTGTGGCGAAAACATGGGCCGCAGTGGAACCTTCGAGTCTTTTTTCGCGCCATGGGCAACTGTTATTCTGGCCTTGCCTGTGTGTCAACCTGTAGCGCAGGGATGCAGCGATGGGGAAGAGTAGTGAATCAAGCTGAGGCCAACCCAAGCGTCAAGATCGCCGTGGCGGGCAGTGGGTATGTAGGACTGATTGCCGCCGTATGTTTTGCAGAACTGGGCCACCAGGTAGTGTGCGTGGATATTGACCACGCCAGAGTGGCTGCCCTGACGGCAGGCGAAGTGCCAATTTATGAAGAACGCCTGCCGGAGCTGCTGGCAAAGCATCGCGGCCGTGGGCTGAGCTTTACCACCGACCTGAAGAAGGCCGCCCGGGATTCCGAGGCCATCTTTATTGCCGTGGGCACGCCGCAATCGGCCACGGGCGAGGCCGACCTGAGCCAGGTGGAGGCGAGTGTCAGCGAAATTGCCGCCAGCCTGAGCGAATACAAGATGATCGTGGAGAAGAGCACGGTGCCGGTGCTGACCAACCGCTGGATCCGGCGCACACTGCTGACCAATGGAGCCCGCGCGGAAAACTTCGACGTCATCAGCAACCCGGAGTTTTTGCGCGAAGGCACGGCCGTGGAGGACTTCCTCTACCCGGATCGCGTGGTAATTGGCGCCGATCATGCGCGGGCGCGCGAACTGGCCCGGCGCATCTACCAGCCGATGATTGACGGCAGCTATTACCGCCGCGCGGATCGCGTGCCGGGCGCGCGCGAACTCGGCGAAGGCGTGCTCTACCTGGAGACCAGCGCCCAGAGCGCCGAACTGATCAAGCACGCGTCGAATGCATTTCTGGCGATGAAGATCTCGTTCATTAACGCCGTGTCCAACCTCTGCGAACTGGTGGGATCGGACGTGACGGAAGTGGCGCGCGGCATCGGAGCGGATGAGCGCATAGGGCAGCGTTTTCTCAACGCCGGCATCGGCTACGGAGGTTCCTGCTTTCCCAAAGACGTGCGCGCCTTCTATAAGGTGGCGGAGAGCGTGGGTTACGATTTTGAGTTGCTCAAGGTGGTCGAGCGCATTAACAGCGTGCAGTTACAGCACTTCATGAAGAAGCTGCGCGGCGCACTGTGGAATCTACGCGGGAAAAAAGTAGGTGTGCTGGGGCTGGCCTTCAAAGGCGGCACGGACGATGTGCGCGAGTCCCCCGCCATCCAGATTGTACGAACCCTGCTGGCCGAGGGCTGCCAGGTATCGGTTTATGACCCGGCGGCCATGGAGAAGGCTCGCCCGCTGCTGGCAAGCGAGCCGGAACTGCGTTTTGCAGAGGATTCCTACTCGGCGGCTGAAGGGGCACATGCACTTTTGGTGGTTACCGAGTGGAAGGAGTTCGCACAACTCGACCTGGAACGGCTGCGCAGTGTTATGCGTTACCCGGTGGTGATAGATGGGCGAAATCTTTTCAAATTGGAGCGGATGGAGCAGGCCGGTTTCCAATATCACAGCGTTGGGCGGGCGATGGTGAATGGGTTTGCCACGGAGAAGGGCGGACAACGGTAACTAGAAAATTCCCATTTCTGTTGGATTTCTCATTTTGGGCCGCGAGGTTTATGGATATAATGGTTTCCACATAACCAATCAACCCAGTTAACGATGTGGGCGTTGTTACGAAGCCTGAACCGCGAAACCTTACATTAAAGAGAAGGGCACAATGAAGACATTTGCCATTACCGCAACCCTGTTAATTTTGGCCGCTTGCGCGCTCGCCCAGGCTCCAGTCGCCCCTTTACAGACGTCGAAGGCTGACGTGTATGTTGGCTTTGTCAGTACCTTTCCGGACTATGGCGAAGACTTTAACAGCTACCGCTTTAACGGCGTGGAAGCTGCATACACCAAGGGGTTGTTCTCGCACGTTGCGCTGACCGCGACCGGAAACTTTGTAGGCGGCAGCACCTACAGCGTCAAGCAGTTCAGCGGAACGGTGGGCCCGAAACTCAATATCCTGACCGGCAAGGTGCGTCCCTACATCATGGCGCAGGCCGGCTATGCTATCCAGAATTCGAATGGCATGTATGCGGCCGATCACCATCCGCCGGCCCCTTTGGGCAAGAGCCTGACCGAGTCTGGTTTCACCTTCCGTTACGGTGCGGGTATTGATTTTCAATTGAGCCGACGCATCTACTGGCGCGCGATCCAGGTAGACACGCAGGTGATGCCGTGGGGAAGGCATACCCCCTGGTATACGAACATGGGTACCGGATTGGGCTATCGCTTCTAGTTCGAAGCGGGTGATTCCCGGTGGGCAACAGCGATCGGCACGTTTCGCGGGCTTCGGCTCCGACGAGGCGTGCCGATATTTTTGTTGATTCAGCGAGTTGTGCGTCTTCATGTATGATGCGCCGGAGCGCATGACACTAGTCAACCGTTCGGCGCGCGAGCAGGGGCAGAGCAGGCGGTAGACACTTTCCTTCGAGGCAGAGATGAAAGTACTGGTGACGGGCGGCGCCGGGTTTCTGGGCTCGCATCTCTGCGAGCGGATGCTTGACGACGGGCACACCGTGGTCTGCGTGGACAACCTTAGTACGGGCCACGAGGACAACCTGCGCGGCGTTGCCGATCACCCACGCTTCCACTTTGAAAAACTCGATATCTGCCATCCCTTTGACTGCGGCGCGGTGGACTACATCTTCCATTTTGCCTCGCCTGCCAGCCCGATTGATTACACGCGGCTGGGTCTGGAGACCTTGGACGCGGGTTCGCTGGGCACGCGCAACTGCCTGGAACTGGCATTGCGGCACCGCGCCAGGTTTTTGCTGGCCTCCACATCGGAGTGCTATGGCGATCCTGAGGTGCATCCCCAGCCGGAGGAGTACTGGGGACACGTGAACCCCATCGGACTGCGCTCTGTGTATGACGAGTCCAAGCGCTTTGCCGAGGCGTTGACGATGGCCTATCACCGCTATCGAGGGCTGGACACGCGTATTGTGCGCATCTTCAACACCTACGGGCCGCGGCTGCAGTTGGATGATGGGCGCGTGATCTCCAACTTTTTGCGCCAGGCGCTGCTGGGCGAGGATTTGACGGTGTACGGCAGCGGCAACCATACGCGCAGCTTCTGCTATGTGACCGACCTTATCGAGGGCATTGTGCGGCTGGCCGCCAGTGGCGAACATCTGCCGACAAACCTGGGCAACCCCAAGGAATTTACCGTGCTGGAGTGCGCGCAACTGGTGCTTGCCGTGACAGGCTCAGCCAGTGAGTTGGTCTTTGAAGAGCTTCCCAAAGACGACCCGCGGCAGCGCTGTCCTGATATCAGCAAAGCCAGGCGGCTGCTGGACTGGGAGCCGAAGATTGGCCTGCGCACCGGGCTGGAACTGTGCCTGGGGCACTTCCGCCAGCGCCTGGCCGAAGCTGGTTTGCTGCAGCCGTAACAAGTTCGAGTCCTCCACCGGACGTATTCCACAAGGCGAAAAACATGAATATCGCAGGCGGGCAACGCCGGCCCGGAATGGGCTGTGCTCCCGGGGCGTTACTGCCCGTATGCGCGTCACCGCCGCAGGTGATATGCGTCATGGCGGCCATACCATGCTGCGGGATTTAATGCTCAGCCGGACCGGGAGTGCTAGAATGCCTCCCGGACAGATAGGCCTCCGGGCCCGCCTTTACCCCAGTGGTTTGGTGGTAATGGTCCGCCGCGGCGGGGCGCGCCACGTTCGCGCGCTGGATTACCAACCGTCGCCCCGCTCCATCCTCCTCCCCTTCGTGCCAAGGGCCCGCCGGAGCCCTTTTCTTAAGTGAAGATGGTACGAACCAATTGGAGGCGTAAGAAATGCCAACCGAAGTGAACCTCGCAGCGGCCGGAACAAAGCATCCGGCCGGATACATTGAAGAAGTACTAGCCCAGGTGAAGGCAAAGAACCCCGCTGAACCGGAATTCCACCAGGCCGTGCAGGAAGTGCTGGAGAGCCTGCGCCCCGTGCTGGACAAGCATCCGGAGTTCCGCAGCGCCCGCATTCTTGAGCGGATGGTGGAGCCCGAGCGCGTGATCATGTTCCGTGTGCCGTGGTTTGACGATCACGGCAACATGCAGATCAACCGCGGCTTCCGCATCCAGATGAACAGCGCCATTGGCCCCTACAAGGGCGGCCTGCGCTTCCATCCCTCGGTCAACCTGGGCATCCTGAAGTTCCTGGCCTTTGAGCAGGTCTTTAAGAACAGCCTGACCACGCTGCCCATGGGCGGCGGCAAGGGCGGCTCCGACTTCGACCCCAAGGGCAAGAGCGATAACGAAGTGATGCGCTTCTGCCAGAGCTTTATGACCGAGTTGCAGCGCCACATCGGCGCCGACACGGACGTTCCGGCCGGCGACATCGGCGTGGGTGGACGCGAAATCGGCTTCCTCTTTGGCCAGTACAAGCGGCTGCGCAATGAGTTTGTGGGCGTGCTGACGGGCAAGGGCCTCAACTGGGGCGGCTCGCTGATTCGTCCCGAGGCGACCGGCTACGGCTGCGTGTATTACGCGCAGGAGATGCTGAAGACGCGCAAGGACTCGCTGGAAGGCAAGGTTTGCCTGGTCAGCGGCAGCGGCAACGTGGCGCAGTACACCATCGAAAAGCTGCTCGACCTGGGCGCCAAGCCGGTGACCTGCTCGGACAGCAACGGCGTGGTCTATGACCCCGACGGCATTGACCGCGACAAGCTGGCCTGGATGATGGAGCTGAAGAACGTCCATCGCGGCCGCATTCAGGAGTATGTGGGCAAGTTCAAGAAAGCCATCTACGTGCCCACCGACATGAAGATGGATCACAACCCGCTGTGGGCGATGAAGGGCGATTGCGCCTTCCCGAGCGCCACGCAGAACGAAATCAACCTGAAGGACGCCGAGAATCTGGTGAAGAACGGCTGCAAGGTGGTGAGCGAAGGCGCGAACATGCCCAGCACTCTGCCGGCGACGCGGCTCTTCCTGGAGCATGGCCTGCTGTACGGGCCTGCCAAGGCTGCCAACTGCGGCGGCGTGGCCACCAGTGGTCTGGAAATGGCCCAGAACAGCCAGCGTATGGCATGGACCCGCGAGGAAGTGGACAAGAAGCTCCACAGCATCATGGTGGAAGTCCACCGCAATTGCTTTGAGACCTCGCACGCCTACGGCCAGCCGGGCAACCTGGTGGCCGGAGCCAACATCGGCGGCTTCCTGAAGGTAGCCAACGCGATGATGGATCAGGGCCTGGTGTAAGAGGTTTGATGTAGAAGTTTGCAGTAGAACATCCGCTGGTCAAGCGCCGCCGCAACCGGTTCGCCAAGCTCTTCCCCGAGGCGATCGGCCTGATGGTGCGCGGCCTGAAAGCCGGCC
>CAINND010000068.1 GCA_903851035.1 uncultured Acidobacteriota bacterium | reverse complement strand
GGCCTACTTCAACCCCGCCGCACGCGAGGCGATGCACTGGACGCAGCGCGTGCTCGCACCGGAGAACACGGCGTGGCTCAATTCGCTCGGCTACGAATACCGCATGCCCGAATGCCTGCTCGTGCACGGCGCGCCGAAGAATTACTTCGAGTACATCCTCGATAAAGCCGGCGCCGCGCGCGCGTTCGCCGCGACCGACGCGCCGGTCGTCTTCATCGGCCACACGCACATTGCCGAATATTACGCGCTCGGTGCCGACGGCGCGATCGCGGCAGCCTGCAGCGCCAGGAGTCGCGTCTCGATCTCAGCCATACGGTGCAGCAGTCAGGCAAAAGCTTCAGCGCCCTCCAATCCTTCCAACTGCTCACGGTAATTATTCAGCACTTTGGTATGTAGATACTGATCGATCAACTGTGCCATGTCCGTGCTGTCGGAAAGATCAACCCGCAGGGCCGACCGGTTCTCTGAAACCGTAGTGATTGACAGGGGGAAGTGATTCTCGGCCTGGGGTCGCAAGGCGCTGGATTTCGGCGGCATGTTGGGCTACCACGGCCTCAGCCAAATATGAGATTGCGGTCATGTCGGTCACACTGCTGGATGTTCTTGTCGATGTTCCTGACCCGCGCCGGGCAGAGGGAAAACGGCACCCTTTGCCGCACGTCTTACTATTCTGTATTCTGGCCAACTTGTGCGGGGCGCATAGCTACAAGCGCATGGCGGCGTTCATCCGCAGGCATTTCAAGCTGCTGAAGGCGCACTTCCCGTGCGACATGAAGGAGCCGATCGGCAAGAGTCAGTTGCGCGACCTGCTCGCGAGCCTTTGCCCGGAGGGCTTCGAAGCCGCGTTCCGCATCCATGCCGCGGCACTCGAAGCGGACGCTCTCGTGGGCAAGGGTATTGACGAAAAGACGACGGCCGTCGACGGCACGGTGCTGAAGGGCAGCGCCGATACGGCCACGAACCAGAAAATGAAGCAGATCCTGAGCATGTTCGGCACGGTCGGGCGCGTCATCCTCGCGCACGTCGACATCGACCAGAAAACCAACGAGATACCTGTGGCGCAGGAACTCATCCAGGAGCTTGGCCTCAAGGATCGGCTCTACACCTTCGATGCGCTGCACTGTCAGGTGAAGACCTTCGAGGCGGCGAATGCCGCCGGCAGCCACGTGCTGGTGCAGGTCAAGGACAACCAGGAGGGACTGGCGGAAGCGGTGGAGAGACTGGCGGTCACGAACTCACCAGTCCAGACCTGCGAAACGACCGACAAGGTGGCGCGCGGGAGGCAGGAGACCCGGCGTGTGGAGATGTTCGATGCCGGGCCGCTGCTCGGCCTGAAGCGGTGGGAGCCGCACGCGCTCGTGGCACTTCGCGTCACCCGCACGGTGCGCACGCGGGTGCCAGGCGCCTGTTGGCTCTGGAAAACCACTGTCGAGATCTCGTGGTATGTCACCAACCGCGTTGGTCGGCGGGTCACCTACTACGCCAAGGCCATACGCGAGCACTGGTCTATCGAGAATCGCAACCACCGCGTTCGTGACGGTTCCATGGGCGAGGACGCCAGCAAGATCCGCGTCAACCCAGGCATCGTCGCGCGCCTCAAAAGCTTCGCCCTCAACCTCGGGCGCGCCAATGGCATTGACAACATCCAGCACGGCTTCTGGCTCAACCTGCAGGACGTCGCCTCGGTCTGCGCCATGAAAGGCGTCTGAATAATCTCAACTATAACCCAGTACAGAGAACCGGACAGCCCTGCGGCCAGCGCTTCATTCATTCCGTCCGCGGTCAAATAGTAGCACCAAGATGGCCGGCCGCCTTCGACGGCTTCGAACCGCCGCCACCCCGCTCGCTTCATCGTCCGAAACCGCTCGGTTGGTGGCGTAGAATCGTCATCAACCTGTGCCGCCTCATCCGGCCTG
>CAINND010000067.1 GCA_903851035.1 uncultured Acidobacteriota bacterium | reverse complement strand
TCGGCAAGATCGCCCGCGAAGAAGCCCGCGCCGCCTTCCGCGCCCAGATCGAGGTTCTGGCCGACGAGGGCGTGGACCTCATTCTGCTGGAAACCTTCGGCTACCTGGACGAACTGCACCAGGCCATCCTGGCCGCGCGCGAAGCCGCACCCGGCCTGCCCATCGTCGCCGAGGTAACTATCGACGAAGAAGGTAACGCACTGGACGGAGCCGAGCCCGAGACCTTTGGCACTCGCCTCACCAACTTCGGAGCCGACGTCATTGGCTGCAACTGTTCCGTCGGCCCAGCCGCCATGCTGGATACCATCGAGCGCCTGCGCCGCGTTACCGCCCTGCCGCTGGCCGCGCAGCCCAATGCCGGCATGCCGCGCAGCGTCGAGGGCCGCAACATCTATCTCTGCTCGCCGGAGTACATGGCCAGCTACGCGCGCAAATTCGTCGCCGCCGGAGTCTCTCTCATCGGCGGCTGCTGCGGCACCACGCCGGAGCACATCAAGGCCATGAAGAACGCCTTGCGCGTGGGTGAGGCCCGCAGTTCATCCTTCCAGGTAACGGTGGCCCGTCCTGCACAGCAGCCGGAAGTGAAGCCCCTGGAAGAGCGCAGCAATCTGGGCCGCAAACTGGCCGCAGGCGAGTTCGTCACCATGGTGGAGATTGTGCCGCCGAAAGGCTGCACCCCAACCAAGGAAGTTGATGCCGCACGCTACCTGCGCGGCGTCGGCATCGATGCCGTCAATATTCCCGACAGCCCTCGGGCCAGCGCCCGCATGGGCAACCAGGCGCTGTGTACGCTCATCGAGCGTGACTGCGGCATTGAGACCGTGCTGCACTACACCTGCCGCGACCGCAACGTGCTCAGCATTCAGAGCGACCTGCTCGGCGCCAGCGCGCTCGGCCTGCACAACTTGATCTGCATCACCGGCGACCCGCCCAAGCTGGGCAATTATCCGGACGCAACCGCCGTCTTCGACGTGGACGCCATCGGCCTGGTCAACATCGTGCGCAACCTCAACCTCGGCGTGGATATCGGCGCCAACCCCATTGGCTCGGCCACGGCCTTCGTCATCGGCGTCGGCGCCAATCCCGGCATCAGCGACCTCGACGAAGAAGTCCGCCGCTTTGAGTACAAGTGCGAGGCCGGAGCCCACTACGCCGTCACCCAGCCGGTCTTCGACATGCGTTTGCTGGAGCAGTTTCTGCGCCGCGTGGAGCACTGCAAGCTGCCCATTCTGGCCGGCATCTGGCCGCTGACCAGTGTGCGCAATGCGGAGTTCATGCGCAACGAGCTGCGCGTCAGCGTGCCGGATGAAATCATCGCCCGCATGTCCGCCGCCAGCGAAAGCAGCGAACACGCTCGCGCCGAAGGTGTCCTCATCGCCCGCGAGATGCTGCTGGAAGCGCGCGGTATGGTGCAGGGCGTGCAGGTCAGCGCACCGCTCGGCAAGTTCGCCGCCGCCGTGGATGTGATCGAGGCCCTGGGCGAGCGCTAGGTTATTCAATCGCGTCGTAGCAACAAAAAGGCCGCGCAAACAGCGCGGCCTTTCAATTCCCTTTCAATTTTCGCCTGCCGGCCATTTCGCCAGCGGCTTACTTTACCAGCGTCGCGGGAATCTCAATCGTAATCTCCAAACCCTTGGGTTGCAGATTGCGCGCGCTGACCTTGCCACCGTGAAACTTGACGGCCGCGCTCACCAGCGAAAGACCCAGCCCACTGCCGCCCGTGCTGGTGTTGCGCGCGTCGTCCACGCGATAGAAGGGCTTAAACAGCCGCGGCAGCGCGTCTTCCGGCACTCCGGGGCCGTTGTCTCCCACACTGATGCGCGCCATCCCACCGGCCAGCCCCACATTCACGCTGATGCGTCCGCCGTCGCCGGAGTAGAAGATGGCGTTACGCAACACGTTTTCAAAGGCGCTGCGCAGCATATTCTCATCGCCCAACACGCTGAGTTGCGGCCAGTCCTGGCCGCCTACGATTTCCGCATTGGTCTGGCTGGCCTCAAAGCGCGCGTCTTCCAAAGCCTCTTCCAGCACCTGGTTGAGCGAGACGGCGACCTTCGGCGTCTCCATCTGGCCGCTCTCCAGTCGAGCCACGGTCAGCACCTGCTCGATCATTCCATTCAGCCGCAGCAGTTCCAGTTCGATGCGCTCCAGCAATTCGGAGCGTTCTTCTTCCGGCGCGTTGGAGGCCAGTGAGAGCGCCACGCGAATGCGCGCAATCGGCGAGCGCAAATCGTGTGAGACGCCCATCAACATGCGTTTATTGCTCTGCACCAGGTCGCTGATCTCGCCCGCCATAACGTCAAAGTCGCGCACAAGGTCGGCGATCTCGTCGCGACGATCGCTGGGTCCCACCCCGGCTCGGGCGTCCAGATTGCCGCGGGCGATGGCCGCGGCGGCGTCGCGCAAACGCACAATGGGACGGGTAAGGTATTGCGCAAGAATCGCGCACAGCAGCGATGTCAGCAGCGAACTGAAAAGGATGACGATGAAAACGCTGACCGGCAGCGAGTGCAGCAGCGGCGGATGAAAGAACTCGCCGACGAAGATATAGGTGTGCCCGCTGGGCGGCGTCAGCTTCTCCACCAGGAAGGCGCCATGCCGAGTCATGGCCAGGCCATCATGCTTCAGCGCCTTTTGCGCGCCCTCCACGGCATCCGGAGCCAGCCAAAAGCCGCTCAGCTCGTGCCAGTTTTCATCAAACAGCCAGTAGGCGGCGCGGCGCGGCAGCTCGATGCTCTTCAGCAGCTCGCGCAACCCCTCCTGTCCGCGCGTGTCGTAACGCCAGGTGGCGGTACGCGCCAGCACGGGAATGGCGCGGCGCTCCGGCTGCAGCCACCACGGACGCTCCGGCCCGAAGCTCTCATGCACTCGATACGCCAGAAACAGCATGATGATCGTCTGCAAAACCCAGAACGGCAGGAAGATCTTCCAGAAGATGCGGCTTTTCATGGCTGCACCGACTTGGCCATCACGGCGTAAAAGTAGCCAATCCCACGCACCGGGCGGATGCGCTCTTCGCCCGTTGCTGTGTAGCCAAGCTTTTTGCGCAGCCGGCTGACGTGGACATCGACGCTGCGGTCAAAGGCCGAAAGCGGACGGCCGAGTGCGGCCTGTGCCAATTCCTCGCGCGTCACCACGGCTCCGGCGCGGCGCACCAGCAGCACAAGCATATTGAACTCCGCGCCCGTCAATTCAACCGCCTGCCCGGCGCAATGCACGCTGCGCGCCAGCAGAGAGAGCGTAAGGTCGTCCACCACCAGCGTCTCTTCCGTGGCGCTTTCGTTGTGATTTTCCTGCGAGCGCCGCAGCACGGCACGGATGCGCGCCGCCAGTTCGCGCGGGTCGAATGGCTTGGGAACGTAGTCGTCCGCGCCGATTTCCAGGCCCAGGATGCGGTCCACGGCCTCGCCGCGCGCGGTCAGCAGGATGACCGGCACGCGCGATTGCAGCCGCAGGCTCTTCAGCAGCTCAAAGCCGCTGCCGCCGGGCAGCATCACGTCCAGGATGATCACGTCGTGCTCATTGCGCAGCGCGGCTTCCAGGCCGGTGCGGTGATCATAGACAGCCGTCACCTCAAAACCATCGTTGCGCAGATAGCGCTGCAACAGGCTGACCAGTCCCTGATCGTCATCGATGATGAGTACGCGGCTCATGCTCACTATTGTCTACTCCAAGCCCATAAACAGCTGTGAATAACTGTTACGAATTGACCAGAACGGTTCACAAAAGTTTACCTTGCATCGGCAGGGACGCTGGCCCCTGACCTTAACACTTTTTTACCCTGCCAATCTCCTGGCAGGCGTAGGGTCATATATGTGCGGAATGCGGCGAAGCCCGGGGTTCTATCCCACCGTGCTCACCGCCTCCGGCAGATGACTTTCGCCGGGTACGGCATTAAGCTAATGGGTGCTGATATACCGGACTTGCGGAACAGCCAGTGTCGTTCCGCCCCGCTGCCCTGTAGCAGAATTGATTAGGCAACAACACAAGGAATTATTGCGATGCCAGAGACGCCTTCCCACGCCCCCGCCGCCTCCGATTCTCATTCCGCTCCGCGTTCCTCGCAGGGCAAACACCTGCTCATCTGGATCGTGGTGCTGGCGGCCTTTGCCGGGCTCTTCTACCTGGTGTACCGCATGCAAGCCGCGCCCAATGCCGCGACCCAGCAGGCTAAGAAGGGCATGTTCGGCACCGTCACCGTTACGCCGGTCACGGCCGTCAAGGGCGACATTGGCGTTTACCAGGAGGCCATCGGCACCGTCACGCCGCTCTACACCAGCAACATCACCAGCCAGGTCACGGGACTGGTGGTGGCCGTGCCCTTCAAGGAGGGCCAGCCGGTGCACAAGGGCGACGCGCTGATTGAGATTGATCCGCGCCCCTTCCAGGCGCAACTTGCCCAAGCCCAGGGCACGCTGGAAAAAGACAAGCAGATTCTCGCGCAGGCTGCCATGGACCTCGACCGCTACAAGGCCGCGCTCGCCCGCAACGCCATCGCCAAGCAGATCGTGGACGACCAGGAAAAAATAGTTGCGCAGGATCGCGGCACGGTTGCGGCCGACCAGGGGCTGGTGGATTACGACAAGGTGCAGGTTGGCTACTGCCACATCACCGCGCCCTTCAATGGCCGCATTGGACTGCGTCTGGTGGACCCCGGCAACGCCGTGCAGGCCAACAGCACCACGGCGCTGGCGGTGGTTACCCAGGAGCAGCCCATCACCGTCATCTTCACCATTGCCGAGGATGTCATCGGCGAGGTTCGCGCCGAAGCTCACAAGGGCCAGCAGTTGCCGGTCTTCGCCTTTGACCGCACCGCGCGCAAGCAAATCGCCAGCGGCAAGCTGCTCACCGTGGACAATCAGATTGACACCACCACCGGCACGGTCAAGCTGCGCGCCATCTTCGACAACAAAGATGGAGCGCTCTTCCCCAACCAGTTCGTCAACGCGCGCCTGCTGGTCAAAACCCTCAAGGATCAGACGCTCATCCCGACCTCGGCCATACAGCACAACGGCCCCGTCGCCTTCGTCTATGTGATTAAGGACGGCAAGGCCGTGATGACCACGATCAAGACCGGCTCCAGTGATAACGGCATGACGGCCGTCGAGGGCATTCAGCCCGGCGATGTCATCGCCAACAGCAGCTTTGAAAAGCTCCAGCCCAACGCGCCGGTCAGCATCAGTCAACCCAACACCGGTAGCGGGAGGACGCAAGGCCAGTGAGCCCGTCGCGCCCATTCATTCTTCGTCCGGTTGCCACCTCGCTGTTGATGGTGGCCATCCTGCTGACGGGCATCGTCGCCTACACGCAGTTGCCCGTCTCGGCGCTGCCGCAGGTGGATTACCCCACCATCCAGGTGCTGACCTTCTATCCCGGCGCCAGTCCTGACGTGGTGGCCACAACGGTCACCGCCCCGCTGGAGCGCCAGTTCGGCCAGCTCCAGGGCCTCAGCCAGATGACCTCGACCAGCTCCGGCACGGCTTCGGTCATCGTCATGCAGTTCAACCTCAGCATGAACATTGACGTGGCCGAGCAGGAGGTGCAGTCGGCCATCAACGCCGCGCAAAGCTATCTGCCCAGCGTGTTGCCCGCGCCGCCCACATACAGCAAAACCAATCCGGCGGATGCGCCCATCCTCACCCTGGCCATCACCAGCGACTCCATGCCGCTCAGCCAGGTAGAGGATCTGATTGACACGCGCCTGGCTCCCAAGCTCAGCCAGCTCGCCGGCGTCGGACTGGTCAGCATCAGCGGCGGACAGAAGCCCGCCGTGCGCATCCAGGCTAACCCCTCGGCGCTCGCCGCCTACGGACTCACCCTGGAGCAGGTGCGCACCGCCCTGCTGCAAACCAGCGTCAACGCCGCCAAGGGCAACTTCGACGGCCCCCGCCAGGACTTCCAGATTGACGCCAACGATCAGATTGAGCGCAGCGCCGATTACAAGAACATCGTCATCGCCTACCGCAACGGCGCGCCCATCCTGCTGAAGAACGTGGCGAAGGTCGTGGATGGCGTGGAGAACGATAACCAGGCGGCGTGGATGAACCACACCCCGGCGGTGATTCTCAACATCCAGCGCCAGCCCGGCGCCAACACCATCGACGTTGTCAAGGCGATCAAGGCCATCCTGCCGCAACTGGAGGCCAACCTCCCGGCCACCATCAAGATCACGCAGATGACCGATCTCACCGTGCCCATCAATGCCTCGGTGACTGACGTGAAGTGGGAACTCGTCCTCACCGTCGTGCTGGTGATCCTGGTCATCTTCGTCTTCCTGCGTTCGTTGCGCGCCACCATCATTCCCGCCGTGGCCGTGCCCATCTCGCTGGTCGGCACCCTGGGCGTGATGTACATCCTCGGTTACAGCCTGGATAACCTCTCCATGATGGCTCTGACCATCGCCACCGGCTTTGTGGTGGACGACGCCATCGTGATGATTGAGAACATCAGCCGCTACATCGAAGAGGGCGTGCCGCCCATGGAAGCGGCGCTCAAGGGAGCCGAGCAGATCGGCTTCACCATCATGTCGCTCACCATCTCGCTGATTGCCGTGCTCATCCCCCTGCTCTTCATGGGCGATGTCGTCGGCCGCCTCTTCCGCGAGTTTGCCGTCACCCTGGCCGTGACGATCATTATCTCCGCCGTCGTCTCGCTCACCCTGACGCCGATGATGTGCGCCCGTATCCTGCGCAGCACCGCCGATCAAAAGCCCTCCCGCTTTGCCCAGTGGAGCGAGCATATGTTCGACGGCATGATCGCCTTTTACGGCCGCACCCTGAAATATGTGCTGCGCTTCCAGCCCATCACCCTGCTGGTCGCGCTCGGCACCCTGGTGCTGACCATCTTCCTGTACATTGAAGCGCCCAAGGGCTTCTTCCCCGTGCAGGATACCGGCGTCATTCAGGGCATCTCGCAGGCCCCGGAGACCATCAGCTTCCCGGCCATGGCCGCCAAGCATCAGGAGCTCGCCAAGCTCATCCTGGCCGATCCGGACGTGGAGAGCCTGACCAGCTTCATAGGCGCCGATGGCACCAACACCACGCTCAACAGCGGACGCTTCTCCATCAACCTCAAGCCACTGGAGCAGCGCGACCTCAACGCCAGCGATGTCATCCGCCGCCTGCAGGGCAAGCTCGGCCAGGTGCAGGGCATCCAGCTCTTCATGCAGCCGGTACAGAACATCACGGTGGATGACCGCGTCAGCCGCACCCAGTATCAGTACACGCTGGAAGATCCCGACACCGCCGAGCTGAACCACTGGACCAGCCGCTTCATCGAGGAGATCAAGAAGCTGCCGGAGATGGAAGACGTCGCCACCGACCAGCAGACCGGCGGCCTGGCCGTCTCGCTGATGATCGACCGCATCACAGCCTCGCGCCTGGGCATTGCCCCCTACACGGTGGATAACACCCTCTACGACGCTTACGGCCAGCGCCAGATCAGCACCATGTACACGCAGCTCAACCAGTACCACGTCATTCTGGAGACCTCGCCAGAGTTCCGTCAGGACCCGGCGAACCTTTCCAAGCTGTACATTCAGTCCAGTGCCAGCAGCGGCGGCAGCGGAGCCTCGGCCAGCACTTCGTATTCGTCTTCGGCCTCGGCCTCGGCGGGCTCCAGTGCCACAACTTCGTCGGCGGCTTATACGGCCAGCTCTGGCGTCTTCAGTCCGCTCGCCAATGCCATCGGCAGTAAGTCCACCTCCACCACGGCCACCACGGTCGCCGGGGCGGTGCCGCTTTCGGCCTTCACCCAGATACAGCGCATCAACTCGCCGCTCTCCATCAATCATCAGGGACAGTTCCCCGCGGTCACCGTCAGCTTCAATCTGACATCGCGCACCTCGCTAGGCGACGCCATCACTTCCATTGACAAGGTGGAGAAGAAGCTCCGTGCCGAAGGCATGCCGGCCAGCGTACAGGCCGACTTCCAGGGCACGGCCGCCAGCTTCAAGAACTCGCTGTCGAACGAAGCCCTGCTCATCCTGGCTGCGCTGGTCACGGTCTATATCGTGCTCGGCGTCTTGTATGAGAGCTTTATCCACCCCATCACGATTCTCTCCACCCTGCCCTCGGCCGGCGTGGGAGCGTTGCTGGCCCTACGCCTATTTCATCAGGACCTCAGCGTGGTGGCCATCATCGGCATCATCCTGCTCATCGGCATCGTCAAGAAAAACGGCATTATGATGGTGGATTTCGCCTTGGAGGGTGAGCGACAGCACGGCAAGACGGCCACAGACGCCATTTACGAGGCCAGCCTGCTGCGCTTCCGCCCCATCATGATGACCACCATGGCCGCCCTGCTCGCCGGCATTCCGCTGGCCATGGGCACCGGCATCGGCAGCGAGTTGCGCCGCCCGCTCGGCATTTGCATGGTTGGCGGATTGCTCCTCAGCCAGGTGCTCACGCTCTACACCACGCCGGTCATCTACATCTTCTTTGATAACCTGGCGCAGCGCTTCGGCGGCAAAGAGCGCCCCGTGGGCGAGGCCTCGCCGGAAGGGCAGGCGAACCAGGCATGAACCCGTCTCGCCTGTTCATCAACCGTCCGGTGGCCACCACGCTGCTGACGGCGGCCATCGCCCTGGCCGGCATGATCGCCTATCGCGTGCTGCCCGTCAGCCCGCTGCCACAGATCGATTCGCCCTACATCACGGTGGGCGCGGCCCTGCCCGGCGCCAGCGCGGAGATCATGGCAGCCTCGGTGGCCACGCCCCTTGAGCGCCAGCTCGGCCACATCGCCGGCGTCACGGAGATGACCTCCAGCAGCTCGCTGGGCAACACCTCCATCACCATACAGTTCGACCTCAGCCGCAACATTGACGGCGCGGCGCGCGACGTGGAGGCGGCCATCAACGCCGCCCGCACCTATCTGCCCGCCAACTTGCCCTCCAACCCCACCTATCGCAAGGTGAACCCCGCCGACTCGCCCATCATGGTCATCGGCCTCACCTCGGATATCTACGACCGCGGCCACATCTACGACGAAGCCAGCACCATCATGCAGCAAAAGCTCTCGCAGATTCAGGGTGTCGGCCAGGTGCAGGTCGGCGGCGGCGCGCTGCCCAGCGTCCGCGTGGACGCCAATCCCACGCAGCTCAATCAGTACGGACTTACCCTCAGCAGCGTGCAGTCCATGCTCAGCCTGCAAAACGCCCATCAGGCACGCGGACAGTTCTCCAACGCCAATGAGACGGCGGACATCATCACCAATGATCAGATCCGCTACGCCGAGGACTACAAGCCACTCATCGTCGGCTATCACAAGGGCGCGGCCATCCGGTTGCAAGACGTGGCGACGATTACCGATTCGGTGCAGAATGTGCGCTCGGCCGGATACGTCAACGGCAAGCCCGGCGTCATCGTTCTCATCTACCGCCAGCCCGGCGCCAACATCATTGACACCGTTGCCAACATCCGGCGCGAACTGCCTTCCGTCAAGGCCAGCATCTCGCGAGACATACAGACAACCATCGTTCTCGACCGCACCACCACCATCCAGGCCAGCGTCAACGACGTGGAGCGCACCCTCTTCCTCTCCATCTGCCTGGTGGTGCTGGTCGTCTTCATCTTCCTGCGCAACGGGCGCGCCACGCTCATTCCGGCCGTGGCCGTGCCAGTCTCGCTGGTGGGCACCTTCGCCGTCATGTACATGCTCGGCTTCAGCCTGGATAACCTCTCGCTGATGGCCCTCACCATCTCCACCGGCTTCGTCGTGGACGACGCCATCGTGGTGATGGAAAACATCTCGCGCTACATTGAAAACGGCATGGAGCCATACGAGGCGGCGCTCAAAGGCGCGCAGGAGATCGGCTTCACCGTCTTCAGCATCAGCATGTCGCTCATCGCCGTCTTCATCCCCATTTTGCTGATGGGCGGCCTGGTGGGACGTCTCTTCCGCGAGTTTGCCATCACGCTCAGCACGGCCATCCTGGTCAGCATGGTCATCTCGCTCACCACCACGCCCTGCATGTGCGCCCACCTGCTCAAGGCGCATAAGCCGCAGCATGGCTGGCTCTACCGCCAGAGCGATAAATTTTTTGATGGCATGCTGCGCGGTTATCGCCGTTCGCTCTCCTGGGTGTTGGATAACCCGGCGCTCACGCTCACCGTGCTAGGGCTGGTCATCATCCTCAACGTGGCCATCATCAAGGTCATCCCCAGCGGCTTCTTCCCGCAGCAGGACACCGGCATCATGATGGGCATGGTGCAGGGTCCGCAGGATGCCAGCTTCCCGCTGATGAAGGATTCCGTTCAGAAACTCGTTGGCGTCATCAAAAGCGATCCCGGCGTGAACAACGTGGTTGCTTTCTCCGGTGGCCAGGGCAGCACGAATGGCGGATTCATCTTCATGTCGCTCAAGCCGCTCAATGAGCGCAAGGTTAGCGCCATGCAGATTCTGAACCGCATGCGTCCCAAGATGGCCGCCTTGCCCGTGGCATCGGCCTATTTGCAGCCGGCACAGGATCTCCGCTTCGGCGGCCGCGGCGGCGGCGCGCTATACCAGTACACGATTCAGTCCGACAGTGTGCAGGATCTCTCCGTCTGGGGACCCAAGCTGCTGGCGGAAATGCGCAAGCTCCCCGGCTTTCAGGATGTCAACAGTGACCAGCAGAACGGCGGGCTCGACCACTACCTGAACTTCGACCGCAATACGGCCGCGCGCCTCGGCATCACCACGCAGAACTTTGACAGCGCGCTCTACGGCGCCTTCGGTCAGCAGGAAGTTTCCATCATCTACTCACAGCTCAATCAGTATTACGTCGTGCTGGAGGCCGCGCCCCAGTTCCTCGATAATCCCGATGGGCTCAAGTACATGTATCTCAACCCCAGCGGCAGCGGTAACGTTCCGCTCCGCACCATCACCAACGGGGCAACGCGCAACATTCCGCTCTCGGTCAACCACACCGGACTCTTCCCTTCCGTCACCGTCAACTTCAACCTTGCGCCCGGCGTGGCCCTCAGCGACGCCACCAAGTCCGTAGCCCTGATGCAGGCCAGGCTCAACATGCCGCAAACCGTGCGCGGCTTCTACAGCGGCATTTTCTCGGTGTACCAGGATTCGCTCAAATCAGAAATATGGCTGCTCATCATCGCCATCTTCGCCGTCTATATCGTGCTGGGCATTCTGTATGAGAGCCTGATCCACCCCATCACCATCATCAGCACCCTGCCCTCGGCCGGCGTCGGAGCCATGCTCGCCCTGCTGCTCTTCCACATCGACCTCAACGTCATCAGCATCATCGGCATCGTGCTGCTCATCGGCATCGTCAAGAAAAACGCCATCATGATGATTGACTTCGCGCTGGTGGCCGAGCGCAACGAGGGCAAGAATACCCACGATGCCATCTTCGAAGCCTGCATGCTGCGCTTCCGCCCCATCCTGATGACCACCATGGCCGCCATCTTCGGCGCCCTGCCGCTCGCCTTTGGCCACGGCATCGGCAGCGAGCTGCGTCGCCCCCTGGGCATCACCATCGTCGGCGGGCTCATCATGAGCCAGTTGCTCACCCTTTACACCACGCCGGTCGTTTACCTGGCGATGGATCGCCTGCGCCTGCGCTTTCAGGCCCGCAAGCATGCCGCGCTGCCGCCCGCCGGTGGTACGGCCACCGAAGGAGCCCTTTAGCCGGGAGTCATCTTGATGATCATGAAACTTTCAATGCGCCGAATTCCGAATGCCAGGCTCTCGCACCTGACTCTATCCATGGCTGCCCTGCCCGTGCTCGCCGCTCTTCTGCTGGCCTCCTGCACCGTTGGGCCCAAATATCACGCGCCCGCGCCCGTGGCTCCGCCGGAGTTCAAAGAGGCCACGGCCGCCCCCACCATCCCCTCGCCCGCCGCCGGGCAGCCCGATCCCACCCTCAACGGCCTGGGCCAGTGGCAGGTGGCCGCGCCCAGTGATGCCACCCTGCGCGGCAACTGGTGGGAGATCTACAACGAGCCCGAGCTGAACGCCCTGGAAGCGCAGCTCGACATCAACAACCAGAACATCCAGCAGGCGTACGAGAACTTCATGGCCGCCCGCGCCACCGTGCGCCAGGCCCGCACCGCCTTCTTCCCCACGGCCACCATCGGTGCCGGAGGCTCGCGCAACCGCAGCTCCAGCAACACTGCTGGCTCCAGCGGAGCCACTTACACCGCGCTCGATCTCACCAGCGGCATCAGTTGGGAGCCCGATCTCTGGGGCAAGGTGCGCAACAGCGTGCGTCAGTCACAGGCCAACGCGCAGGTCAGTGCCGCTACGCTGGTCAATGCGCGCCTCTCCGCCCAGGCCAGCCTCGCCCAGTACTATTTCGAGTTGCGTGGGCAGGACGCTCTCCGCCAGATACTGACCGAGGCCGTGCAGGCCGACCAGAAGTCGCTGGAATACAACCGCGCGCAGTACGAAACCGGCATCGGCGCCGAACTCACCGTCGTCCAGGCCCAGGCCACGGTGGAAACCGCACAATCCACGCTCATCAATCTCGGCGTCGCGCGCTCGCAGTACGAGCACGCCATCGCCACGCTCATCGGCAAGCCGGCGGCGGAGTTCTCGCTCCCCGAGCGCCCGTTGCTCATCACGCCGCCTGCCATTCCCGTCGGCCTGCCCTCGCAGTTGCTGGAGCGCCGCCCGGACGTAGCCGCCGCCGAGCGCACATTGGCCGCCGCCAACGCGCAGATCGGCATCGGCAAGGCCGCCTACTATCCGTCGCTGTCGCTCACGGCCACCGGAGGCCTCAACAGCTCCACATGGAAGCATCTGCTGGAATGGCCCAGCCGCGTGTGGAGCATCGGCCCCTCGGCCAGTGAAACGGTCTTTGACGCCGGACTGCGTCGCGCCCAGGTGCAGCAGTACGAAGCCACCTACCGCGCCGACCTCGCCGCTTACCGCCAGACGGTGCTCACGGCATTCCAGCAGGTGGAAGACGCGCTCTCCACTCTGCGCATCCTCAGCGAGCAGGTGCAGCAACAGCAGAGGGCCGTCGAGGCCTCGCGCCGCGCCCTCGACCTCGAACTGATCCGCTACCAGGAGGGACTCGATCCCTACATCAACGTCGTCACCGAGCAGAACACGCTGTTGAGTGCACAGGAGACAATGGCGCAGATCGAGGTGCAGCGCGCCACGGCCAGCGTGCAACTCATTCAGGCCCTCGGCGGAGGCTGGCAGCGTACTCAGCTACCAACCGACAAGCAGGTCACGCAGAAGCCCGCGGCAGACGCGAAGCCCGCAGACAGCGCGACACCGAGCGCGCCGGTGGCCGATACAGCGAAGCCGTAGGCAGGTTTCAAAGTTTCAAGGTTTCAAGGTTTCGAAAGTTTCGGAGGTTGCGTATCCCGTTTGACGACGGGTGCCCCATTCAAGCCATCTTTTGGCTTGAGTGGGGTAGTTATTCTGCATTCAATCATCACCCTGAGGGTGCCCTACCCTTCCGCCTTCTGTTGGCGGAGGGTGGGGCTTTTGATTTTGATTTTGATTCACGCTGTCATCCTGAGCGGAGCGCAGCGGAGTCGAAGGAACCCTACTATGAGAGTGAGCCCCGTGCCCGTGTAGGTGAACTTGCGTGGATGCTGCGAAACAGAATGGATAGGGGTCCTTCGACTGCGCAGGCGCTGACGCGCCCGCTTCGCTCAGGATGACACTTAAAAACAAGAACAGGATCAAGACCAACTACCACACCCTAGCAACAACGGCTAGAATGGGGCACCCTCAGGGTTGTTACTGCTGGGAAGATTTGCCTAGGTCACCCGACTCTGGGCCACCTGCCTGGGTAATTGGAATACAATTACACGATTCAGGGGTCGCATATGAGAGAAACCAAAGAACAAATAACTACTGCGGCAGTCATTAGCCATCATTGTCACATGGTTGTCCGTTTGCTTGTAATCATCGCGATGATGCTTACACCATTATCTGGAAGAACGCAGCGTGAATTCCATACATGGCGCAAACCGGAGATGGATATTCCTATATCTCTTGCAGCCGGTAGCACTTATACGGCCACCTTCCAGCTCAAGAAAAAAGGTGAGTATGCTGTAATTGTTCAAGTGGCCAAGCGGATATCGTTCGACGAATTGTGTTGCAAACTTGGCATTGCCATTGACTATCCTCGTGACCATACTTACCGCTGTGCAGGAGAACCTCTCCTGCAGGCAGAATGGGCTGTTCGAGGAGAAGATGATGAGATAGTCGCACATGGAGATAAGCTGCTAACTAAAAGTACATCTATCTTTCTCAATGATTACATACTTAAGTATGTAGCTTATTTTAAGGGGCAATCGAAGAAAACATATACTTTGGAAATCAAATTTACAAAGAATGGCATTCCTCTCAATGTATGTGACCCTCATTTAATTGTCATGCGGATTGGATATGACTATATGAGTATGTGAGGTTCAACAGCCGGGCGCCCCATCCTAACCTTTGTTGCTAGAGGGCAATTGCTCTTGCTTTTGCCTTTGCTCTCAACCTCTGAAACTTTGAAACCTTCGAAACCTCCGACACCTTGCTCCTGTTTCCTCCGAAACCTGCCCCCTACTTCTTCCACTGATCCGTGTGCTTGGTCAGGTACCAGCACGGAGGGTTCCACGTGCCATTCGCATACTGCGGAAACAGCGCCTGTGCACAGTTGCGCGTGGTTGCTCCCAGATAGTCGTACTCCGTCGCGCTGCCCTTCAGTGGTGTACTCAGGAACTCATCCACCGCCACCGCTTGCAAGCCGCCGCCGCGCGCGCGGCGCAGTTGGAAGGCCGCGCTGTCCATAACGTAAAGCAGCAGCGCCGCGCCCAGCACAATGGCCACGCCCCGCAACCAAAACTTCTTCGCTTCGTCTCTCATTGACCCAGTCTCATTGACCCAGTTTCATTGGCCCATCTCATTGGCCTATTCCCATGCGCACCAGCATAAACCACCGCGCAGCAGAAAAGGACGGCCGAGGCCGCCCTTTCCTACTGCTACCCGGGGAGGGGTTGGTTAGAACGTGAACGTTGCGGACAGGTCCACGCGGCGGTTCGCCGTGCCGGAGCTGAACGGTCCGCCGGCCAGTCCGTTCGACTTGCCGAAGTCCGTCGAGCTCAGGTTGCCCACCGGCGAACCCGGGTTCCAAGTGTTGAAGATGTTGCGTGCCATGGCCGCCACCGTAAGGTTGTACTTGCGCGATGTGCTGGATGAGCCAAAGACGTTGCCCATGCCGCGCGGTCCGCCGCCCGGAGGCCCACCCGGCCCGCCGCGTCCGGGGCCGCCACCCGGAGGCCCTCCCGGGCCGCCCTGGTTGCTTCCGGAGTTGTCTTTCTTCAAGTCCTTGCCGAATCCCCACGTCTTGCTGATGCGCAGGTTCACCTGTACGTTGGCCGGCCCGCGCCCATAGTTGATGGGGATGCGCTTTTCACCCGCGCTCGGCGCCAGGTCGAAGCAGCCATAAGCCGTATGCTTAATCTGCGTCGATGTGGCGGAGCAGAACGCCGGGCGGTCGTTGTAGAACGAGTCGCCGTTCAGGTCCGTACCGGTGGTGATGTTGAATGGCGCGCCGCTGTTCATGATGACGAAGGGACTGATGCGGATGTAGTGCGCCAGGTTCGCCGTGCCGCTCAAAAACACACGGCTGCGGATGTCGTACCCGGAGCGTCCCCAGTCGTCGCCAAGGTGATAGTCGTTGGCCAGCGTGGCGTTCGTGGGATTGCTGCCCAGGCTGCCCACGTTGCTGTTTGCCCAGCCCAGCGCGTAAAAGCCCATCAGCGAAAACTTCTGCGAGACCCTCAACTGCACGTTGGTGATGATCTGGTTCTGGCGGTACTCGCCCTCGCTGTAGTAGCGGTAGATGTTCTGGTTGCCATAGGGACGCGTAGTCAAATCGCCCGGCGTCGTGGGCGCGTTGGCGTTGATGGTGTCGAACTGGTGGCGTCCGAGCGAATTCAGATACGTCACGCTGACGGTGCCAATCTTGCCCAACTGCTGCTCCAGGCTGGTGGCAAACTGCATCATGTAAGGCGCGTGCAGGTTCGGGCTAATCTGGTAGATGGTCGGCGTGGCCGTGCTGCCCGTGGGCAGCGTGCACTGGCTCAGGCTGTAAGCCACCGGCAGTCCGTTCACGTCATAGCTGCCCGCAGGACAAACTCCGCCCGTGTAGATCGTCTCCTGCTCGGTGACGCCGTTCAGCCGGTTCGCGTTGAGTATGGAGGTCGAGCCCAGCCGGTCGTAGAAGAGTCCGTAGCCAAGCCGCACCACCGTCTTGGGCGCGCTCTTGCTGCTGCCCAGTCCCCAGCTAAGGCCGATGCGCGGCGCCCAATCACTCTTGTCGTGAATGGTGGACTGCGACTCAAAGCGCAGGCCGTAGCTCAGCGTAAGGTTCGGACGCAGCTTCCAGTCATCCTCGGCGTACAGGCCCACATCGGCGTAACTCACGCTGGCCAGCGGCGAGCCGCTCACCAGTGAAGCCTGCGCCGGCGTGCCCGCCAGCCAGGCCTGCAACGGATTCAGCGCGCCGTTTTCCGCATAAGTGATGGTGCCGTTAAAGTTCGCGTAGGACATGTTGTTGTCCTCGGTCACGCGCATGCGGCCGCCGAACTTCACAAAGTGCTTGCCATGGCTCCAACTGGTGTAATTCTGCAGCTCGTAATAGTTGCTGGTGTCGCTGTAAATTCCGCCGTTGTAGCTGCCGTTGTTGAACTCGCTGGCCACGTTGATGGTGGCGTAGCCCGGCGTGACAGGCAGTTGCGTGTTCACGTCATGCATGTACTGAAAGCGCGTCTCGTTCACCAGGTGCGTGCCGAACAAATGCGTGTCGCTCACCTGCAAAGTCTGCTGATGCTCGTGTAACCCATAGGCGCGCTGTGCCAGCGTAAAGCCGCCAATGCCCTGGTTGTACTCGTTGTTGTCCATGTACTGGTAACGCGCGGTCAGCGTGTTGTTGTTGCCAAGCTGCCAGTCCAGCCGCGGACTGAAGTTGGTGCGGTTTTCCGGCGACAGCACGGCCAGCGAATACGGCTGAGTCTCGGTCTCCGAGATGATGGCGTTGATCGCCGATAGCTCGTTGATGTCGCGCCGCTCAAAGTTCAAAAAGATTGAGCTCTTCTTGGTCAGCGCGCCGCTGATGTTTCCGCTGTAACGCTCCGTGTGGTAGCTGGGAATCTCCGTGTCCGTCAGGTACGGGTTGCGCGTGTTCAACGCCTTGTCGCTCTCGTTGAACATGACCTGCCCGTGCCAGGTGTCGGTGCCCGGCTTGGTGAAAACCTCCACCCGGCCAAAACCCGGACGGTCGTACTGCGCCGATAGCGGATTCTGGTTGATGCGCACTTCGCGGATCGAGCTCTTGGGCGGCAAGGTGCCGCCGCTGAAGCCGTCAATGTAAATCTGACCGCCATTCGGCCCCGCAGCCGGACCAGCCAGGGCCAGCAGATCCTGCTCCAGCTCGTCGGGATCGTCGCTCAGGGCTTCCAGGTCTTTGTCCTTCAGGACGGTGGCGCTGGCGTTGTTTTCCGGGTTCACGTCCACCCGCGCGTTCTCCGCCTCCACCGTTACCTGCTCGCTCTTGGTGGCCACGTTAAAGCTCAGGTCCAGTTGCTGGCTGCCGCCCACAGGCACAATCACAGCCTGCATGGTCAACTGGCTGAAGCCCGCGGCCGTGGCAGTGAGGTTGGCATTGCCCGCCGGCAGGCTTTTGAAGATGTAGTTGCCCTGCTTGTCGCTCGTCGTCTGCTGCTGGCTGCCATCGGCGGCCTTCACCTTGATGGTGGCTCCAACCACAACGGCGCCGGAAGGATCCGTGGCCTGGCCGCGCAGAACGCCCGTCTTAACGGCCTGCGCAAAAAGCGGCGTCATGGCCAGCAACAACATCATGCAAAAGATGAGACTTTTTTTGTAAGTCACTAAATTAAGGCTCCCTACCCATTTTCTGTTCTGCTTCATTGCTGTCATTGCCGCCTACTGATCCGCGCCCGGCGCGTTGCCGCCGGCCAGCGACCACGGCGTCAGGAAGCTCTGCGAAGCGGTGCCCGTCGGCGAGGCCGTCAAGATCGGCTCCACGCCGCCCAGCAAGGTAATCACCGCAGGCTTCAGCGTCTCACTGCCCTGGGTGCATAGAATCATCACCGCATCGCCCTTTTGCAGCTCGGCCAGCGTGGCTGCGGGCAAGCGGCCCAGCATGGCATTCAGATCGCCATTGCCGCGCCCCTGGCCGTTCGGGGGTGATCCAGGAGCGCCATTCGGAGCAGCGCCGGGCATCCCCATGGGAGGTCCGCCAGCGGCTCCACTGGCACCCGCCGCACCCGCCGGAGGGGTTACTCCTGCCCCGGGCTTTGTACCGGCCTGTGGGCCGTTATTGGCTCCCTGCGCGGCCCCCGCGCCCGGTGTCAGCCCCTTCATGCGCGCCGCCAGCCCGTAGGCCAGCATCTGCGGCAGCTTCTTCATCTGAGAATCTTCGGTGACCGCGACGGTGACCGTCTTTTTCGTCGTTAAATCCTGCAATGTCAATGTGTTCTGCGCGGTGTCAACCGCCGTAAGGCGGCCGCTGAGATTGCGGAAGGTTCCCACCACCACTTCCTCGGCCGTAAGTGCCGAGCCATCAGCAGTTTTGTCACCCTTGGCGCGCAGTTGATCGCCCGCATGAATGTCGGCCAGAGTGCTGGCCGTAGCGTCTTCCCAGCGCACGGAATTTGCCGCGTAGCGCTTGTAAGTCGTTTTCGGCGTGACGGTTACTGTTACCGGCTTGCCGGCCACAGTGAGCGTGATCGCCCCGGTTGCGGCATCCACTTGCTTGACCACGCCACCGACGCCGCGACGCTGCCAGTCCTGCAACTCCTTTTGTTTCATCATGGCAATGTCGGTGGCCTTCATCACGGTCAGCACCGTGGCTTCCAGAGTTGCACCATCGGCGGCCAGGCGGCCACGGGCCATCACGCGGTCCCCGGTCTGCAAGTCACTGAGCTGCAAAGGCGCTGCGGACTTCAGGTCGGTCTGGCCGGGAGTGATGCGAAGAATTTTCGCCGCAGGCTGCACGCTGACCGCAACACTGGCACCCTGATCCGTGACCAGCGTGAGCTGCGAGCCGCTGATCTGCTTGAGTGCGCCGATCTGCTTGACGGCCGGGGTGTTGGCCGGGGCCTGTGCCATGCAGACTGCGCCCAGAGCGGTGATTGCGATGATTGCGAGCAAAAACCGCGCAGAATTGATCTTCATAAACCTCTCCCTGCGGGAAGGATGAGCCACTAACAAAAAGTATTCCCGTACCTTTGTACCGCACCGATTAGACGATAACTGTTGCGATTTGTTGCAAAGCAGTAAAGAAAGTACAGGCGCTATCCCCTATTGCCGCATAGACCTGCAAGCGAATCTCTGGGGTAGAGTCCCGGAGGAGTTCTGCGTTTTAATGTGGCGATGTACGCTTGCGGCCACGGGCTCATCTCATTTTGAGACTCACCTATCATTTCCGTTATGGAGCCCATCAAAACTTTCAATCAAAATGCCGCGCTTTTGAATTGTCCCCACTGTTGCATGGCTTTAACCTTACTTCAGAACCACAGAAATTCAGGCCTCGCCCATCCCTTCATCGAGGAGATTCATGTCAACGGAACTGCGCAACTTTTTGACCCTGTCTTATGACGAGCTGGAAGAACTGAACCTGAAAGCCAAGGAACAGCGCAAGCAGCATGTAGCCTACGAGGTATTGCAGGAAGAGCGCCTGAAGTACCTGAAGGAAGAAAAGCGCATCAAGGCCGTTACGGTGCTCTTCAGCGATCTGGAAGGCCGCCTGCATCTGCTGGATTATGACAAGAAGTTCCTGCTGGGCAGCCACGACAACCTGACCTTTGACGGCAGCTCGATCCGCGGCTTTACGGCGCAGAAGGAGAGCGACCTGCGCCTGCGTTTGGACTGGGCGGCCTTCTACTGGGTGCCGGCCGACATCTTCGGCAGCGGCAAGGTGATGGTCTTCGGCGAAGTGATCAACAAGGAAGGCAAGCCTTACGAGGGCGACCTGCGCGGCGTGCTGAAGAGCTTTGCCGAGGAGAAGTTCGCCAAGGAAGGCCTGACGCTGAACGCGGCCAATGAGATTGAAGGCTTCCTGTTTGCCGGTACCGACGCCGAGAAGCAGTATGCCAAGACGCTGAAGTTCGAGTACGTGGATGGCGGCGGCTACTATCACTCGCTGCCCGGCGACCCGCTGCGCAAGTTCATTGACACGTCTGCCGAAGTGCAGCGCGCCATGGGCTTCCAGAACGAGAAGGACCACCCGGAAGTAGCGCCCTCGCAGTTCGAGATCAACTACGGCTACGGCGACGTGGTGGCGGCGGCGGATCAGATCCAGCTTTACAAGCTGTTGACCCGCCAGGTTGCCAACAACATGGGCTACACGGCCAGCTACCTGCCCAAGCCGGTAGTGGGCGTGAACGGCAGCGGCATGCACACCAACGTTTCGGTGAGCAAGGGCGGCAAGAACCAGTTCTGGGATCCGAAGGGCCTGGAGAAGGTGAGCACCTCCGCGTGGGAGTTCGTGGACCGCATTCTGTCGCACGGCAACGACATTTGCCTGCTGCTGAATGCCAGCGTGAACGCTTATCGCCGCCTGGACCCGCACTTTGAGGCTCCGAACCAGATCAAGGCCTCGGCCATTGACCGCGGCTCGATGATCCGCATCCCGATTGGCAACGAGCGCAGCGCACGCGTGGAAGTCCGCTCGGTGGGTCCGGACGCGAATCCGTACGCGGTGCTGTACACGGTCTTTAAGACGGGCCTGGACGGCACGATTGCGAAGATTGAAAACCTGCGCCAGGCACAGCGCTACCTGCCGGACAACATCTATTCGGCACTGGAGCTGTACCGTGCCAGCGAGTGGACGACGAAGCTGTTTGGCGCCGACGTGAAGGAGCGCTACGCGGAGCTGAAGCAGGCTTCCGCCGACCGCTGCCCGCGCGCGCTGGGCACGATCGTCAAAGGCTCCGAGGTGCAGTTCCACCACGAGGTTTACAACCAGCAGCTCTGGAACGAGTTCTAACGAACCGGCTGTGGAAACAGTTTGGCCCCGGTTTACGCCGGGGCCTTTCTTATTGCGCGGGCAAAGTTTATACGGCGGGAGGAGTGGGTTTGCGCTTCGCCGTGGGCTGCGCGATTTCGTTGTCCTCAAGGCCGCCGAGATAGGCCGACATGGCCACGCCGCAACCCTTGTGGCATTGCACGCACTCGGGGACTCCGCAGGGGAGGCGATGCTGGCTTCGCAGGCGAGCTCGGAGGGCGCGAGCGTCCTCTGCGGCGGGTTGAGCGGGCTTACGCAGCATGAACTCAGCTTAAAGTGATGCGGGTTGCGCGGCAAGAACAAAGGTCACAGTGACGGGAGGAGAGAAAGTTTTTCTCCGAAGACAACTGCCCATATGGGAGAAAAACGCGAGTGCAGAGTAGGCTCTGGGATGGCAAAGCGGTGATAAACTAGACAAATCCCAGCCGTATCGTCAGGGTGTACACATGAAATTTGGCGTGATTATCTTTCCGGGCAGCAATTGCGACCACGACGCATATTGGGCCTTCAAAGAGGTTTGCGGGCAGCCGGCCACCATGTTGTGGCATGACTCGCACGACCTGGAAAACTGCGACGTGATCATCGTGCCCGGCGGCTTCAGCTACGGCGACTACCTGCGCACCGGGGCGATTGCGCGCTTTTCGCCCATCATGCAATCGGTGCGCCAGTTTGCCGATGCGGGCGGGCTGGTGATAGGCATCTGCAACGGCTTCCAGATATTGTGCGAGGCCCACCTGCTGCCCGGCGTGCTGTTACGCAACAAGACGCTGAAGTACATCTGCAAGCCGGTGCACCTGCGGGTGGAAAACACGGCCACGCCCTTTACTCACGAGTTGAAGAAAGGCGAGGTGCTGGAGATTCCCATTGGGCACGGCGACGGCAACTACTATTGCGACGACGCCACGCTGGCGCAACTCCAGAAGAACGAGCAGGTGCTCTTCCGCTATGTGACGCCGGCGGGCGAGACGACGGAAGAGGCGAACCCGAACGGATCACGCGACAACATTGCCGGCATCTGCAACGAGGGCCGCAACGTGCTGGGCATGATGCCGCATCCGGAGCGCGCCAGCGAAGATTTGATGGGAATGCGCGACGGGCTGAAGCTGCTGCACTCGCTGGTGAGCAGCGCGGCAGTGAGGCGCTAGCCATGCCGACCATGTCATTTCACAACACGATGGGCGCCAAACGCGGAATCAACGATAACGAGATTCTACGGCGCGACAATGAGCTGCTGCATGTGGTGGACAACTGGCTGGAGAAAGCCAACCGCGCGGGCGGCGATCAGATTGCCTGCCACAAGGGCTGCACCCAGTGCTGCTATGGGGCGTTCGCCATCAACCGGCTGGACGCGCAGCGCCTGCAACGCGGACTGAACGAGCTGGCCGACCACGACCTGGAACGCGCCCAGCGCGTAGTGCAGCGCTCCGCCGATTGGCTGGAGCGCAACGTGGACTTCTTCCCCGGCGACATGGAAACCGGAGTGCTGCATGAGACGCCGGAGGCCGAAGAGATATTCGAAGAGTATGCCAACGACGAGCCCTGCCCGGCGCTGGACCCGGAGACGAAGACCTGCGACCTGTACGCGCATCGTCCCATGACGTGCAGAGTGTTTGGTCCGGTGGTGCGCAACGAAGATGGGTTGGGAACCTGCGAATTGTGCTTTACCACGGCGACACCCGAACAGATTGCGGCTGCCGAAGTTCCGCTGGAAGGCGGCGAGAAGGAAGACGCGCTGAACGCTTGCCTGGAACGCAGCGGCGGCAAGGGACGGACGATTGTGGCCTTCGCGCTGCTTGGCGCTTAAATATTTTTACAGAGATGAGTGAGGCCGGTGACTACCGGCCTCTTCTTTTTGCTAATCAACAATTACTGCAGGATGCTGGTGCGGGCGTTGCGCTCGGCAATCTCCGCCATTTCGGCGCGGAGGGCGGCAAACTGCGCCTTACGGGCGTCAATCTGGTCGGAGAGCTGGCGAATCTCCTCGTTCTTCTGAATGCGGTTGGGGTCGCCGTAAATGTTGCCCTGGCGGAGGTCGGCGCGCTTCTTTTCCAGATCGTTAATCTCCGCCTGCAGCGACTGCATCTGGCGATTGAGATCGCTGGCGCGCTTTTGCAGTTGCGCTCGCTCGGCGTTGCTGAGCTGGCTGGCATTGGACTGCGTCGCGGGGCGGGCAGAGCCGGCGGTGGGGCGCGGCGCAGTGGATGATGGTTGCCCAGGGCTGCCGCCCGCAGGCTGCCCGGCGGAATTCGCGCGCGGCACGGCCACCGCGCCGCCAGCAATGTCATCGTTGGTGATGACGTGCGATGCGTGAGGACGCTCGGGGTCGGTGCGCTGCTGGCGAGCCACGTCCGCCAGGGAGGGCGTGCCCTGCGATTGCGCCAACACGGCAGGCGCTGCCGACGAAAGTACTGCAAGCAGGAGTGCGGCGAGCAGAGTTACGGCGACGACGGTGCGCTTCATGCAGGCCTCCGGTATGGGGATGATTCTAGCCCAGATGGAAGGAATTCTGGCGGGCGTGCACCGGATTGGCCGAACGAGAGTAACCGTTGGTGGAAAGAAAATAGCGGAGCCACGGCTCCGCCATTCAGACTGCTGATAAACCTGGGGACATCTCAACTTAAGAAATGTCATGGTGAGCGCAGCGCCCGATGTTAGGGCGCGAAGTCGAACCACCCTTTGTTTCTTAGTGAGAGCATAACAAAAGGTCGCTCCACTACGCGCCTGCGGCGCTTCGGTCGCAATGACATTTCCATTCATGCAACTTTGTCATCAAACACGGGCACAGCAAAACCTCGCCGCTTGGCTCATCGTGGCTCTATTTCTGGAAGGCCTCGCGGTTTACAAGGTACGGCATCTTCGCGTGGTCGTGGCCTTCCAGCATGTCGATGAGGCCCTGCACGCAGCGGCCCGCCATGCCGATGTTGGGATCGGGTGAGAGGCGGGTGGCCGCACCTCCACTGCTGAAGTGATGGTAGAGGCGGCAACGGTCCTCGATGGCAGGATCGCGCAAGGGACTGTCGGCGGGCAGCGGTTCCTTCTCAAATACGTCGAGGGCAGCACCGGCGATCCAGTGTTCGCGCAGGGCGCGGGCCAGGGCGGCTTCATCCACCACGGGGCCGCGCGCGGTGTTGATGAGGTAGGCCGAGGGTTTCATCTGGCGCAGGCGCTGCTCGTTCAGCAGATGATAGGTGGGCACCTTGGATTCGCCCTCGCGCAAAAGCGGCACGTGCAGGCTGACGTAATCGGCCTGGGCGAGGCACTCGTCGAGCGCGGCGTAAAGGATGTGGGCGTGGCGGCGCGAGAGTCCGAGCTGGTGGCGCAGGTCCATCGCCTGCTGCATTCCGGCGATAAACTTTTCGTTCTGATATTCGGCGTCGTAGCAGAGCACGTCCATATCAAAGCCGGCGCACTTGTTGATCATGGCCAGGCCGATGCGTCCGGTGCCGATGACGGCGATAGTTTTGCCAGTGACCTCATCGCCGAGAAACGGCAGCGAGGGATGCCAGTACTGCCAGCGATTTTCACGCACCAGGCGCTCACTGGGCCAGAGCTTGCGGCTGACGGCTAACAGGATGGAGAAGGCGAATTCGGCGGTGGCCTCGGTGAGAACCTCGGCTGTGTTGGTAAACGGAATGTGATGGCGGTTGGCGGCCGCACGATCGATGTTGTCAAAGCCAACGGCGAACTGAGCGACGGCCTTGAGAGTTCCCTCCCCGGCGGCGAACAGCTCTTCGTCCACCTTGTCGCGGAGGCTGGTGATGAGGCCGTCCACGCCGTTGCGAACTTTTTCCAGCAGCAGTTCGCGCGGTGGCGCGGCGGGCTCGGGATAGACCTCCAACTGGTAGCCACGCTGGCGGAGAATGTCGAGCGCGGGGCCGATGTCACAGGTGGCAAAAACGCGGAAGTTTTTTCTTTTTATATAAGTACCAGATGAAAGCAACGGCCAGGCATCCTCATATCGCATAAGATCGTTATGAATAGACCGCCAGTGCGCATCAATGCCATCCCAACCATGTAGAAATTCTTTACCGCATTCGGGGCAGATTTTCGCTTGCTTCGTCATGTGATTGTTATACTCTCGCGTTTATTCTTACTCGCCTTTAAACATAGAGATGCGGTGCAAGGCAGGCTAGTTTCTTCTTAACCATCTCGCACCGCAACTAAAATGAACTCCCTCACTACCGGACGTTTTTCTTCGCCCACTCCTCGACGCGGTCGAGGGCTTTGCGAATGTTCTCCATGGAGTTGGCGATGGAGAAGCGCAGGTAGCCTTCGCCGTGGGCTCCAAAGGAAGTTCCGCTGAGCACGGCCACGCCGGCGTCGTTGAGCAGCGCGTCGGCCAGCGGCTTGCTCTGCCAGCCGGTGCCGGTGATGTTGGGGAACATGTAGAACGCTCCCTTGGGTACCACGCAGCGGAAGCCGCGGATTTTATTGATGCGCTCGGCGAAGTAATCGCGGCGGCGCTTGAACTCCTCGCACATGGCAACCACCGAGGCCTGCGGGCCGCAGATGGCTTCCACACCGGCCTTTTGCGTAAAGCTGGCGGTGCAAGAGTTGGAGTTGGTCATGAGGCGCGCGATCTGGGTGGCCAGGTCGGCGCGCATGACGCCGTAGCCCATGCGCCAGCCGGTCATGGCGTAGGTCTTGCTGAAGCCGTCCAGCAGGATGACGCGGTCGCGCAGATCATCGTAGCTGAAGAGCGAGTGGTGTTCGCCTTCAAAGATGAGGCGCGAGTAAATCTCATCGCTGAGCACCATGATGTCGCGGTCGGCGAGGATGGCGGCCAGCTCGGCTACATCCTGCTTGGTCATGACGCCGCCGGTTGGGTTCTGCGGCGAGTTGAGAATGATGAGCTTGGTGCGCGGAGTGATGAGCGCGGCCAGCTCTTTCGTGTCCAGGCGGAACTCGCGCTCCTCATGCAGCGGGATGGGAACGGCCGTGCCGCCGAGGAACTGAATCATCGACTCGTAGATGGGGAAGCCGGGATTGGGATAGATGACTTCATCGCCTTCCTGCACCAGGGCGAGCATGGTGAAGAAGATGATGGGCTTGCCACCGGGAACGACGACGACCTCATCGGGCGAGACCGTGGTGTGGCGGCTGGCGGCCACATCGTTGGCTATGGCCTGGCGCAGCTCGGGCATTCCGGCGCTGGGGCCGTAGTGGGTGAAGCCGGCGTGCAGGGCGTCCACGGCGGCATCGACGACATTGGCCGGGGTGTCAAAGTCGGGCTCGCCGATTTCCAGGTGAACGATGTCGCGGCCCTGCGCCTCCAGGGCGCGCGCCTTGGCCAGGACTTCGAATGCGGTTTCCGTACCCAGGCGCGACATGCGCTGGGCCAGACGCAGTTCTGATTGCAGTGCTTTGCTCATAAGGGACTCCGCGGGCGGCATAAAGGGCCGCACCAGCCGTTGGCGAAAGGCATGGATTCACCTTCGGCCAAACGGGGTATTCTATCCCGGTAACACGCCGCATACCACCCCCTCGCAAAGAAAAAGCCCGCCGGAAATGGCGGGCTGTTGTGCAAAAAGGTACGGGCGCGTATTGGTTAGCCGTGAATCTCGCTCTCCTCGCCGGTCTCAGTGCGGAGAACCTTGGCGACGCGATAAGGCTGGCCGGAGTGCGGCTCGTGGAAGTGGCGCACCTGGAGCTCGCCGAGCAGGCCGATCGCAAGCATCTGCACGCCGGCGACAAGCAGCACGGCGCCAAAGACGAGCATGGGACCGTGAGCGTCCATGACGTTGGCGTTGTGCGCCAGCTTAAGGTAGATCATCCAAAGCGCGACCAGCGAGCCGCCGATGATGCCGCCCATCCCGATGCCGCCGAAGAAGTGCAGCGGCCGCATCATGTACTTGAGCAGGAAGCGGATGGTGATGAGGTCGAAAAACACGCGGATGGTGCGTGAGATGCCGTAGTGCGAGGTGCCGCCCTCACGGTCAATGTTGACGATGGGCACTTCGCAGACCTTGGCACCGTACCAACTGGCCAGGGCCGGGATGAAGCGGTGCAGACCTTCGCCGTAGAGAGGGATTTCCTCGATCAGCTCGCGGGTGTAGGCCTTGTAGGTGGTGCCGAAGTCATGCAGGTCGACGCCGCTGAGCTTGGCCATGAGCCAGTTGGCACAGCGCGAGGGGATGCGGCGCATCCAGAGGTTGTCGATGCGCTTTTCGCGCCAGCCGCTAACGATGTCATAGCCTTCGTTGAGCTTGGCGACGAACTTCGGGATCTCGGCCGGATCGTGCTGGAGGTCGCCATCCATGGCGATGATGAATTCGCCCTGGGAGTGGTCGAAGCCGGCGGCAAGAGCCGAGGTTTGGCCGAAATTACGGCGCAGTTTGACGACCACCACGCGGCTATCCACGGCGGCGATCTGGCTCAGCAGGGTGAAGGTGGCGTCGCGCGAGCCATCGTCGATAAAGACCAGCTCAAAGCTCTCGCCTACCTGCTCCATGACGGCCTTCAGGCGGTCGTAGAGCTCGGTGACGCTCTCCTGCTCGTTATGAAATGGAACGACAATTGAGTACTTGGGCACGAATCTATTATAACGCGGGAGGCGGCCGGGTTGGCATGCATCCATAAGGCGTCCGCTATAATCAATAGGTTGTTGGACATAAAGACGATGCAGACAAATCACCCAGCTTTTTCATTCAGTCCCACGGCCACCCCCGGCACTTACGCCGGGGCAGAGACCGTGCTGCACTTTGGCCATCCCGCCGCCGAGTTGGAAGCGCTGCGGACGGGCTGCGCGGCCTTTGACCTGGGCTGGCGAGGCAAACTGGTGGTGAGCGGAGAAGACCGCGTGCGCTGGCTGAATGGCATGGTCAGCAACAATACTCGCGACCTCGGGCAGGACCACGGCAACTATAACTTTGTGCTGAACGCGCAGGGACGCATCCAGTCGGACCTGGTGGCCTACCAGCGCGGCGACTTCTACCTGCTGGAGAGCGAGGCGGCGCTGATTCCAGTTCTGCGGGAGTTCTTCGAGCGCTACATCATCATGGACGACGTGGAGTTGGGTGACATCAGCACAAGGCTGGTGAGCCTGGGCGTCGGCGGACCGAAGGCCGAAGAGGTTTTGTCGCGCGCCGGACTGGTGCCAAGGGGCGTGACGCTGGGTTCCATGGCCCCGGGCCAGTTGGCCGACGGCGCGTGGAATAGCTCCGGCTACACACTGGTAAAGGACGCAGTCGAGCAGCGCGGCTGGTATGAGCTGTGGCTGGCTCCGGAAAATGTGGAGCGCGTGTGGCAGGCATTGCTGGCGTCCGGTGCGGCACCCGCGGGAGCCACGGCGCTGGAGTGGCAGAGGATTCTGCTGGGGCTGCCACGCATGAGCGAGATGGGCGGCAAGGTGCTTCCGCCGGAGACAGGACAGGATTACGCGCTGCACTATGCCAAGGGCTGCTACATCGGACAGGAGATCGTCGAGCGCATTCACGCCCGTGGGCAGGTGCATCGCAGGCTGATGGGGCTGGTGCTGAATGGAACGGCTCCTGAGGCGGGGACGAAGTTAATGATCGGCACGGGCGCGGAGGCAAAAGAAGCCGGAGAGCTGGCCTGCGGCGCTGAAATTGAAATAAACGGAGTGAAGCACAACCTGGCACTGGCCTACGTGCGGCAGGAGTTTGTGAAGCCGGCGGTGGAGATGAACGTTGCCGGAGTTACGGCGCAGGTTGTGACTCTGCCATTTGCGCTGTAAGAATTCATTTGTATAGAAATATTTTGGGATGGGAACGATGGACAAAGAGAAGAAGCCCGAATTTGTAGTGACCGATAAGCGCAAGTTCAACATGGACGGCGAGGCTCGGCCCGACGCTCCCAAGACGGAAGCTGCCGTGCCGGAGGCCGCGAAACCCGCGCCTGTCGCCGCACCTGAGCCGGTGAAAGCAGTTCCGAAACCCGTGGCGGCAGAGCCTGTGGCAAAAGAAGCGGCGAAGCCCGCGGCAGAAACTCTGCCGGAGAGCGGCTACAACGGCGACCACGAGCGCACCCAGTTCGGCGGGCAGAAGATGGAGTTCATCCACCTGCTGGATATGCTGGTGCAGACGGCGATGATGTACGCCGGGGCTCTGGACACGGGCACCGAGCGGCGCGTGGACATTGTGGGCCTGCGCCAGATGATCGACCTGATCGGCGTGCTTGAGGAGAAGACCAAGGGCAACCTGAGCGAGCAGGAGAAGGAAATCCTGACGAACACGGTCTTCCAACTTCGGATGACCTACATGGAAATCGTCAACATGATTGGCAAGCAGGCGATGAAGAACGCGCCGGGCGCGCCGGGTACAAAGATTAAATGAAGACGGGCACGGTGACGGTGCTGGGCAGCGGTACCTCGATGGGGGTTCCGACGATTGGTTGCGAGTGCGAGGTGTGCCGGAGCACAGACCCGCACGACCGCCGCACCCGCCCCTCCGTCATGATTGAGTGGGACGACCGCCGCATCATGATCGACAGCGGCCCGGACTTCCGTGAGCAGGCCATACGCGAGAAGATCAACCGCCTGGACGCCGTGATTTACACGCACGGACACGCCGACCACATTCTTGGACTCGACGACCTGCGGCCGCTGACGTATCCGCGAGTGACCGCTGGCAAGCGCGTACCGTTGTACGCGAGGCCGGAGACGGCACGCATCATCCGCTCGGTGTTCAAGTACGTCTTTGACGACGACTACAAGTACGGCGGCATCGCCAAGGTGCAGTTGCATGAGATTCACGGGCCCTTCGATGTGCATGGGCTGACCATTACACCCATTCCTGTGATGCATGGCGACACGGAGATCATTGGCTATCGAGTGGGGCGCTTTGCGTATCTCACGGACTTCAGCGATATTCCGGAGAGCTCGATGGCAATGCTGAAGGGCGTGGAGGTTATTTTTCTGGACGCACTGCGGCACGAGCCGCACCCCACGCACTCGACGGTGGCGAACTCGCTGCGGCTGGCCGGCATCATCGGAGCCGAACAGACGTACTTCACGCACATCTGCCACGACCTGGGACACGCGGCCACCAACAAAATGCTGCCTCCGGGCGTGCAACTGGCGCACGACGGATTGCGCGTCACGATCAACCTGGAGAGCTGAGCCTTGCAACTGTACCAGTCACTGGAAGATATCCCCGAAGGCTTTGGCCCCTCGGTGGTGACCGTTGGCAACTACGACGGCATCCACCGCGCGCACCGCGAACTGATTCGCGCGGTGTGCGAACGCGCCCGCGAACTGAACGCGCGCAGCGTGCTGCTGACCTTCGATCCGCACCCGGCACGCATCCTGAAGCCGCATGGAGGCCCGCCGCTGCTGACGCCGATGGCGACGAAGCTGGAGGTTCTGGAGGAGTGCGGGCTGGACGCGGTAGTGGTGCTTCCCTTCTCGCGCGATCTTTCCACCATGCCGCCGTTTGAATTTGCAGAGGAAATTTTGGGCACTCGCCTGGGCGCCATCGAAGTGCACGAGGGCTTCAACTTCCGCTTCGGTCATCGCGCGGAAGGCAGCGTGGAGCGGCTGGCCGAGTTCGGCGCGCGCGTGGGCTTCAAGGTAGTGACGCATCCGCCCATGCAGTGGGGCGAGTTGGTCATCAGCAGCAGCAACGTGCGGGCCGCTGTGCTGGGCGGGCGCGTGGAGGCGGCTCGGCACCTGCTGGGACGCACCTTCTGGCTGGACAGCACGCCGGGCCGCGGACGGGGCTACGGCACAAAGTACACGGTGCCCACGGTGAACCTGGCGCGCTACGACGAGCTGACACCGGGCTTCGGCGTTTACGTCACCGACATTCGCATCAACGGCGAGGAGTTTGAGTCGGTGACCAACGTGGGCAATCGTCCGACGTTTGGCAACGACAGCTTCGCCATTGAGAGCTACATCCTGAACTTCCATCCGATTGAGCTGACGGCGGAGACGCCGATCCGGCTGAGCTTTCTGCATCGCCTGCGCGGAGAGGTTAAATTCCCCAGCATTGAAGCGCTGAAGGAACAGATTGGCCGCGATGCCGCGCGCGCCACACGCTACTTCCGACTGCGCGACAAGCTGCGCGAATACAAGAAGTAAGTCGAGCTACTCCATCAGATCGTAAGGCGGGGGCGTGGCACTCTTCTGCGTCTCCAACTGCACCAGCACGGTAGAGGCCAAGACCAGCACCATGCCCGCAATTTGAATGGGGCCGACCAGTTCGCCCAGCGCGATGGCCGCGACGAGAATGGAGAAGACCGGCTCCAGGCAACTGGTGACGATGGCGCGCGTGGCATCCAGATGATGCAGCCCCGCAAAATAAAACGAAAACGGCAGCAGGGTGCTGGTGACGGCGAAGATGGCCATGAATCCCCACTGCGGCGGCGTGTAGTGCGCGGCGATAATCTTCCATGGCGGATTGACGAAGAGCCAGCCGACGGCGGCTCCGCCCAAGGCCCATAGCTGCACGGTCCAGCGGTCATGGCGCTCGACCAAGTGGCGTCCAAAGACGTTATAGAAGGCGAAGGCCACGGCGGCGACCAGGGCCGCGATGACGCCGATGAGATCGAAACGCACGCTGCCGGGAGCGATGGCAAGCCATGGGAAGCTGACGGCGCGGCTGACCACTCCGATGGCGAGCACCGAACCGACGACGGCCACCACGACGCCACTGATGCGAGAGAAGGTGGCACGCTGCAATCCACGGCCGAGCATCCACAGCAGAACAAAGACCGGGGCAAGATATTGCAGGATGATGGCCGTGGCCACGCTGGTGCGCTGGATGGCGAGATAGTAAAAGAAGTTGGAGGCGGCGATGCCGAGGGTGCCGAAGAGAATGGCGTCGCGAACATCCCTTGGCGCAAGCCGCAGGCTGCGAGCGCCGCGCGTGGCAAGCAGCAGGGGCAACAGCAAAATTACGGCGAAGGTGCTGCGGCTCTGCGCCAGCATAAGCGGTGGCACAAGAGGGATGGCTCCGCCGAAGAGATGCAGCTTTCCAGTAAATACCGCGCGCCCCAGTGTAGCCGAGACTGCCCAGCAAAGGGCTGCCGCGCCGATGAAAAGATAGCCGCGCAAGGCCGAAGGCCGGAAGCCCCGCGGCGCGCCCTGGGCCGCAGCGCTCACTGCACGTACTCAATTTCATAGCTGATGGGCACGGCCTTGACGAGCATCTGCGAGACCGAGCAGTACTTCTCTTTCGACAGGCGCACAGCATCTTCCATCGCCTTCCGGCTCACCGTGTCACTGACGCGATAGAGCAGCTTGATGGAGGTAAAGACTCGCGGCACGTCGACGGCACGCTCGGCCAGGGCGCGAACCTCCAACAGAGTGAAGCTCTCGCGCTTTTTGCGCAGGATGGTGGTCACATCGCTGGCGGTGCAGCCGCACAGGCCGATGAGCACGAGTTCGATGGGACTGGGAGCGAGCTTCTCCTCGCTGGCATCGGTAACGATGGCGTGTCCGCTGGTGGCTGCGCCCAGAAAGCGATCGTCTTGAATCCAGGTTGCACTGGCTAGCATGGTGTCCTCCTTAGCGACGGTTGTCGGTTTGCGGCTCGGGGTGGATGAGCACACGGAAGAGCTGGGGAGCCTCGCGCTGCAGCTTCATCTCAATGGCCGTCTGCACATCATGCACGCGGCTGAGCGGCAGGTGGTCCTGCATGGTGACGTGGCAGGAGAGGAAGAGATGCTCGCGCACGCGCTTGAGGATGATCTCGTGCACGTCCACCACGTCGGGAAAACTTTCGCCGATGGCCTTGATGCGCGCTTCCAGTGCCGCGTCGCGCAGGATGGCGTCGCTGGTCTCCACCGTGGCGGGCTCGCTTTCGATGTGCGTCAGGATGCTGGCGATCTCCGGCACATGGTCGCGGATGTCGGCCTCGAGGGCGGTGACGCGATCATGAGCGGCGATGAGCAGCATGTTTTCGTCGAGTTCGACATGCAGCTCGACGTGAATCTGGCCGTCGATATCCTGCACGCTGATGTCGTGCACCATGAGGTTGTTGCGCAGGGCGGCCGCCCGGATGCGGTCGAAGGTGCTCTCCTTCAGCGTCTCGCGCGGCACGGCGTTCACCATCACATCGGCGTCGCCCAGCAGCAGGTGGATGCGCTGGCGTACGTCGCCCACAACGCGGTCACTGGCCTGGAAGGTGACGTTGCGGTCAAGGCCAATACTGACATCCACAAAGTAGCGGCTGCCCGCCTTGCGGATGCGCACGCGCTCGACTTGCAGCACGCCGGAGACGTGGCCGATCTGCGCGATAATCTCATTGCGAATGCCGCTGGGTGCGGCGTCCAGCAGCGCGTCCAGGGTTTGCCGCGCCATGCGCCAGCTGATCCACACCACGATTGCGGCCACGCAGAGGGCAGAGATGGGATCGGCCTTGGCCAGCCAGGCGACGTGATAATGCCGCCCTGCCCAGACGAAGAACAATCCGGCGATGACCACCGAGCTGGACCAGATGTCCGTGGCGAAATGCAAGGCATCGGCCTGCAAAGCCTGGCTGTTGTATTTGTCCGCCACGCGCTTGAGCGCCCTTGAGCGCCCGTAGTCGAGCACGATGGATGAGCCCATGACGACCACGGCCCAGACGCTGGGCTCAATCTCCACGGTGTGGAAGAAGAGACGCTCGATGGCTTCGTAAACGATCCAGACGCAGGTGCCCAGCAGCAGAGCTGTTTCCACAAAGGCGGAGAAGTTTTCGATTTTGCCGTGACCGTAGGTATGGTCGGCATCGGCTGGCTTGTCACTGACGCGCACGGAAAAGAACGTGACCACGGAGGCGACGAGATCAAGCGAAGAGTGCAGGGCCTCGGAGAGGATTCCCAGGCTGCCGCTGGCAAAGCCAATGACAAACTTAAACAACGTGATAAAAATGGCCACCACCACGCTGTTGCGCGCAACGCGCTGCTTTTCCTCGCGCATCACATCCGGATTGGTAGCGGTGGCTGCCATGGGAAGTCCATTATAAAGGCGCCGGGGGCGGCGTGCCCCGCAAGCTGCCCGGCAATGCACATTTTGCGGAATAAAGTGGCTCCTGCAATGTGCTAACATCGCCCTTCACACTCCACCGCCGCGCTGCCAATCTGTGGGACGTACCCATACATTGCGGCGCCATTGAGGTTTGCACTTGAGCGAACAAAGCCAAAAGCCCACGATTCTTGTCACCGGCGTCAGCGGCAACCTGGGACGCCGCCTGCTGCCCTTTCTCGGCGACTTCAACGTAGTTGGCGTGGACCGCGTGCCGGTGCCGGGACATCCGGAGATCACGGTGCATCCCATCAACCTTGGGCAGGAGAGCTCCTGCGACGAGCTGGTGCGGCTGCTGCGCGAGAGCCACGCCGAGGCCGTGGTGCACCTGGCCTTTGTGATCGATCCGCTACTGACCGGGGTGACCGACCGCGACCTGATGTGGCAGATCAATGTGGCGGGCACGGCTCGCGTTATGGAAGCCATTGCCGAGGTCAACCGTCACGGCGGCCATGTGCGCCGCTTCCTGTACCCCAGCAGCGTCGCGGTGTACGGGCCGGAGACGCCTCCTTTTGTGGACGAAGATGCGCCGCACAACGCGCACACCCTGAACTACGCTGTGCAAAAAGCAGAAGCCGATGCCGTGGTGCGCTTCCGCGCCGCCGGCATGGGAGCCTGCAGCGTGTACATCCTGCGGCCACACATCTTTGCCGGAGCTTCGGTGGAAAACTACCTGGTCAACGCCATCCGCGGCCGCGCCTTTGGCAACGGCAAGATGGCGGAGTGGATGCGCAAGAAGAATTTGCGGCTGCCGCTGCTGCTGCCCTTCGGCAAACAGTATCCGGAAAAACTCTTTCAGTTTGTGCATGTGGACGACATGGCGCGGCTCTTCAACTGGCTGCTGCATCGCACGCCGCCGGATGAGACTCCCAGCGAGTTGCTGGTGATGAACGTGGCCGGCTCGGGCGCTCCACTGACGCTGAAGCGCTGCGCGGAGATTGCCCATGCGAGAGTCATGCGCCTGCCCGGGCGCTGGCTCTGCGCCTGGGTTCTGCAATTCCTGTGGGATCGCGGCATCAGTTCGGTGCCGCCGGATGCCTTTCCCTACATGTGCGGCAGCTACACCATGACTACGGCAAAGCTGCAAGAGGTGCTGGGAGAGGACTACGCGAAGGTCATCCAGTATTCGACCGAGGCGGCGCTGGAGGACAGCTTCCACGAGGAGCGGGCGGCGGGCGGAAGTACCACCACTGCTTAGTAAATGTTGGATGCAAGGCAAACGCCCCGCGTGCTGCGGGGCGTTGCTGTGTACGGAAACCTTTGAGCTACTTTTTACCCCAGTACACGCCGGCCACGCCGAAGGTGTAGGGCGTGTAGTTGGCCTGGCGGAATCCGGCGCCCTTCATGCGCTCCAGCATCTCCGGCGGCTGCGGAAAGCGCGCCACGCTGGCGGGCAGATAGGCGTAGGGACCCTTCGTCCCGCTGATGATGGAGCCGATGGCGGGCAGCACGCGGCGAAAGTAGAAGCGATAGAGCTTGCCGAGCAATCCTTTGGGCTCGCCAAAGTCGAGGATGGCGACTTCACCATCGGAGGCCAGCACGCGATTAATCTCCTGCAGACCGGCGTCGTAGTTGGCCAGGTTGCGGAAGCCGAAGGCCGAAGTGACCAGGTTGAACTTGCCATCGGCAAAGGGCATTTGCAGGGCGTCGGCCTCCACCCATTGCAGGGGCAGGCCTTTGCTCTTTTCCATGGCGCGCATCAGCATGGGGTGAGCGAAGTCAGCGCCGGTGATGGCCGCGCCATTGGCCCCGCCCTGGCGATAGAGCGCCAGCGTCATGTCGCCGGTGCCGCAGCAAAGGTCCAGCACGCTGGCCTGAGGATTGCGGACGATAGCGCGGAAGCGGCGTGCCGTGCGCCACCACCAGTAGCGGTCCACGTTCAGGCTGAGCACGTGATTCAGCAGGTCATAGCGCGGAGCGATGTTGCTGAACATCTGCTGCACGGCATTGGCGGCGGCCTTCTGGTCCTGCGCGGAGTCCACGCGCGCGCCCACGGTTGTGGCCGGGTCTTGCGAGTTGCGATCTTCCAACTGGGTCGGTTCCATTCGTCCTTCTACTCTCTTCGCCTAGGCCTGTGAGGCCGAGCGCAACTCTTCCACGGCCTTGAGCACGGCCTTTTCAGGCACGTCGGTGGCCACGTCCACGCGTCCAATGGCGCGCGGCAACACAAAATGCACCAGGCCGTCGAGGGTCTTTTTGTCGCTGGCCAGCCGCTTCAAAATCGCAC
>CAINND010000066.1 GCA_903851035.1 uncultured Acidobacteriota bacterium | reverse complement strand
CTGGTTCATCTTGATGATCTTGAACTCGAACTCCTGTCCGGGCTCCAGGGTGATGGGCTGGCTGTTGGCGTCCACCGCCTCGGAGTTGTGGCACAGGCCTTCCACTCCATCAGCAAGCTCGACGAATGCGCCGAAGCTGGCCAGGCGAAGAACCTTGCCCTTCAACACATCGTTGACTTTGTGCGTGGTGAAGAAGCTCTCCCAAACATCGGGCTCGAGCTGCTTGACGCCCAGCGACAGGCGGCGGTTGTCCGGTTCAATGGCCAATACGATGGCCTTGACCTTGTCACCCTTTTTCAGAACCTCGCTGGGATGCTTGACGCGCTTGGTCCAGCTCAGGTTGCTGACGTGCACCAGGCCGTCGATGCCGTCTTCAATTTCGATGAATGCGCCGAAGTCGGTCAGGTTGCGGACCTTGCCTTCGACGGTGGAGCCGACGGGGAACTTCTCGTGCAGGCTCTCCCAGGGATTCGATTCCAGCTGCTTGAGGCCCAGCGAAATGCGGCGCTCGGTGGGGTTCACGTTGAGCACGACGGCCTCAACCTGATCGCCCACGTTCACCAGCTTCGAGGGGTGCTTCATGCGCTTGGACCAGGTCATCTCACTGACGTGGACCAGGCCTTCGATGCCCTGTTCGAGCTCGATGAAGGCACCGTAGTCGGTCACGCTGATGACGCGGCCATGAACGCGCGCGCCGATCGGGTAACGCTCGCTGGCGTCGAGCCAGGGGTCGGGCGTCAACTGCTTGAAGCCGAGCGAAACGCGCTGCTTGTCGCGGTCAAACTTGAGAACCTTCACCTGAATCTGATCGCCGACGTTGACCAGGTCGCGCGGATGCGTCAGGCGTCCCCAGCTCATGTCGGTGATGTGCAGCAGGCCGTCGATGCCGCCCAGGTCCACGAAGGCGCCGTAATCGGTCAGGTTCTTCACCGTGCCGGTCAACACCGCGTCCTCTTCCAGGGCGCCCATGGTGACGTCGCGCTTGGCGTTTACCTCTTCGTCGAGGATCTGCTTGCGGCTGACAACGATGTTGCCGCGCTTCTTGTTGACCTTGATGATGCGGACTTCCAGCTCCTGGCCCTTCAGAACGTCCAGGTTGCGGACCGGGCGAACATCCACCTGGGAGCCGGGCAGGAAGGCGCGAGCGCCGAGGATTTCCACCGTCAGACCACCCTTGATGCGGTCAATGACGCGGGCTTGGACGGAAGTCTTGTCGTTATGGGCCTTCTCGATCTCGTCCCAGGCGTGCATCCGCTGCGCCTTCTGGTAGGAGAGGTTTACATACCCCTCCTCGGTTTGACCCTTCTCGACCAGCACGTCAATGCTGTCTCCGGGCTGAAAGCGGATGTTGCCTTCGTGGTCCTTGACCTCGTCGAGAGCGACAACGCCCTCTGACTTGAGGCCAATATCCACCACGAGATAATTGTTGTTGGTGCTAACCACCGTGCCCTTGAGGACGCGGTCTTCGTTAGCGGCGAGTTCGGCCTGCTCCTGCTCGAACGACTCGAGTGCTGTTGCGAAATCTTCCGTCATGGTTTCGTTTTGTGGGTGGCCAACGCGGCCCTCGGCGGGCCTGTTGGGCATTGGATTTGGAATAGGGCTGTGGTGCGCGGCTACCTGGCCGTCCGTTGGCAAGCTGGCGTCCTGTGGCTTCTCAATCGTGGAGTCGTCGCGGGTGTCGTCAAAAGCCATGAAATTCACATCAGCCCCACGACGTGCGCACACGCCGCCGGAGCTTATGAAAAATAGTCGGACTGCTGGCATTCTTGATTAGGAATGGAACCTGTTTGCACAGGCTTACACTGCTGACCAGCGGCCGGATCTCCCAGATTGCTGCCCGAAACAGGGAGACTGCTTTGAATATAGCAACCGGCCGGAAGGTAAGTCAATCGGTCAGACAGCTTACCGGACATCTGTACTGTATCGGATTTAGCTGATTTGCAACGAGTTGCGCGCTATCGGCGGCGGCATGGCATTTTACAAGTGGCATCGCTGGCGCCTTCTGGTACCCTGCCCCGTATGGACCGCATTTTTACCCCCTGGCGCTATGCCTATATCACCACGGCGGATAGCACGCCGGGCTGCATCTTTTGCGACCGCGCCCCCAAACCGGAGGCCAACTGCGAGCACGACGAGCGCAACATGGTGCTCCACCGCGGACGGCACTGTTTCATCATCGTCAACGCCTACCCCTATACAAGCGGCCACGTGATGGTCGTCCCCTATGCCCACCTGGATCGCCTGGACCTGCTGCCCGCCGAGGCCGCGGCGGAGATGATCTTCCTGGCGCAGCGGGTGGAGAACGTTTTGCGCGAGCTTTATCGTCCGGACGGCATCAACCTCGGCATGAATATCGGCAAGGCCGCCGGGGCCGGTGTGGCTGGGCACATCCACATGCATCTGCTGCCGCGCTGGGTGGCCGACGCCAACTTTATGAGCGTCATCGGCGAAACTCGCGTGCTGCCGGAGGCCCTGGAAGTGACAGCCCGGCGCATTCGCCAGGCCTTGCAGGCGCAGGAAAAGTAATTTGCGCGCCCCGTACCCGCTTACAGCGGCGCGGGGACGTAGGTAATCTTAGGCGGCTTGGGGCGGCGCGGTATGCGGCGACAGGATTTGTAGCCTCCCGGTGAGACCTCGCCTAGTCGCAGCTCCGTGCGCGTAAGCAGTTCGTCGAGCGTCTCCGCCGAATACTCTTCCGCCGCCTGCAACACAATGCGCGCCGCCGTGTCGGCGTCTTCCAGCGCGTTGTGATGCTGAAAAACTATGCCGAACTCCTGGGCCAGCACGCCCAGCGAATGTCCACGCATCTGCGGCCAGCAGCGCCGCGCCAGGGCCACCGAGCAGAGAAACGGCGTACGCTCGGCCTCCAGGTTGTAATGCGCCCATGTGGCGCGCAGCACTCCCATATCAAAGGCCGCGTTGTGGGCCACCAGCGTGTGTCCGCCAATCATGCGCTCCACCTGCGGCCACAGCGCGTCGAACTCCGGCTCGGCGGCCACGCGCTCCGGCGTGATGCCGTGTACCTGGATGTTGATGGGGCTGAAGCGCAACGACGGCGGGCGGATGAGCCACTCGCGCCGATCCACGATTTCGCCGGCCTCCACAATGGCCATGCCCAGCGAACAGGCACTGGCCGCGGCTCCGCTGGCGGTCTCAAAATCAATGGCGGCAAATCGCACGGAGCATCCTTCCAGCGGCTTCAATCTTTCAGCAGCTTCAATCTTCCAACATCTTCAGCAGCGCGGCCTCGTCCAACACGGCCACGCCGAGCTGCTGCGCCTTTTCGAGCTTACTGCCCGCCTCTTCTCCGGCGACGACGTAGCTGGTCTTTTTGCTGACAGCGCTGCTGACCTTGCCGCCGGCATCTTCGATGCGACGCTTGGCCTCGTCGCGGGAGTAGGTGGGCAGGGTTCCGGTGAGGACGAAGGTGAGCCCGGCGAGCTTGGTGCCGCGAACTTTTTTCTCGCCCGTGAAATTCAATTCAGCCGCGCGCAGGCGCTCGATGAGCTTCTGATTCTTTTCCTCGGCGAAAAACTGGAGGATGCTCTGCGCAATGCGCGGTCCGACCTCTTCCACTTCCAACAGTTGCTCCTCGTTGGCGGCCATTAAAGCGTCCAGCGAGCCGAAGTGCGCGGAGAGAAACTCCGCCGTACGCTCGCCCACCATGCGGATGCCAAGGCCGAAGATGAGCCGTTCGAGCGGAAGTTTTTTTGAGGCTGCAATTTCGCCGAGCAGGTTCTCCACGCTCTTCTTGCCCATGCGGTCGAGCGTCAGCAGTTGCTCTTCGCCGAGATCGTAGAGGTCGGCGATGTTGGTCACCAGTCCGCGCGAGAGAAGCTGATCCACCAGCGCCTCGCCCAGGCCTTCAATGTTCATCACCTTGCGCGAGGCGAAGTGCAGCAGACTTTCCCGCAGCCGCGCCGGGCAGTTGACGTTGACGCAGAAGCTGTTGACCTCGCCCTCGGCGCGCACTACGTGGCCGCCGCATTCGGGGCAGTGCGCGGGCATGGCGAACTTCCGCGTGCCGCGAGGATGATCCTTGTCGTCCACCACGCGCGTCACCTTGGGAATGACGTCGCCGCCGCGCTCGACCATCACGTGATCGCCAATGCGCACGCCCAGCCGCTCAATCTCATCCTGATTGTGCAGCGTGGCGCGGCTGACCATGGTGCCTCCGATGGCCACGGGATTGAGCGCGGCCACGGGCGTCAGCTTGCCTGTGCGCCCCACCTGGATGAGGATGTCTTCAATTTGCGTGATGGCGGCGCGCGCCGCGAATTTGTATGCCGTGGCCCAGCGCGGAGCCTTGCCGGTAAAGCCCAGCCGCGTCCACAGCGCCGTCTGGTTCACCTTCACCACGACGCCATCAATCTCATAAGGAAGCTGGTCGCGGGCGGCTTCGGTTTCCACGATGAACTGCCAGACCTCTTCGATGCTATGCGCGCGGCGGCGGTTGGGATTGACCTTGAAGCCCGCGGCACTCATGGCCTCCAGGGCTTCCCATTGCGAGGCGCGCGCGGTGCGCCCTTCCTGCAGCAGGAAGTAGCTGTAAAAGTCGAGACGGCGGGCGGCCGTTACGTTGGGCTCCAGCACGCGCACGGCTCCGGCGGCGGCGTTGCGAGGGTTGGCGAACGGCGCCAGCCCCTGCTCCTCGCGCTGCTCGTTCATCGTCTGGAAGCTGCGCGTTGGCATCAGCACTTCGCCGCGCACCTCAAAAGGAGCGGTCAGTCCGGCCTTCTTCAACTGCGCATGGCTGACGGTGAGGGGAATGCTTTTGATGGTGCGCAGGTTGGACGTCACGTCCTCGCCCGTGGAGCCGTCGCCGCGCGTGATGCCTTTTACGAACCTCGCGCCGCCATGTTCGCTGGCCTCGTAATGCAGCGCCATGCTCAGGCCGTCGAGCTTGTACTCGCACTCGAACTCGATCTCCGCCGTGCCGGCCAGCTCGGTTGCCCGCCGTGCCCAGTCGCGCAGCTCGTCCTCGCTGTAGGCGTTGTCCAGGCTCAACATGGGAGCCGAGTGCGCCACCTTGACGAAGCCCTCGCGCGCCGTGCCTCCAACGCGCTGGGTGGGCGAGTCGGGCGTGACCAGCTCGGGATGCTCGCGCTCGATGGCCTTCAACTCGTTGACCAGGTGGTCGAAGTCGGCGTCGCTGATCTCCGGCCGGTCGAGCACGAAGTAGCAGTGCTCGTGGTGTCGTATCAACTCGCGCAGCTCTTCGGCGCGCCGGGCGGCTGTGTGGTGGGTGCTCATGCTGGGGTGATTATAGGGCAGGGTGCGGCGCTCTGCTCCGTAACCGTGGATTCACCATTGCCGCCCGACATCTTGATACAATTGACTTATATCTTCGAGCGCGCGGAGAGCGTGTAGTGGCGTGGCCTGACGGCTGTGGCCACCGACTTTCCCAGAGCGCAGACAAGCAGACGTGGTGAAGGCCCTCAAGCATTTTCTGGTGCGTTACAAGGCGTGGATCATGGCGGCGCTCGCCCCTTTGGGCGGCGTGTGGGCCGTCTTTATCATTGCGTTGATTGACGCCTCGTTCTTCGGCATTCCGCTGGACCCGATCATTGCCTACTATGTGGCGCTGAATCCCCGCAAGCTTATTGCCTACGCCGTGATGGCCGCGTTGGGTTCGGCCATTGGCAGCACCGTGCCCTACCTGATTGGCTACAAGGGCGGCGAGGCCGTGGTGGTGAAAAAGCTGGGGCAGGAGCGCTTTGCCCGCCTGCACGCCCTCTCAGAAAAATACGGCGACATGGCGCTCATCATCCCCGCCCTGATGCCGCCGGGCTTTCCCTTTAAGGCCTTTGAGCTGATGGCCGGCGTCACCGAGATGCGCTACCTGCACTTTGTGCTCTCCATCTTTGTAGGCCGCGTGCTGCGCTTCATCATTCTTGGGCTGCTCATCATCGCCTACGGGCCGGAGATTCTTCACTTCCTGGCCGAGTCCTTTGCCCATCATCGCGGGGCATTCTTCGCCGTAGTCGCCGTGCTGGTGATCATTGTTGTGCTGCTGGTGCGCTGGGTGAACGCGCACAGCAAGCGGAGTGCGGCCGAAGCTGCGGAAGCCGCGCAGGCCACCGGAGACGTTGCCTAACTCATGTCCAACCCATCAATGAACGCCATGCCTATTCGCGTGATCGGTGCAGGGCTGGCCGGGCCGGAAGCGGCCTGGCAGTGTGCCCGCCGAGGCCTTGCCGTGGAGCTATGGGAGATGCGCCCCGTACGCAATACTCCCGCGCATGAGACCGACCTCTTTGGCGAACTCGTCTGCTCGAACTCACTGAAAAGCGATAGCGTTGACACCGCGCCCTGGCTGCTGAAGCAGGAGATGCGCCACGCCAACAGCCTGCTGATGCAGTTGGCCGCGCGCACCAGCGTTCCGGCTGGCCACGCGCTGGCCGTGGATCGCCTGGAGTTCGGACGCGCTGTGACCGAGGCCATCGAGGCCGAGCCGCTCATCCGCATCCGCCGCG
>CAINND010000065.1 GCA_903851035.1 uncultured Acidobacteriota bacterium | reverse complement strand
GCCCGTGGCGCGCTTTCAGACTGGGCATGATAACCGAAGCGCCGCCCGGCCACCGGTTGCCGGGCCCAGCGCGCAGGGGCGCGAGGGGCTGCGCGAAGCGGCAACGTGACCCGGCCTCCTTCTGACCTTTACCCAGATCCTCGGCGGGACACGGGACGATGTGTCGCATTGATTCGCCGCATCATCACTGTCCACATCTCGGCTGCACTGTCGAGCTTCTGCAGTCCGATCCACAGGGACTGCGCACCAGGCTCGCCATCGCTCTTGCGCCCCAGGAATCCGCCCAGCTTGCCGACCAGGCGCATGGCTTCGCGGATGGTCGGCGGCTTCTCCGGCGGGTCCGGGTTCTTGCTGACCAGCGCCACCAAGGCCTTCCATTCGGCTTCCTCGAAGTACACCGTGCACGGCAACTCCGGCGTCTCACGTCCAAGCTTGCTCAGGTGCAGGATTCGCCACGCCACGACCAGATCGAGCGCCAGGCAGTTCTCCAGCCGGCTCGCCTGATCGAGTTGGCGTTCCTCGATCCGGCAGCCGCTCTTCAGGATCCGGTGCAGCACTTCGATCGTCCACCGTCGCGCGTACCAGCGCAATTTCTCCACCGCCTGCTCAAGGCTCTCCACCGGCAGCGTGGTGAGCAGCATCCACTCAAGCGGGCTCGCGCCTTCCTGCGCGTGTTCTTCACAGGCATGAACGGCCCAGACCGGCAGGCTGCCTTTGCCCCCCGGTTCGAGCAGATTGACCCGCGCATGGCGCACCGTGAGCTTGGCATCGCGCGCCGCCCGACTGCCTTGACGCGGCACCCGGATCACCTCGTCGCCTGCCGGTGTCTGCGCCATCACGGTCGGCCACAGCAGCTTCTGCTCGCTCTGCACTCGCCGGTTCTGTGCCGCACGTACCAGCAGGCGCGGCGAATCGGGGCCCGCCGCCTGCGCGAACAGTTCGTAGATGTCCGCCTCCCGGTCGGCCACACTGACGATCGTCGTGCCAGGTTGTCGCTGCTGCACGTCGGCGCAGATCTGCAGGCTGTGCAGCCATTTGTTGCTTTCCTTCAGTCCGATCGGGCGTTGGCGGCTGGTGCGCCGTTTGCCGAACTCTTCGGCATTGCGGGCCCAGCTCTGCACGTCGATGAAGCCAAGCGGTGTGCCATCCGGCGTCAGGGTCAAGGTGCTGTGCACCTGCAGACCGCGCGCCTCGATGGAATTGCCCACCGGCCCCATTCCCTGAGTCGCCGGGTGCGAACTGTAGTTCAGGCTGGTGGTGTCCTGCACCGCGAGCACCAGCCGATGTGCGCCAAGACGTGCTTCGGTGGCGAGGTAATGTGGCTCGAGAAGGGTTTGCATGTCCACGCGCGGATTGGAAAGCAGGCGGTAGGCGGCCTTGGTCTTGGACCGGTCGCCGCCGCAGGCCTGCGGGATGCTGCCGGTGGGCTGAGCGTAGAAGTCCTCGGCCAATTCCACAAGCCTGCGCGTGAGTCTGGCATCGCCCAGCGCACAGCCGCCGAACTCGACCGCGGCCCAGGTCGCCGGCGCCGCAGGCGTGGCCACCGGCGGAGGTTCGCGGCCACCGAGCACGGCACGCCAGTTGCGCGCCAGCGGATACAGCCAGACCTCCTTGGCCGATCGTTCGTGCATCGGGCGCCGGTCTTGCCGGCCGCGGCCCCGTGTACTGCCCACCAGCTGCCAATTGGCGGCGCGGTAACAGGTGCCCCGATAGTGCGCAGGATCGGTGAAGGTCTCGGCAAGCACCGGCGTGATGCCGTAGTGGGCTTGCCAGTCGCCCGCCACCTGCCGCAGAGCGAGCCCGAGCACGTGCGACGCCAAGTGGGGCACGTGGACGCCGGGCAAGATCAGGAAGCGGCTGTTGTTGATGACGCGCGCAAGTCCCGCCTGGCGGTGAGCATCGTTCCATCCGATCCAGGCATCGCGCGCCTGCAAGCGCCAAGCCGGGGCGCTGAAGCTCAACGCACCCAGGCAGCCTGCGTTGCTGTGGATGAAATAGCGCAGTTGCGCACCGCACAGCGGCCCACCGCCCAAGGGATGATGAACCTGCATCAGGGTCCACCACGCCCTGGACTGCGTTGCCTGTCCGCCCTCCACCAACGACAGCCAGACCGGTCCGAGCGCGCCAAGCGATCCCTGGACGGTGGCCAGTTCAAGGCCTTCGATGCGGCCGTCATCGCGAGCCTGCCAGGCTGTGCTGCCGGGTCCCGGACGCGCACATGCCGGTGGCAGCGAAAGCACGCCGCGACGATGGAGTTTGAGCAAGGCCACGCGGCATTGCATGTCCTTGAGGCGCCCAAGCGGGTCGCGCCACTCCAGCAGTTCACAGACGCGACGGGACAAAGCGGTGCGCGTCAGGTCAGGCGAAGACTCGACCCACTGGCGAATGTGCGCCAGAGTGGCCGGGCTGAACGTCTGTCCGCAGATGAGCATGCCGGCATCATGTCACCTCGCGACCGCCGTGTCCAGTGGCGATGTGGGACATGGTCAGAGCCGGTGTTGGCTGGCAACGGCACTGCCAGAGTGGTTGCTGTGGCCGCCCCGATGGTGCCAAACGTGCTGTTGAATAGCGCTCGGTTGGCCAGTGGAGTGGTGGAAAAGTGGGTGCCAAGGATTGTGACGAGCGCTCCAGGGCTGGCAATCGTGGGTGAGAAAGATGTGATCGTCGGCTCTGCAAGTTTTGGTGATACCTGGAAGACCTGGGCCGACGTTGCCGTGGTACTTCCGACGGTTGCCGTGATCGTGCCCGTGGTTGCCAAGGCAGGTACAGTAACTGTTAGCTGGCTTGCAGTGGCGCTCAACACAGTGGCCTGTACGCCATTAAACTTGACGGTATTGGACGCAAGCGTAGTGTTGAACCCGTTGCCGACGAGAGTGACAGTATCACCGGGCAGCCCTGACTCCGGATACACGCCGACCACATCAAGCAGCGTAGTGATGTTCGTAACTATCGACGTGATGTTTCCCGCGGCATCGTAGCTGTACTGCGTGGTGTTGCCTGATGGGGAAGTCACCTGGCTTAGTCGCCCGGCCGCATCATATTCGTATTGCACTGCACTTTGCCCCCAACTCTCCGCAGAGGCTATGAGAACAAGGCCGACGGCACCTATCAGGAACTGCTTGACGCACTGCGCCATTACACCGCCGGATGTTGGCATACTATTGTCCATTCCAATTGATTTATTGCTTTTTCTTGGCCGCTGAGTGATTGCAGTAAGGGGCAACGCTGTCACTATGATTGGGCGAATCAATGGCTTAGCCTCAATTGTAGTGATCTCAAGAAGCTAGCAATATCAGCGCGCTCGGGTGCGGAAAGTATTATGGGCGGG
>CAINND010000064.1 GCA_903851035.1 uncultured Acidobacteriota bacterium | reverse complement strand
GTCATTGTTTTGGGAGTGGTTAAGCTACTAGTTGAATCCAACCATATAGTTTTAACCCAAGAGCCTGGGTTGTTTACTAAATCATCAGCAAGGACTACCTGACCCGCGAGAAGGGTATCGACCCGGCACGCATCGAGGTTCGCACGGCGGATGCAGCCGGACAGACGGTCGATCTCTGGCTTATCCCCGCCGGCGCCGGCTTCAAAGCAGAAGGCACGGCCATCGTGGATGAGTCCAAGATCAAGGCCATTCCGCGCAAACCGCTTGCACCCAGGGCGTTAAAGCCCACGGAGAAAACCAAGCCCAACTCCAAACCCACGGGGGATGCTAAGCCCGCGACGCAAAAGGACACGGCTCCCGCTGACGCCAAGCCCACTGCAAAGACCGAGTCGCGCAAGCGCAACAGCACCGTGGAGAAAAAGAGCTAGACGCAATCTCAACCTAGTAAAACGGGGTGCTCTCATCGCGAGCACTCCGTTTTTATTACACGGCTCTAATGCACCTGCCGGAGTTCGTCTCCTATTTCCCAAATTAGTGCCACCGTTCACACCGGACACTTCTGAAATTCGCCGACAAAAATTGAGAGGGAAGTGCTTTAGATCGCTCGCTGGAGCGTGTGATTCTTTTTCCTGATTTTGCCGTCGTATGTCCGTTGCGCTGCAATCATCACCATGCACCGCGCGGGCAATGTAGCGCCGCATATGCCGTCAATGGACGGAAGAAGGCGCTTTCAGGAGGGTCATGCGGTGAAAACATCTCTCTATGTGATGGTTCTGCTTTTATTGTCCAGCGGTCATTTGCCGGCGCAGAGTGTCGCCGGAACACTGTTGAACCTTCCTCTGCAGGGTGGCGTGGCCGGAGTATTTACCGGCAATGTGACCGGGCAACTGAATTACATTCCAAACTTCGATGTGTTGGGTGCGCATGATCTCGGCGGACGCAGTTGCGCGGGGTGCCACTCACCGCATAATGGCTCCACTGGCAATGGCGGCACGGCAACCGACGGAACACAGGGTGCGCTTTGGGGCGTGGACACCAGCGCCATCATGTCCAACTACGCATCCGGCATCAGCTTTGACGGCGGCAACAGCCGCTACAGTGGACAATTGACATGGACTCCCGGTGCCCTGAATCCATCGACCGCCTGGCAGGACGCGACCTATCGCGGCGTTGCTACCTGCCTCAGTTGTCACGATGGCTCGGTTTCCAGCAGCGCTATGATGAGTGGCGTCTCCTACGAGCAGGCGTTCGGCCTGCTGAACGGCACTGCCCCGGTTGGACTCAACACCAACCGTAACGGAGTGCTGAGTACGACGCTTTACGGTCCGAACCCGATCCCAACCTACCTGGGTGGCAACACCGGCCTGGGATATACCTATCAGCATCCTCTGGGGCAAACGGCCAACCTCGGCAAGGTGCTGGGCAATATTTTGACGAACAGTTACTACGGCCTTTCCGCCGGCGTTTCCGGCAACTCCATCAGCGTGTCTGCGCTCACGGCGAACAGTCCCTATGCCAACTTCGTCGCCACCTATTATCCAGGCGCAGTCATGGCTACAATTTCTCAGGCGAATTCCACGAATGTCGCCGATAACTTTCTTGTCTGCACCACCTGCCACAACCAGCACAATATGGCCGTGTATGGCGGCGGACAGAGCGGCGAGACGGTTCCAGTTGGCATTACGCAGGTACGCACTACCTTCTTCGTCAATGGCGCCTATAACCCGGGAGCGCCCTATGACCCGACACACGTTCCTTCCACAATGCGCTTCTGCCAGCAGTGCCACTTCTGGTACTCCAGTGAGTACTACGGCGCTTCCAACGTGGGCACAGCCTATTGATGTGCGGGAAGTACGGATTCCATCCGAAGTTGCGGCAAAGAAAAGCGGCCATCGTGGCCGCGTCGGGAAATAGATTGATTTCGATGGTGCGCCCTGAGAGATTCGAACTCCCGGCCTTCTGATTCGTAGTCAGACGCTCTATCCAGCTGAGCTAAGGGCGCGTACCTTGTTACCTACACGGGCAAAGAGCCCGCGCACTACATTGGACGCCGTTGCAGCGACCTCATTTAATATACACAACGCGCGCCGCCCTCGGCAAGCCGAGCCTGTGGAAGTCCGCTTTGCAGCGTGTGAATCGCCGCAATAAATTGTTCCGTGCAGCACGAGGACGCCGAATAGCTTGCGGCCTACTGTTTCAGATCCAATCCCGTGCGCCGCAGCAGATTGACCACCGTCTCCTGATTCATACGGGTCGCATCGTACTCCACGGTCAAGCGGTGCGCTGCTTCGTCCATGCGCAGGCGGCGGATGCCGTACACCTCGCGAATATTGTCCATGCCGCGCAGCACGGCCGCATCGGGCGCCACGCCATAGTTGTAGCTCACTTCCACGCAGGTCATTGCCATCTCCCACCGGCTCGCAGATGAATGCTTGAAACAACCGCCGGCCAATTGCATTTACTATATCAGCGTGTGTGGCACACGGGCACGCCGTGCGCCACCGGCGGAAAAGAGTCTCCATGGCACAGCTCGAGAAGTCAAAAGACCCCGTTTGCGGCATGATGGTTGATCCCGCAGCCCCGCGCGGAGGCCACTTCCACTACAAAGGCGTCGACTACTACTTCTGCAACCCGCGCTGCAACGACCGCTTCCGCGCCACGCCGGAGGTCTATCTCGACCCCGCCTACCGCCCCGCCGGCATGATGCCCGCGCCACTGACGCAACTCGGCGGTGCACACTCCGCGCCTTCCTCCGGCATGGTGCAGCTTGGCGGAATCAAGGCGGCTCCCGCCGCAACACCTTCGGCGGCAACACCTGCTAGCCCTGCGCAGCCAGCCACTTTTTACATCTGTCCCATGTGTCCGGAGGTTCGCTCTCCCAAGCCCGATGCCTGTCCCTCCTGCGGCATGGCCCTGGAGCCCGAGACCATCTCTCTCTCCGACTCCGAGGACGCGCCCAATCCCGAGCTGCTCAGCATGTCGCGCCGCTTGCGCGTGGGACTCCTTTTTGGCGCGCCGCTGCTGCTGCTGGCCATGCTGCACATGTTCACTCCGCTCGCACATCGTGTGGACGCCCGCGCCATGGCCTATCTGCAATTCGCGTTGGCCTCTCCCGTCGTCCTCTGGTGCGGATGGCCATTCTTTCAGCGCGCCGTCAACTCCATTCGCCTGCGCAGCCCCAACATGTTCACCCTCATCGGGCTTGGAGTGGGCGCAAGCTATGTGTACAGCGCAGTGGCCACCCTGGCGCCCGCATGGTTTCCGCCCTCGCTGCGCGGCCCGCACGGCCAGCCGGATATTTACTTCGAGTCCGCGGCCGCCATCATCCTGCTCGTCATCGTCGGCCAGATTCTCGAGCTTCGTGCCCGGGGGCGCACCAGCCTCGCCCTGCGCGCGCTGCTCGACCTCTCTCCCCGCACTGCGCGTCTGGTGGAAGCCGATGGCCGCGAACGTGATGTACCGCTGGCCGACGTACTCCCCGGCTGGCACCTGCGTGTGCGCCCCGGTGAAAAGGTTCCCACCGATGGCGTTGTTGTCGAAGGCCAAAGCGCGGTGGATGAATCGCTCATCACCGGCGAATCCGTGCCCGTGGAAAAGCTACCCGGCGCGCGCGTTATCGGCGGCAGCGTCAACCGCAGCGGCGCGCTGCTCATGCGCGCCGAGCGCGTCGGCCAGCAAACTCTGCTGGCGCAGATCGTCCACCTTGTCGCCCAGGCGCAACGCAGCCGAGCCCCCATCCAGCAGCTTGCGGATCGTGTCGCCGCCTTTTTCGTTCCCGCAGTCGTCACCGCCAGCGCGCTCACGTTCATCCTCTGGATGATCTTCGGAGCCGCGCCTGCGCTGCCGCGCGCGCTGGTCAACGCCGTTGCCGTGCTCATCGTGGCCTGCCCCTGCGCCCTGGGATTGGCCACGCCCATGGCCATCATGGTCGGCACAGGCCGCGGAGCACGCGCCGGAGTCCTCGTCCGCAACGCCGCCGCCCTGCAATCGCTCGCCGGCATAGACACCCTGGTGGTGGATAAAACCGGCACGCTCACCGAGGGGCGTCCCTCGCTGGCCGAAATCGTTGCATACGATGTGGACGAGGCTACCGCGCTGCACTGGGCCGCCAGTCTGGAAGCTCGCAGCGAGCATCCCTTCGCCCAGGCCGTCCTGCGCGCGGCTGATGAAAGTAAATTGAAGCCGCTTGCCATCGAAGGATTCTCCTCCACCGCCGGTGGAGGAGTCAGCGGCCGTATCGTCACGCAGGATTCTTCTCAGGAAGTTCTCCTCGGCAGTGCCGCCTTCCTCGCCACCCACGGCGTCGCAATTCAGGAGCAGGCCACCCGCCGCGCCGAGGAACTCCGCGCGGAAGGGAAGAGCGTGCTGCAGATGGCCGCCAGCGGCAAACTCGTTGCGCTCTTCGCGCTATCCGATGCCATCAAGCCCAGCGCGCCCGCCGCGCTCGACGAACTTCGCCGCCAGGGACTGCGCATCGTCATGCTCACCGGCGACAGTCCCACCACGGCCGGGTTCATCGCCCGCCAGCTCAATCTCCGCGAGTACCAATCCGCGCTCTCTCCGGCCGCCAAGGCCGACGCCGTGAACCGCCTGCAACAGCAGGGCAGAGCCGTGGCCTTCGCCGGAGACGGCGTTAACGACGCTCCCGCCCTCGCGCAAGCCGATGTCGGCATCGCCATGGGCACCGGCACCGACGTTGCCATGGAGAGCGCCGGCATCACCCTGCTGCACGGCGACCTTGCGGCGCTGGTCCGCGCCCGCCACCTCAGCGTGGCCACCATGCGCAACATCCGCCAGAATCTTTTCTTCGCCTTCTTCTACAACGCGCTCGGCGTTCCGCTCGCCGCCGGAATTCTTTATCCCTTCACCGGATGGCTGCTAAGCCCGATCTTTGCCGCCGCCGCCATGAGCTTCAGCTCCGTCTCGGTGATTACAAACGCTCTGCGCCTGGGCCGCGCTAAATTGTAAGGATCGCGCCCACGCCATCGCGAGCCATCTCGCCAGGAATGTGCTGTCGTGCCCGGCTTCAACGCAAATAGAAACGGCGTGGATTTCTCCGCGCCGTTCGGCATTTCCTGTTTGTGAGTTTTAATGCTGGTACCAGCACCACTCGTTGGCATGCAGCAGAGGAACCTCGGCGTGCAGTTGGCAACGGTCCAGCATGGCGGCGCTGGACTTCTCAAGGTAGCTGCGCTGCGCATCGTTATAGCTCAAGCTGAGCAGAGCATTTCTGCCTAGCGCAGCATCGGGCAGATTGCGCGCGCCAAATACCACCTGTGTTCCGCCGCCCGGTAGTGCATAGTGCCGCAACAGGCGGATATGGACAGCCTGCGATTGCTCATACTCGGAAAAATTTCTTTCCAGCACATCGGCTGAATCCAATGGCAAACCGTGCGTGGTCAACCACTCCCTAAGCCCATCGTTTGATTTTTCAAGTTGCAATGCGCGTGTCCACGCACCGTCCAGGTACGCAGCATTCAACATCCCCTTATGCAGCGACAATACATCATCGGGCAGATACCAGTTTTCCGCCGCAATCTTGCCGCGCAGGGCAAAAGCTTCTTCCATGCCATCGCTGCTGCGCGCGTAGCGCATATCGCCCACCAGGCTGATGCCGGCTCCCGCCAGCAGCAGCGCCGCCACAAGGGCCGTGCCTATGCGCAGTCCGTGCTTTGCAGTTGTGCGCTGCCATTGCAGATGCGCTCCCAGCGCCAGGGCCAGCAGCGGCAGCATCTCCGGCACAAGGTAGCGCGCATATGCCGACGTGGCATGTTGATAAACCGGCAGGTTGACTGCCACCAGGGTAAGCAGGCTCCATGCCAGCCAGGACTTCTGACGCCCATGGCTGACTGCCAGCGCCCACACACCCGCGGTAACAATGGCCACCACAAGCACACAACCCGATACGCCGTAAGCTTGGCGATGCAACTCCAGCCATTGCGGCAAACTGGATGCCGAGCCTGTCTTTGACAGATTTCCCAGTACTCCCTTGGCCAGCCGAAGCGGCTCCAGCCATATCCATGGGATCAAGGCCATCGCGCCAATGGTTGCACCCACGGCAAAGGATGCCAACCGCAGCAGGCTCTGCCAAGGCCGCCTCCATTGCAGCAGCACACCGCCCAGCAACAGCACGGCCGGAGCCGCCGTGTACTTGCTTGCGATCGCGGCCGAAAAACAGAATCCTGCCGCCAGGCAGCGCCCTAGGTGCCGACCGTCCTCATCCTCCATGTAAAAGGGAAGCAGCAATGCCAGCGCGGCCAGTTCCATGGTCAACATCAGACCTTCGCCGGAGGCCATCACGGATTGCAGAAAGAAAATAGGGCACACAGCCACAGCCGCTGCCGTCAACAGGGTGAAGCTGCGGCTAGCCCCGCAGCGCAGCGCAATGGCCGCCGCCAGGCTTGCTGCCACGGCGCTCGTCGTGGCGTTAACTGTACGCATCAATGTAAGGGAAGCGATCGGATTGGCAACGGCCGTGGCCAACTCCTGCGCCAAACGGGCAAGGATGGCAGCATGACCATGCGGCAGATGCGTGCCCCCCAGTGCCCTCACCAGCCACAGCGGCAGGCTTAGCATTTGCAGAGTGACGACTGGCCACATCGTCCCCAGGCTTGGCACTCCCAGCAGACGGTCCAGCATCGCGGAGAGAACCATCAACTCATCGCCGTTGTAAAGCCCAGTGGCGCCATCGCGGTAGAGCACCGCCGCGCCCGGGTTCCGAACAACGTATAGACGCGGCATCAGTGCCACGGCGTAAGCCAGTAATAGGAAAGCTGCGTTACGCGCTTTGCGCCAACTCATCGCCGCTTCCTTTCAATCTTCCGGCCTTAAATCTTGCTGAAGTAATCCAGCATCTCCGGCGAAGTCCACTCCACCGGTCCGATGAACTTACGCATGATCTTGCCCTTGGCGTCGATCAGGAAGGTCTCGGGGTAGGCAAAGGTTCCATAGGCAGCGCTGGATTTATGCTCGCCGTCGCGCGCCGTCAGGATGCCCGGCATATGCTTCGCCGTAAAGTTCTTGTAGGCCGCCTCGTCCTCGTCCATGCTCACGGCAAATACCGTAACTTTGCTGCCCATCTGCTGCTGCAAGGCCACCAGCGCCGGAGTCTCCTGCACGCAGGGCGGGCACCATGTAGCCCAAAAGACCAGCAGCACGGGCTTGCCACGCAACTGGCTCAGGGTGATGTTGCGCGAGCCGTCGCTCACCGTAAAGTCCGGAGCCGTGGTGCCAATCGCGGCGGGCACGCTGTTGCGGCAGGAACCCAGCGCCATGACCAGCGCCACGACCATCAGAGAGAAGAGAACTCGGTTCACTCGGAAATGTGATTGCATAATATTTTTCGCCATTCTCTCTTCTATTGTAATGTCGCACGGGCCCTGGCGACTACTGCCAGGAACTGCTCGGTGACCGTGCTCAGCTCAAATTCTTTGACACGCTCCAATCCATCCTCCACAATCTTCTGCCGCAAAGCAGGCTCGAGCCAGGCCCACTCGATGCCGTCGGCAAGGGCCTCGGCGCTCTCCGGCTCAACCAATATGCCATGGCCAACCACCTCCGGAGCCGCACCGGCCCTCGCGGCCACTACGGCTTTGCCCGCCGCCATCGCCTCCAGAAACACCACGCCAAAGCCCTCCTGCACGCTGGGCAGGCAGAACAGATCGCAGTTTTTGTACTCCGCGGCCAGTTCGCTCATGGAGATGTCCTTCCTCCACTCCACCACATCGGCCAGCCCCAGCCGCGACGCCTGCTCGTGCAGCTTCCGCTCCTCCGGACCGCCGCCCACAATGCGCATGGCCAGCCCGGGAATCTTCGTCCGCAGCCGCGCCGCCGCCTCCAGCAAAATCCGCAGCCGCTTGCGGGGATAGAAGCGGCAGACGCTCAGCACCGTGAATCGATCCGCCCGCGCCTCGGCCTTCGCCTCCGCCAGCAGCCGCAGCCATCGCGGCAGGTCAATCGCCTCCGGTACGAGTACCGGCTTGGTCTTCAGTCCATACATCTGCATCGCCTGCCCGGCGGAGTACTCGCTGGTGCAGATGACCAGATCGGCCTCTTGCACGTGCCGCCGCTCCCACGCTGCCTGCCGCGTCATCGACCATCGCGTGTAACCGCTTTCAAAGCGCGCCTCGTCGGCCACCACGCCCTTCAGCGATGCGACATACAGCACGCCCGGTCTGTGCGGCATCTGGTAGCCATCCAGATCGAAGCCCACCACTACATCCGCCGCAGATGTGTCCAATTTTCGCAGCCGCCGGTTGAATATCCATCGTGCCAGTGTGTAGTTGGGCAATCGGGGAGTGTCGCACGCCAACTCCACCCTGTGCCCGGCCGCCTGCAAGCCGCGCACTAAATTGGAGATGCCAACGTGCGTGCCGCTACCGGCGGCTATGTTCATCGGCGTGGAGGTAAGGAAGAGAAAGCGCATCGGCTCGTAGGTTGATTCTGCCCGAAAAGATTACACGGGTTACAATCCTAGCAGGTAGGAAATATTCCGCATCGCTCCGCGCCCGTTGTCATCTATAAGGAAGATGCATTTCTACCATTTGGCATACCAATGACTGTCCCTGCCACAATCTACCTCACGCGCCGAGCCGAGTTTTCCGCCGCGCACTACTACCACCGTCCGGAGTGGAATGCCGAGCAGAATGAGCGTGCCTTTGGCCGCTGCGCCAACCTCAACGGTCACGGGCATAACTACATTCTGGAGGTCACCGTCGCCGGGCAGGTGGATGCCATCACCGGCTTTGTCATCGATCTCAAGGTACTGAAGGAAATCCTCCAGCAGGCCGTTCTCGACCACTTCGACCATCGCCACCTGAACAAGGAAGTGCTGGAGTTCGCCACGGCCATTCCCACCACGGAAAATATTGCCATCGCCATCTGGCGGCGCCTGGAAGGGAAGCTTGCCCCCGCGCGCCTCTATCGCGTGCGCCTGTACGAGCAGCCCGACCTCTTTGTGGATTGCTTTGGCGAAGGCTCCGAAATCACGAACGGGGATGCGCGATGAAGGTTCACCTTACCCGTCGCTATCTTTTTTCGGCCTCGCACCGGCTGCATTCGCCTGCGCTCAGCGCGGCGGCCAATCATGCCACATACGGCAAGTGCAATAATCCGCACGGCCACGGACACAATTACTTTCTCGAGGTCACCGTCAGCGGCACGCCCCACGCGCACACCGGGATGATCTGCGACCTCGGCCAGTTGGACGCCATCGTGAGCCAGCAGGTATTAAATCGCTACGATCATGTAAATTTGAATGAGCTGCAAGATTTTGCCTCTGTCGTACCTACTACGGAAAATCTCACATTCGCCATCCAGCAAATTCTGAGCCGCGCCGGGCTGCCGGCTCATCTGGAAGGTATTCGCCTTGAGGAGACCGGCAACAACTCCTTTGAGGCGTTGGGTGACGGGTTGGGCGATAACGCGCCTTCCTCCGTACAATAGGTGTAGCGGCGTCAAAGCAAGGCTTTGGGAGATCAGTATTTTATGAAGGCAGTCGCAATTAACAACAAGCGCGTTCCCCACCAGGAGCAGCACGCCACGCAGTCGCACGAAAACCTTGGCATGGAGGAGCTCGTCCGCCAGATGCTGGCCCGTGTCGGCGAAGATCCCTCGCGCGAGGGCCTGCTGGATACGCCGCAACGCGTAGCCAAGAGCATGGAATACCTCACCAGCGGCTATCAACTGCAGCCCGCCGACGTGGTCAACGACGCGCTCTTCACCGTTGATTACGACGAGATGGTCATCGTCAAAGACATTGAGATGTTCAGCATGTGCGAGCACCACATGCTGCCGTTCTTCGGCAAGGTGCACGTCGCCTACATCCCCAAGGGCAAGGTCATCGGGCTCAGCAAACTGCCGCGCCTGGTGGAGGTCTTCGCCCGCCGCCTGCAGGTGCAGGAGCGCATGACCACCCAGATCGCCGAAGCCATTCAGGAGATCATCCAGCCGCAGGGCGTCGGCGTGGTGATTGAGGCGCGCCACCTTTGCATGATGATGCGCGGCGTGGAGAAGCAGCACAGCTCGGCCGTCACCTCGGCCATGCTCGGCAGCTTCCGCCAGCCCAGCACGCGCAATGAGTTTCTCTCGCTCGTACGCAAAAAGCAGAGCAGCAGCTTCTAGCGCCTAGCGCCGCGAGCCACTCTCGCATCAACACGAATCTTGCGTAACCCACCGGCCCCATCCTTTGCGATGGGGCTTACCTTTCCGTGCTACTCTTTCCGCATGGCAGCTCGCGCAAAAATCGCCGTCGTCACCGGAGCCACTCGCGGCATTGGCCTGGCCATTGCCGAACAGCTCTCCCAGCGCGGCTTCCGCCTTATCCTCGTCGGACGCGATGAGCGCCTGCTAGCCAAAATTGCTGCGCGCCTGCCGAACTCCACCGCCCATGCCTGCGACATTCGCAATCCCGAATCCGTCGCCCGCCTTGGCGCGGCCCTGCGCAAACTGCGCCGCGTGGATGTGCTCATCAACAACGCTGGCATCGCCGGACCGTTGCAGCCCATCGCCACGCTCGACTTCGCCACCTGGTGCGAAGTGGTCGAAACCAATCTTCACGGCACGTTCCTGGTCACAACGGCCATCCTTCCGCTGATGAAGAAGGGTGCGGTCATCGTCAACAATCTCAGCGTCGCCGCCCGCACCAGCTTTCCCGACATGGCCGCCTACAATGCCAGCAAGCGCGGCCTGCTGGGCTTTACCGATACACTCCGCGAGGAGATGCGCGAGCGCAAAATCCGCGTCGTCGCCCTGCTGCCCGGCGCCACAGATACCGCCATCTGGAAGCAGTTCTGGCCCAACGCGCCGCGCCGCTCCATGGTCGCACCCGATACAGTCGGACGCCTGGTGGCCGAAGCCGTCACCCTGCCGCTCAACGCCAATGTCGAGGAGATCGTCATCACCCCCTCGGCCGGCAAGCTCTAGTCGTTGCTCTTCACCTCTGAAACCTTCGAAACCTCTGACACATCCGCTCTTTACGAGTCTCATCGCATCGTAATTCGCGCCATCCAGGCGTAAACTGTACCCAGGGAGACACATCATGATCGATTCCTACCCTCGCATTGCCATCGTCACTGGCGCCACCAGAGGCATAGGAGAAGCAACGGCCCGCAAGTTCATCGCCTCCGGATACGCCGTCATCGGCAGCGGACGCACGGCCGCCAAGCTCTCCGCCCTGGAGAAGGAACTTGGCGCGGCCTTTGTGGGCGTCGCCGGAGACGCCGCCGATGAATCCGTCCTCGACCGCCTGTTTGAGACCGCCGAAGCCCGCTTTGGCCGCTCCGCCGATCTCGTCGTCGTCAACGCGGGCCGCGGTCTCGGAGGCTCGGTCAAGGACTGCGACCGCACCGACTTTGCTGACGTACTCAAGGTCAACGTCGTCGGCGCACTGGCTCTCATGCAGAAGGCCGCGCGCCAGATGGTCGCCGCGCAGAAGACGCGCTTTCCGCAGCATCCGGCCGACATCATCGTTATCGGTTCGGTCGTCGGGCGCTCGGTCTCGCCCTTCAGCGCCGTTTACGGCTCCACGAAATTCGCCGTGCACTCACTGGCAGAGGGCCTTCGCCGTGAGATCGGCCCCGTCGGCGTGCGCGTCTCGCTCGTCGAGCCCGGCATCGTCATCAGCGGATTTCAGGATGTCGCAGGATACAGTGACGAGCTGGTCAAAAAATTTCACGATAACTTCGGCCCCCTGCTTTATGGCGAAGACGTTGCCAATGCCATCCTCGGCATCGTCAGCCTGCCCGCGCATGTCCATCTCAGCAATGTCGTCGTGCGTCCCACGCGCCAGGACTACCCATAGCCGCGCAATTCACGCGCAGCAAAATGCGCATTAAAAAAGGCCCCGCCATCCGCGCGGGGCCTTTTCATGTATCCATGCCACATCGCGGCAAATGAACCAACGGCAAAGGCGAGCTATATTGACCATCATTTTCAGTTGGCGATTGCTACGCTCAATTGTCCGGGGTGCACGAAGATTCCCCGCGAATGGCTGCTACAAAGTTCTAACGGAGGTTCCAAAAGTATGATCAAGAAAATCGCATTTGCCGTATTTGGCCTGGTGCTTACATTTGCACTGGCTTCGCCGCCCAAGGCCGAAGCCCAGATCGCCGTAGGAGTCCAGCTCGGAGGCCCGGCCGTGGTGTTTACCAGCGGCTACCACGATGGCTACTACTACGAGGATGGCTATCGTTACCAGCGCGACGCCCGCGGATATCGCCACTATGACCACAACTACGGCGGCCATCGCGATTGGAACAACGACCGCGCTCACCGCGACGGCAACCATCATGACAATCATCATCCTGATGGCGACCACCGCGACTACCGTCGCTAACCGCATTCGCGGCTTAGCGCCATGCCCCATTCTTCCGCCGATATTTTGCGGAGAGTGGGGCAGTTGTTTTTGTATTTGATTTATCCTGCGAGCAGTCAGAGCTACCGGTACATGTATCTGCGCACCCGGGCAGGGAACAGGCTGATCAGTCCAAAGCCGGCCACAAAGCCGCCCACATGTGCCCAGAAGGCGACGCCGCCCATGCCGCGCTCATTCTGCACCAGCGCCGTGCCCACTCCGCTCAGGAACTGGATCACAAACCAGTAGCCCAGCACCGCCCACGCTGGCAGCCACAAAAAGAAGATAAACAGGAAGGGAACCAGCATCAGCACGCGCGCCCGCGGATACAGCACAAAGTATCCACCCATGATGCCGGCAATAGCGCCGCTCGCCCCCACCATCGGCACCGTCGTCGCCGGATCGCTGATAACCTGCACCGCCGCGGCCGCCACGCCGCACACCAGGTAAAAGATCAGATAGCGGCCATGCCCAAGGGCGTCTTCCATGCTGCGCCCAAACACCCACAGGAACCACATATTCGGCAGCAGGTGATACCAGAAGCTGGCGTGCATGAACATGCTGGTCATCACCGGCAGCAACGCCCACTGCCACGCCGCGCCACTGGCCACGCCGTGGGCAACTCCATGTGCGCCATGCAGCACCACAGGATGTAGCGCCGACTCCAGGGCCGCCACCAGCCGCGCCGGATTCAGCGCGAAAAGCTTCACAAACTGCGCCTGCGCCCGCGGCTCCAGCGTGCCTTCAAATAGGTACACCACCACGTTGATCAATATCAGCAGGGTGTTCACCAGCGGCGCCGAATATCGGGGGGTGTCGTCTTTCAGTGGGAGCATGGTAGGTGGCTGTCAGTTGTCCTTGGTCTAAACATCATACGGCATCACTACCGCCTTTGGGATACCCCGGGACACACTCAGCCCGTCACCGTAGAAACACGTAAAACAGGAAATCCACTCGCTTTGCCGAATCCTTCCATTGACCGCCGCACCCCTTTGCCATGACCATGGAAGGGAATGCTAAACGCCGTTCTCATCATAGACAAGCCCGCCAGACTCACCTCCCACGACGTCGTCAACCGCCTCCGCCGCATCACCGGCGAGCGCAGCGTCGGCCACCTCGGCACCCTGGACCCCATGGCCACCGGCGTCCTGCCCATGGTCCTGGGCCGCTACACCCGCCTGGCCCAGTTCTTCAGCGATGCCCGCAAGACCTACGAAGGCGAGATTCGCCTGGGCTTTGCCACCACCACCTACGACGCCGAGGGCGACCCCGTGGCTCCCACCGGCGAACCGCTGCCAGCAGGCGAGGCTCCATCGACCATCGGACCATCCACCCAGACTCTCCCTACGCTCGACCAGATCCGAGCCCAGCTACCGGCCTTCACCGGACGCATCCTGCAACGTCCGCCGGACTTTTCTGCCAAGAAGGTGAAGGGCGTCCCGGCCTACAAGCTGGCCCGCCGGGAAAAACCCGTCGAGCTGGCGCCCGTCGAAGTGGAGGTGCATCGCTTCGAACTGCTCAGTATGGAGGGCGACCGCGTCCGCTTTGTCGCCGAAGTCTCTGCCGGAACTTACATCCGCTCGCTCGCTCATGACCTCGGTCAAGTGCTTGGCTGCGGGGCGCATCTTGCCTCTTTGCGCCGTACCGCCAGCGGGGAATTCAATATTACCAACGCTATAACTATCGATGAATTAATGGCGTACACCGAAGAGCTAAAGCAAAGTCTAGCTTTGGCGCGCAGCAATACTAATTTATCAGAATCTTCATTATCGGACGTTGCGTATGGCGTTACTACCGGCGAGGAGGTCAACGGCAACGTCGCTGATAGCCCCTTTTCCTCGCCTGCCGCTCTGTCCCTGAAGGCGTCTCCTGCCCCAGCTGCGGCCATTGCCCAGGCGCCGACTCCATACCTGCACCCACGCCGCATACTAACCCACATGCCGTCGGTCACCGCCGCGCCAGACGTCGTCGCCGCCATCCGCAACGGCCGTCCGGTCAATCTGCCGGAGTACTCGGATGCTCCGCTGGTCAAGGTATTTGCCAGCCGCGATCTGCTGCTCGCGGTGGCCCAGCGCATCGCCGGAACGCTCTTTCAGCCAAAGGTCGTCCTTTACAGCGGCAATGAACCGATGCCTGAGTAACCTATAACTCTTTCACCTGGTTGTGTTTAATCGTCTATTCAGACGTCGAGGATGGGTTGTTTTAGTTCGAGGTCCGCTTGCCAAAGAAGTTCAGGTATTGCTGCTCATGCTCTCCGCCGTGCAAGATGACCTCGACGTAGGCAGTAAATTTCTGCAGCTCGTCCAGACGCTCGTCGGTAGCCTCTATCATTTCCTCTTTGTATTGAAACACTTGGCGTCCATCTCTCTCCACTAGAACGCCCATCAAACCGCCCATCTTCCAACCAGGACGTCCGATCATGCGCAGTCCCGTCTCTGTATTCTCCACGAGCACAAGGCAATTACCGCGGCTGATTCCGATGGCCTTTGGATAACGCTCAAAGGTTTCTAATGAGTAACCATCGGCGTAAAGGGCTGCGAGCTGCCGGGCTGCAATATCGTTATCAGTCATAGTCATGCACTACCTTTATTCATTTTATCTACATCACATTACGTTCATTAGTTAATGTATTACATTGACACTGGAACCACTGGAAATATTAACCATCCTGCACATGCATATCGGTGACTCCGGCCCTGCGGTAGGCACGCAAAATGTCCTCCAGGGAGACAACTCCCACCAGCATTCCCAGGTTGCCGCGGTTCACCACCGGCAGCAGGTGGCGATCCTCAACAAAGCGCAGGGCTATTTCCAACGTCTGATCCTGGAAGAGTCGGGGCACGCGGTTGCGGACAATCGTGCGGACAGGCTGCGACATATCAAGCCCATCGGCCAGTAAGTCCTCCCGGCTCAATACGCTCCAGCGCCCCTCGCCGAGGTCCACGGGCAGGTATGGCTCCGGGCTGGCGGCCACCAGGGTGCGCGCGGAGCTCAGCGGCTCATCGCCCAGCAGGGCTCTTCCCTGCACCGGGCGCATGGCATCTTCCACATGCAGCACGGTGTTCTCGCGCTCTTCCTCAATGGAAGGAAGGTCGAGGCCATCCTGGCGCGACAGCAGATCAAAGAGCGGGGTGGGCTGGCCCCAGCGTGAAATGACGTAAGCGATTGAATTGGAGATCATTACGGGCAGGATGATGGAGTAGTTTCCGCTCACCTCCAGGACCATGAACACCGATGTCATGGGGGCACGCATGATGCCAGCAAAGAGCGCGCCCATGCCGACCAGCGCGTAAGCCCCAATGGGTACAGATAGATACGGGAACAGATGCTGCTCGTAGGAGCCGACCGAGGCGCCGAGCATGGCCCCGATAAACAGCACTGGCGCGAACAAGCCGCCGGGCGTGCTGGTGGCAAAGCTGAGCACGGTGGTGAAGATCTTGAGCACGGCCAGCAGGGCTAACATCTTCCAGGCAAAGCGGTTATGCATGGCCAGGTCGATCCACTCATAGCCTGCCCCGAGGGGCTGCGGATAACGGATGGCGACAAAGCCGATGATGCCACCGGCAAGGGCCGGTTGCAGATACTGCGTCCACTGCGGCTGGCGGCGTAGGTATGGCCGTAAGTTCTTGATAAGTTTGACAAATAGCAGCGAGGCCACGCCTCCGGCAACGCCCAGGGCAGCAAAGGCCAGCAGCTCGGTGGCACCGGAGAAGTGATACTCCGGAACGTGGAAAAGTGGCGCATCGCCGAGGAACCAGCGCTCGACCACCACGCTAGAGATGGCGGAGAGCACGATGGCTCCGAGGATGCCTGCGCTCCAGCGTCCGATGATCTCCTCTATGACGAAGAGGACAGCCGTGATGGGGGCGTTGAAGGCGGCAGCCAGGCCGGCGGCGGCACCGATGGGAGCCATGAGGCGCAACCGCTCCCGGCTGACGCGGAGCCAGCGACCGAGGGCGGAGGCCACACCGGCGCCAATCTGCAAGGCAGGGTCTTCCGGACCAAGCGACTGGCCGCTGCCGATGGCCAGGGCGGAGAGCAGAAACTTGCCGGCCATGGTGGCGGGGGCGATAAAGCCGTCGTAGATGTAGAGCGCGCCCTTGGTCTGATTGATGCCGCTGCCACGCGCCTTGGGGAAAAAGCGAAGGGCGAGGTAGGCGATGACAAGTCCGGTCTGGGCCGGGACGAGAACAACCCGCGGCCAGGTGGGGTGCATGCCTCCGCCCAGCAGGAGAAGGCGCGCCCAACCGATGGCAATGCGGAAGCAGACCACGACAAAGCCGGCGAGGATGCCGATGGCGATGGCCAGGACGAGGAAGAACTGCTCCTCGCGGATGCTGAGGACGCCGGTGGGCCCGGCCATGTGGCGCAGGCTCTCAAAATACTTGCGGCGGACGGGGGTGGCCAGCAGGTCCTGCAGCACCTGGCGCGAGCGCTGATTCATCGCACACCTCCCGGGCTTTGCAGCACGCCAAGGCGTTGACGTCCTAGCTGCAACAGGTGTTCATCATCCGCGGAGGGCTGGCCGCAGAGGGAGTTGGAGGAGAGCTCGGCCTGAAAGGCGAAGCGCATGGAGCTTTCGATCACATCGTCGCGGCCATGGAGCTTGCGCGGATTCATAAAGGGGTCAAGCTGCGCAGCCCACTGGCGGAGTCCCACCCATTGCACGTTGGCGGCCTCGCGGGTGGCGGCCGGAACTTTGTCCAGGTCGCAGGCATCCAGGCGGTGGCGGGCGATCTGGTAGGCGGAGATGGTGCGCTGGGCCCGGCTGCGAGGCGTGGCTCCGGGGGCAAAGGGGTCGAGAGCCTCGATGGCGTCGAGCTCGGAGGAGAGCAGGCCGGCGGGAGCGCTGAGGGGGCGGATGCGTGCTAGATACTGGCGCGCGGCATCGTAGTTCCCTGCCAGAAAGTTGGCGCGGGCGGCGCCCAGGAGCGCATCGGAGTCATGCTGATTGCGGACGAGAAGCAACTGGTAGAGCATCTGCGCGCGGGCGGCGTCTCCGTTGCGGAGGAAGAGGCTGGCGAGCAATGGCTGCTGGTCGCTGGAGACGGGCATGGACTCTTCCGTGCCAATCAGGACGGTTTCCGCCTCCTCACGGCGGGCGAGGGAGATGAGGTACTCGGCGGCCTCCAGGCGGACACTGACGTTGGCGGCTGCCTGGTCGTTGCGGCCGGGCCAGGCACCCTCGATGGCGTTGCGATAGAAGCGCAGAGCCAGTTCCGGCTGCCGTGCCAGGGCCTGAAGACGGGCTAGTTTGAGGTTGACCGCGGCATCGTCGGGACGGCCCTCCCACAGGTTGTGGAGCTGGGCCATGGCCTCATTACGATAGCCGCTCTCGATGAGGGCATCGCCAAGGCTCAGACGGATGTGGCGCTCGTCGGGCGAGTAGGCGAGGGCGCTCTCATAGGCCTGTACGGCCTCTGCCGGATGGTGGGCGGCGAGCTGACGATCGCCCTGGGCCGCATATTGCTGGGCGAGCAAAGCCGTCTTTTGCTGATAGTGGCCGACGACAAGACGGGTGAAGCTGAATCCAAAGATGATGATGAGGGCCAGCAGCAGCAGCGGACGCCAGTCACGCAAGGTCCACACATGACCGTCCTCCAGACAGTGGAGGCAGCGGCCATCTGTGCTCAGCGGCTGACGGCAGTATTTGCAGATACCCTTGGAGTCGCTCATCCACACCAGGCTGCGGCGGCCGTCAACGTGCTACGGCGCCCACGCAGAGTTCTACCATCTATCTATCATGCTCTAGGGGCCGGGGGAAAATCCAGCGATAAGGGGTTTGGCAGGTGGAATGAGGCCGCTCCGGCGGGTAAAGAGTCGGGTACGCGCCAAAGGATACCGCTCCGGCCGCTGGCGCTTGCTAGTGATGAAGTAGGGTACGGTCCAACAGATGGCCCTCCGGCCGCTGGCGCTTGGCTAGTGATGAAGTAGGGTACGGGCCAACAGATGGCCCTCCGGCCGCAGGCGCGGGCAGGCGCGGGGGATTTATAATGGAAAGATTCCTAGCATGACGAAGTGGAGAACGATACCAGCGTGGACCTGAAGGCAACAGTCAACCTGCCCAAGACCGATTTTGCGATGAAAGCCAACCTGCCGCAGAACGAGCCCAAGATGCTCGAGCACTGGCAGAAGATTGGCATCTACGACCTGGTGCGCCAGGCACGCAAGGGTTCGCCGACTTGGGTGCTGCACGACGGGCCTCCGTATGCCAACGGGGCGATTCATCTTGGCCACGCGCTGAACAAGTGTCTGAAGGACTTCATCGTCAAGTCGAAAACGATGGCTGGGTACGACTCGCCCTATGTGCCGGGCTGGGACTGTCACGGCCTGCCGATTGAATACAAGGTGGACCAGGAACTGGGCGGCAAAAAGCTGCAGATGGATCCGCTGGAGGTTCGCGAGGCCTGCCGCAAGTACGCCGACAAGTGGGTGAAGACGCAGAGCGATCAATTCGAGCGGCTGGGAGTGTTCGGAGACTTCAAGAATCCGTACTCGACGATGACGCCGGAGTATGAGTCGAAGGTGATCGAGAACTTTTACGCCTTCCTGGAAAAAGGGATGGTGTACAAGGGGCTGAAGCCGGTGTGGTGGTGCATCCAGGATCGCACGGCACTGGCCGAGGCGGAAGTGGAGTACGAGAATCACACCTCGCCGACGGTGTATGTGAAGTACCGGCTGAAGAGCGACGCCGCTGCGATTGTTCCGGAGCTGGCGGCGTATGCTGACAAGGTCAGCACCATCATCTGGACGACGACGCCGTGGACGCTTCCGGCATCACTGGCGGTGACGTTTAATCCGCGCGCGGAGTACGTTGCGCTGGATTGCGATAGCGGCGTGTACATTGTGGCCAACGAACTGGCCGCGACAACAATTCTTAAATGCGACTTAAAGAGCCGCAGACAGCCGAACGCTCCGGCATCGCAGGCCGACGTGGTGGCTCGTTTTGCGGGCGCGCAGATGGAGCGTGTGGTGTTTGCGCATCCGTTTTTAGAGCGCGATGTGCTGGGCGTGCTGGCCGACTACGTGACCATGGACACGGGCACAGGCGCGGTGCACACGGCTCCTTCGCACGGCGCGGATGACTTCTACACAGGCGTTAAGTATAGGCTGGACCCGACGTGCCATGTGGACGAGGCGGGCGTGCTGCATGACGGGCTGCCGGAGTACGAGGGCTTGAAGGTCAGCGTGGCCAACGAGCCGATCATCGCGCTGCTGAAAGAGCGCGGTGTGCTGATGGGACGCGAAGATATCGAGCACAGCTATCCGCACTGCTGGCGTTGCCACAAGCCGGTCATCTTCCGCGCCACGGAGCAGTGGTTCATCAGCATGGAAGGCAAGCTGGGTGAAGGCACTCTGCGCACAGAGGCCCTGAAGGCCATCGCCGGAGTGAAGTGGGATCCGGCGTGGGGCGAGGAGCGCATTGCCAACATGGTGGCCACGCGTCCGGACTGGTGCATTAGCCGTCAGCGTTTGTGGGGCGTGCCGATTGCTGTCTTCTTCTGCGAAAAGTGCGGCAAGTTGCATGAGTCCAAAGATGCGAACCGCGCCGTGGTGGATTTGTTTGGGCGCGAGGGCTCCAATGCATGGTACTCACACAGCGCGGCGGAGATTCTTCCGGCAGGAAGCCTGTGCGCGCATTGCGGCCACGCGGAGTTCCGCAAGGAGATGGACATCATCGACGTGTGGTTTGAGAGTGGCGCCTCGCAGGCGAGCGTGCTGCCCGGCATCTACGGACGGTGGCAGCCCTCGGATATGTATCTTGAGGGCGGAGATCAATACCGCGGATGGTTCCACTCATCTCTGCTGTGCTCGATTGGGCTGAACGGCGTTTCGCCGTATCGCTCAGTGGCGACCAATGGTTGGACGCTGGACGAGAACGGCCGCGCCATGAGCAAGAGCCTGGGCAACACCGTGGACCCGGTGGATATTGCCAAGCGCATGGGCGGAGAGATCGTTCGATTCTGGGTGGCCAGCGTGGACTTCCGCGAGGACGTGAGGGCCAGCGAGCACCTGATGGCCAGGGTGGCGGAGAACTATCGCAAGATTCGCAACACCTTCCGCTACATTTTGGGCAACCTCGATGGCTTCCGTCCGTCACAGGATGCGGTGAACTTTGACAAGCTGGAGCCGCTGGACCAGTACATGCTGATGCGCATGGCCGACGTGGCCGAGGAGTGCAGAGGCTGGTACGACCAGATGCTCTTCCACCGCATCTACCAGCGGCTGAATGAATTTTTTGCCGTGGACCTGAGCGCCGTGTACTTTGACGTGCTGAAGGATAGGCTGTACACCTTCCCGCGGACATCGCCTGAGAGGCTTTCGGCGCAGACGGCGCTGTGGAGGATTGGCGAGGCGCTGCTGCGGCTGGTGGCACCTGTGCTGAGCTTTACCGCCGACGAGGTGTGGCAGTACATGCCGAAGATGCTGTCGCGTCCGGAGAGCGTGCACCTCGCGCTCTTCCCCAACGCGAGCGACGTGACGGGCGAGATTCGCGACCGCGAACAGGCGGCGCAGATTCGCGCTGACTGGGACGCGCTGTTCGCCGTGCGCGAGCTGGCGCTGCGCCAGTTGGAAGAGCTGCGCAACAACAAAACGATCAAGGCGAACCTGGAGGCCAAGGTTGTGGTGACGGCCACGGGCGACGAGCTGAAGCGGCTGCGTCTGTATGCCGACAAGCTGCCGGCGTTCTTCGTGGCCAGCCAGGTGGAGATTCGCGAGGGCTCGGCCCTGAGCGTGGAAGTGACGAAGGCCGAGGGCGAGAAGTGCGAGCGCTGCTGGAACTACTCGACGCATGTGGGCGAGGATGCGACGTATCCCACGGTGTGCGAGCGCTGCTCGGCCAACCTGAAAACGATTGTGGGCGCGACCAATGCATAAGCGCAGCCTGCGGGGAGCGTACTTCGGACTCTCCGCACTGGTGATTGCCGCCGACCGGCTGACCAAGTACGTGGTGGCGCACCGCGTGGTGCTGAACTACGAGAGCATTCCCGTCGTGCCGGGCTTCTTCAGCATTACACACGTGGAAAACACCGGCGCGGCCTTCAGCATGTTTGCCGACTGGCCCGCACACGTAAGGATTCCGCTGCTGGTTGGCTTCAGCGCGACAGCGATGCTGGTGGTTGGCTGGATGCTGTGGCGCTCGGTGGGACGCTCAATGGTGATGAGCCTGGCGCTGGCGTTTATTCTCGGCGGCGCGGTGGGCAACCTCTACGACCGCATTCTGTATGGCAGGGTCACGGACTTTCTGCACTTCTACGTTGGCACGCACGTGTGGCCGGACTTCAACCTGGCGGATTCGGCGATTGTCTGCGGCGCGGTGCTGCTGGGCTGGGAGCTGATCTTCGGCTTCGAAGGACACAGAGAGCAGGACTAGCTCCTGCGCTTCGCTCAATTCACATCTCTAATCAATCAAGTTATTCCCTTGGGTACAGCCGCTGGTAAACCTGTGCGTTGCGCAGGATGGCCTGCACGTACTCACGCGTCTCCGTAAACGGAATGGACTCAACGAACTCCGGCACGTCGCGGAAGTGTCCATCGGCCAACCATTGATCCACGCGATTGCTGCCTGCGTTGTAGGCGGCCAGAGCGTATTCCACCTGCCCGTTGTAGGCCTCCACCATTTTGCGGAAGTAATGCGTACCGAGTTGCAGATTGGTGCGTGGCGTAAGCAGCGACTGCGTGGTGAAGTTGCTGAGGTGCGCCGCGTGCGCCTCCTGCTTGCCGACCTTGGGCAGCAGTTGCATCAGTCCATAGGCGTTGGCGTGCGAGACGACGTAAGGATTGAACTCGCTCTCCTGACGGATGAGCGACGCGACCAGATAGGGGTCGAGCTGGTTGGCCTGCGCGCCGGCGACGAGATCGCTCCAATAGGGACGCGGAAAGAGCAGCTCCCAGTAGGCGCGCGGCAGGCCCGGAGAGTCGTAACTGTAATAACCCTGCACGGCTTTTTTAAGATATTGGATGGCCTTGTAATCGGCGTCGTCGGCGTGGATGCGCGCGATCATCAGGGTCATCCAGTTGGGACCCTGGCCCGCGCCTTCAGATTGCAGCTCGCGGATGGCGTACTCGAAGAGTCCGGCGTTGACCAGCAGGCGGGCTTTTTCGGCGCGCAGGCGGTTGGGCGGCGGCTCGGTCTGCTGCGCCTCCGGCGGCGTGGGCTTACGCGGCGGAATGTGCGTGAGGAGATCATCCTGCGCGTGTACGGGCGCGGGCGTGGCGGAGAGCGCGGTTAAACGCTGACGGGCAAGCACCGCGTAATAAAAGTTTGGATAGCGCTCGCTAAGCTTGGCGTACCAGGCGCGGGCCATGCTGATGTCTCCATCGTCTTCTGCAAGGCGGGCACGCCAGTAGAGCGCGGCGGTAACCTCGGGACGGTCGGAGTAGAGCTCGACCTGCTCCTCGAAGGCGCGGCGGGCTTCGTTGATGCGGCCCTGGCGATACATGATCCACGCGGCCTTCCAGTGGTTATAACTGGCGCGCTGGGTCTGGCGGAATCGCTGTGCCGCCTCGTTGAAGAAAACGATGGCGCGATCGTAGTTCTTTTCCAGCAACGCCATGTTCGCCGCCGAGAGCAATGCCTGCTCAAACCACGGACTGGCCGGATAGCTCTGGCGCATGACTTCAAGATTGGCGAAGACGGCAGAGTCATTGGAGTCGTTGCGCTCGACTTCGCCGATGAGATAGAGGCGCTGAGCGTTGGCCTCGCCAATGGCTGCGGTGTCACGCAAAAGACGGCGGCTCTCTCCGGCGTTGGTGTGGCGCAGCACGTCGGCCAGTGCGATGCGGACATCGCCAACCTGCGATCCGACGGCGAGCGATTCGGCGCGGCGATAACTCTTGATGGCCTCCGCCCAATGGCTGGATTTGGCCAGCAGATCGCCACGAAGTTTTTCCTCGGCATAGTTGCCATCCAGCGGATAGCCCTGCGCGGAGAGCACGGTGGCGGCGGTCTCCGCCTGCTCGCTGAGCGGCATAGTGTAGTAGAGATGACGCAGCACGTTGGCCCCTTCGGCGCGGCCGGCATGCAGATCAGCCTTGCCCAGGGCAAGTTCGACGGCGGCGCGGGCGGGCGTGCGATGGCCCTCAAGATAGCGCGCAGCTTCGTCGGGATGACCCTGTGTGTCGAGCGCGGTGGCGTAGAGCTCGACGGCCTCGGCATTGGCGAAGATGGATTCGTCGGCCGAGGCGTTGAGGGTCTTAATCAGCTCGGCGACGCGGGGCTGATGGCCGAGATTGGCTTCGGCGCTGGCTTCGAAGTAAAGCACATAGTCAAAGAGCTCACCGGCATGAGGGCGAGCTTTTTCCAGGGCGGCGATGGCCTGCGGAAATTCCTTTTGCCGCAGGTGCGCGTAGCCGAGGGCGAGCCAGGCCAGCGATCCGGCGTCGCTGTCGGGATGACGGCGGGCGAAGCCTTCCACGGCGGTAAAGGCCGTTGGGGTGGGAGAATCGACAAGCTGACGCGCCATGGGCTTGAGCTCCGCGCTGGCGACGAAGGCTTTCTTCAGTCGAATGACGCGCGCGGGATGCACCGGCTTTTGCGTAACGCGATGCGCTGCGGGACGGGACTTCCCTGCCGTGGCTTTGCCGCCGACCGCAGCTTTATTTGTGCCAGCCGCGGCCTTGCTCGCAGATGATTTTGCGGGCGCGGGCTTGGTTGCTGACTTTGCGGCGGACTTGTGCGCGGCAGTCTTGGACGAAGCTGCTTTTTTCGGCGTGGATGCGGAATCGCCGTTGGACTGCGAAAACGCAGCCGCGCTGGCGACGGAACAGAGCAGGAGAATGGCGAAGAGTCTTAAGTTATGGGTCATGCCGACTACAGCCAGTTTACCCCTGATAGCCGGGTCCCAGCATGGCGCGGTTGTTGTCAGCTAAGATGCGCACCAGCTCCTGCGAGAAATAGTCCACGTCGCTGACGCTATCTCCGTAGCGCTTCTGATAGGCGGCGCGACTTTTGTCGATGTCCTCGCGCAGGACGCCATAGATGTCTCCACGTTTTCGGCCCTCGGCAAATTTACCGTTGGCCTGGTTGTAGAGCTTGATTTCTTCCACCAGCAGCTTGGCAAAGCGGCGAGCCTTGTCGTGCGCTTCGTCGCTGGGCTGAGCCATGGCCACCTGCGCGGCACTCTGGCGCAGGGCGGCGGCAGCGGCGGCCAGGCCATCATCAGGACGGGCGGCGCCGGGCTCAATCTCCAGGGCCGTAGCCAGGGCCGAGCGGTAGAAAGAATCCTCTCCCTGCGGAGCGTTGGAGGCGTGCGCCTCGACCATCTGCTCCATCTGCGGATTGGTGTAGGACGAAGCATAGGGCGTGACCGGCACAGGCACTGGCGGCTGCGGCGGCGCAATCACCGGAGCCTCATACGCAGCTTCGACGACGGGATGAGGCTCAGGCGCGTTGGCTAAAGAATACTCCGGAGCGGCTGCCACAGGCACAGTTACTGGAACTACATCGACGGGAGCATGAACGGGCGCAGGTGGCGGTGGAGGCGGAGGCGGAGCGGGCTTCGTGTGCTCCACGCCCAGCGCGGAGGTGACAACCTGCGATACGGCTGCCACGGCCGCAGCGGCCACTGGCACGGCGGCCGCTACGATTGGCGCAGGGATATGCGGCGGCTCCGGCTCCGGCGGCGCGGCTGCGGGCTTAGGCGATTCCACCGGAGCGGGCGCGGCGGCAGCAGGTTGCGCGGCCACAGTTGCCGTTGCAGCGGCAGGCGGCTTAGCCGGCACAGTTGGCTGTGCAGTAGCTGTTGGTGCTGGCGCAGGTGCCGGAGCAGCTTTGCGGTAGGCCTGAAGATCAATGACAAACTGCGCCATCTGCAAAAGAATTTGCAGAGCGGGCATTTCACTGCCATGCGGAACCAGCGCCACCAGCAGGGCGGCCACGCGATCCTTGAGCAGAACGGGCAGGATAGCCAGCCGGGCCTGCGGTTGCAATCCGAGAGCGGCGGTGAAGGTCTTATCCAACTCGCTGGCGGCAACCTCGGCGGGCTGGATGGTGCTGACTACGTGAGCGGCGGTACCGTGGGCGCAATCCAGCACCACGCGCTTAAAGCGATCGCCCTCGACCAGTCCTCGGCTGTTCCAGCCAACGGCCTGCGAGCCGCGCAGGATGAGCAATCCGCAGCCTGGCGTGATGGCCGAGGCGGCGGCGATGAGAGCTTCCAGAGTCTCGGTCTGCGTGGCGGTGGCGGCAATGGCCAGGGAGCCGTCGCGGAGTTCGATCAGATTGCCGGCCGGTGCGTCCATGGAGGCAGAGAGCGGGTCGTCACTGCTGGCGGCGGGAACTTCGGCGGCGACGCGGCGCGCAATCTCCGTTGCCACCTCCTGGGTGCGGGAGTGGAGCAACTCTTCGATGGTGGCGGCGGCTATTTCCCTGTAGCGTTCTTCGTTGGCCATGGCTGCTTTCAACGTCCGCACACCGTGCGCGTGGGACAAATCGACATATGATACGGATTATGGTGTGGGTGCGGCGGGCTGTCAACGGCAGGAGACTCAACTTTGCCATCCTCGGCCGGTGCCCTGCCGCGCACAGGCTTTGTCATCCTGCGCGCGGCCCGATACAATGACGATTGAGATTTGTTGTGCAATTTGTGAATCATTTACCCATGGAAACCATCGAAAAGAACGTAGCCGAAGCACCCAGCGAAGAGACGCTGCTTGTAAACGCCGCGCGCGGCGGAGACATTGCATCGTTTGAGAAGCTGGTGAAGCGGTACGACCGCAACGTATTCCGCATCGCGCAGCACATTACGCAGAACCGCGAAGATGCCGAGGACGTTGTGCAGGACGCGTTCCTGAAAGCGTATCAGAACCTCGGGCAGTTCCAGGGGCAGTCGAAGTTCTACACCTGGCTGGTGCGCATTGCAGTGAACGAGGCCCTGATGCGGCTGCGGCGGAGACGTCCGGAGCGCATGATCAGCCTGGACGAGGATGTAAAGACGGAAGAGGATTCCATGCCGCGCGAGGTCGCGGACTGGAGCCCGAATCCGGAGCAGCAGTACTCGCAGTCGGAGTTGAAAGACATCCTGGGCAAGACCATCCAGGGGCTGCCTGCGGGCTTTAGAACGGTATTCGTACTGCGCGACGTGGAAGGTTTGTCCACGGAAGAGACAGCGGCGGCCCTGGAGTTGAGCGTGCCGGCCGTAAAGAGCAGGCTGCTGCGGGCAAGGTTACAGTTGCGCGAGCGACTGAATAAGTATTTCAAACGACGCGATGGAGAGTTTCGACCGTGAAGTGCTCTGACTTCCTGAAAGAGCTTAGCGATTACCTCGACAACACCATGGACGCCAAGACCAAGGCGGACCTCGAGGAGCATTTGCAGTGGTGCCATAACTGCTATGTGGTGTGTAACACCACCAAAAGCACCATTGAGATCTATCGCGGCACCGAGGTGTACGAACTGCCCGACGAGCTTCGCGGACGGCTGCACTCGGCCATCATCAGCAAGTGCGAGTGCCACAAAAAGACCGGGGACGCGGCTCCCGCCAAGACAGAAGCCGCCAGCAACACCAAAAGCGGCAAGTAGATTCATCCGCAGAAAACAGAAAAGGCCCACCGATTGGTGGGCCTTCTGCTTTGCCGTTCACTTTAATCAGCGATGCTTCTTTTTACCGCCCTTGTGCTTGCCGGAGTCGTGATGCTTCTTCCCTTCCGGCTTTTTGGGGGCTTTCTTTGCCGGCTTCGAGGCCTTTTTTACAGGCTTGGCGGCCTTCTTCACCGGTTTGGAAGCAGCCTTCTTAGGCGCGGGCTTGGCAATCTTTTTAGCAGGCTTCGGCGCCGGTTTTGCCGCCTTCTTCACAGGCTTGGCGGGTGCGGGCTTCTTGACGGCCTTCGCCGCAGGCTTGGCCACTGGCTTTGGCGCAACAACAGGCTTCGCCACGGGAGCGGGCTTGGCTGCGGCCGTCGGCTTGGCCTCCACCTTTGCGGGCTTGGGCTCAACCTTGGCGGCCACGGGTGCCGCGACAGCCGCAGGAGCAACCGCGGCGGGCTTGGCAACGGTGGGCTTTTTGACGGCGGCGCGGCCACGGCGCACAGGCGTTGGCGGCGGAGGCGGTGGTGGCGGCTCGTAGGGAGCGAGGAAGCGTGCGATTTCACCCTCGCTGCGCAGCTTGCCGTCCAGCAGGAGGAAGAAAGCCTCCTGGCAGATTTTGGCGTACTCCGGCAACTGCGGCGTGATGCGCAGCTCGGTCATCTTGGCGTAGGGGATGCGCTCGGTGAACTGGCGCCACTTGCCGAGGAAGTTCTTGATCTTCTCCGTGACCGTCTTATTGCGTCCGGTAACGTCGAGATAGAGCATCGCCTCGGGCTTGGCCTCGGTGAGCAGCTTCCATGTGCCGCTGTTGGTGTTGGCCTCGCGCGAGGTGAGCTTTTTGCTTAGCTCCTTGGCGTCATGCTCCAGGCGCTTCCATGCGGCGACAAACTCGCGGTGCGGAATCTGTTTCTGTATCCATGCCACGTCGGCGTCGTTGAGCTTGAGCGTAAGGAAGTGCATGACGGCCGGAGAGGCATCGACGGTGATGCCGTAGGCGGCCATCAGGGCGCGCGTCTTCAGCAGATGCGTCAGCTCAGGTACGTCGGCCTTGCTGACCGTCCACTTGGGGCACAGGACCTTAAGCCAGCCTTCGGCCTCCAGAGCCTTCATCACCGGCAGTGGGTTCTCCTCGTGAGCAATCTGCTCAATCTCATAGCCAATGGAGCGGTGGGCCAGGTACTGGATGTATTCGCCTTCGATGGCGCTGTTGTAGCGGGCGCGGGTACGGTCCTCCAGCTCCCAGCCGAAGCGAGTGGAGAAGCGGATGGCGCGGATGAGTCGGGCCGGGTCTTCCAGGAAGGCGTAGGTGTGCAGCACGCGCAACAGCCGGGCTTCAATGTCCGCCGCGCCGTTGAAGGGGTCGAGCAGCAGTCCGCGGGAGCCTTCGTTGAGCGAGAGCGCCATGGCGTTGCAGCTAAAGTCGCGGCGGCGCAGATCCTCGTTGATGGTGGCGGGCTTAATTTGCGGCGGCTTGCCGGGCTTGTCGTAGTGCTCCAGGCGCGCCATGCTGATTTCCAGCCGAACCCCATTCAGCACCGCGTGGAGGATGTGGAAGTGCTCGTCCACCATGTCCACGATGCCGCCCGCTTTTTCGATATCCCGCTGTAATTTCAACGGGTTACCCTGGACGCTGAAGTCCAGATCGCGGATCGGGTAGCCGGTGAGGATGTCTCGGATGGCCCCGCCCGTGAGGTAGACGTTCATGCCATGGGCGCGGGCAAAGTTCTGGACGGCCTGCACTGTGCGCATCTGCTCCGGCAAAAGGCGCGTCTCCATCGTGTAAATGTAATCGGCCATGGTCCTAAGGGGTGTTGAATCAACGATTTAACTGCCCCTGCAAACCCTCCGGACGGAGCTGGCAGCTGGTGGAAATGGCTGCGCAACGCTCTCAATAAGTCTTTACTGTGTAACCACTTACAGACCTAATGCCACAATTCCGTTACAAACCGAGACGATATCACAGACCGCGGCTTTTTGGCTACAAAGAATCCAATCCCTTGAGGAATTGTTGCAAAGTGGCACAAGGCTGAGCCAGCAGAGGTTAACCGATTGATGACCCATTCGAGGATTTTGCTGCGGCCTTTGGCGGGGCGGTGCGACAATCGGTCAACGCCACGGGTTGTGGTGTGCACTTATCTACCGCGATACTTTGGGATGGCGAGATGGCTTCCACGCACAAGAAGGTAATCGTCCGCAAGATGGACCGCGACAGCGTTAACGGCTACGTGGCCGCCGAGGACTTTCTGGTGGGCGGCAAGGTGGAGCTGCTGAACACGGCCGGCAACGTGGTGCTGGTGGATTTGGCTGAGATCAAAGGCGTGTACTATGTGCGCGAATTCAGCGAGGCCAGTACCCTGCCGCGCAAGACCTTTACCACGCGTCCCCGGGTGGAGGGCTTGTGGCTGCGGCTGCGCTTCCGCGATGGCGAGACACTGGAAGGGTTGATGCCCAACGACCTGACGCTGGTTCGGCCGGAAGGCTACTTTTTGAATCCTCCCGATACGCGGGGGAACGTGCAGCGGATTTTTGCCCCGCGGGCGGCCGTGAGCGAGCTGACGGTGCTGGCCGTAATCGGCTCGGCGGCGGCCAAGCGGCGGCGTCAGCAAGTGGCGGCCCAGGTTCCCAGCCTGTTTGGCGAACTGCCGGTGGAGTAGGCGGGCCGGGTCAACCGCTTCCCCGTGCAGCATCATCTCCCTTCCATCTACTTAAAACATTGATGCTCCAGATATTGCTGCTGTAGGCTAGGCGCAGCATGAAACTCGAACTGATTGCGCAAAAGCTGGGCGCGACGCTGGAAAACGCGTCGCCGGACGTGGAAATTACCGGTGTGGCCACATTGGAAGAGGCCGGCCCCGGTCAACTGACCTTTCTTACCAACTCCAAGTATGCCGCGCTGGCGCGCACAACACAGGCGGCGGCGGTGATAGTAAGCCCTGACGCGGCGGCCGAGGGGCGGCCCGTGCTGCGCCATGCCAATCCTTATTTGGCCTTTGCGCGTGCGCTGGAGCTGTTCTATACGCCACCACAGTACGAGCCGGGCATCCATGCAACGGCGGTGATTGACCCCACGGCAAAGATTGGCGAAGGCGCGCATATTGGCCCCTACGTTGTGATTGACGCCGATGTGGAGATTGGCCGCGACGCGGTGCTGCTGGCGCATGTGGTCATCTATCGCGGAGCGAAGATCGGCGACCGCTTTTTTGCCCATGCGAATTCCGTGGTGCGCGAGTTTTGCGAGCTGGGCGACGACGTGCGCTTGCAGAATGGCGTGGTGATTGGCGCCGACGGCTTTGGCTTTGCCCGCGACGGCGGACAGGGCTGGCACAAAATTGTGCAATCCGGCATTACCCGGCTGGCCAACCGGGTGGAGGTGCAGGCCAACAGTTGCGTGGATCGCGCCAGCCTGGGCGTGACCGAGGTGGGCGAGGACACGAAGATCGACAACCTGACGCAGATTGGCCACGGCAGCACGGTGGGCAAGCATACGATGCTGTGCTCGCAGGTGGGGCTGGCCGGCTCAACGAAAGTTGGCGACAACGTGATACTGGCCGGGCAGGTGGGTGTGGCCGGGCACCTGACGATTGGCGATGGCGCAGTGGCAACAGCGCAGACGGGGATTCCCGGTGACGTGCCGGCGGGTGCGACGGTGAGCGGCTACCCGGCGATTGACAACCGGCAGTGGCTGCGCGCGGTGGCCGTCTTCCACAAGTTGCCGGAGATGGCGCGCACGTTGCGCAAGTTGGCGAAGGGCGAGGAGAAGGAGTAGTTGATGGACGATGGCAGCGGCTTCGAGGTGGTGCGCGGCGGTCGCGATGAGCCGCATCGGCCCATTTGCGTGTTGCTGCTGGACGACCGCGAGGAGAACCTGCTGCTGCGCTCGACCATCCTGCGGCAAAAGGGATACCGGGTGCTGACCTCGACGAGCGCGGAGGCGGCGCAGGAGATCCTCGACGAAATTGACATCGCGGTATTGGACTATCACCTGGGGGCGGGCAAGTTCGGCACGGAGGTTGCGAAGACCCTGCGCGAACGGCGTCCGGAGGTGCCGATCATCATTCTGTCCTCCACGCTGGAGCGCAAGTTCGGCGGCATTGCGGACATGCATCTGCTGAAGGGCCACAGTTCAGTGGAGGATTTGCTGGCGGCCTTGCGCAGCCTGGAGGCGAAGCAGCGGGGCAAGCCCGTGGTGGTGGACAGCCGCGACTTTTACTACAGCCGCATTGTGATGGCCATGGGCGACGACATGGTGGTGGAGATTCTGGACCGCGAGGGCAACTGGCAATATGTGAACGACTACTTTGCCGCGCTGAACAATCAGCGGCGGGCCTGGTATGTGGGGCGCAATCTATACGATCACTTCCCTGCCATGCGCGAGGAGTGGGCGGAGATTGTGCGCACGGTGGCCGATACACGGGAAACTTACATCGACCGGCGCAGCCATCACAGCCTGCCGCAGTTGCCCGAGGAGAGCCAACACTGGCAGTGGAATGTGCTGCTGTTTCCCCTGAAGCTGCATGATGGGCGCGATGGCGCGGTGCTGAGCGCGCGGCTGATGGAGCGCAAATGAGTTTTGGAGAGTGCGGGATGAAGAAGTTACTGGCGGCTGCTACGGCCATGCTGCTGATGGCGATTGCGGGCTGCAACTACACCAAACCGGTGATGTATGTGAACCTGATGAACAACTCCGGCGAGGCGATCCGCAATGTTGAGTTGAAGTATCCGACGGGCATCTTCGGTATGCCTGAGCTGCGCAGCGGGCTGACCAACAGCCGCATGGTGCCCAAGGGCGAACCGTGCAGCTTCGCCGTTTTTTTTGAAGACACTCACCGCACCGAGCACAAACAGCAGTTCGAACTGGGCGCGAAGTGTCCGCTGGAAGTTGAGTTCAACGTTGGGCCGGGATTCGTAATCAGCGAGAAGACTTTGCGGCCGTAGCTCAGGCCGGCGGCGCCGTGTGGCGGTATTCTGCAGGCAGTCCGCTTTCAATGGCCGCGCGCACGGCAACAAGCAGTGCGTCTTTATTTCCAGAATCTTTATTTTCAGAGTCGTGATCAGCGAAGTTGTGCGGGTCAATCGGCGCGTGGAAGCGTATCACCAGTTCCATGGCGCGCAGGCGCAGCTTGCCCTTGGGCCAGGCATCGTGGCTGCCGACGATGGTGATGGGAACGACGGGTACACCGGCCTCCATCGCCAGGTGGAATGGCCCTTTCTTGAACGGCAACAGCTTTCCATCCCGCGAGCGCGTGCCCTCGGGAAAGACCAGCAAACCCAATCCAGAGTGCAAGGTGCTGACGGCCTGGCGAATGCTGTCGATTGCAGAGCGGCGATCCGTGCGATTGACGGCAACAAAGCGCGCGCGGCGCATGGCGTAGCCAAAGATGGGGATGCGAAAAAGCTCCTGCTTGGCGAGGATGAATACCCGGCGGCCGAGCAGTGGCGTGATGACCGGCGGATCCAGATTGCTGGCATGATTGGCCATGAAGATGTATGTGCCCGCGGGGTCAAGCTGCTCAAAGCCTTCCACGCGGGTGCTGACGCCTGCCAGGCGATGGCCCGTGCGTCCGGCCCAGATGGAGAGTCGCCAGAGCAGATCAATGCGGCCAGTGACAAAGAGCACGGGAAAGCCGATGAGCGCAGCGGGGATGGCGAGCAAGACCCATATCACAAAACAGAAGATGGCTCGGATCATTGATTCCAGCCCGATTCTTGTTTCGAGCCTGGGTCGCGATCCTCGACGCGGCTCTGCATGACGACTGCACCATGGTCGGCGGGCGCGGCCTCCTCGGACTCTCCACGATAGAAATACGCGCGGCGGCGGCGCTGCACGGCTGTGACGTTGGGCGCATCTTCAAAGAACCACTCATCACTCTTGCGAAGGGTGAGCGTGAGTTCAACGTCACGCGTGACACCTGCGCTGCTGATCTTAAGCCGCAATGGCTGATGCGCATCATGACGCTGCAGGATGGAGTGCAGATCGCCCTGCGGGGCGTGTCCATCAGCTTCCAGAATGACATCGCCGGTAAGCAGGTGCGCCTTGGCGGCCGGTGAGCCATCTTCCACACGCGTGATGGTGAGCGGCTTGCCGGGCGCGTGTGTGGCGAGGATGCCGCTGTAAGGCTGCTCGCTTTGGCGATGCGTCAGTTGCAGGCCGATGTAGGCGAAGTCGCGCTCATAGGGGAGATCTGCCGTGCCGCTGACATAGCGCGAAAAGAAGTCGCGGAAGTCACTGCCGGTAAGAACCTCCAGCGCAAGGCGAATGCCCTCGCTGTCGTCGAAGTAAAGTCCAGGCTGCGCGTAACGCTGGTTGAGGTACTGCATCAGGTCGCGCAGGCAGCGGCGGCCATTGGTCAGGCGGCGCATCTCAAGATCGATGAGGAAGCCGAGAATTTCTCCCTTGGAATAGTAGGAGATGCTGCGCTCCGGGCGATGATACTCAGGATACTTGTCGAACCATGTATCGAGGCTGGACTCCTCAGCGGATTGCGTGCGATGCGCGGGTCGTTGCTCCACGTTGCCGATGGTGTTGGCAAGGCGGGTGAGAAAGCGCTTTTCGTCGCTGAGGCCAGCACGATAAAGAAGAATCTCCGAGACCGAAGTGGTGACGCCTTCACTGAACCAGAGCGCGCGCGAGTACTGCTCGCGGCTGTAGTCAATCGGCTCCAGCGACTGCGGGCGGATGCGCTTGACGTTCCAGAGATGGAAGAACTCGTGGGCGCTGACCCCGGCGGCGGCAGTCACATCCTGCTTCATGCGGTCGAGTGAAACGTCGATAGCCGTGGAGTTGGCGTGCTCCATGCCACCGCTGCCGCTGCCATGCGCGACAAGATAGAGAAACGTGTAGTCATCGTAGGGGCGGTCATGCATCCAGTCCACGCCCGCGGCGGTGATGCGGCGCAGCATGTATTGCAGGGCCTGAAGATCGACTTCCGGAGAATCCACGGCGATGTGATAGCGCGCGCCATCCTGCTCGAAGTTTGCCTCATGCAGACGGCCAAAGAGCGCGGGCGCGTCAACGAGGCGATCGTAATTTGCTGCGGCGGCCGTTGGTTGAGCGAAAAGCTCCTCCTGCGAGAGAGCGCCAAAGACACCGCCATCGCGCAGGCGCCACGCGGCAGGCACGTCCAGCAGGCGCAGCGTGACCGGCGCATCACGCTTCTCCGGGCGATAGACGAGTAGCTGCGCCCAGTTGAAGAATGCGTGCTGCGTGTCGTGGCTGCTGCTGAAGGGGCCGGGATCGTTGGCGACGACGTCGTAGCTGAAGGTAAGGCAGGGATGGTGCGCTTTGCTCTCCACGCGCCAGGTGGATTTATCGAGCTTGCGTGCCGTGGCCTCGCGCGTGGTGCAGCCATCGCAGAGCCACTCCGGCACGCCCTCGTAGGCTTCAACATGCTGAACGTTCGCGGCAAAATCGCGCACCTGGTAAAGCGCATTCCACACCGGCAAAGCGAAGTCTGCGGCGGGCTGGTGGGTGACGGCATCCACATGCACGATGTGCTCGCTGGCTTTTTTGAGCGAGACACCGTAGGCGACACCTTCCGCCGGACACCAGAAATTCTCCGCCTGCGCAAAAAGCGGCGCGGCGAGCGCAAGCAGCGTGAGCGTGGCAGCCAACAGACGGATTGCGGGCAGGCAAATGGCACGGCGCGGAGTTGACCTCACAGAGCACGCTCCTTGAGCGCCGCCGGGAGCTTTTCATAGATATTGCCGAAGCCGCCATTCGAGAGCAGGGCGACGACATCGCCCGACTGCAACTGCGGCGCGAGCGTGGCGACGATGGTGTCGGCATCGGCGCACTCTGCGGCCGGAGTGCCGCGGGCCTTCAACTCGGCGATGACTTCGGTGACGTTGAGGCGTTCCTCGGGCTTGAGCGCATCCGTGGACTTAAAGAAGACGGCAGCGATGAGGACGCGATCGGCCGAGGCCAGCGCGGCGACAAGCTCATGCTGAAAAATATTGCGGCGCAGGGTGTTGGAGCGGGGCTCCAGCACGGCCCACAGGCGGCGACCGGGATAGCGCGAACGCAGCGCCTCGAGCGTTGCAGCGATGGCCGTAGGATGGTGCGCAAAGTCGTCGATGATGGTGACGCCAGCGACTTCGGCGCGTACTTCCAGGCGGCGCTTGACGGAGAGAAAGCCGGCGAGGGCCGTGGCGCTCTGTGCGGCGGTGATGCCGTAGGCGTGGGCCAGGGCGATGGCGGCCGTGGCGTTGAGTACGTTGTAATCCCCACTGAGCGCGAAGTGGAAGTCGCCGAAGGGCTGTCCATCGCGCAGGATGCTCCAGCTTGAACCTTGCGGCGAGTGCGCGAGGTTGGTGATGCGCCAGTAGGAATCCGGGGCGAAGCCGTAGCGCTCCACCGGGCAAAGGGCGCGGACGACGCAGTCGCTGACGTTCTGGTGGCCGTCCCAGGCGATGACTCGGCCACGACGCGGCACAAGATTGATGAGGCGCTGGAAGGCGAACTTCACGGCGTCGAGATCGCGATAGATGTCGGCGTGATCGAACTCGACAGAGGTGAGGATGACAGCGTCGGGAAAGTAATGCAGAAACTTGGGGCCTTTGTCGAAGAAGGCTGTGTCGTACTCATCGCCCTCGATGATGAACTCCGATCCACCAGTGACGGCGAAGCTGGAGCCGAAGTTTTCCGCGATGCCGCCGATGAGGAACGAGGGATCGCGACCGGCAGACTGGAAAATCCAGGCCGTCATGCTTGTGGTGGTCGTCTTGCCGTGAGTACCGGCGATGACCAGCGAGTGCCGTCCGGTGAGAAATTCCTGATGAATCAGCTCGGCCATACTGACCATGGGCAGGCGATGGTCGAGGACGTATTCGAGTTCGGGATTGCCGCGCGAGATGGCGTTGCCAACGACGACGAGGTCTGGCGCGGGCGAGAGATTCTTCTCGCTGAAGGGCTGCATCACAGGGATGCCGAGGCGGGCGAGAAAATCCGACATAGGCGGATAGGCGGCAACGTCCGAGCCCTGCACGCGATGGCCAAGCTGGCGCAGCATTCCGGCCAGGGATGCCATGGCCGTGCCGCAGATGCCGATGAGATGAATGTTGCGGGGAGTGCTCAACGCGACGCGTCCTTATCTTCTATTTTGCATGGCCGCGAAGGGCAGCCGGCTCAATCTGCAGGCGCACGCCGCCCGCTCCGGCGGCCAGCGCGGCGGGAACGCCAAAGGGCACGGTAAGGTTCTGCGCATCGCCATGCCCCGAGGGGAAGCCCATGACCAGTGGCACGCCGAGATCGCTAAGCAGACGCTCAATGGTCTGCCGCAGAGATTCCTCACCCTGCGCGGCGGGCGTGCAGCCGGGCATCTCTCCAAAGATGATGCCGCGCACGTGGTCGAGCTTTCCGGCGGCAGCCAGGTGCATGATCATGCGGTCAATGCGAAAGGGTTTTTCGTTGATGTCTTCCATGTAGAGGATGCGGCCCGCGGTCTGAATCTCCCAGGGAGTTCCGAGCGAACTGACAATTACGGAGAGGCATCCGCCGATGATGGGCCCCTGCGCTTCTCCGCCGACCAGGCACTGCACGCTGCTGGCGGCGTCGAAGGAGAACTCCAGCGGAAGGCCACCAAGAGCGGAGAGAAAAGATGCGGCATCGGCGCGGCCGCCGGCGAAGTCGCTGGCGACCATGGGGCCGTGAAAGCCAACCAGACCGGCGCGGTCCAGCGCCAGCAGGACGCTGGTGTTGTCACTGTATCCGACGAAGATTTTGGGCGACTGACGCAGCGTGGCTTGCTGCTCCGGCTGGCAGAGCCAGGGGCAAAGGTAATTAGAGCCGTAACCGCCACGCGCAGTGACGATGGCCTCAACATCTCCGCGCTGCCAGAGCGACATGAAAGCCAGGGCGCGAGCGTCGGCCGAACCGGCAAAGTCGCCATCGCGCTCCATGGTGATGCACTCGACGGCGCGGCCGCTGACCTGCTGCAAGGCGGTGCAGCCTTCGCGCAGCAGGCTTTCATCGGCGCGGCTGGCCAGACCTACCACGCCCAGTTTGCCGCCTGGGGCAAGGGCGTGCGGACGGAGCGGAGTTGATTCGGAGTTGGGCATATATACGATGTTAAACGAAATTCTCCTGCCAAAGGGTTATAGGAAGAATTCCCCTTGGCAGATGAGCACGGCGGCACCTTCCAACTGCAAGGGCTGGCCGGGATGCCATTCGACACGCTGCGCGCCGCCGGGGGCAAGCACCATCAGCTTTTCCGGCGCCTGGCGCGTGGCAATGGCCGCCGAGGCCGAGGCCGAGGTTCCCGTGCCGGAGGATTGCGTCTCCCCGGCACCGCGCTCAAAGATGCGGATGACCATCTCGTCCTGCGAGCGGAACTGCACCCACTCCACGTTTACGCCTTGGTGAAAGAGATCGGCGCGGGATTGGATGATCTGCGACTCACGCTGCCACTCTGCGGGAAACTCCTCCACAAAGATGACGAAGTGCGGGTTGCCCATGCTGACCGGAACGCCCTCGCGGCGCATGGAGCCGATCTCGACGACAAAGGGCTGGCCCACCAGCGGGTGGCCCATCTCGGTAAGGAAGTCGTAGCGGTTGCCGGAGTGCCCGGTGAGGCGGCAGCGGCGCGGTCCTGCGTCGGTGGAGACCGTGAACTCTTCCCCGCCCCGGTTGTGGGCCAGTGTGGCGGCGACGCAGCGCGTGCCGTTGCCGCTGAGCTCAGCGAAGCTACCATCGGCGTTGATGAGTTCGATGTGGGCGTCGCAACCCTCGCGTTGGCTGATCCATTCGACACCATCGGCGCCGACGCCGTTGTGGCGATTGCACAGCGAGCGCGTGCGGGCCGCCGCATCCGCGCCCTGGAATTCGCGGTCGATGATGAGAAAGTCGTTGCCGTAGGCGCTGGCCTTGACGAAGGGGATGCGCGATGGGATGTACAAGGCTTTACTCCTGCTCACTGCAACTGAAGGAGGTGATGGTATGGGTGGCCAGCGACTCACGAAGTTTGGTCTGCAATGCGCTATGCGTGGCGGGCGCGGCATCCAGGATGAATGCGGCCTCGACTCCATTTTCCTTGTTGGTAAAGCTGACATCCACCAGCTTGCTCTTTTGCGCGGCCCGCACATCGTGCAACAGGCGCGGCAAATCGGCGGGAGAGAGCAAGCCTGCGGTGTAGGCTACGGCCACATAGCGGCCAAAGACGTGCTGCTCCAGCAATCCCAGGATGAGCAATCCAAAGATGACGAAAATGGTGGCCAGCGTGGCCGGGAAGAGCAAGCCGGAGCCGGCGCACATGCCGATGGCGGCCACGACGAAAATAGTTGCTGCCGTGGTGACACCCTGAATGGTGCCTCCCGCGCGCAGGATGACACCGCCGCCGATAAAGCCGATGCCGGTGACGATCTGCGCGGCGATGCGCGTGTCCTCCTGCGGACCGGCCATGAGCGAGGAGACAATGGTAAAGAGCGCGGCGCCAAAGCAGATGAACATATTGGTTCGCAGCCCTGCGGGCCGATGCTTGAGCTGACGCTCAATGCCTATGAGTCCGCCGAACAGGGCAGCCATGGCTAACCGCAACGCCACATCGGCAACGGTGGTGGCGGCCGTAGCATGCTCCACATGCCAAAGGAATGTAGATATTTCGTTCATCACGCCTCACAGTATCAATGGTGACGGCAGTTGCCGGGACGATTCTACCACCACAAATGCGACTAAATGATGCAGTGGAAAAGCCGAAGGCCACGGCGTGAACCGTGGCCTTGTGATGGCTTACCTCTGTTTAACGGGGCGTACGAGGACCACGGGGCGGTCCACTGCGGCCGCGGCGGCGGCGGCGCGGATCACCCGCACCGGCTCCACCAGCAGGACGCACATCGCTGTGGCTGGGCGGATCGTTCGGCGTGCCTTCGTGGTTGAAGTTGTCTTCATCCTCTTCAGCATCGGCACCGCCCTCGAAACCTCCTTCGAAGGTCGCGGCTGCGCCTTCCAGCGAACGTGCGGGACGCGGTTCACGCGGCTCACGGGGTTCGCGGCGGGCAGGGCGCTCGGAACGCTCGTGGCGCTCATGACGCTCGCCACCACCGTCCTCATCCTCGGGAACCGGAGGAACGACGCCGCCTTCCGCTTCAATCTTGGCGCGCTGCTCCTTGAGAATGGCCTTGCGGCTGAGCTTGATGCGGTTGCCTTCGACGCTGAGGACCTTGACCAGAACCTGGTCGCCTTCCTTCAGCTCGTCCTTGATGTCCTTGATGCGGTGCTCGGCGACTTCGCTGATGTGCAGCAGGCCGTCGGTGCCGGGGATGATTTCGACGAATGCGCCGAACTCAGCCAGGCGGGTGACGGTTCCAAGGTAGGTGCGGCCAACCTCGGGCACGGCCGTGATGTCTCCAATCATCTGGAGAGCCTTTTCGGCTGCGGCGCTGTCGCTGCTGCTGACGCGTACCTGACCGTTGTCCTCCACATCAATCTTGACGCCCGTGGCTTCCACGATGCCGCGAATGACCTTGCCGCCAGGTCCGATCAGTTCACGGATCTTGTCGGTGGGGATCATCACGGTGTAGAAGCGCGGCGCGTGCGTGCTGACGTTCTCGCGGCCGCTGGTCAACGACTCGGACATCTTGTCCAGGATGAACAGGCGTCCGCGCTTGGCCTGGGCCAGCGCCTCACGCATGATCTGCGGCGTGATGCCGCCGATCTTGATGTCCATCTGAAGAGCAGTGATGCCCGCAGCCGTTCCGGCGACCTTGAAGTCCATGTCGCCATAGTGATCCTCGGCACCGGCAATGTCGGTAAGGATGGCGTAGTTGTCGCCTTCCTTTACCAGTCCCATGGCCACGCCAGCCACCGGAGCCTTCAACGGCACACCAGCATCCATCAGGCTGAGCGAACCGCCGCATATGGTGGCCATCGACGAGCTGCCGTTGGATTCCATGATGTCGCTGACGACGCGCATGGCGTAGGGGAAATCTTCCTCGGGCGGCAGAACGGCGAGCAGAGCGCGCTCGGCGAGTGCGCCGTGGCCGATTTCGCGGCGACCGGCTCCACGCAGGAAGCCGACTTCGCCAACCGAGAAGGGCGGGAAGTTGTAGTGCAGCATGAAGCGCTTCTTGGTTTCACCCTCAAAGCGCTCAAGGCGCTGCTTGTCGTCGGAGGTGCCAAGCGTGGTGGTGACCAGCGCCTGCGTCTCTCCACGGGTGAAGACCGCGGAGCCGTGCACGCGCGGCAGCACGCCGACCTCGGTCCAAATGTGGCGAATCTGATCGAAGGCGCGGCCATCCGGACGGCGGCGCTTGTTGATGACTTCCTCGCGGAAGACCAACTCGCGGAGCGCGTCAAAGTACTTGCCGGCCTTGGTGCGGACTTCCGGCTGATCCTCGGGAATTTCGGCCTTGACCGAATCCTTCAGAGCCTTGATCTTGGCGTAGCTTTCGATTTTGCCGTACTTTTCAGTGTTGCAGGCATCGGCCAGGGCCTCGCCGACCTTGGCGCGCAGGCTGTCCATGAAGGGCTGGTCGACGACCGGCGCTTCAAAGTGGCGCTTCGGCTTGCCGTGCTGCGCGGCGAAGTCGCTGATGCAGGCGCAGATCTTTTTGATCTCGGCGTGGGCGAACTCGATGGCGTCAACCACCTTGTCCTCATCCACTTCGTTGGCGCCGGATTCGATCATCACGATGCCTTCGGCGGTGCCGACGACCATGATGTTGACCTTGCTCTCATGCTGCTCGGCGTAGGTGGGGTTGATGACGAACTGGTCGTTGACCAGGCCGACGCGAACCGCGCCCACGGGACCGTTAAAGGGAATGTCGCTGAGCGAGAGGGCGACCGAGGCGCCGTTGATGCCGGAAACGTCAGGATCGTTCTCATGGTCGGCGGAGAGGACGAAGGCGATGACCTGCGTCTCATTGCGGAAGCCTTCCGGGAAGAGCGGGCGGATGGGGCGGTCGATCTGACGGCTGGTCAGGGTCTCGCGCTCGCTCATGCGGCCTTCGCGCTTGATGAAGCCGCCGGGGATGCG
>CAINND010000063.1 GCA_903851035.1 uncultured Acidobacteriota bacterium | reverse complement strand
GGAGCGCTGGGCGCGAAGAACGCGGGACGGGTCAAGCTGGCGCTGGTGGTATTGCTGGTGCTGGTGGCGCTGGGCGCGGGCGGATATGCCGCATATCGCTTTGCCACCGAGTCGCCGTACTTCAGGGTACGCAGCGCGAGCGATATTGAAGTTCTGGGCCAGGCGACGAACTCTCGGGCGCAGGTTGCGGCGGCGATGAAGGGGCTGGTGGGACACAGCATCTTCTCCGTTAGCCTGGACGACAAGCGCGCGGAGCTGGAGCGGCTGCCCTGGGTGGAGAGTGCGACGCTGGTGCGCATCTGGCCGCACGGGCTGAAGGTGCAGGTGAAGGAGCGCGTGCCGGTGGCCTTTGTGGCCTTGGGCGACCGCGTGGCGCTAAGCGACGCCGACGGCGTGCTGATGGAGCTGCCGCAGGATCAAAATTACTCGTTTCCGGTGATTGTGGGACAGAGTGAGAGCGAGCCGGCCTCGACGCGCGCGGCGCGGATGAAGATATACATGCGGCTGATTCGGGAGCTGGATGGCGACGGCGCGGTGGCCAAGGCGCACTACTCCCGCGATTTAGAAGAGGTGGACCTGAGCGATCCGGAGGATGTGAAGGTGCTGGCCAAGGGCGGCATGGAGCCGATCCAACTGCACCTGGGGAATGAGCAGTTTCTGCCGCGCTTCATGCTGTTCTTGAGCAGCGTGCAGAAGTGGGAGCAGGAGCAGGGAAGGCTCAAGTCGGTGGACCTGCGCTTTGGCCACGGTGCGGTTGTGACTCCGGTGCATCCCAATGGCGTCGCGGCCCCAACAACGGCCGAGGCTAAACCAGCGGCAGCCAAAGCCGAAGACAAGAAAGCAGCGGCCGATCCGGCTGCGGGCAATAAATCACGAAAGAAACATAAGTAAATGGGCACACGAAACGAAAACATCATCACGGTGATTGACCTGGGCAGCGCCAAGACGGTGGCGCTGGCCGTGGAAACGACCGAGACCGGCTTGCGCTATCGCGGCCACGGGCTGGCACCTTCCGGCGGCACGCGGCGTGGCGTGATTGTGGACCTGGATCTGGCGAAGCGCAGCGTGGAGGAGGCCGTGCGCCGGGCGGAAAAGACGAGCGGGCTGTCGCTGGAGTCGGCGGTGGTGGGCATCAGCGGGCCGCACATCAAGAGCGTAAACAGCCAGGGAGCAATCAGCCTGGGGCCGAAGGCGCGCGAAATTACGGCCGAGGACATGCAGGCCGCCGGCGACCGCTCCCGCGAGATTGCCATGCCGGAAGACCGCTCCATCCTGCACCTGATGACGCAGGAGTTCGTGGTGGACGAGCAGGACGGTGTGCGGAAGCCACTGGGCATCCTGGCACGGCAGTTGGAAGTGCGGGTACACGTGATTACCACTGCGGAGAGCGCGGCGCAGAACGTGGTGACGGCCCTGAACCGCGCCGGCATGAGCGTGGATGACAAGGTATTTGAGGGGCTGGCGTGCAGCGACGCCGTGCTGCGGCGCGACGAGCGCGAGATGGGCGCGGCGGTCATCGACATTGGCGCCGGTACGACCGAGATTTTGGTGGTGCGCGACGACGTGGTGATCCACAGCGGCGTGGTGCCGCTGGGCGGCATCAACTTTACCCGCGACGTGGCCTACGGGCTGGAGACTCCGCTGCTTGAGGCCGAGAAGCTGAAGCGCGAATTCGGCTGCGCGCTGCTGTCGCAGGTAAACGAGCAGAATGAGATTGAAGTGCCGAGCGTGGGCGAGCGGCCGCCGCGAATGATGCGGCAACGCGATTTGGCCGCCATCCTGGAGCCGCGGGCGCGCGAGCTGATGGAGATGTGCCGCGACCACCTGCAACACGGCGGCGTGCTGGACGCGCTGGGCGGGGGCGTCATCCTGACTGGCGGCGGGGCGCTGCTGAACGGCATGACCGAGGTTTGCGAAGAGGTGCTGCGGAGGCCGACACGGCTGGGCGTGCCCCTGGGCTTGTCTCAACTGCCGGGTGAACTGCAGGCACCGGAGTTTTCGACGGCGATTGGAATGGTGATCTACACGCAGCGGGCGCGGGTGCTGAAGCACCGCGAGAGCGGCGGACTGGGAGCAAAACTGCGGGCCATGTTCGCCCGCGAAGCAACGGAGTAGGCAGCGGCCGAATGGCGCTGCGATGAGGCAGACAATATGGGCGAGCAGGATTTTCGCATCCAGTTTCAGGAAGAAGCGCGCAACAACGCCAAGATCAAGGTAATCGGCGTGGGCGGCGGCGGCAACAACGCGGTCAACCGCATGATTGAAGCGGGCGTGGAGGGCGTGGAGTTTATTGCCGCCAACACCGACCTGCAGGCGTTGCAGATGAGCCGCGCCAGCAAGAAGCTGCAACTGGGCGTCAAGCTGACAAACGGACTGGGCGCGGGCGCGAATCCCGAGGTGGGCCGCCAGGCGGCGCTGGAAGATACGGACCGCATCATTGCCGCGCTGGAGGGCGCGGACATGGTGTTTGTAACCGCCGGACTTGGCGGCGGCACGGGCACGGGCGCGGCGCCAATCATTGCCAGCCTGGCCAGTGAGATGGGCGCGCTGACCGTGGCGGTGGTGACCAAGCCATTCGCCTTTGAAGGCAAGCGCCGCATGAATCAGGCGGAAAAGGGCCTGAGCGAACTGATGGAATCGGTGGACACGGTCATCGTGATCCCCAATGAGAAGCTGCTGGCAGTGGCGCAGGACGCGGGCTTCTTCGAAAGTTTTCGAGTGGCCGATGACATTCTGCGCCAGGGCGTGCAGGGTATTTCAGACATCATCACCATCCCGGGCATCATCAACCGCGACTTTGCCGACGTAAAGGCGATCATGGCGGGCATGGGCTACGCCGTGATGGGCACCTCGACGGGCAAGGGCGACCGGCGGGCGCTGGAGGCGGCACAGAGGGCGATTGCCAGTCCGCTGCTGGAGGCGGGTGCGATTGACGGCGCGCGGGGAATTCTCATCAACATCACGGGATCAAGTTCACTGAAACTGGCCGAGGTGTACGAGGCTTCGACGATCATCCAGAGCGCGGCGCACGAGGATGCGAACATCATCTTTGGCGCGGTGCTGGACGAGAAGATGAAGGACGAAGTGAAGATTACGGTGATTGCCACGGGCTTCCGCAGCAATCTGCACCCGCAGCGTGCGCGAGGAGAGCACGCTGGCGGCGAAGCGCCGGTGGTGCGCAGCGCGCCTGTCGTGGAGCCGAAGATCAATCATCGCGCCGACGCCGAGTATCCGAAGGCGAAGCCGGAAGCGGGGAATGAAGTTGCTCCGCGCCGTGCCGTGGCGCCAGCCGAGTTCAGTGCGCCGCGTGAGGCAGTTGCGCCACGCCATGAGGAGCCTGCGGCACGTGAGGCCGCTCCCGTGGCGCAGCAGACGCGCATCTGGGAGGCAGTGCAACCAACCCGTCCCATGCCTTCACTGGAGCCACTGAGCGCCGACGAGGAGCCGGATGAGTTGGACGTGCCGGCCTTCCTAAGGAAAAAACTTCCAGAGAACAACTAGCGCCAGAGAATAACTAGCGAAAGCGGCAGTGCAATTCCGGGCGGGGAACCATATCGGTTAGCCTCCGCCCGCTTTCTTTTGTGTTAACAATCAAGTTAGAAAGTGCGTTTGCCGATGACTGCCGGAAGGGAGAGGTGCGTTTGCGCGGTTGCGCAGGCGGGGTCTCCGTACGGGCAGGAAGGGAATGTACTTCAGTACCCTGCACAGGCGGCGGGGATGGGTTTACGGCTTGAAAGCAAAAGGCCTTGTCGCCTAGGCTGATGATTACCCAGGGTAATTGCGTATTGTTTGAACCTCGCGACAGGCGGGGAGAGGGGTTTTGCAGGCAGAGATGATGGTTACCTTGAATAAGTTCGGAATGGGCAAGGCCATGCTGGCGGCCGTGCTCTGCCTGTTGTGCCCGGCCGTGCTGCTGGCGGCCACGATCACCAATGGACATGAGACGAAGCGGGCGGGGAAGGTGCATGACAGCTCTTCCACCGAACGGCGGATGGCCGCCCAGCGCCACAGCCGCACCGGGCACGCGGGAACGGCACGCGCTGCGTCCCGTGGAAGCGCGGCGCACGCGCATGGAGCGGCGGCGCATACAAATTCGACACACAGCGGTACACGCGTTGCGGGCAAGGGGACGGCTACAGCACGCCCGGTCCACGGTTCGGCAGCAAAGGCAGCGGCGCGCAAATCCACGGAGAGCGCGGCCGCGACAAGCAGTGTGGTGCGGCGGCGCGGCGCGGTGGCCTCGGCCAGCCTGACGACGCGCGGTGGACGGCGTCGCGTGATGCGCGAGCGCTTTACGGCCAGTTCCTTTGACAGCGATCCCACGGAAGGCGACCGCACGGGCGGCGAAGACCCGGTGGTGCGGGCGGCAGCCGTCGAAGCCCTGGGGCGTTTGAACGGCACGGTGGTGGCCATTGATCCCGCCAACGGACGCATCCTGGCCATGGTCAATCAGAAGCTGGCGCTATCGGCCGGAGCGCAGCCCTGCTCGACGATTAAGCTGCCGGTGGCGCTGGCGGCGTTGAGCGAGGGGCTGGTGACGCGCGATACCCCGGTGAATCTGGGCGGCTGGCGGATGAACCTGAGCCAGGCGCTGGCACGCAGCAATAATCAATATTTTGAGACACTGGGGCGCGAGCTTGGCTTTGCCAGGGTGAAGCACTACGCCCACGAGTTCGGGCTGGGCGAGTACGCCGGCTGGGAGATTGAGGGCGAGCACCTGGGCACCTATCCCGAGCAGGAGATTCCTGCCAGCGCGGGCGGCGTGGGCAAGATGTGCAGCTTTGGCGAGGGCGTGCGAATGACTCCGCTGCAACTGGGAGCCCTGATGGCTTCGATTGCCAACGGCGGCACACTGTTTTACCTGCAACACCCGCTCACACCGAGTGAGGTGAGAAGCTTCCGTCCGGTGGTGAAGCGCTACCTGAAGATTGGCGGCCTTGTGCCGGAGATGAGCGATGGGTTGTTGGGAGCCACCGAGTACGGCACGGCGCGCAGTCTGCGCATGAGCTTTACCGGCGAGCCGGTGCTGGGCAAAACCGGCACATGCAGCAGCAACGGCACACGCTATGGGTGGTTTGCCAGCTATGCAAACTCCGAGTACGGGCGGATTGTGACCGTGGTCTTTTTGCAGGGCGACCGTGCGGTGTTTGGTCCGCGGGCGGCGCAACTGGCCGGACGCTTTTATCAGAACCTGGAAGAGCACAATTACTTTGCCGGGCGCTACCGGCCTGCCAGCAGCGCGGCACTGCGCTAGACGGGGCAAGAGTTACACTGGGCCCTCCCCGCGGGGAGGGCCTTGCCATGTGCGGACGTGAACACATCGCAGGAAACGCGGGAACGTATTATCCTGAAGAGAGCAAATTTCGCCCCCGGGCCGGTTGGAAGCAATCTCCGGTGGGTGCGGCGGAAGCTGCCATGATACGTTGGAGCAGAGGAGCCGCTTCGGCTGAACGCCGTGATGCCCGGATACGGGCCGGGCGGGCCGCTCCCGGAGGATGGATTTGATGCGTAAGTTTGCCTTACTAGCCGCATGCCTGCTGATGCTGGGCGCCGTGGGCCTGGCCCAGTTGGAGACACCGAAGCTGGAAGTCCCCAGGACCGAGTTTTACATTGGCTACGCCTACCTGTACGCCAACCCGGATCAACCGGAGGTTGGCAACACTCACCTGAACGGCTTTGCCTTTGAGACCAGCCACTACTTCAAGAAGCTGAATCTGGGCCTGACCATGGATCTGGGGCACCAGGCGAACTCACGGGTGGACAACACGGGAGTCAAATACAGCCGCTCAACCTACCTGATCGGGCCGACGTACCGAATCCACCGCATCGGCTTCTTTACGGCGAATATCCATGCGCTGGCCGGGCTGGACAAGAGCACCTACACCTTGCCGCAGACCTCGACAACATTCAATTATCAAGACACCGGGCTGGCGGTGTTGGCCGGCGCCTCGGTGGACGGCAATCTGTCGCGGCACCTCGGCTTCCGGCTGGCGCAGGTGGATTACGTCATCACCGACCACTACGGCTCGATGCAGAGCGGACTGCGCTACACGGGCGGCGTTGTGCTGCGTTTTTAATGGTTTAACAGGGTTTAACTGGATTGCAGAACAGGGCCGGGAAACCGGCCCTTTTTGTTGTTGGCCGCCGCGCCATCTATAATGAAATACATGGCCAGAGGTTGGGAGAGCAAAAGCGTGGAAGAACAGCAAAATACCCCGAACGACCAAGCCCCTACGGCGGACGCCACCGAGGAAAAAGAACGTCAGGAACGCGTGCGTTGCGCCAACGTCCGCAAGGTTCAGGCGCTGAAGTTGAACCTGGCGCGCATCCGCGAGCAGATGGAACGCTCCAGCAATCCGAAATATACGGAGATGCTGAGCGCCGAGATGAAGGCCCTGGAAAGCGAACTGGCCAAGCTTGGCTAGATGGAAGCCAGGCCGGTTCGAGCGGCACCCGGCAGGGTGATGAACATCACCGATGTGGTGCCGGTGTGGGCGCAGAATGACGCCGAGGTGAATTATGCCAGTCCTGGTCGTTGCCGTCGTGATGTTTGCGATCTTCCTGGTGATGGGCGTGCTTGCCACGGTGGCCGTGCTGAATGAGACGCGCGGAATGCCGGGCAGCGTGCTGAAGGTGAAGCCGCAGCGGCCGGAAGATCAGAAGTAAGTTGCCACAAGTCGCCGCCTCCACAGCGCAGCCAGTATGGCCGCCCGGCGACGAAAGCACCCGCCCTGGGTGCGTGCCAAGTATGTGCAGCCTGGATACGCAAGAAACCGACTGAAAATTATTGCAGGAATCTGTCTGCGGGGATTCCCTCCGGCTGCGTCACGATAGAGAATAGAAATCACCTGCTGCACCATTCCATGAGCCTGTGCGCCGCGCGCGCAAGGAGAAGGCATGACTCCGCTGCTGCTGAGCCTGAAGCTGGCCCTGGTGACGAGCCTTGTGCTGCTCACGCTAGGGCTGCCGCTCGCCTGGTGGCTGGCGTTTACACGCTTCCGGCTGCGCTTTCTGGCCGAGGCCGTGGTGGCACTGCCGATTGTGCTGCCGCCGACGGTGCTGGGCTTCTACCTGCTGGTGGTGCTGGGCAGCCAGGGTTGGCTGGGGCAGGCGTGGCAGCGGATGACCGGGCACACATTGGCCTTCAGCTTTGAAGGGCTGGTGGTGGGCAGCGTGATTTACAGCCTACCCTTTGCGGTGCAGCCCTTTACAGCGGCGCTGTCCGGGGTGGACCGTCGTCTGCTGGAGGCTTCGGCGAGCCTGGGTGCCGGAGCGTGGCGGACCTTTCTGCGGGTGACCTTGCCACTGGCGATGCCGGGCATCCTGACCGGCGTGGCGTTGAGCTTTGCCCACACCCTGGGCGAGTTTGGCGTGGTGCTGATGCTGGGCGGCAACATTCCCGGACGGACGCAGACGGCCTCCATTGCCATCTTCGACAACGTGCAGATGCTGGACTACACGACGGCGGGCAGACAATCGCTGACGCTGATGGCGATCTCGTTCGCCTTGCTGGTGCTGATCTACGGGCTGGATCGCGGCCGAAGCTGGAGGATGAGATGAGCGCGCCGGGGGTTCTCAAGTTCGATGTGGAACTGGCTCTCGGAGGCTTTCCCCTGCGCTGCGCCTTCCAGGTGGAGCGCGAGGTGGTGGTGCTGTTCGGGGCCAGCGGCGCGGGCAAGACGAGCATCCTGGAGAGCATTGCCGGCTTTCGGCGGCCGGAACGTGGCCATATTGAGATTGGCGGGCGGGTGTTGTTTGATGCCGCCAGTGGACAATTTGTACCCGTACATCTGCGGCGTGTGGGCTACCTGTCACAGCAGCCGGCGTTGTTTCCGCACATGACGGTGGAGCAGAACATCGCCTACGGGCTGCACGGCATGGCCAGCACAGAGCGCGAAGAGCGAGTGCGGGCGATGATGGAGCGCTTTCAGATATCCGCGCTGGCGGATCGGCGTCCGGCTGCCATCTCCGGCGGCGAACAGCAACGGGCGGCCCTGGCGCGGGCGCTGGTGTGTGAGCCCGAGGCACTGCTGCTGGATGAGCCGCTATCGGCGCTCGACCTGCGGCTGAAAACGGTGCTGCTGGAGTTGCTTTTCGAGTGGCAGCGCGAGCGCGAGGTTCCCATGCTGTACGTGACGCACGACCAGCAGGAGGCGTACTCGCTGGCGCGACGGCTGTTGGTGGTGGAGCACGGGCAAATTACGGCGGATGGCGATCCTCGGCAGGTGCTGGACGCTCCCGCAAGCCGCGAACAGGCGGCGCGCGCTGGTTTTGAGAACCTGATTGAGGCTGAGATTGAAGAGCGCCATGCGGAGTTGGGCACCATGACCTGCCGTCTGCGTCACGACCTTCGGCTGGAGACTCCGCTGGCGGAGAAGCAAGCGGGCGATGTGGTTACGCTGGCCCTGCGCGCAGGCGACATCATGGTGGCCACCGAGCTTCCCAAGGGGTTGAGCGCACGCAACATTGTGCCGGGCGTGGTGGAAGCAGCCGAGGACCGCGCCGGCATGGTGGAGTTGATGGTGCGGTGCGGCGAGACCACGCTGAAGGTTCATGTGACGCGCGGCGCGCGGCAGAGTTTAACCCTGGAAGCCGGACGCGCGGTGTGGCTGGTGATTAAGACGCAATCCATCCGCTACCTGCGCGGATAGAAACACTCTGCATAAAAATTGAGCAGACTATCGGGCGTGCATTGCCGGCGCTCACGGCGGAGCCATGTACGCTAAAAGCCGAGCAGGACCGGCTCGGGTTCCAGCTCGACGCCAAAACGCTCATAAACGCGGCGCTGGATGTGGTCGCGCAGGTGGAGGACGTCGGCGGCCGTGGCGTGGCCGCGGTTGATGAGCGCCAGTGTGTGCTTGCCGCTGATGGCCGCCTCGCCGATGGCGAAGCCGCGCCGCAGACCAGCGTGCTCAATGAGCCATGCGGCGGCCAGTTTGACCTCGCCGGGAGCGGCGGCGTAGTGCGGCATCGGCTCCGAGCAGGCGTTGGCGATGTGCTGGTATTGCGCCACCGTGACGACGGGATTGCGGAAGAAGCTGCCTGCGCTGCGCGAGTCGGGATCATTTTCGTCCAACACCATGCCTTTGCGGGCGCGGATAGCCAACACGGCCTGTCGAACATCGACGAGTGACGGCGTTTTGTTTTCGGCCAACGCGTCGGCGAAGTGGCGTTGCAGGTCGGCGTAATCAAGGCGCGGCGGGCCATTGGGGATGAGCGCGAAGTCAACGCTGGTGATGAGGTAGCGTCCGGCATCTGCGGAGTTAAAGCGGCTGTGGCGATAGCGGAAGGCGCAGTCATCGCGGGTGAACGTGACGGGCTGGAAGCTGTCGAGGGCGATGGCCTTCACGCGCACTATGCTCTGCGCGACCTCCTGGCCATAAGCGCCGACATTTTGCACGGGTGTGGCGCCGACGCTGCCGGGGATTCCGCTGAGGCACTCGACACCGGCGCAATTGTCATCCACGGCACGCGCAACGAAAGTGTCCCACTCAAGGCCGGCGCCGACGGAGTAAACACGTTGGCCGCCTCCGTCGCGCACTGTCACTCCGCCGATGGCGACGTGCAGCACAAGCCCCGCAAAACCCGCATCGCTGACGACGAGGTTGCTGCCGCCGCCGAGGAGAAAGACCGCGACGTTATGCTGGCGCGCCCAGTCGAGGGCCTCGACGGCCTCCTGCGGGCTGCTCGCGGTGACGAAATAGCGCGCTGGGCCGCCCACGCCAAGGGTGGTCAGCGGAGCCAGCGCAATGTTTTCCTGAATGGCGACCATACGAGCTCCATCATAAACGCTAAACGCAAAATGCAGAATGCAGAGCAGAGAGGATGAGGCGGCGGGATCGTTGTGCGGAAAGAGGACGCGTCTCAGCGCGTGGGTATAGATGTAGCAGTGCGCTGGGCCAGGTTGAGCCAGCGCGTAACGTCGGCGTCAGAGGGGTGCAGATCGTGCGCTTTTTGCAGGTAGGGCAGGGCCTTCTGTGGCTGGCGGGCGGTGATGAACAGCAGGCCCGCTTGCAGGTTCTCATCAAAGCCGTTGGGCGCCAGTTGGGCGGCACGCTGCATGGCCTCGATGGCACCGGGCAGGTCGTCCAACTCGTAGCGCACCCGGCCCAGGTTGAACCAGGACTCGGGGTCGGACGCTGCAAGGCGCGTGCCCGTGGTGCAGCTCCCAAGGGCGGCGGGCAGTTGCTTGAGTTCGCGTTGCGCTACGCAGAGGTTGACCCAGCCGGGACCCCAGTTGGGGCTCAGGCGCGTGGTGGAGGTCAGCGGCACCAGTGCCTCCTGGAACTGATGCGCGTCCAGCAGGGCGGTGCCCAGCAGGAACTGCCACTGTACTAGCTCCGGGTGCAGGGCGACGGCCTTGCGGGCGTGGGCGATGGCCGAGGTCAGGTCGCCGCGCTCGCGCGCGTCCTCGGCGCGATCCATCTCCACCCAGGCGCGGTTGCGCTGCACGGCATACTGGGCGGCAAAGACGAAGAGCACGCAGAGTACGAGCGTGGAGATCACCACGCGGAGCCGATCGTGGCGAGCCACTTGCGAGTAGCCGCTGGGGAAGCAGGTGCCGAGGAAGAGTCCCGTGCAGAGGCCGCCGACATGGGCGGCGTTATCGATGCCGGGGATGGCCGCTCCGAACGCCAGGTTGTAAACAACGAAGAGTCCTATGCTGCTGAGCTGTGGGCGCAAGGCCTGACGCAGGCGGGCGTTGCGGGAGAGCGCGAGCGCGGGCAGCAGTGCTCCGGCCAGCCCGAAGATGGCGCCGCTGGCGCCGACGCTGAGCGCACCCTCGCGCCAACCGATGCTGGCCAGGCTGCCGCCGATTCCGCAGAGAAGATAGAGCAGTGTGAAGCGAGCGCGTCCGAAGAGAAGCTCCGCCAGCCAGCCCAGGTTGAAGAGGCACCACATGTTGCAGGCAATGTGGATGATGCCGCCATGAACGAAGGTGGAAGCCAACAGGCGCCACCACTGGCCTCCGCTGGTGAGCGCGCCGCTGTTGGCACCCCAGCGCTCGACGAGCGCGGCGTCAAAGTTGACGATGTGGCGACCCTGCAGGGCCATGGCCGCGAAGACCAGGATGTTGATGGCGATGATGATGGCAGAGGGCGAGCGCAACAGCCGCTGCGCCCGGCTGGGCGGTGGCGGCGTGGGCGCGGGGCCGGGCGGAAGAATCGTGGCGGGCGTCGCGCCGAACTCCGGCGCGGCACCGTAGGAAGATGTGGATGTGACGGTGGAGGGCGACAAGAGCTGCGCGGCGCACTGCGGGCAAAGCGAGGCGCTCTGTCCATTCCCGACAACTTCGCGGCCGCAGCGGGCGCACTGGCTCATGCTAGTTGGCTTTAGTGGCGGTCTTGACGGCGATCTGCGAGGGGCGCTCGCCGGTGGGCAGCATCATAAACAGGCGCGGCGGCGGGGCCTGCACCTTCTTGTCGCGGCGCTTGTCCAGGCGGAGGATGCTGACATCTCCGCTGCCGGAGTTGGCCACCAGCAGCATGGTCTCCGAGGGGCTGAGGGCGAGCGCGTCCGGGCGGGTGCCTACCGTGACGGTAGTGATGAGCTTGCGCGTGGCCGCATCGAAGACGGCGACGTTGTTGGAGTTGAAGTTGCTCACGTAGAGCGTGCCGTTATCCTGGCTGACGAGGCCGCGCACGGGATGATCTCCGGCGAGAAAACTTTCGCTGACCTCGCCCGTGTAGGGACCCACAGCGGAGATGGTTTGCGCCTCGTAGTTGGAGACGAAGATTTCGCCGCCATCGGGCTTCATGGCCAGGTCCACGGGCGTGCCGCCCACATGCAGCAGCGATTCCACCTGCGTGGTTTTGAGGTTGACCACCGCCACTTGGCGCGAGCCGGAGCATCCGGCGACGGCCTTGCTGCCATCGGGAAGAACGACAAGCGAATCCGGCGACTGGCAGACTGCGATAGTGGCCAGCACCTTGAGCCCAGCGCCGTCCAGTATGGTCAGTGTGTTGTCCGCGTGATTGGCGACGGCGACGAAGAGGCCATCGGGTGAAACCCGCGCAACGCCGGGCTGGTGGCCGACGGCGATGGTGGCCAGCGCGCGGTGCGATTCCAGATCCAGGGCGGTGACCGTATTGCTGCCGGCATTGGCCACCCAGCCGCGTTTGCCATCCCCGGTCACGGAGATGGAATAGGGTTGGCGGCCAACGGGGATGTTGCCGGCGATGCGATTCGTTGTGGCGTCAATCACCGTGACCGTGGCCGAGTCGGTGTTGACGACGTAGACCTCGTCGCGCGCGGGGCTGGCGGTAACGCCCGTGGGATTGTTGCCGGTGGCAAGTGAGGCTGTGACCTTCAACGTGCCAAGGTCGATGACCGTAACGCGATTGCTGCCTGAGTTGGTTACATAGGCAAAACTGTGCGGCGCTTCGGACGTGCGCGGCTTGCAGCCGGCAAGCAGCACGAGCGCAGCCAGCGCCACGGGCAGCAACGCTGACGCGCACACCCGTGAGGGACTCATCGCCGCCGTAGGCAGCTTCACGGCTGAACCACCGTGACAGCGGCGCGCGCCTTGGGCAAAGGCTCTGGCAGGGTGCGGCGCACCACCGGCAGAATGCCCTTGAGCTGCGACATCATGACCGCGAACTGGTCGGGGAGCATGGACTGCGGCCCATCGCTGAGCGCGTGGTCGGGGTCGTGATGCACCTCGACGATAAGGCCATTGGCGCCCACGGCGGCCGAGGCCAGGGCCAGCGGTGTGACGCGGTCGCGTTTGCCGGTGCCGTGGCTGGGGTCGCTGAGTATGGGCAGGTGGCTGAGTTTTTGCACGGCCGGAATGACCGAGAGGTCGAGCGTGTTGCGCGAGTGATCCACATAGGCGCGGATGCCGCGCTCGCAGAGGACGACGTTGCGGTTACCCTCGCTCATGATGTACTCGGCGCTCATCAGCAGCTCTTCCAGGGTGGCGCTCAGTCCGCGCTTCAGCAGCACGGGCAGCGGCGAACGGCCGGCGCGCTTCAGCAGCGAGTAGTTCTGCATGTTGCGCGCGCCAATCTGGATCATGTCGGCGTAGTCTTCGATAGCCTCAAGGGCCTCAATGTCCACGGCCTCAGTGACGATGAGCATGCCAAAGCGCTCGCGCACCTCGGCCAGAATCTTCAGGCCCTCCACGCCCATGCCCTGGAAGGCGTAGGGCGAAGTGCGCGGCTTATAGGCGCCGCCGCGGAACATGCGGGCGCCGGCCTGTGCGACTTTTTCGGCGATGGTCAGCGTCTGCTCGCGGCTCTCCACCGAACAGGGCCCGGCGATGACCGTGAACTCCGAACCGCCGATGGTAACGTCTGAGTTGGGGAAGCGCACAATGGTGTCGTCGGGTTTACTCTCCCGGCTGACCAGCTTGAAGGGCTTGCTGATGCGTATGATCTGCTGTACGCCCGGCATGTCTTCCAGGCCGCAGCTTTCCACATCGTGCAAATCGCCGGTCACGGCGATGGCGTAACGCTCGGTGCCCTCCACGGAGTGAGAGCGGAAGCCGAGTGATTCGATCCGTTCGCAGATCTTCTGAATCTGCTCCCGGGATGCGTGCGACTGCATTACTACAAGCATGGTTACCTCGTAAAGCCTTAGTGTAGCGGGGCGGCCAGCGCTCGGGCTAGGCCTGCTCCAGTTCGATCTTCTTGGCCGCCGCGTCGAGCTTTGTGATGCGGAAGCTGCGTATCTGGCCGGCGCGCGCGGGCTCGCTCTTGCTGCTGGCCGCCGTGCTGGGGCCTTCCTTCCAGCGCGACTTCAGCATCGCGCTCAGCGAGCCGAGATCGGCCTTGGCCGGTGCGGAAGGTGCTGCGACCGGCACCGCGGGCTTGGGCGCTGCGGCCGCAATGTGGCAGGTGGCCAGGATGCCTTCGCCCAACTCGACGCGAGCCGTCTGGCCCTTCTCGTCTATCGTGCGGCCGGTGACGACGTCGCCCACCTTGTGCTCGGCGATGTACTCATCAAGGCCGGTGGGAACCAACTGCTTCATGCTCAACTTAATCTGGCGCTTCTCAAGGTCGAGCGCCAGCACCTGGGCTTCTACGATCTGGCCGGTCTTCAGCACGTCCTGGGGATGCTCGATGCGCTTCTCCGCCGAAATCTCGCTGACATGAACCATGCCCTCGATGCCTTCGGCGATCTGTACGAAGGCTCCAAACTTCATGATGTTGGTGACCGGCCCCTTGACGATCGTTCCCACGGGGAACTGGCGCGCGGCTTCGGCCCAAGGATCGCCCAAGGCCTGCTTGAGGCCGAGCGAGATGCGGCGCTCACCGGGGTTGATGCCGAGGATGATAACCTCGACCGTTTCACCGGGCTTAAGCAGGTCGGCGGCTTTCTTGACCTTCTTGCTCCAACTCATCTCGCTGACGTGGATGAGGCCTTCGATGCCCGCTTCCAGTTCGACGAAGGCGCCGAACTCGGCCAGCCGGGTTACCGTTCCGCTGATGCGCGAGCCGACGGTGAATTTGCCGGGCACCTCGTCCCACGGATGCGCCTGCAACTGCTTCAGGCCGACCGAGATGCGCTTCTTGTCCGTTTCAATCTTAAGAACCTTAACCTCGACCTGCTGGCCCACGGTCAACGCGTCGGAGGGCTTGTTTACCCGGCCCCAGCTCATGTCGCTGACGTGCAGCAGGGCGTCCACGCCGCCCAGGTCAATAAATGCGCCGTACTCGGTCAGGCTGCGAACGGTGCCGCTCAGCGTGGCGCCCTCTTCCAACTGGCCGTAGCGCTGCTCGCGGGTGGCGCGCTCTTCGTCTTCCAGCACGCCGCGGCGGTCCACCACCACGTCTTCTTCGGTGGTATCCAGCTTGATGATGCGGCAGCGAATCTGCTGGCCGACCAGGCCTTCCAGAGCCTTGGGGTCGCGCTCGCCGCTGC
>CAINND010000062.1 GCA_903851035.1 uncultured Acidobacteriota bacterium | reverse complement strand
GACCGCGAGAAGCTCCAGGAACGCCTGGCGAAGCTCGTGGGCGGCGTGGCTGTGATCAAGGTTGGAGCGGCGACCGAGACCGAGATGAAGGAAAAGAAGGCTCGCGTCGAAGATGCAATGCACGCAACCCGAGCTGCCGTGGAAGAAGGCATCGTCCCGGGCGGCGGCGTGGCACTGATTCGCTGCATCCCGGCCGTGGAGGCCCTGAAGCTGCACGGTGACGAGCAGATTGGCGCCAACATTGTGAAGCGTGCCCTGGAAGAGCCTCTACGCCAGATTGTGGCCAACGCCGGTGAAGAAGGCGCGGTCGTGATCGGCAAGATCCGCGACAACAAGGACACCGCCTACGGCTACAACGCGCAGACCAGCGAGTTTGTGGACCTGGTGAAGGCCGGCGTCATTGACCCGACCAAGGTGACCCGCACGGCGTTGCAGAACGCCGGTTCCATCGCTGCGCTGATGCTGACCACTGAGGCTCTGATCGCCGAGATCCCCGAGCCGAAGAGTGAAGCACCTGCCCCGCATGGCGGCGGCATGGGCGGCATATACTAAACCAAAAAGCATCCGGTAAGGATGGCCCTCCGCTACGGCGGAGGGCTTTTTCATTGTGGGAGTTCCCCGCCGCGGCCTCCGGTGACGTTGGTCACCCGCTGGCGGCAGGCGAAACCCTTGACACTCCAGCAGGCCTCCTTTAAGGTAGAAGGACACCATGCGAATGAGCACCACAACCCGGATTATGACGACAACAGGCACAATTACAGGCCTGCGTCCGGGCGCATGGTTCCGCGAAGAGATCAGTTAAAACAAGCTGATTCGCACCCTTCCAGAACCCATCGTCCGGCGGACGGTGGGTTCTTCGTCTTTGCGCGAAAGTTTAGGAGCTGGCAATGATTGTGATGAAGTTCGGCGGCACCTCGGTACAGGATGCCGTCGCCATTCGACGGGTGGCCTCGATTGTGGCTGGGCGGCGCAAAGAGCAGCCGCTGGTGGTGGTGAGCGCCATGGGCGGAGTGACCGACAAGCTGGTGCAGGTGGCCGAGGCGGCAGGCCGCAGCGATCTCTCTGCGGCTGTCGAGTTGCTGAGCGGCATTCGCCAGCGCCATGTGGACGCCGCCGCCGCAATGCTGACTCCGGATGCGGCGCGCGCTTTTGCCGCCGAACTGGACTCCCGCATTGGCGAAGCGACCGCGCTGGCCGCCAGGATAGCCGCGCAGGGCTCTGCGAGCCCGGCGCAGCACAGCCACATGCTGACCTTTGGCGAGCTGCTGAGCAGTGTGCTGGTAGCCGCTGCCTTTGAGGCGCTCGGCATCCCCAGCGCTCACGCCGACGCACGACAGCTCGTCGTCACCGATGCACGTCATCCGGCGGCAACTCCGCTGGCCAATCCCACGCGCGCACGCCTTCTGGAGGCGATTCCTCCTCTGCTTGAGGCGGGACGGGTTCCCGTGCTTGGCGGCTTTATCGCCAGTAGTGAGAGCGGCGAGGTGACCACGCTGGGACGCGGCGGCAGTGACTACTCGGCGGCCATCATCGGCGCGTCGCTCGAAGCCAGCCGCATCGAGATATGGACCGATGTCAGCGGCATCCTCACCACAGATCCGCGCATGTGCCCCACGGCGCGGCGCATTGAGGAGATCAGCTTCCACGAGGCGACGGAGCTGGCCTGCTTTGGCGCCAAGGTGCTGCATCCGGCAACACTTTTGCCCGCCATCGAACACAACATTCCAGTAGCCGTGCTGAACTCGCACAAGCCGCAGGAGGCGGGGACGATTATTCGCGCTTCGGCCGCGAAGGGGCCATCGGCCTTCCGCGCCATCGCCGTCAAACGCAAGATCGCGGTCTTCAACATCCACGCGCCGCGCAACGTCGGCTCGCTGCGTTTTCTGGATGATCTGTTCAGCCTGCTGCGCTGGCATCATCTGCAGAGTGAGATCGTTGCCATCAGCGGCGCCTCGGCCTCCGTGGCCGTGGAGGGCGGAAGCGAGCTGGTGAAGCTGACCGCGGAGCTTGAGACCCTGGGCAACGTGGACTTCGAGCCCGGCATGGCCATCGTCTGCCTGGTGGGCGAGGACATCCGCGGTCGCGTCGGCATCGCCAGTGAAATCTTCGGCGTGCTGGCCGCCGGCGGCATTAACATCCGCATGATCGCCCAGGGAGCCTCGGAAATAAGCCTGAGCTTTGTGGTGGAAGAGAAGGACGCCGTGCACGCTGTGCAACTTCTGCATCGCCACCTGTTCGAGCAACTGGCGCCGACGCCTTCGCATCCTTCGGCCGCCGTACAGAAGGCGGTGCGCGCATGACCGCCGGATCTGAATCACTGGGAGAGACCGCCGTGGCTTTGAATCAAACGCAAACAGCGCAGAGCACCAAGGGGACTCCGCTCAAGGTTGCACTGCTCGGCTTTGGCACCGTCGGTTCGGCTGTGGCGCGCATCCTGAGCGATGAACCAGCGCGGCTGCCTGTGCGGCTAACTCACGTCTACAACCGCAATGTCGAACGCAAGCGCGTGGAGTGGACCAATCCCGGCGTGGTGTGGACGAGCAACGTGGATGAGGTGCTGGGCGGCGATGCCGACATCATCGTGGAGCTGGTGGGCGGCATCGATCCGGCACACGACTGGGTGCGGCGCGCGCTCATCAGCGGCAAGAGCGTGGTGACGGCCAACAAGAAGCTCATCGCCGCGCATGGTCCAGAGCTGAGCCGGTTGGCACATGCGCACGGCGCAACGCTGGCTTTTGGCGCCAGCGTCGCCGGAGGCGTGCCGGTGATTGACGCCTTGCAGGAAGGCCTGGCCGGCGACAAACTCTATCGCGTCAGCGGAATCCTGAACGGAACCTGCAACTTCATCCTGACCAAGCTGGAGGGCGAAGGGCTGGACTTTGCCACCGCGCTGCAGCAGGCGCAGGAGGCGGGCTTTGCCGAGGCCGATCCCACGGACGACGTGGATGGCTACGACGCGCGCGCCAAGCTGGTCATACTGACTCGCATTGGACTGCACGCGGTGGTGCAGCCGGAGCAGGTGCTGTGCGGCAGCATTCGCCAGTTGGATGCCGTGGACTTTATCTACGCGCATGAGCTGGGCTGCACCATTCGCCAGATCTCGCGGGCAGAGCGCACGAACCACCATGTGCTGGCTTCGGTGCGTCCCGCGCTGGTGCCCATGGATTCCCCCACGGCACACATTACGGGCAGCCTGAACCTTGTGCTCTCCAGCGGCAAGTACGGCGGTCAGACGGCTTTCAGCGGACACGGAGCAGGCGGCCACTCGACGGCAGTGGCCGTGGTCAGCGACCTGCTGGACGTGGCCCGCGGACGCGCCCATGCAGCTGTGCGTCCGTTGGTGGAGGCTGAGGCGCTGCCGGTGAGCGCGAACTTTGCCGATAAGTTTTACATCCGCTTCACCGTGCGCGATCGCCCCGGTATTGTGGCCGCCATCGCCACGGCGCTGGCCGCACATGGCATCAACATTGACGCACTGCTGCAAAAGCCGGGCTTCGGCAAAGACGCATTGCCCTTTGTGGTGACACTGGAAGAGTGCACGGCCGAGCAACTGGAAGCCGCCATGTCTGACATCCGCAAGCTGGACTTTCTGGTGGACGAGCCGCTGACCATGCCGATCCTATCGAGGGAGCTGTGATGCAACTGCGTTGTTTCGATCCCGACTGTGCCACCACCCTGCCATTGCATGACGCGGCGCTCGAATGTCCGCGCTGCCATGGACTGCTGGAGGTGGAAGTGGACGCGCCAAAGCAGAGCGCGGCTGAGTTGAAAGAGCTGTGGGCCAGCCGCCGCCGCTCACGTGACGCGCGTGACATCAGCGGCGTGTGGCGTTACCGCGAGCTGCTGCCCGCATACGATGCGAAAGAGGTTGTCACCCTGGGCGAGGGCAACACGCCACTGGTGCGCGGCCATCGCACGGCGGAGTATGCCGACGTCAGCGATCTGCAGTTCAAGCATCTGGGATGGAATCCGACGGGCTGCTTTAAAGACCTTGGCATGACCGTGGGCATGACCGAGGCCGTGCACATGGGCGCCAAGGTTGTGGCATGCGCCAGCACGGGCAATACGGCTGCCTCGCTGGCGGCCTACGCGGCACGCGCCGGAGTTACGGGCCGCGTCTATCTGCCGGCGGGGCAGGTCTCGCTGAACAAACTGGCACAGGCACTCGACTTTGGCGCGGAGATTGTTGAAGTGGATGGCAGCTTTGACGACGCGCTCAATACCCTGCTGGCCAAGGCCAACGACGGCATTTATTTCCTCAACTCCATCAACCCCTTCCGCGTGGAGGGACAGAAGACGACGATGTTCGAGCTGCTCGACCAACTCAACTGGCAGGCTCCGGACTATCTTGTTCTGCCCGGCGGAAACCTGGGGAACTCGGCGGCCTTCAGCAAAGCCTTCGAGGAATTGCTGCGCTTCCGACTGATTGATCGCGCGCCGAAGATGATCGTCGTGCAGGCCGCGGGTGCGAATCCCTTTGCGCAAATGTGGCGCTCGGGGGCCGCGACTCTCACTCCCGTGGCCGAGCCGGAGACCATCGCCACGGCCATCCGCATCGGCAATCCGCGCTCCTGGCAAAAGGCCATTCGCGGAGTAAAGGCCACCGGAGGACAGGTGCTGGACGTGACCGACGCGGAGATCGGTGAGGCGAAGGCGGTCATTGGACGCGACGGCATCGGCTGCGAGCCCGCCTCGGCCGCGACGCTGGCCGGGTTGCGCAAGCTGCGCACGAGCGGCGAGATTCCCGCATCGGCTTCGGTGGTGGCCATCCTCACCGGACACGTTTTGAAAGATACGAACTTCATCATCCAATCTCACAAGAAGCATGCGGAGGCCAATCATGCGCACTCATGACGGCGAGTTCATCCTTAAGGTTCCCGGCTCAATCGCCAATCTCGGCCCCGGCTTTGACACCCTGGCCGTGGCCGTACAGCTCTACCTGACGCTGCGCGTGCGTCCCGGCACGGGTAAGGGGCTGCAGTTCAACTTCACCAACGTGCAGCTTGAGGGTGAGAACTACATCGAACGTGGGCTGCGTTATTTGGCCACGCGCCACGGCTTCACCATTCCACCACTGGATATTGAAGTCGAGAGCGAGATTCCGATGAAGGGCGGACTGGGCAGCAGCGCCGCCGCCACCGTCGCCGGATTGCGTTTGTATGAGGCGCTGGCCGGGCCGATTGATGAGCAGGAGTTGCTGACCGCGGCCTGCGAACTGGAGGGGCATCCGGACAACGTGGCCGCTGCCCTGCTTGGCGGGCTCACCGTGAGTTGCGAGGTTCCGGGAGCGTTACGCGTGTTGCGCGCGCAGTGGCCGGAGTCGCTGGCCATTCTGGCGGCCACTCCGGAGGTGCACCTGGCCACCCGCGCCAGCCGCGCCGTGCTGCCCGAGCTTGTGCCACGCGGCGACGCCATCTTCAACGTGCAGCGCGTGGCGTTTCTGTTGGAGGCGTTGCGCTCGGCCGACTTCGCCCTGCTGCATGAGGCAATCGAAGACCGCTTGCATCAGCCTTATCGCGCGGCGATCGTGCCGGGACTCAACGAGGCACTGGCGCTGAAGCATCCCAGCCTGCTCGGCGTCTGCCTGAGCGGAGCCGGCCCTACAATTCTCGCCTTGGCACAGCAGCATCTCGACGAGATCAGCGACGAGCTGCGGGCCATTTACGCGAAGCTCAACATTCCCGTCCGCGTACGTGTGCTGCATGTGCATCCCACCAACGGCCGCAAGCCGGACGCCGCGCACAGCTATTGCGTGGATACGGCCGCGACGTGGAGCAGGTAGTTCGTTGGCCTCTCAATCTCGTTATTGAGAGGCCAATACTTATTTATTGCCATCGCATTACTCTTCCTCCTCACTCCACCTGCTAACTAAATACTTTTCATCCTTAATGGCACCCGGCGGCGCAATGTCGAGCCAGCGGACTCCGTCGCGAAATGATGAATATCTTTTTTCAGTCAAACTCTTGCGTAAGCGCTTGTGACCAAGGATGAATTTCGCTGATCCCTCGGTGGCTGTATATCGCTCACTACACCAATCTAGCGCAGGCTTGAATTCCGACAGACAAGACATCATCTGCCAGTCCCCCAAAGCATATGGGCAAGTTTCATACACATCCTCATCCGTCCACCACCAACGATCTATGTTGTGAAGTCCAGACATTTTTCGACGCTGAATCAGCAGGGTTCCTCTTCCCTCATTAATTCGTTTCTCGCACTCTCGCCAGTCCATTGCACGCCCAAGTTTCTGCATTCTTGAGGAGAATATCCAGCGTACTAGGGCTGCATATGGCCACGTAATGAGCCATATCAGGCACACAATGGGCACTACGATAACTGCTATCAGAAGGACAATGGGGATAATCAGAACGATGACTATGAAGTTGCTGAGCATTTGAACTGGTGGCCAGTTCTTTATCCGAGCCCAAAACACACGAATCCCAACAACAATAATGAACAGGCAAGCGAGTTGTAACAATGCGTACATTTTCAAATCACATTAAAGTGAAACGCCGAAAGAAACAAGGCCGTGTCTATTAAGACAACGGCATGATTTCATTCAAAAAAGAGACGGCCCGCGAGCCGTCTCTTTTCATTACTGTCGCACTTACTTACTGCGCGGCTCTACGGAATCGAGCGCAGGTACTTATCTACCGTGGCGGCCGTCTTGCGGCCTTCGTTGATGGCCCACACAACGAGCGACTGACCACGGTGCATGTCTCCGGCGGCGAAGATGCCGGGCACCGAGGTCGTGTGCTCATCGTCGGTGGCCACGTTGCCGCGATTGTCCAGCGCGACGCCGAGTTGCTCGATCATGCCACCGCGCACCGGGCCGGTAAAGCCCATGGCCAGCAGAACCAGATCAGCTTCGATTGTGCTCTCCGTGCCGGCGACGGGCTCAAACTTGGGCGGCGCGCCCACCTGCACCACGTTGAGGCGCTTCACGTTGCCCGCGGCGTCGCCCTCAAAGCTGGTAGTGGCGATGCTCCACTGCCGGGTGCCACCCTCTTCGTGCGCGCTTTCGGTGCGCAGTTGCAGCGGCCATAAGGGCCACGGAGTCTGCGGCGCGCGCTCGTCGGGCGGCTTCGGCATGATCTCAAATTGCAGAACGCTGGCCGCACCCTGGCGCAGGCTGGTGCCAAGGCAATCGGCGCCCGTGTCTCCGCCACCGATGATGACCACGCGCTTGCCGGTGGCGAGGATCGTCTCCTCCGGCGGCACCTGGCCGCCCCACACGCGCTTGGTCTGCTGCGGCAGGAACTCCATGGCAAAGTGGATGCCCTTCAGCTCGCGCCCCGGCACCTTCAAATCGCGCGGAGCCTCCGCGCCTCCGGCCAGCACCAGCGCGTCGTAGTCGCGGCGCAAGTCGGCAACATCCACTGTGACGCCGACGTTTGCGTTGACGACGAACTTCACGCCTTCAGTCTCCATCTGCGCCAGGCGACGATCAATCACCTGCTTTTCCAGCTTGAAGTTCGGGATGCCGTAGCGCAGAAGTCCGCCGATCTTGTCGGCCTTTTCGTATACCGTCACATCGTGCCCGGCGCGGCAGAGCTGTTGCGCGGCGGCCAATCCGGCGGGTCCGGAGCCGATGATGGCCACCTTGCGCCCCGTCTTCTCCGTTGCCAGCTCGGGCACAATCCAACCTTCGGCCCAACCTTTTTCCACTATCGTTTTTTCAATCTGCTTGATGGTCACCGGCGGCTGGTTGATGCCGAGCACGCAGGCTGCCTCGCACGGCGCGGGACAGATGCGCCCGGTAAAATCCGGAAAGTTATTGGTGGCGTGCAGTCGGCGAACCGCCTCCTGCCAGCGTCCACGATAGACCAGATCATTCCAGTCCGGGATATGATTGTTGACCGGGCATCCGGTATGGCAGAAAGGCACGCCACACTCCATGCAGCGCGCGCCCTGCTGCTGCAAAGCGTCCTCTGGAAACTCCTGGTAAACCTCCAGCCAGTCTTTTATGCGCTCTTCCGGAGCGCGGCGCAAAGGCAGTTGACGAGTGAATTCCAGAAAGCCGGTTGGCTTACCCATGCTGCACCTCCAGGGACGCCACGGCGGCGCCTGCGTACTGCGATTGCGCCCGCGGAACGCCCAGCACGCGCTTCAACTCGTGCGGATAGACCTTGATGAAATGTGGCAGCACGTTCATCCAGTTGTTGAGAATGCGCGTGGCCTGCGGGCTACCCGTGCGCCGCGCGTGCTCTTCCACCAGCGAGGTCAGGATGCGAATGTCGGAGGCAGCCATCACCGGCTCCAGGTCCACACTGGCCAGGTTGCAGCTCTTCTCGTGGAAGTCGCCGCGCTCATCATAAACATAGGCGATGCCGCCGCTCATGCCGGCCGCAAAGTTGCGTCCGCAGGGGCCCAGCACCACGACGACGCCGTTGGTCATGTATTCGCAGCCGTGATCGCCCACGCCTTCCACAACGGCGGTTGCGCCGGAGTTGCGCACGGCAAAGCGCTCACCGCCCACGCCGCTGAAGTAAGCCTCGCCGCTGGTGGCGCCATAGAGCACCACGTTGCCGACGATGATGTTCTCTTCCGGCTTGAAGGTGGAACCACGCGGCGGATAGACGACGATGCGTCCGCCGCTGAGTCCCTTGCCCACATAATCGTTGGCCTCGCCCTCCAAGGTCATGGTGATGCCCTTGGCGAGAAACGCTCCGAAGCTTTGCCCGGCCGAGCCCGTGAAGTGCAGCCGGATCGTCTCATCCGGCAGGCCTTCCGCTCCATGACGCCGGGCAACTTCGCCGCTGAGCATGGTGCCCACCGTGCGATGCACATTCTTGATGGCAAAGCTCAGTTCAATGGGCTTGTCGGCATCCAACAACGGACGCACGCTGCTGAGCAGTTGATGATCGAGCGCCTGCTCCAGGCCGTGATCCTGCTTTTGCGTGCAGTGGCGCGCCACACGAGTAGGCAGGGCCGGCAGGTGCAAAATGGTGGAGAGGTCAATGCCCTTGGCCTTCCAGTGATCCGTGGCCAGGTGATGCTCCAGGCGATCCACGCGGCCCACCATCTCGTCAAAGGTGCGGAAGCCCAGCCGCGCCATGTACTGGCGAACCTGCTCGGCAAGATAGAAGAAGAAGTTAATGACGTGCTCGGGCTGGCCGGCAAAGCGTGCACGCAATACGGGGTCCTGCGTGGCAATGCCCACGGGACAGGTGTTGAGATGGCACTTGCGCATCATGATGCAGCCCAGCGCAACCAGCGGCGTGGTGGCAAAGCCGAACTCCTCGGCGCCGAGCAGCGCGGCGATCACCACGTCGCGTCCGGTTTGCAGCTTGCCGTCGGTCTGCACGCGGATGCGGCTGCGCAGATCGTTGAGCAGCAGCACCTGCTGCGTCTCGGCCAATCCAAGCTCCCATGGGATGCCAGCGTGGCGGATAGAACTGAGCGGCGAAGCGCCCGTGCCACCGTTGTCTCCGCTGATGAGCACGACATCGGCATGAGCCTTGGCCACGCCCGCGGCCACCGTGCCCACGCCGACTTCGCTGACCAGCTTGACGCTGATGCGCGCCACCGGGTTCACGTTCTTCAGGTCGTAGATGAGCTGCGCGAGATCTTCAATTGAGTAAATGTCATGATGCGGCGGCGGCGAGATCAATCCCACGCCGGGCGTCGAATGGCGCAGCTTGGCGATAATCTCATCCACCTTGTGTCCGGGCAGTTGACCGCCCTCGCCGGGCTTCGCGCCTTGCGCCATCTTGATCTGCAACTCGTCGGCGTTGACCAGGTAGTTCGTCGTCACGCCGAAGCGTCCGCTGGCCACCTGCTTTACCGAGCTGCGACGCAGGTCGCCATTCGCATCCGGCTGGAAGCGGTTGGAGTCCTCGCCGCCTTCGCCGGTGTTGCTGCGCCCGCCAATGCGGTTCATGGCAATGGCCAGGGTTTCATGCGCCTCCTTGCTGATGGAGCCGTAACTCATGGCACCGGTGGCAAAGCGCTTGACGATCTCCTTGGCCGATTCGACTTCCTCGAGCGGTACCGGTTTATCCGAGTCCTTCAGTTGCAGCAGCCCACGTAACGTGCAAAGCTGCTTGTTCTGCTGATCAATCAGGTCGGTGTATTCCTGGAAGGTCTTTTGACTTCCCTGCCGCACGGCGTGCTGCAGTTTGCTGATCGTATCCGGATTGATGAGGTGATACTCGCCAGTGACGCGGTGACGATAGGTGCCGCCGACTTCGAGGTCCAGCCCCGAGTTCGGACGCGGCGCAAAGCCGTGCGCGTGGCGCATCACGCACTCTTCGGCCAGCACCTCCAGCCCAACGCCTTCAATGCGCGAGGGCGTGCCGGAGAAGTAATCCTTTACCAGATTGCGATTCAACCCGATGGCTTCAAACACCTGCGCGCCGCGATAACTTTGCAGCGTGCTGATGCCCATCTTCGAGAAAGTCTTAAGCAATCCCTTGTTGATGGCCTTCACGAAGTTTTTGCAGGCTTTTTCGGGAGTAATCTCCGGCGGCAGGATGCCACGGGCGCACATGTCGTCCATGGTTTCAATCGCCAGGTAAGGATTCACCGCGCTGGCGCCGTAGCCGATGAGCAACGCAAAGTGCATGACCTCACGCGGCTCGCCACTCTCCACAATCAATGCGATCTTAGTGCGCGAACCTTCCTTGACCAGGTGGTTGTGCACGGCGGCCAGGGCCAGCAGGCTGGGAATCGGCGCATATTCCTTGTCCACGCCGCGGTCGCTCAGGATGAGCAGCGTGTAGCCGCTCTCCACTGCCAGCGAGGCGCGACGGCACAGACCGTCAAGTCCACGCTTCAGGCCAATACCATCCTCATCCACGCGGAAGGCGGCCGAGAGCGTTGTGGCCAGCAGGTCTCCGCTGCTGACGCGGCGCAGCTTTTCCAGATCGCGGTTGGTCAGCACCGGTTGCGGCAGCTTCAACGTGTGGCAGTTGAGCGGCGTCTCTTCCAGAATGTTGCGCTCGGTGCCGATGTAGCTGGTCAGGGACATCAGCAGGTCTTCGCGGATGGGATCAATCGGCGGGTTTGTGACCTGCGCAAAAAGTTGCTTGAAGTAGTTGAAGAGCAGTTGCGGGCGATCGCTCAGGCAGGCCAGTGGCGTGTCAGAGCCCATGCTGCCAATCGGCTCCTCGCCGTTCTTCGCCATCGGCTCCAGGATGATCTTCAGGTCTTCCTCGGTGTAGCCGAAGACCCGCTGGCGGGTGATGATCGTCTCCAGGCTGGAGTTGTGATGGCGCGTCGGCTCCGGCAGGTGGTCGAGCGTAATCTGGTTCTGCTTGATCCACTCCGCGTAAGGCTGGCGCGCGGCCAGCTCGCTTTTGATCTCGTCGTCGCTGATGATGCGCTGCTTGACCGTGTCCACCAGGAACATGCGGCCCGGCTGCAGGCGGCCCTTGCTCTTCACGCGCTCAGGCGGAAACTCCAGCACGCCCGCTTCGCTGGCCATCACCACCAGGTCGTCGTTGGTGATCACATAGCGCCCCGGGCGCAGGCCATTGCGGTCCAGCGTAGCGCCAATTACGCGGCCATCGGTAAAGGCCATCGCCGCCGGGCCATCCCAGGGCTCCATCAGCGACGCATGGTACTCGTAGAATGCGCGCTTGGCGGGATCCATGTGCGGATTACGCGACCACGCCTCGGGAATCAGCATGGCCATCACGTGCGGCAGCTCGCGGCCGGAGTGCAGCAGCAGTTCCACCGCGTTATCGAGCGATCCGGAATCGCTCAGCCCCGGCGTGATGACGGGAAATATTTTCTTCAGGTCCTCGCCAAACAGCGGAGACTCCAACAGGCGCTGGCGGGCATTCATCCAGATGATGTTGCCCTTGACCGTGTTGATTTCACCGTTGTGCGCGATGTGGCGATAGGGGTGAGCCAGCGGCCAGCTCGGAAAGGTGTTGGTCGAAAAGCGCTGATGCACCAGACAGAGCGCGCTCTTTACCAGCGGATCGCTCAGCTCGGGATAGAACTTGGTAATCTGCGGCGCCAGCAGCAGCCCCTTGTAAACAATGGTGCGACAGGAAAGCGATGGGATGTAGAAGAAGCCCTTGCCTTCGATGTCAGAGTGCAGAATCTCGTTTTCCACGCGGCGGCGGATGATGTACAGCTTGCGCTCGAAGTCCTTCTCATCGAGCGGCTGCGGAGTTTTTAGAAAAACCTGTTCGATGTATGGCTGCGAGCCGCGGGCCACGCGGCCAATGGCGTTGGTCTCCACCGGCGTGTCACGCCAGCCCAGCACCTCAAGGCCTTCTTCCTTGCTGATCGTCTCCAGCACGCCTTCGCACTGCAGACGCTCCAGCTTGCCGACGGGCAAAAATACCATGCCAACGGCATAGCCTCCAGGCTCAGGCAAGGTGATGCCCTCGTTGGCGCACTCGCGCACAAAAAACTCATGGGGAATCTGGATGAGGACGCCGGCGCCGTCGCCGGTCTCGGGATCGCAGCCGCTGGCGCCACGATGCTCCAGGTGGGTCAGCACCTCGATGCCCTGCTCCACAATGGAGTGGCTGCGCTCACCGCGAATGCTGGCAACAAAGCCCATGCCGCAGTTGTCGTGCTCGTTGGCGGGATCGTACATACCCTGGGCCGCGGGTAGTCCCACGGCCACTGGCTGCTGGTCGTCCTGCTGGTTGGCTTGACGCTCGTCTCGCATCGCTCTCCCCATGTGCGGTGCGCATTGCTTTCCCATGCGCGGAAGATGGCTCAAAAAACACGAAACCCGCCTGATTTGCTTCTGGCGGGTGAATAGTACTTGGCTGGTATGAATGCCTGGGTCTATCCCCCGCTGGATGTGCTAATTCGCTTCGACACTGCCATTGTTGTGGCACGCATCGAGGCCGGTGTAGCCAGCGGGTTTGTTACAAGTCGAATCATTGCTGTATGACAACTTTACTGGCAAATGCAGGCTGCGTCAATGTATACCGCATTTTCGCCCTGTCTTCGACTCGCCGTTGCCCGGCCCCCGGTGGCGCTGCTGGTGCACCGAGCCGCCTAACATCTTGAATCTGCACCATCTGTGCTACCATCTAAGTAGTATCTGCAAAGTGCGGATACGCGATTCTGGGTTGGCCCCGCCGAGTGACACTGCGATTCGAGCTCAAAATCTCCTCCCGGCCACACCAGGCCATAGATTGCAGAACTGTTGACGCGTGCCCCCTATAAGCCGGCGCGCACCGTGAAAAGAGAAAAACACTACCGATGAAGAACTTCCAAGAAATGCCGCTACAGCCGCGCTTAAAGCAGGCGCTGGCGGCGAACGAATTTATTACCCCCACCCCGGTCCAGACACAGGCCATTCCCCCCGCCCTTGATGGCGATGACGTTATCGCCACGGCACAGACCGGAACCGGCAAAACCCTGGCCTTCCTCATCCCCATGCTGGAGATGCTGTCCCAAGTGCCGGTTGGCCACGTCAACGCCCTCGTCCTGGTGCCCACGCGCGAGCTGGCCATCCAGGTCCACGAGCAGTACGAAAAACTCCGCAGCAAGAAGTGTGCGCCCGCCGCGCTGATCATCGGCGGCTTGAGTGAGAAGGATCAGCTCCGCCAGTTGAAGGCCGGAGCCCGCGTCATCGTTGCCACGCCCGGACGCCTGGAAGACTATATGCGCCGCAAGCTGGTCAACCTGAAGTTCATCTGCGTTCTGGTGCTGGACGAGGTGGATCGCATGTTGGACATGGGCTTTCTGCCGGCCATCACCCGCATTCTGGCCGCCCTGCCCGCGGAGCGCCAGACGCTTTGCTTTTCCGCCACGCTGGAAAAGAGCGTGCAGCACCTGCTGACCAAGTGCACGCGCGACGCCGTACGCATTGAGATTGGCAACATCCTGAAGCCCGCCGAACTGGTCGAGCTGGCTGCCTACGAAGTTCCCCTGATGCAGAAGCGCACCGTTCTGCGCGAGCTGCTGGCTGACGAGCCGGGCAAAACATTGATCTTTGCCCGCACCCGCCGCGGCGCCGAGCGTTTGGCCCGCGACCTGGCCCGTGACGGCTTCTCCGCCACCATGATTCACGGCGACCGCACCCAGAGCCAGCGCATTGCCGCTCTCAATGGCTTCGAGCAGGGCCGCTACCAGATACTGGTGGCCACCGATGTGGCTGCCCGCGGATTGCACATCGGCCATGTGCTCCACGTCATCAACTACGACCTGCCCAACATGGCCGAGGACTTCATCCACCGCGTGGGCCGCACCGGCCGCGCCGGGCTTACCGGCCGTGCCACCAGCATAGTCAGCGGCGCGGAGATGATTGAACTGAAGCGCTTTGAAAAGGCGCTCAAGCTCAAGATTGAGCGCAAGACCGTGCGTGACGAGGTTGCCTCGGAAGCGTCCAGCAAGACCATCTCCATTACCCGCGGACGCCGTGACAGCAATACCCTGCGCTCGCGCACTCTTACCCGCCTGCCGGGTGAGATTTTCGCGTAAGCACAGTCCAGCCAGCGCGATGGCAACGCCGCGCTGCACCAACCAATAGAAAACGCCGGAGAGGGCAAACTCCGGCGTTCGTGTTTTTGTCGAACGAATTGTTAAGTTACTGTGCCGTCCAGCCGCCATCCACCGGAAGGGCGATGCCGGTAATGTTTTGTGCTGCCGGCGAGCAGAGGAAGACGGCGACACCGCCGATGTCCTCCACCTTGGTAAAGCGCAGCGAGGGCTGCTTCTCCGCCAGCAGGTTGTGCTCGGCTTGTTTGAGATCAATCTTCTCATTGGCCGCGCGCGCGTCAATCTGCTTCTGCACCAGCGGAGTCAGCACCCAGCCGGGGCAGATGGCGTTGCAGGTGATGCCCGTGGTAGCCGTCTCCAGGGCGACCACCTTGGTCAGTCCCAGGATGCCGTGCTTGGCCGCCACATAGGCTGCCTTGTTGGCGCTGGCCACCAGGGCATGGGTGCTGCCGGTGTTAATAATCTTGCCAAAGCCGCGCTTTTTCATGCCGGGCAGCGCGGCATGGATGGTATGGAATGCCGATGAAAGATTGATGGCGATGATCAGGTCCCACTTCTCAGTCGGGAACTCATCCACCGGAGAAACGTGCTGGATGCCGGCGTTGTTCACCAGAATATCCACCGAACCCAGGCGCTTCTCGGCATCCTCGATGAGAGCCGCGCACTCGGCGGCCTTGGAGAGATCCGCCGGATTATAGAAAACCTTTACCCCGTGCTTCGCGGCCAGTTCGGCGCGCAGCTTTTCAATGGCTGCGGCGTCGCCAAATCCGTTCAGCATGATGTTGGCGCCCTGGGCTGCCAGCGCCCGGGCCACGCCCTCGCCAATGCCGCTGGTGGAACCGGTCACGACCGCGTTACGACCCTTCAGCATAGTAAGACCTCCTGCTCCCATTGAGAGCAAACATATGTCGTGTTTCCCCGCTCACATGCCGGGGAGATGATGTTGCGCCCTGAGCCGTGTAATGGCTTTTCGGCGCCTTTACTTTATACTGAATGCTGCTTCAGCGAAATCATTTTTCTCCCCTTGGATTTCACCGCAATGAACCTGGCTGCACAGACGGCTTTGTGGATCGGGATTGCCGGAATTTTTACATCCACGGGCTATCTGCTGATGCTCCTCTGGGGCGTCCTGCGCTTTCGCCGCCGCCACGCCCAACCGCCGCAAACTGCTGATTCCCAACTGCCTGCGGTCACCATGATGAAGCCGCTGTGCGGCCTGGAGCCGGGGCTGGAAGCAAACCTGGAGACCTTCTTCCTTCAGGATTACCCGCAATATGAGATTCTCTTTGGCACGCGCAACGACCGTGACCCGGCGCTCGACATTGTGCGCCGTCTCTGCCAGCGCCATCCGCAGGTGAACGTTCGGATTGTGTACTCCGGCGAGCCCACCCGCCCCAACGCCAAGGTCTGCACCCTGGAGGTCATGTTCCGCGAGGCCGCCCATGAGTACGCCGTCATCAGCGATAGTGATGTCAGCGTCAGCCCGCAGTACCTGCGCCGCCTGATTCCGCCGCTCCTCGATGGCCGTACCGGGCTTGTCATGTGCCTGTATCGCGGCGTGCCCACCGGCGGTCTGTGGAGCCGCCTGGAGGCCCTGGGCATGAGCGTGGAGATGACCGGCGGCGTGCTGGCCGCCAGCATGATGGGCGAAGTGGACTTTGCCCTGGGCCCGACCATGGCCACCACCCGCGCGGCCGTGGCCAAAGCCGGCGGCATTGCGCAACTGGCCGATTACTGCGCCGACGATTACGTGCTGGGCAACCGCATCCAGCGGGCCGGGTACAAGGTGGAGTTCAGCAGCGAGACCATCAACCACTACGTTGTGAACCGCAGCTTTGCCAGCAGCGTGCGCCACAACCTGCGCTGGATGAAGAGCACTCGCCACTCCATTCCCGGCGGACACCTGAGCAGCGTACTGGGCTTTGCCATTCCCTTTGGCCTGCTGGCCGCGCTTGGCGGAGCGCTTGGCGGACACGCCGCACTCGGAGTGGAACTGCTGGTGTGGACGCTGCTGAACCGCCTGCTGATGTGCGTGGCCGTGGGCTGGGGCGTAGTGCGCGATCCCCGCGCCATCACAAGCTGCTGGCTCTATCCCCTTCGCGATTTGATGGGCTTTGCCTTCTGGGTGGGCAGCTATACGGGTTCCACCATTGAGTGGCGAGGCGAGCACTACAAGCTGCTCAAAGAGGGACGCATGGAGCGCGTTAGCGGCCCAATTGGCAGCTAGCTTCCACAATTCCACTACATGTGATTGACGTAGATGACCTTGCCCGAGCTGGTGGCGAACTCCTGCGGCGCGCCGCCCAGCAGAGCGCGAACCTTCTTCTGCTCAAAGTCGGGAGCAAAGACAAAGACGCGGACGGACGAATTCCACAGCCGCACCAGGTCGTCGTCATCCCAAAATATCTTCGGCGCATCCGGAAAGCTCGAACCGAACCACAAGCTGCTGGTGCGGCCGTTGACCAACTCCACGCGGTGCGGCAGGTAGTACACAATCGACGAGCCGTAGGAGTGGTCGCCGTAAATTAGTACGCGGTCTTCGGGGCGCACTACCTGCTCCAGCCGCCGCTCCAGTACCCGCGAGCTCAGGTAGGGATCGAAGCGCACCAGCGCCACATGCGCCGCCACCAGGAAGAGAGCCATACTCACGGCCAGCGCCCATGTGGCCGCGTAATGATGCTTGCGCCAGCGCAGGCCAAGTTCCATGAGCGAGCCCGCAAGCAGCGCGATCACCGCCAGGATGGCCGGCAAGCGCAGGGCGGCAAAGCTCTGCCCTGTCAGGTCCATTACGTGTCCCATGCTCAGCGTGTAATCGTCACTGTTGGTCTGGCTTAGCACGCTGCCAATGTCGGCGACGTAAGGCACATGGCGCGAGGTCCACAGCCCGGCCACCAGAACGCAGGCGAAACTGATACGCACCACGGCTCCCACTAGCGATGTGGCCAGCAGCCAGCGCGGACTCGCCTCCTGCTCCTCGCCCGCCAGCCCATCGGCCAGCAACAGGAAGATGGCGAAATACGTGGGGAAGGTGTAGTACTCCTGATTGGTGCTGAGCGAGAAAAATACCATCAGCACGGTGGCCCACAGCAGGCACACCCAGCGCGTGCGTGAGGCAAAGTCGAGCTGTCCGGGGTGCGGCCAGCGCATCGAATTCTTCATCCGGCGCATGGCCACCGGAAGATACAGACTCCACGGGAAGAGCCACACAAGATGCAGCGACCAGTACAGATACCAGGCCTGCTTGTTGTAATCGTGCGGAATGCGCTTGCCGAGGAAGCGCATGACGTGTTCGTTGATGAAGTAGAACCAGAGGAAGCCGTGGTGCGCTGGGGTCTCCGGCGTGCGCAGGGCGGCCAGCACATGCCAGGGAGCGGCAATGGCGAAAAACAATAAGAGCCCCGTAACGATGCGGAACTCCCGCCAGCGCCGCCACTCGCCGCTGACAAGAAGATATGCCACGGTAGCCATGCCGATGACGACCAGCGCAATCAGTCCCTTGGTGAGCACGGCCAGTGCGGCCAGCGCGTAGCCGCCATACCACCAGCGCGAGTTCGTCTCCTGCAAGGCGCGCACCAGGCAGTAGAAGCTGGCGGCGATAAACAGGCTGAGGATCGCCTCTGGAATGAATACGCGGGTAAACAGGAAGCAACCAGCGGCGGTCGCCATCAGCAGGCTGGCATAAACTCCCGCGCGTGGGCCAAAGGCCCGGCCAGCCCAGTGCAGCGCCAGCCAGCACAGGCCCAGCATGGCCAGCAGGGTTGGCAGGCGGGTGGCAAAGTCGCTGATGCCGAAGATTTTGTAGCTGAGGGCCACCAGCCAGTACATCAGCGGAGCCTTTTCCAGATAGCGCACACCGTTGATGTGCAGGGTGACCAGGTCGCCGGTGTGCAGCATCTCTTTTGCGGCCTCGGCGTGCGAGGTGTCCACGTCATCCTGCAATGCGGGTGTAAAGGCCGAGCCCAGGTAAATAGCACAGAAAAGCAGGATGAGCGCGAACACGACCACGCTGCGCACAGAGCGATTTTGGGTTACGTCCAAGGCAAATCTTCCCGTCAGCGTTTTCTCACTCTTATGCTATCAGCTTGTGCGGGATGCCTGCGCGTCGCGACCGTGGCACCTGACTCGGAACAGTGGCAATCACTCGGCGTCAAAATGCGGATTCCAGCCCTCTTCCGGATGGCAGTCGGACGACTCCGAGTGCAGGGGATGCCCTCCGCGTTCTATGAAAGGCTGATCTGTCAGAATGGGCCCACCGCAGACACTACAAATTAACTGCGTGGAATTTTCTTTTCCAACAAGAAGCATGGCTGCCTCCGAGCGTTCTATGAATGCCAGTTCGCTGCTGTATTTTCCGCGGCGATTCGTGCGCCAGCATTACACGCCCGCCTGCTTTGCGCTGCCGTGACCGCTATCACTTCACAGGGTGAGCCACGATCAGGCCGTCATGCGCTGCAGGTTTTCATGAGGCGAACTCATCCGTTAAAATATGGACATGGCGTTTCCGATTAAAACCTGCGTCGTCTGCAAAGAGGAGTTCGAATTGAAGCCCGGCAAGCCCGGCTTTGCCAACCGCTGCCCGGATTGCACCGAAGAAGAGGCCGCGCAGCAGGCTCGCGAAAAGCTGGACGCCACCGACCGCCGCGCCGAAAACGAGCGCAACGCCGCCCGCCGTGACGCCATGAAGAACCTGCTCTATCGCAAAGACAGCTAGCTCTTCCCCGCCCCGTCGCGCTCCTCAAGTTGCTTGAGGATTTCCTGGTAAGTCTTCGGCATCGTCACCGTCTCTCGCATGGCCACCGTAATGGGATAGCGCGTGCCGCCTTTGTGCGTGCCTTCCAGCCCGGCCACGATTTCCGCCGCATAGCGCCACGGAAAAGCGAAAGCCATCTCGTGATCCTGCGCCATGCCGAAGACGCGATCTCCGTTGCAGGGCAGCACCACCTTGGGTGCGTCGCTCAGCATGGTCTGGATGATGAGCTCCGCGCAATCCAGACGCCCTCCGGTGGTCGAGCTAAGTCGTCCACCGCGCGCGTACAGCGACGCATGCACCAGCCGCATCACCTGCGCGCTGTTGCCGTACACGGCAACCACGTGCGGCTCAAAGTTAGCCCGGTTCAGCGGCGCCACGCAGACGTACTCGTACTTGCCCGGAGTGAACTTCCATACCTCGGCCTCCATCTTGGCCGCCGCCGTCAGGTCCTTGCAGTACATCCCCTGCGCCGCATAGCCGCTGGCGTACAGTTCGTTGGGCGCGTGGAAGCCAAATGCGATGGAGGCCAGCGGGCAGACGACATCCTTGCGCCCCACGGCCACCGCCCAGCCATAGCGCCGCGCCACGCCAATGCTCTGGCAGACGATCCACTGCTCTCCCATCGACTGGCTGGGAACCTTCACGCCTTCCGGCAGCGCCTCGCCGGGGGAGATCATGCGAATGGCCAGCGGAAAGGTGTCCGGACGGACAAGGCGGCCAATGGCCTCATCGAGCGTGCGTAGAGATGTGGCAATCGTTTCATTCATGGCAGAGACTCCAACGTATGGTGCATGGGCAACCGGAGATGATACACCACGCAAAAGCCCCATCCGCAGCGGGATGGGGCTTTGACTTTCTATTCTCGTGGCAACCTCGCAGCAGCCGCGGAAAAGCTAGTAGCGATAGGTCTCAGGCTTGTAGGGGCCTTCCACCGGCACGCCGATGTAGTCTGCCTGGCGCTTGGTCAGGGTCGTCAGCTTTACGCCGATCTTCTCCAGGTGCAGGCGCGCCACTTCCTCGTCCAACTTCTTGGGCAGGGTGTACACGTCCACGGCGTAGGTGTCGCGGTTCGCCCACAGGTCCAGCTGAGCCAGCGTCTGGTTGCTGAAGCTGTTGCTCATCACAAAGCTGGGATGTCCGGTGGCGCAGCCCAGGTTCACCAGGCGGCCTTCCGCCAGCAGGAAGATCGAGTGGCCGTCAGGGAAGGTGTACATATCCACCTGCGGCTTGATGTTGGTGTGCTTCACGCCCGGCGCGTTGACCAGCTTATCCACTTCAATCTCGTTGTCAAAGTGTCCGATGTTGCAGACGATGGCCTGGTCCTTCATCTTCGCCATGTGCTCCAGGCGGATGATATCCACGTTGCCGGTGGTGGTCACGTAGATGTCGCCCAGTCCGAGCGTGTCTTCCACGGTCGTCACCTGGTAGCCGGCCATGGCCGCCTGCAGGGCGTTGATGGGATCAATCTCGGTGACGATCACACGGGCGCCCATGCCGCTCAGCGAGGCCGCCGAGCCCTTACCCACGTCGCCATAGCCGCAGATGACGGCGACCTTGCCGGCCATCATCACATCCGTGGCGCGCTTGATGCCATCGGCCAGCGACTCGCGGCAGCCGTACAGGTTGTCGAACTTGCTCTTGGTCACCGAGTCGTTGACGTTGATGGCGGGCACCAGAAGCGAGCCTTCTTCCTTCATACGATACAGACGATGCACGCCCGTCGTCGTCTCCTCGCTGACGCCGCGCCAATCCTGCACAAGCGACTGCCAGTAACGGGGATTCTCCTCGTAGAGGCGCTTCAGCAGGTTCTTGATGACCTCTTCCTCGTGCGATTCCGAGGGCGTGTTGACCCAGTCGGAGCCGCGCTCCAGCTCATAGCCCTTGTGAATCAGCAGGGTCACGTCGCCGCCGTCATCCACCACAAGCTGCGGTCCGAGGCCGCCGCTGTGGCTGATCGCTTTCAGCGTGCACTCCCAGTACTCTTCCAGGGTCTCGCCCTTCCAGGCGAAGACGGGAACGCCGGTGACGGCAATGGCCGCGGCAGCGTGGTCCTGCGTGGAAAAGATATTGCAACTCGCCCAGCGCACGGTGGCGCCCAGCGCGGTCAAGGTCTCAATCAGCACGGCCGTCTGGATGGTCATGTGCAGCGAGCCGGTGATGCGCACGCCCTTCAGCGGCTTATCCGCGGCGTACTTGTTGCGGATGGACAACAGTCCGGGCATTTCGCTTTCGGCGATGCTGATTTCCTTGCGTCCCCACTCGGCCAGCGAGAGGTCGGCAACCTTAAAGTCTTGAACTGCGGGCGTAGTTTGCGTCACCTGGGAGAACCCTCCAGAGAAAATCTGATTCTGATTGCGTAGATGAATGGAAAATCTGCCACCGGGACCATCTGCCAAAACAAGCCCCAACCAGTATCTTGATTATAGCTTTCAACTTGCCGATTCACCAATGTAACCGGTCGCCCCGGTACAAGACTTTTCCTGCGGCTCCGCTACGCGCCCGACTTCAATATGACGCCCACGCCGCGCGTACCGCTGATGGCGACCGTAAATGGTCTTTCCATGCGGATATGCCGCACCGAGCCAATCTGCTGCACCGCCGTCTGCTGTGCCAGCCACGCCCAATCCACCAGCCCCTCACCCAGGTCGGGATTGACCGTGAAATAGGCGATGCGGAAGGCCGTCAGGTTCTGGAAGAAGTGGCTACCCTGCGATGGCGTCACGCGCATGTCACGGAAGCCGGCTTCGACGATCACGCGCGCACCGCTCACCTGGTCCCAGGTCACGGGAATCCCCAGCCACGGATCCTTCGATCCCCAGCGGCCCACGCCAATCAGGATGTAGGGCGTCTTTTCATGCACAAGTTGCGCATTCAGGCGGGCCACCACCTCAGCCACCTCCACGCTGCTGGCGCGGTGGAAGCTCTCGTAGTCCACCACCACCAGGTCGTGAATGTCCTCCATGCGTCCGTTGCCCAGCACATGCGTACTGCGGCACAGCACGTCTTCGGCGGCGGCTGCCTCCACTGCGGCATCTTCCGTGGCGCGCTCGCAGATGAGCGGACGCATCTGCAAAAATCCGAAGTCTGCCGGAGACTCATGGCTGCCCATACGCACCGCAAACTCAATTTCCACCGGGCGGCCCAGGGCTCCGGCGCCCAGTTTCTGCAAGGCGTCCAGCAGCCCGGCCAGCGGAAAGATGTTGTGCTTGAGGATGGGCGCAAAGGTCACCACGCGCGGCCCAGGGCGGCTGATGCCATCGCTGATGGAGTCATTGTCGCGTGAGTAAGTGCTGGCCACATAGTGCAATGTGCCGTCGGCTTCGGCATCGCGCAGGCCGTAGCGATGCTCACGCAAGTGTTCGACGCCGCGCTCAACATCACTCTGGTTCGCCTGCGGCACGGCATCCAGATCCAGCGCCATGAACTCCGTCTGCGAATTCTTCAGGATGTCTTCCACGCTGCTGAACTGGATCATGTGGCGGGGATAGCGCGGACAAAAGTTCAGAGACTTGCCACCATCCACCACAGTGCGGCCCAGCCCCAGGGCCACGGTGGCCACTCCATCGCCGGACTGCATGGGCGCCACGGGATAGAAATTGCGCGATCGCAGCACACCGGAAAAATCCGGATAAAACCGATGGCCGTGCGCCGATCCCACCAACTCCTGAATCATCACCGCCATCTTTTCCTCTTCCAGGCGGAAGGGAGTGGCGCGGATGTAAGCCTTTGCCTGCACGGTAAACGTGCTGGCGTACACGCGCTTGATGGCCTCATGCAGCTCTTCGAGGCGCGTGTTCAACTCCGCGTCGCGGTTGGCCAGCATGAATGTGTCATAGACACCGGTAAAGGGCTGATACTGCGAGTCCTCCAGCAGGCTGGACGAGCGCACCGCCAGCGGCACTCGGATGACGCGCAGAAAGTCCGCCAGCGCGGCGCGCAGCGTGCGCGGCAGGCTGGCCGCCAGAAAACGCCGCAGCAGTTCATCATCGTCCGTGCAGGCAATGGCGAAGCCTTCCAGGTTGTTCTCCGCCAGGAACTGCTCGAATAAATCCGTGGCGATGACCAGCGTGTTCGGCACGGCCACGCGCACGCCGGGAAAGCTGCGCGCCACGTTGTACTTGTGCAGCAGATGACGCACAAAGGTCAGCCCCCGGGCCTTGCCGCCCAGCGAGCCCGAGCCGAAGCGCAGAAAGAATCCCGGCGAAGGGCGGAAACTCTCCGGATGAAAGTCGCCGACAAGCACCTGCTTCTGCTCGCGGCGATAGTCGCGGATGGTCTGCACGCAGTAGCTGCGCAGGGCCTCCACGTCCTGGAAGTCGCGGGCGCGGCGCGGGCGAAGCTGCTCGGCCAATGCCAGTTCGGTGCGCGCAATCAGCCAGTGGCTGATGTCATTGCGCTCGGCGTGGAAGCTGAGCGACTCGGCGGGAATTGTCCGCAAATGCTGCTCCATGGCGTCCAGGTCGGCGGCGCGTGCCACCTCATTGCCATTCGGCAGGCGGAATATAAAGTCGCCAAAGGCAAACTCCTGCGTCAGCAGCTTGCGCATGTCGCCCAGCAGCGTGTCACTGCCCTTGCGCAAAAACGCAAAGCCTTCGGCGTTGGCGCGCCCCTGGAACTGCGAGTCGCTGGATTGCAGCACCACGGGGATATCGGGAATTGTGCGCCGCACCAGCCGCGCCAGTTCAAAGCCCGCCTCGGGATCGAGGTGGCGCTCGCGAGGAAACTCCACGTCGCTTACCACGCCGAACAGATATCCGCGATAAAGTTCGACGATGCCGGCTGCGCTCTCATAGTCGCGCGCCAGCAGAATCTTTGGCCGCGCCCGCATGCGCAACAATTTGTGCGCCAGGTTGTAACCTTCGCTCATCACCCGCCGCGATTGTGAAATCAGCGCCGTGTAAATTTCCGGCAGCAGCGCGGAGTAGTAACGCACGTCGTCTTCCACCACCAGCACCACCGGCACTCCCATCTTCAGCGTGTCATGGGACACATTGCGCCGGTCCTCCACGTATTTGACGATGGCCAGCAGCAGCCGCGGATTGCCCTGCCACAAGAACACCTGCTCAATGCCCGGCACCGGCCAGCGCGCCAGCAGCGCCTGTGCCTCCTGCTGATCGAAGGCCAGCACGGCGATGGGGATATCCAGCCCGGCGGCGCGCACGGCCTCGGCCAGGGCGAGACAATCCATGTCGCCTAGTTGAATGTTGGCGACGATCAGGTTGAAGCGCGGCTGAGCTTTGGCCAGGGCAATGGCCTCGGCGGCCGTGGAAACATGCGTGATCTCCGGGGTGTGCTGCAGGTGCAGCTCCAGCGACTGGCCAATCAGCAACTCGTTCAGGCGGCCGTCTTCGCGCAGGATAAAGGAATCGTAAAGACTGGAGACGAGCAGGATGTCCTGTACCCGGAAGGGCATCAGGTTCTCGAAGCCCTCGAAGAGGCGCTCCGTGTCAGAAAATTGCAGCGAACTTTCCACCGTGGCCATGGCGCGCCTTGGCAAAGCTGGGATTCACACCGCGCGTCATAGTATATGCCGCCGCGCCGGATACATGCTTACCGCCGGCCTGCCACGGCAGCTCACTGCGGCAATACTCGGAGGCGGTCCATTACGGACCGCCCCCTTGCTGAGGGACTACTGCTGTGCCCACGTAGGTGCGTGAAGATGGCACATAGCACAGTTATTCAGCGGAAATGCCACCTTGAGATGGCACGCGCCGCAGTGGTGTCCCTCGATGTTGGAATACATCGTGTACTGCACGTCGCTCTTCTTGGCCGTTGCGAAAATTTCCGGATGACAAAGTTCGCAGCCGTTCCACACCGTGTGCTTCTGGTGAGAGAAGGTCACCGGGCGTACCCAGTGCAACCCGGTTGTTATGCCAAAGTCCTCCCGCAGTGGCATCCTCGGCCGGGCCGGAGCGAAGCCCACCAGCTCATCAGCGGGCTTAATCAGCCCGCGCTCTTCGGCCTTCATCCAATCCGGGCCAAAATTGAATTTAGGCAGCTTGGCTGTATAGCTGTGGTAGTCGTACTTGCGCACCCCGCGCTTCCCTGCCGCGTGGCAGCGGTCGCACGCCGGTACATATTGATCCCCCTGGCAGGCGGCAAACACCACGTTGCCCTCCACCACGCGCTTGCCGTCATGGCAGGCGCCGCAGTGGTAGCCCTGGCGAATGCTCTCCTGGGTAACGCCCGTACCGTTGGCCGTCATGGCAAAGCCAATATCCACATGGCACAGACGGCAGGTGAACTTGGAGCGGTGCAGCCAGTGCTGAAACACCACCGGCCCGGGACTGCGTGCGGCGTGGCTGTTCAGCACCACCTTGCCGTACTCCGCCGGAGGAGCCGGCGCGGGCGGCAGATAGATCTGTTGCGCCAGCACCACTCCCGACAGCAGCAGCGCGGCAACCAGCACCCACAGGCCGCTCCGCCTATTTTTTCTGGTTCCGCTTCGATTCCAGCACGTAGGCATATAGACCTCGGCACATGTGCAGACGCCCCAGGTAAACCTTGCGGCGGGTCTCGTCCAGCTTTTCAATCTGTGGCGCCAAAGCGTCACAGCGCTGGATGAGGCTGGCCAATTCCTCCTCAGAGAAGCTCATGGCTTCCTGAGTCCTGGAGCAGATACGGTCAAATTCCTTCTGCCAGGCCTCCCTGGCCGGGGCCTGGGCTGCCGGTGGAGTTGTGCTATGCGACCCAGTTTGTGCAGCGCAGAGCACCGCCCCCGGCCCCATGAACCCGGCTAACAGGCACACGACAACCGTGGCACGCAACATACGGTTCATCGCTCCCTCCTAGGGGTGTACCGGTTTGGCGTGGCAGCGCTGGCAATCCGCCAGCGGAAATGCAACCGTCACATGACAGGCGCCGCAGCTTTTGCCTTCGCTGATGTCCACCATGCTGTAGTGGCTGTTGCCCTTCTTCACGCCCATAAAGATCTCCGGGTGGCACAGCTCGCAGCCATTCCACACCGTATGCTTTTTGTGGGAGAAGATGATGTCCGGCATGCCTTCCACCTTGGCGTTCAGGTCAAAGTCCTTCTGCACCACCAGTGGATTCTTAGGAGTGAACCCGGCCAGCGACGTCTGCGGCTTGATCAGTCCCATTTCCTCGGACTTTTCCCAATCCACGCCGTTGCCGAAGCGCTCCTTGGGCAGCGGAGCGGTGAAGGCGAAGAAGTCAAAGTCGCTGGGCACGCGCTTGCCCTGTGAGTGGCAGCGGTCGCAGCGCTTCTGTTCTTCGTAGGTGAGCTTCTTGTTGCTGCAGGCGGCGAAGATCGGTTTGCCGTCGTTCAGGGTGCGGCCATTGTGGCAGGCGCCGCAGTAGTAGCCGCGCTCAATATCCGCGGCACGGATGCCGGTTGCTCCGGCCTTCATGCCAAAACCCACGTCCACATGGCAGACGCGGCAGGTGAACTTCGAGCGGTGAATCCAGTGTTCAAACACCACTGGAGTCATCTCATACTTTGTGGCGTTGTTGTTCAGTACCACCCGCCCGAACTCATACGGCAGCGGACGCTTCTTCTTGCTGCCTGTCTGGGCCTGGGATGGGATGCAGAACAGCACGATCATGGCGAGGATAACAAAGCACTTGCGGTTCATCAGGAACCTCCTTCCCGATGGAACTTGGCTTGCAGGGCATTGTGCCGGGCTGGCAGCTCGCAGTGCTTACTGGTGAGTGTGCCCAGCCGTGTATTTTGACCGAGGCACAACGTCCGGCTGCGGTATAGCACCATTCCTATGGAAAAACCGTGATAGGCCTCACGCCCTAAAGTGATAGCCGGACACTCAACCTGTCGTTTTGCTACCGTGCGCTTGATAAATGCCATCGCTGGAGTGAGAAACATCTGCCACCATGCGACATTGGCCGGTACAAATCGTCTTACCGCTAGCCTGGCGGAATCCTGTCTGATGATGAAAGGCAATAAAAAGCAAAAAAAAACGCGCAACATACCTCAAAGTAGCGGGTTATACTTCCCCGACGTAATAGTTCTTGTAAGCCAAACGCGGCATGCCGCGCATTGTCTTTGGGAGGAAAGCCATGAAGTCCCTCGATCGCAACCTCTTCCGATCTATTTGCCATTGGGCGCTCTGCGCCGGGACTGGCATGCTCCTGGTGACTGCGGCCTTTGCAGGTACCACATATCACGCATCGGCTCCAGCGCGTTCGGCACCGGCACCTCGCGCCTCAGCTCCGGCCCGCTCGGCGCCTGCGCCGCGCGCATCGGCTCCGGCACGCTCGGCACCATCGCGTCCGGCTCCACAGACGCACTCGGCTCCGTCGCGCCCCGCGCCGCAAACTCACTCGACGCCGTCGCGCTCTACTCCTCCGTCCAGAGGCACAACCACGCACGGTCCGACGACTGGTGGCGCTTCACATGGTCCGACCACTGGTGGCGCTACGCACGGTCCAACGACCGGTGGAGCTACGCATGGCCCGACCACTGGCGGAACAACCACGCACGGCCCAACGACCGGTGGAGCTACACACGGTCCGACGACTGGCGGCGCTACGCATGGTCCAACCACCGGCGGCACAACTCATAGCCCGACGGTAACGAATGGCGGCGGCTCAGGTCGTGGTCCTTCCGGCGGCACCAATGCCACTCATGGCCCGACTACGGGCGGCAACACAGTTGGCGGCACTGGCCGTGGACCATCTGGTGGTGGCACGAATACCCCCCATCCCACCAATCCTGGTCTCGGCGGCAGGCAGACCCCCGTTTCCCATAGCGGCGGCTACTCACGCCCCCCCAACGGCTTCCATAACACTCCGACCCATAATGGTGGCGAAGTCGCCCACCGTCCTGGCGGAGGCGTGGCTGGTTTCCACGATCCTCACCGCGGCATAGACGTACACCACAACCTGGGCGGCGGACGCACCATCAATCACGAGCGCCCTGACCACTCCCGCGTTGTCTCCTACGGTCGTGGACGCGGCTTCGTGCAGCGCCCCTACTCGTTCCACGGTCATGAATATGCCCGCCGCGACTTTTACGGTCATGGTGGTTTCCACCATGGCTTCTATGGCCGCTACTACTATCGTGGCATGTACATCAATCCGTACTTCCCGCGTGCCTACTTCGGCATAGGATTCTACGGCTGGGCCTACAATCCGTGGGCTTACCCCGTGGGTTGGGGCTGGGGCTGGGGTGGGGCTCCGTGGTATGGCTACTATGGCCCGTGGTTCTCGCCTTATCCGATGTATGCCGGCCCGGCCTTCTGGCTCACCGACTACATGATTGCGGCTTCGTTGCAGGAGGCTTATCAGGCTCGTGCGGAAGCCCAGGCAGAGGCTGGTGGATTCCCGCCGCTGGAAGCTGGTGGCGGACTTAGCCCCGAGGTGAAGGACCAGATTGCCGAAGAAGTAAAGCGCCAGATCGCGTTGGAAAACGCAGAGGCACAGACGGGCCGCACGCAGGAACCGAACGCGGCGTCCAGCAGCATTGAGCGTGCGCTCACCGACGGTATCAAGCACGTCTTCATCGCCGGCCAGAACCTCGATGTCGTGGATTCCAACGGCAACGAGTGCGCCCTCAGTGAAGGCGACGCCCTGCAACTGATTCCGGGCGGCGATCCGAATGCAACCGCCGTGAACCTGACGGTGCTGGCCGGCAAGGGTGGACACGAGTGCAGACGCGGTTCGGTCGTCGCGGTCAACCTGCCCGACCTGCAGGAGATGCAGAACCACATGCGCGAAACGATCGACGCGGGCATGCTGGAACTGCAGAAGAAGCAGGGTACCGGTGGTCTGCCTCCGGCTCCGGCCTCGGCCCTTGCTCCGCCCAACGAGTCGGTGCTGGCCCTGAACGCACCGCCACCGCCGCCCGAAAGCGAAGTCGCCAGCCAGATTCAGCAGGAGTACAGCTCTGCGGATCAGGCCGAGCGTGAAGCACTGGGTGGCGCTCCGGCTCCTACCAGCAGCCTGAGCCCGGCGCCTCCGATGTACTCGGCTCCGATGGGTGGCGCTCCGATGAGCGCGCCTCCCACGGTGACCATCGGCCAGACTCCGGCACAGGTCACTGGGATGCTGGGACGTCCCAACAGCATTACGGATCTTGGCATCAAGAAGATCTACTTCTATCCCCAGATGAAGATCACCTTCATCGGAGATCGTGTAACCGACGTCAACTGAACTCACCTGTCACTGGGCGCGTCCATCATGGGCGCGCCCTGCGACAGGCAAAATTTATGGCCCGCCCCGCGCGGGCCATTTCTTTTGCGTGGCAATTTGTGGTCATAAACAACAAACGGCAGGATGCGCCTGCGGGGTGGTTTCCCTGCGCGGGCACGTCCTGCCGAAGTTACGCCAGTGGCCGCCGCGGCCAGGTACGGCCATGCGGCGGCTCTTCCAGCGGATGTTC
>CAINND010000061.1 GCA_903851035.1 uncultured Acidobacteriota bacterium | reverse complement strand
GCTGCCGCTGACAACGCCGGCGTTGCCCAGGTCATTGCCACCGGCCGTCGAGCCAACCCAGATGTAGAACGGACCAACCGAAGCGTTGGCGTTCCAGGTAAACGTCGTCGCGGCGCCACTCAGCGTGCTGCCGTTGGTCGGCGATACCATCGCTGCAGGAATTACATTGGTTTCCGTGTACGTGTAGCTATTGGAGACCGGATTGCCGTTCAACGTCGACCACAGCGTGACATACAGCTTCGCGCCCGTCGTCGGCAGAGTCAGCGTCATGCTGGTGCCACTGGCTACGCCAGCGTTACCCAGGTCATTGCCACCGAGCGTCGAGCCAACCCAAATGTAGTACGGACCGCTCGAGCCGTTCGTGTTCCAGGTGAACGTCGTGCTGCCATTCACCGTGCTGCCGTTGGCCGGCGTAGCCATGGTGGCCGCCGATCCCGTGACAGTAACGTTGAAGGCCGCCGAGGTGTTCGTGGTGTAGTTGATATCACCATAGCTAGCGGTGATGGCGTGACTTCCCGCCGTCAGAGCATTCGTGGTGATCGACGCCGACCACAGGTTGTAACCGCCCTGGGCGGTGGTGAAGATGCCAGGAGTCGCCGACCCGAGCAACGTCGTGCCATCCGCGTAGAAGTTCACCTGGCTCTGGTTGGGAGCGTAGGTGGCGTTCGTCTGGCTAGGCGTGAGCACAGCGGCAAAGGCAAAGTTGCTGCCCACCGTGCCGGTGTTCTTGCCGCCATCCAGAAGGATGGTGACCGTACCCTTGGTGACCGTCTCCGTGAAGGCAGGCGAAATGCTGGCAGCGTAGGTCGTGGAGCCACCGTATTCCGCAGTCAGGCTGTGCGTGCCGCCCCAGAAGGCAGCGCCGCTGGCCGGACGGAAGGTAGCGGTGTGACCCGTACCCACTGTGCCGGTGCCCAGCACCGTGGTGCCGTCATAGAAGGTCACGGTGCCGCTGGTGACCGTCGTGGGCGTCATGGTCGCCGTAAACGTCGGGCGTCCATTCAGCGTCGTCGGGTTGGCGCTCGAGGTGATTGCCAGCGACGTTGCCGTGTAGGTTCCTACGGTGACCGTTACCGCCGCAGAGGTCGTGCCGGCGTAGTTCGAGTCACCCGAGTAGGTTGCGGTGATGGAGTGTGCACCCGCCGTGGTGATGCCCGTGGTGTTCAACAGAGCCGCACCGGAGTAGGTGTAGATGTTGCCGCTGAAGGCCACCGCAGGCGTTACCGCAACGGTTCCCAGCACGGTGCTGGTCGTCGTATCGGTAAAGGTCACGGTTCCGGTCGGGCCGGAGTTCAGGGCCGTGGTTCCGGTCAGCGCGCTGGTGGTAAAGGCCGCGTTGAAGTTCACCGCGCCGCCGGTGTTGATATACGTCGCACCAGTGGTCAGCGTCGGAGTCACCGAAAGCGGAGTGATGGTGACGGTCGTCGAGCCGGTTGAGGCCGGGAAGGTCGAATCGCCGGAGTAAGACACGCCAATGGTGTGCGAGCCGCCGGAGAGTGTCGGAGCCTTGGCCGAGATGTAATCGTACAGGCAGGACGAGGACGGCAGAGTGCCAGCCACCAGGTAACCGTTGCCGTTGGGATCAAGCGGCACGCTGGTGTAAGCGTTGCCATCCACGGTGAAGGTCATGGTTCCGGTGGGTACGCCCTGGCCGCTGACGCCAGCAACCGTTGCCTCAATCCAAACCAGCGAGCCGTACGCGAACGTCGAGCCGTTGGTCAGGGTGCAGGTGGACTGGTTGATGATTTGCGGAGTGACGGTGATCGAGCTGGTCACTTCCGGCAGAACCGTCACGGTGACGGGAGCCGAAAGGCTGGAGCCGTAGGTCTGGTCGCCAGCATAGCGCGCAGTCACCGTGTAGGTGCCCGCAGGCAGATTGCTGAGGGTTTCCGTGTAGTTGCCGCCGCTCAGCGTGGCAAATGCACCCGAGCCATTCCATGCGCCCGTATTGATGTTGATCGTCTGGCCCATCGCGCCCTGGCTGACGATGAATGCCACGTCGCCGGTCGGAGTGCCCGAGCCGGAACCAGGCGCCACCGTGCCGGAGAAGGTAACCGGCGTGCCGTAGGGAATGTTGAACTGCTGCGACAGGTTCAGCGTTGTGCTGGAGCTGTTGAACGTCACGTTCTTCCAATTGTTGGCAAGATTCGCAGCGTTCACCGAACCGAGACCCGTAGCCAAGTCATAGCCCACACCGGCACTGAAACCAATCTTGGTTCCGGTGGTGGTGGTGCAGGTAGAAGTGGCGCAGACCTTGTTATCGCCCGTCGTGATGTCGTTGAAGGAGCAGCTAGCCATCGGAGGCAGTGCCGAGGCGCAGTTGGCAGTCGTCTCAGCGTTAGCCAGCGAGTAATAGATGTACGCGGGCATGCCCTGACGTCCACCGTTTGCCTGGTTGATGAGCGCCTGGACGCCGGCCATGCTGGGCGCGGCTACCGAGGTGCCACCGACCAGTCCGGCATCCTGCAGGGTCTGGGTGCTGCCAGAGACGGTGTATTCGCAAACACCTTCGCTGCAGTACATCGTGGCGTCATGCCCCGAAGCAGCGTTCAGCGATACGTCAGGAATGTAACGGTGCGGCACGCCGGTAACCAGCGGAGCCGGGTTTTGCATGGGGCCAAGCACGGCCGTAGCCGTGGCAGTGGTACCACCACTGGGCGCTGCCGAGAACGTGATTGTCGGAACCGAGGTACAGTTCAGGCCCTGGTAGTAGCCGCTATAACCGGTGAAGGTGATTCCGGTCACCGATCCACCACTAATGGTGGAGGTGGCTGCCGGGGTATTGGTGCAGCCGGTGCCGAAGGTCACAGTGGGAGCAGTGACATAGCCGCTGCCCGCATTCGTGATGTTGACGCTGGCAACCCAATTGCCGCCGGCCAGTGTCGGATCAGAGCTGGGCACACCGGGACCAAACTGGAAGGCCGGCTTCAGGTAGTAGGCGCTGATGCCGCCGCTACCCGACCACAGATCGCTGCCAGTATCACCGGAGGGGATGAAGCTGGCTGCCTTGGCTTCATTCCACGGGTACTCGGGGATGTAAGCGATGGCAGAGTTGAAGTATTGGGAGTTCGACGCGTTCCAGTAGTTCGTCGGAGTGGTGACATCACCGTAAAGTGTGGTTCCGCCCACAGCAACGCTGTACGGGGTGGAAGCCTCGCCTCCGACTGCATAGCCGAGAACCTCGTAGGTCTGGCTGCCCTGGTTGTCGCAACCGGCGGGGCCGTTATCACCAGCGGCCACAAAGACGCTGATGCCCTGCGCCGCCGCCTGTTCAAAGGCCTGCAGGTTGAACTCGTTGCCGCCCGTGCCTTCCACCGCTTCGCAGGAGCCGTAGCTGATGCTCATGATGTCGGCAAGGTTGTTCTCAACAATGTACTCAATCGAGTTGGTGATGCCGTCCACCAGGAAGGTGGGCGTGCCGATGACGAAGTAAACCTGCGCTCCGGGAGCGTAACCGCCGGAGATTTCCACGTCGAGATCGCTCTCGCCGTCGTCACCCGGCTCGCCGCCGTTGTCGCGGCCGGCATGGATGAAGATGGGATCGTTGACCTTCAGGCCGAACATCTGGCGATAGGTCTGCACGTCGCTCAGCAGAATGTTCGTGCGGCCTACGACGGCGATGCTGGAGCCCGTGCCGTCGATGCCGGCATTGAGCAGCGGAGCCGTGTTGTAGATGACCGAGAAATCTTTCGGCGTGACGTAGTGAACGGTGGAACTGGAGGTGTAATCCGGTGAAGCCTTCACCTGCTTCAGCGTGGTCTTGTTGACCATATGCGACTTGCGGAAGAAGTTGTGGGTGGTCACGCCAGCCACCAGCGGGCTGATCGCCTTCGGCACCGAGATCTCACGATCGTTGGAAACGTGCGTCTCGCCGTTCACGCTGTACTGGTGCATCTCAACGTTGAAGGCTTTCTCAACCTGGCCGGTGGTGCCGCTGAAGTGCAGCACGCGCTTGCTCTTGCTGACGTCTTCCACGGTGAAGCCCTGGCTGGTGAGCCAGCTCTTGAGGGCGGCAATATCGTCGTCGTGGGCGCCAAAGTGCTGACCGAACTCGTCGGGCGTCATCCACTGGTGATAGTTCGAGGTGTTCTTGTCGTGCATCGTGTCCAGCACGCGATGCAGTTCGTGCTTCTGCTCATCGCTGGACTTCAGCACCATTACCATGCTGCCGGCCTGCGTGGTGGAAGCCAGGCGGCCCATGTCCTTGGCTGCGCCGTTCTTGACCACGCCGGGCACATGGCCCGCGATTTGAACGCGCACGCTGGAATCAATTTTGCCCTTGATGCGGGCTGTGGGATAGGCATTTGATGCGGGCTGTGGGATAGGCATTTGTGTTCACTCTGGCAAACATAGCCGTGGAAAGTATCAGGGCCAGCGCCAGCAGGAACAATGTCCTGACTGTCAGTCGGGGGATTCGGTGCACGTTCATCAGCACTCCTGCATACATTGATCTGGGATTGAGGTTGGAATGATGCCCCGCCAGCGCCTGCCAGCACGAAGGAAGGGTAAGGGGAAGCAAAAGTGCGAAATAAATAGATGGAAGTAGGACTAAAGCTACCCAAAATATCTTAAGCAGTAAGTTCCTGAATTAAAACGAATTCCATTATGGGAGTCAACTGATTATTGCAACATTTTTGTCAAACTGTAATGTTGCGTCCGCAGTGGGAAACCACACACCAGGAAAGTGGTGTATCTCTTCTCAAAATGCGGCAGCGTAACCGTTAAACCGGCTAGGTTCGCTACTTCGCCAGCGAATGGACACAGGAATGAATGAGGCTTCACCCAGATAGATGCCCGACGTCCATTTAACCGGGGATGCAGCAGTCAATGATCGCATTTGCTCACCGACTATCGAATTGGCAGCCAGGTGAAAGACTTCCATTCCGGGGGTAAGGAATAGCTGCATGTGTTCCAGTCGAGGGTTGCGCTGCCGGGAGGAATCATGCTGCGCCCTTCGATTCGGTCAGGAGTGACCTCGGAAAGCTCGGTGGGCCAGCGGACGGTGCAACCCTGGCCGCTGCGTGAGACCAGATGCAGCGTGGTCTCTCCCACATACTTCCCCCCTCGCTTCTTCACGTCCATCACAATGGAGTTGCCCGCCCGAGCATCTTCCTCGCGAAGCAACGTCCTGCCATAGATATGCTCTCCCTCAACGCGGAGGGAGCGGGTAGCGCCGGCACCAGCGGGATGCCATTGCTCCGGCAATCTCAAGGCCGGGGCTTCGGCCCTTGCTTCTTCCCTGCCGGAGGGCGTCGGGGCAGCCACTCCTGAGCTTTGGTTGCCGATCCCGCTCATTGGGCTTGCAAGCGTGGCTGGCGCTGCCTGGGCGCTTGATTCAGCTGAGGGTACAGGCCTGGGCGGGCTGACGTAATTCGTCCGGGAGTCGGACTCCTGCAAGGCGGATGGCAGTTTATCTCTGCCAAACTGGAAGTATCCAAAGATCAGCAAAAAGACCACAACCGCCGGAAAAACGAAGTGATCGTAGTTCCAGAAGAGCTTCGGCATAACCGGAGCGGCCGCCGTCGCATCCCGCTCCGCCAGCTTGTATTGGCGAAGAGCGTTGCTGTACTGCCAAACCAAAAAACCACGCCACAGGCCATAGAGCATCACCAGCACGGCACACCAATATCCAACCGTATCAATCCGCTCGAAGAAGAGTACGAGGTATGGGAGCACAACAAGCAGCGCCACCGCGGCCAGCAGTTGCGAAAAGATCAGCGACTCTTGTTTGTAGGTGACTGTACCCGTGGGGCGTTCATCGGCCATCGGCCGGGATGGGTCGTTCCCATTCGAAGTCGTGCGGAATGGCCTGTCCTGCGACATACACCTCTCCCGTCAATCCGATATTGTACTCAAGTTATGCGCGGATTTAAGGACGGAGGTAGTAGAACCAGCAAGTTGTTTGTTTTGTTTGGCGTCCCAGACGAATTCCAGTTGGAACACCCTCCTGACAGCTCTGAAAACCCTTGAAACCCTGCGCCAGAGCTTTATTTCGGCTTAGGAGACCACAAAACAGGCCAGATTCCACGCGGGTTTCTGGCCAGACTCTATATCCCTATGGTGTGTTGAACCGTCTGCTGAAATGAGTTGTGGCTGGCTGTTTCTTACTTGTGACGCCAATATCACGACCTCTGAAACCTACTTGCATCTGTTGACGCCCCAAGACACGTCCAAGGCGTAATTCCATCCATGATCATCTGGGATAGCACCTGCGTATGCGAGCCAAGCTGAAAGCTCGCCCTTGCAGTATCTGACTTGACGGCCACCTGAGTCTCTGCCCATAGCCGGATATGGACGATCCTCCACCTGATGCCACCCAAGTTTCAGCAATTCGTGATCGTAGAAGTCATGAATAGCCGGGTACGGTGAGTCTGTCTTGTATCCGGCGTACACATCGGCTTTATGCGAATTCCAAGGAGAATAGTGATCTGTCGTAAACATAGCGGATGCAGAAGGAAGCGGAGCAATCGCGTAAAACTCCCTTTGTACTTGTTTGTGGTACTCCTCGCCCTTGCTGCCGTGAACGACTCTATCGCCAATGAAAATCAGGAGGCAAAGTCCAATCCATGCTAAGCCGAACTTCCTACTGAGTTTCTTCTTTCGATTTTCTTTTTCCTCTTCCTTTGCAAGACGATCTAAAGTTTGCAATTCCATAGCGTGATTGTGGTGTCTTCTCCTTGAAGAACGATCTTAATTGCCAGCCGCCTTCATAAGCCGCTGCACGGTGTTCGGTGACTTCCCAACAGCTTCGGCGATAACCCGTATGCTCTGCCCCTGCGCCCTGAGCCGCCCGACCTTCGCCACCAGCTTCGGTTCCGCATCTTCAGCCTTCGGACGGCCACCGATGTTACCTTGTGCTCTTGCGCGTTCCAGACCAGCCTTGTTGCGCTCCGATAGCCTTAGATCAGCGTCAGCGTCTTCAAAAGACACTTTTCCCCAACGGGATAGAATTTGACGGCGAGGCATTTGGAACCGACTCAACTCCATTGTTTTTCAAGTTGTTAGAGGGAATTTCTGGCGATGATTCCTGTTTGGCGTCCCCGGCGGGATTCGAACCCGCGTTATCGCCGTGAAAGGGCGGTGTCCTAGGCCGGGCTAGACGACGGGGACGCTGCGTGGCAGGCAATCAACTAGCTCTTTTCATACTAACAACCACAGTGCTCAGTGTCAAAACACAGGATGTGCTGATGCAATGCCACAGCCCGTGGCGCCCGCTGAATTTCCGCCGCACAAGACAACCGCCGGTCGCCATGCCGATGAAACGCTTCCCGGCTGGTAGCATAAAAGCATCGTGCGCCTCAGCGCGCCGCAAGGAGATTTCTCATGGCCGATCATTTGCGCCTCAGCTTCTGGTTCCCGGGCTTTGCCCCCGACGAGATGCTGCCTCGCCTGGCCGAGGTTCTGCGCTGCTTCCCTTTTTCCGAGTCGCGTCCCGGCATTCACTATGCCAGCGTGCAGCCGCTTAGTTGGGGTGAGCCCAGTGTGCTGGAGGAGGGCTTTGATCCGGGCGACGGCATTGACGCGGCCATCACCGCTCTGGCCGAATACGCGCAGCCCGACTTCGCCCTCACGGTCGAGGCCTGGTGGGACCTGTGGGTGCTCGATCCCGACAGCCATGAGTGGGTGCTGCAACCGGAGAAGGTCACTTTCACCGCGCAGGGACCTGAGTTCGACGACGGAGCCTTTGCCGAAAGCGGCCACATCCTCATCAACTTCGGCCTCGACTTTCCTTTCCTGCATGAAGGTCTCGAACTGAACGGCGAGGACTCTCTGCGCGTCAAGGCCAACGTCGCCGCGCTCATCGAGTTTACCCACCGCGTGGAGCAGCGCTGCCACACCACAGGCCGCGTGCTGTGGACCGATAGCGAGGAAAACCTGGCGCAAAAGCTGATTGCACGACTGCAGCAGGTGCAGTAATTGACCTGGTACATAATTTTGGCGTTTGCCATTTAGCATGTCTTTATTTACATGCTCTCTTGCCCCTGACTCCATTTTTATGTTCTGATGAGCAACTTCCGTCAGGAAACGACTGCGTGCCGGAGTGAGGACCGACAGCAATCAAGACGGAAGATACACCAAGGGATTCCCAACAACGGAGAGAACGGAATGAAAAAGCCCCCGCTGTTAGTCCTGGCAGTTGCCGCCCTGCTCGTTATGGCCCAGGCACAATCGAATAACAAGAAGATGGACCTCCAGCCGGCCACAACGCCAACCAACAACGCCACGCGCCAAATCAAGGTGGATGAAGTTGTAGTTCTACGTGCGCAAAATGCAAAGCTCAAGCAGCAGGTGGAGCAGCTCCAAAAGCAGATTGAGCAGCTGAAAGCCGATGCCGTCAAGGCTAAGGCCGCTCTCCCGCACTGCAGCAACGATCTGCGCACCAGCGCCAGCGGTCAGGGCTCGCGCAATTGCGCCCCTTACAATTGCGACCAGGTAACCGGCGCTTGCATGCAGATTTGCGCCACTACCGAGGACTGCCAGCTTGGCACCGTCTGTGACATGGGCACTCCGGGGCGCTGCGTACGCTACTGAGCGCGCCGCTGGCTCATGCCTCTCAACACAAAGGCCCTGACGCTCTCCGCGCAGGGCCTTTCAATTTGCATCTATACCCAAAAACTATTTTGGATACCACTCAAGCATGCGCACTTCTACACCGCTGCCCGCCAGCTTCGTGCGGAAAAGCTCGCGATCCGAGCCGCGATAGTGATAGGGGATGACCACCTTCGGGTGGAAGGCACGGACGGCGTCGGCCGCCTCCTCGGGTGTCATCGTGTAGGGCAGGTTGAAGCAGATGAAGGCCACGTCGATGTTCTTGAGCGCGCGCATCTCCGGCACGCCCTCCGTGTCCGACGAGAAGTAGAAGCGCTTGCCGCCATAGCCCAGCACATAACCGTTGTCGCGCCCCTTGGGGTGGAAGAGCTGTCCCGGCACGGGGCCGCGTACAAGGTTATAGGCCGGCACGGCTTCAATCGTCCACCCCTGCCATAGCTTTGTCTCTCCATTGGCCATGGTAGTGGCGCCCGCCAACAGGCTGGCCACGTTGGCGGGAGTGATGATCACCGTCTCCGGCTTGCGCAGGGCGGCAATAGCCGCCGGGTCAAAGTGGTCTCCGTGCAGGTGCGTGATGACGATGAGGTCGGCCTTGGGTAGCCCGTCGAGTTTGATGGGCTTTGCCGGATCCACATAGATCGTGCGGCCCGCGGCCTCAATCATTGTGCTGGCATGCACCAGCGGCGTAATCTTCACCTCGCCGGAGTTGGTTGCAAAGCTCTGCGTCTGGGACATGGTCATGGTTGCGGCCGTCAGGGTAAGTGCGAGCACAAGTTTCTCCTTCATCTCTCCTCCATGGCAAACATCCTAGGCAGCGGCCTCGCGCCTGTCAAAGTCGCAGCCTGATTAACCTCGTTATCTCCCCGGACGCGATTGCACCCGGCTAAAGCGTTGCTTCCATCCCAGGAAGGGCCGCTCCAGGAATTGGTAGCTGATGGCGGCAAAGACCAGCGTGACGGCAAAGGCCACCGTGTTGCGGAAGAGATACCGCCCCAGGCTGGAATCCTGATGAGCCACCGTGTAGTCGCTGATCATCAGCCCAAGCACATGGAAAACGTACAGCCCGTAGGTAATGCTCCCCAGGTAAAGCAAGGCCGAAGTCAGCCGCCCGGGGCTCGCCTTCGCATCGCCTGCTTGCGGGCGCAAGGTGGCCAGGAAAAGAGCCAATGAACCCAGCACCGCCACCGGATATCCCATCAGAATGCGCTCGGTGGTCAGCGGATCGGCCTTGATGCGGAAGTAGCTGCCGGCCAGCACGAAGCATACGGCTCCACCCATGTATAAAGCGGCGCGGTGCAGCCTGGTCAGCCTGGGAGCCTGCCCGCCCAGCAGCACAGCCAGCAGGATGCCCATGGCGATGGCATCCAGATGGGTGAAGGTGTTGGTCCATATCTTCGACTCCCATGTGTGATGCACGCCCTGGTACCAGCGCGCCGCGTTGGCTGCCGCGATGAGCCCCGCAACGCTCAGCAGCAACCCGCGCAACTGCAGGCGCCGCATCCAGGCAGGCCAAACAAGGTAAAACTGCTCCTGTAGGCTGATGAACCACAGTGGAAAGATGATGGACGAGGGAAAGCCCTCGAAGACAATCCACCAGTTGCCGCACAATCCGAGGAAGGCCAGCATCGCCGGCCATCCAATGTGCTGCCCCGGCACCCACCACTGCATGGACCACGCCAAGCCGAGGAAGAACAGATACAGCGGCCAGATGCGCAAAGTGCGGCGCAGATAGAAGGCCTTCAGGTCTACCTGACCGCGCAGCGCGCGCTCGCGCAGCATCAGCTCTGTGACCAGGTAGGCGCTGAGCAAAAAGAACAGTTGCACGCCAAATGCCCCTGCCGCGCCCAACGCACACAACGCCGTGGTCAGCACCGGCCCCACGCCCATCTTGCTGTAAAAGTCCGGCAAGTGAGGAATGGAGTGGTGCAGAAAGATCAGGAAAAAAGCGGCGAAGCGCAGGATGTCGAGCTCAGGATGGTAGAAGCGCTCCTGCGGCGAGCGGGTTAGCAATGGGCTGATCTGCACCTGGTTGGCGGCTCCTTTAGAAGGTTCCGGACATGGTATCAGCATATGGCTGAATGGTAGCAATACGGGACAAAATGTAGCCATCGAGCAAGTTTCAATTGCAAATCAGTGGCAAAGGTCTCACAATCTGCACTCCATAAACAAAAGGGGTGCCCGTGTCTTTCAAGCTCACATACGAGCGGCGGCACCATATCCTTCTTGTAAGCTTTGAGGGCGTGGTCACCGACGAGATTCTGCTGGAGGGCTATCAGCATGTGCGCCGCTGGTTCGGCGTTAATGGCCGCTGCGGAAATATCTCGGATTTTACGGCCGTAACGGATTTCAAGGTCACCGGCCGCTCCATCCGCTATCTTGCCTCCAACACGCCACTCGTACCGGGCGGCCTGCTGCGCATTATTGTGGCCCCACGCGATGACGTATATGGCATGGCTCGTATGTTTGAGATGCAGGGCTCGGACATGGGCAACCGGGTGGACATTGTGCGCAACTTATCCGATGCCTACGCCCTTGCCGGCCTGGTCAATCCCGACTTCGAAGCCATCACTGACTGAGCCAATCACCATCCGCATCTGCCGTGGAATCATTGCCTGCTGCTCCACATCAGGAAATAGAAAACCCCATGCCGGATTACTCCAGCATGGGGCAGGTTAAGTTGACGGCGTAAGTTAGTTGGCCTTCTGAGCGGCCTTGCGGTCGCAGTGCGCGGCGCACTTGCACTTCATGCTGGCTTCTTTCTTTTCGCAGGCGGCGCACTTTGCGCCCTTGCAGCAGTCGGCGCACTTGTCCTTGCAGCAGCTGGCGCATTCCTTGCCCTTGCACTGCGCGGGAGCAGCGGCCGGAGCGGTCTGGGCAAACATGGTGGCGGCCAACATCAGGCTGGCGATAATCATCTTAATCTTCATCGTAATTCTCCTCATTGCGCTCTCCTCGGAGAGCATTTGCTTTCTCGGAACCTGCTGGTTCCAGCACGCGCGGGCGCAAGGCAACCGCGCAGTAAGCAGTGTTTCGCGCCATGCGCAAACTACTGCTCGGCAATTAAGGAGAGTTGTCTAGATTCGCAGATCGGTTTTTAGATCGAAGACCGGCTTGGGAGGCGGACTGGGAGAGGCCTCAAACGCCTGGCTGCGCGTGGCGGCCACCGCCATGGCTGCAACTGGAGCCAGCGATACTACCGTCAATTGCACGCCGCGCGGAGCTTCCGGACGCGCCATCGGCTGCTGCGTCGCACAGCATTGCGAGCGTGTGCTGCAACCCGGCATGGTGTGCGTGGCGCAGCAAGTGCTCATGATGGGCGCTTGCTTGGCCTGCTTGCGGCAGCAGGAGTGATCGGCCGCCATCTTCTGCGGGGCGCAACTGCCGGCTCCCATGCCCTGGCAAGCCAGCACAACACCCTGCATGCCCAGCACCACGGCCAGCAGGCACAACACGGCCAGTGCCCGCTCAGTACCGGAATGTGGCCTTCTGCTCACGATGACTGAAAGTACCATTCCCCAGCGCCATGGTCAATGACGGCGCTTACAAATGGCAAACGGGGATGCCGAAGCATCCCCGCTGCCGCTACTTGCAACCGTTACTTGGTGGCGCCGCCCACTCCACCCTTCTCTTCCAGCGCCGCCTGTGCCGCCGCCAGCCGCGCGGTCAGCACGCGGAAGGGCGAACAGGAAACGTAGTTGAGTCCGGTGCGGTGGCAGAACTTGACCGACTCGGGGTCGCCGCCATGCTCGCCGCAGATGCCCACCTTCAGGTTCGGACGCGTCTTGCGGCCCTTCGTGGTGGCCATCTCAATCAGTTGCCCCACGCCCTCCTGATCCAGGGTGGCGAAGGGATCCTGCTTGAGGATGCCCAGCTTGGTGTAATCCGGCAGGAAGTGGTTGATGTCGTCGCGCGAGAAGCCGAAGGTGGTCTGCGTCAGATCGTTGGTGCCGAAGCTGAAGAACTCGGCCTCCTCGGCGATCAGGTCCGCCACCAGGGCTGCGCGCGGCAGCTCAATCATGGTTCCTACCAGGTATTCCACGCGGTCCTTCTTCTCCGCGAAGACCTCTTCTGCCACGCGGCGGACGATGTCTGCCTGGTTCTTCATCTCCTTGATGCCCGAGGTCAGCGGAATCATGATCTCCGGCACCACGGTCTGGCCCTGCTTCTTGCACAGCAGTGCGGCTTCGATGATGGCCCGCGCCTGCATCTCCGTGATCTCCGGATAAGTGATGCCCAGTCGGCAGCCACGGTGGCCGAGCATTGGGTTCTGCTCATGCAACTCTTCCACGCGGGCGAGTATGATGCGCAGCTCCTTCAGCTTGGGTGAGCGCGGCTTGGTCAGCTCCAGTTCCTTGATCTCCACCAGCAGATCCTCGCGCTTGGGCAGGAACTCGTGCAGCGGAGGATCAAGAGTGCGGATGGTGACCGGGAAGCCCTTCATCGCCTTGAACAATCCGGCGAAGTCGCTGCGCTGCATGGGCAACAGCTTCTTCAGTGCATTGCGGCGATCCTTCTCCGTGCCCGCCATGATCATGGCGCGCATGTGCGGCAGGCGATCTTCGGCAAAGAACATGTGCTCAGTGCGGCACAGGCCGATGCCTTCGGCGCCGAAGGCAATCGCCGTCTTGGCGTCGCGGGGAATGTCAGCGTTGGCGCGCACCCGCAGGCGGCGATACGGGTCCGCCCAAGCCATGAACTTCACCAGGTCCTTGTCGTCGGGCGAAGCGTCAAGCGTGTTCAGCTTGCCCTTGATGACGCGTCCACTGGTGCCGTCAAGTGAAAGCCAATCGCCTTCCTTGAAGGTGAACCCCTTGACGCGCATTTCCTTCTTCTTCTCATCCACCACGATCTCGCCGGCGCCGGCCACGCAGCACTTGCCCATGCCACGCGTAACCACCGCCGCGTGCGAGGTCATGCCGCCGCGCGAGGTCAAAATGCCGCTGGCGATCTCCATGCCGTGAATGTCTTCCGGCGTGGTCTCTCCACGGACGAGAATGATGTTCTTGTACTTGCCCTTCTGCTTGGCGGCCACGGCATCATCGGCCGAAAAGACGATCTGTCCCACGGACGCGCCCGGCGACGCCGGTAGTCCCTTGGTCAGCACCTCGACCTTGACGCCCTTTTCATCCAGGCGCGGAACCAGGAAGTCATAAAGCTGGTTCGGCTCAACCCGGAAGACAGCTTCTTCCTTGGTGATCAGGCCTTCTTCCACCATGTCGATGGCAACCTTCACGGCGGCCAATCCGGTGCGCTTGCCGTTGCGCGTCTGCAGCATGTAGAGCTTGCCATCCTGGATGGTGAACTCGAAGTCCTGCATGTCGCGGTAGTGCTTTTCCATGCGCGTGGTAATCTCGCGCAGTTGCTCGTAAACGTGCGGCATGACTTCCTGCAACTTGGTGATGTGCTGCGGGGTGCGCACGCCGCTGACCACGTCTTCGCCCTGCGCGTTCAGCAGGTACTCGCCGTAGAACTCCTTGGCGCCTGTGGCAGGATTGCGGGTAAAGCCCACGCCCGTGCCGCTGGTGTCGCCCATGTTGCCAAACACCATGGCCTGCACGTTTACGGCCGTGCCCAGCATGTCGTCAATGTTGTTCATGCGGCGGTAGTGCTTGGCGCGGTCGTTCTGCCAGCTGCGGAAGACGGCGTCGCGGGCCATTACAAGCTGGTCATGCGCATTCTGCGGGAAGTCAACCTTGGCGTGCTTTTTAACGACCTTCTTGTATTCGGCGATGACTTCCTGCAGCGCCTTGGCGTCCAGATCGGTGTCCAGCTTCGCCTTCTTCTGCTTCTTCTTGCCGTCGAACACTTCTTCGAAGTGCGACTTCTCAATGTCCAGCACGACGTTGCCGAACATCTGGATGAGGCGGCGATAGCTGTCATAGGCGAAGCGCGGATTGCCCGTGCGCGCGGCCAGTGCCTTCACGCTCTCGTCGTTCAGACCAAGGTTCAGGATGGTGTCCATCATGCCGGGCATGCTGAACTTGGCGCCGGAGCGCACGCTGACCAGCAGCGGATTGTCGCCCGCTCCCAGTTTCTGCCCCTGTAGGGCTTCCAACTGCGCCAGCGCGGCGTCCATCTCGCGATCAATGTTCTCGCTCACCTTGCCGCGCATGTACTCGCGACAGGCCTCGGTCTGAATGGTGAATCCCGGAGGAACCGGAAGCCCAACGTTGGTCATCTCAGCAAGACCGGCGCCCTTGCCACCAAGAACGTCCTTCATCTTGCCATTGCCCTCGGCCTTGCCGCCGCCGAAGGAGTATACGTACTTCACGGTGCTTACAGTGGGAGTAGACATAGCCTCACTCTCTGGATTAATAAGAGATCTTGTACTCTACCGGACCCGCAGCACAATCACGCTGCATATGATGACGCATTAAAACCTGCTGCTCGTTTCCGCAGGAAAAAGGCTTCCCTTCTCAGGAAGCCTTTCCTACCGTAACCACTTCACTAAAGTCGGCGATGGCCTGGAACATGGCCGCCACCTGTTGCAGTAATGCCAGCCTGGTGAGGCGAACCTTCTCATCCTCTGCCATCACCATGACCTTTTCAAAGAACTCATCGAGCGGACGCCTCACGGTGGCCAGCCGGGCCAGCGCCTCATCGAACTTGCGCGCCTTGCATAACTCTTCCACCTCGCCGCTCAGCTCAGCCGTACACTTGGCCAGCGCACGCTCGGCATCGCTATCGGCCGCTGCATGGACAAAGTTCGCGTCCGCTGCCGGCCACTTCCCTGCCTCGGTCGCCTGGCGCAGGATGTTCTTCATGCGTTTGACCGAGGCCGAGATGGCCACAAAGTCCTCGCTCTCGCGCACCCGGGCCACGGCCTCTGCGCGCTCCAGCGCATCCACAACGTTATCGGCTCCGGCAGCCAGTACGGCGTTCGTCACGTCGTAGGCAATGCCCTTGGCCTCGCGCAGGTAAAACTCCAGCCGCTCGCGGAAGAAGGCCGCCACGTTCTGCTCGTAGCTCTCCACGGCCTTGAAGCGCGCTTCCGCCTCCGTGCCCTGGTACTGGCGCAGCGCGTCCGTCATCAGCTTGCTCAAACTCAACGGAAGGTTGTGCTCGGCCAGCGTGCGCACAATGCCGTTGGCCGCACGACGCAGCGCAAAGGGATCCTTGCTGCCGCTGGGAATCATCCCCAGGGCGAACATTCCGGCAATCGTGTCTGCCTTGTCGGCCACGGCCAGCACGGCGCCTTCCAGCGAGCGCGGCACGGCGTCTTCCATGCTCGCCGGCTTGTACTGGTCGTAAATCGCCTGCCCAATGGCCGCCGCCGAGCTCTCCGGCAACTCCATGCGCTCCGCCTGATGCACCAGGTAGAGTCCGCCGATGATGCCCTGCAACTCGGTGAACTCCTTTACCAGCTCGGTCGTCAGATCGCACTTGGCCATCAGCGCGGCCTTGTACACCACGCCCTGCCGGTGCGCCGGATAAAACTCCGTGACCGCCGCGCTCAACTGGCTGCCCAGGTGTTGCGTGCGCGACGCCTTGTCAAAGTAGCTGCCCAACTCCTTCTGGAAGGTGACGGTCTTCAGCATGGCCACGCGATCCTTCAGCGTAAGCTGCTGGTCGGCGTCCCAGAAGAAGCGCGCGTCCTTGAAGCGGGCGCGCAGCACTCGTTCGTTGCCGTGGCGCACAATCGCCTCGCCCTCGGCGTCGGTCACCGTGTTGAGCACGGCCAAAAAGTAAGGAGCCAGCTTGCCGTCGGCGTCTTCCACGGCAAAGTACTTCTGATGATCGCGCATCACGGTCACCAGAACCTCTTCCGGCAGGCTCAGGAACTCACGGTCGAAGCCGCCCACAATCACCGAAGGCGCTTCCGTCAGTTGCACAACCGTGTCCAGCAGCCCCTTATCCTCGCGCCAACGCGCGCCGGGAATCGTTCTGCACGCCGCGTCCAGAGCCTTGCGAATCTTCAGCTCGCGCTCGGCATAGCTGGGCAGCACGTGCGCCGCGCGAATCTTCTCAGCGTATTCGCCGGCCTTGGCAAAGGTCACCGGGCCGGTGGACAAAATGCGATGCCCGCGTGATTCGCGCCCAGCCTTGATACCGGCAAACTCCAGCGGAACAATCTCTGAATCAAGCAGCGCCACCAGCCAACGCAGCGGACGCACAAAGCGCTCCGGCTTGCCGGGACGCCAGTACATATTCTTCGCCCAGTACAGGGCGGCAATTTCTTTGGGAATCAGTTCGCACAGCAGTTCGCTTGCCGGGCGCCCCTTGCGCAACACATTGGCGGCCACGTAGCTGCCCTTGGCGGTAGTGGCCGTCGTCAGCTCGCTCACTTCCACGCCTACTTTTTTCGCAAAAGCCACGGCGGCCTGCGTCGGCTGCCCATCTTTGAAGGCGTGTGCCGCGCCCGGACCAAGCAACTGCTCGGCAACATCGGGCTGCGCCGCGGCCAGCCCAGTGGCCAGCACGGCAATGCGCCGCGGGCTGCTGAAGGCCTCCACCTGCGCCGTGGCGCACAGACGCTCGCGCACCAGCAGCTCGCCCACGCGGCGAGCCAGCTCTTCGGTGGCGCCGGCAATCATGCGCGCCGGAATTTCCTCGGTACCAATCTCCAACAGAAAGTCAGCCATGAGTTCCAATACATCCTTTATCTTGCTGCCAAAATCCAATCCGTATCGTGAGCCGGGTCACATCGCATCGTGCATCCCGGCACGCTGGCTTGTGTTTACGCGCCCTGCGTCTGCTGATCCACCCACGCCCGGGCCACGCCCACCGCCAGGTTGCGTACCCGCTGAATTACGCCCACGCGCTCCGTCACACTGATCGCCCCGCGCGCATCCAGCAGGTTGAACAGGTGCGAGCACTTCAGGCACAGGTCATAGGCCGGCAGCAGAGGAAACCGCCGCCGCTCGATGGCCGTAAACTTCGGCGCTGCGGGCTTGGGCTCTTCCCCTTTTTTCGGAGGCTTCGGCTCGGCCGTTCCGGCCACATACTGTTCGATCAATCCGTGGCACTCCGCCTCGTAGGCGGCCATGTGCTCCCACAGCTTGGCCACGTCGGCCTTTTCAAAGTTATAGGTGGAAAACTGCTCCTCGTCCGCCAGCCGAACCTCGCCGTACTTGACCTCGCCCTGCGGACCGCGCACCCAGACGATGTCGTAGATCGAGTCCACGTCCTGCAAAAACGCCGCAATGCGCTCCAACCCGTAGGTCAGTTCGGCGCACATCGGGTCCAGGTCAATGCCGCCGCACTGCTGGAAGTAGGTGAACTGGGTAATCTCCAGCCCGTCCAACATCACCTGCCAGCCCACGCCCCAGGCAGCCAGGGTCGGAGCCTCCCAGTTGTCCTCTTCGAACTTGATGTCATGGCGCAGCAGGTCGATGCCGATGGCCTTCAGCGACTCCAGGTACAGCTCCTGCACGTTCACCGGCGGAGCCTTCAGGATGACCTGGTACTGCATATGCTTGTACAAACGATTGGGATTTTCGCCGTAGCGGCCATCCGCAGGACGACGCGAGGGCTGCACGTAGGCCACCCGGTACGGCTTGGGGCCCAGCACGCGCAAAAACGTCTCCGGAGACATGGTTCCGGCGCCAACTTCAACATCCAGCGGCTGTTGCAAAACGCAACCCTGCGCCGCCCAGAATTCCTGAAGCTTGAGGATGAGTTCCTGGAAAGTAAGAGGCTTGGAAGTCATTGATATTTTCCGATCCGAATAATTGTAACTGCTTGAGGCGGCGAGGGAAAGCAGGGAAGTCCGGAGGGCTCACTCGGGGCGAAATCCTGCACCGGAGCGGCTTTTCACTCCTCCGGCACAGGATTTTGATCTCGCAAACGGCCTTAACGGCCTGAAAATGCCCTACTTTGACGCCTTGAACTTAGTCCAGGGCTGCGCATCCATATCCTTCAGCGAGGACTTCTGCCAGTTGTACTCCGGATGCGCCGATACGTGCTCCGAGGCCTTGAAGGTCATCCCGCAGGCGTGTCCTGCGGCGGCCACCAGCGTCATGTGGCGAACCATCTTCGCGTCGGCCACCTTGTTCTGCACCGCTCCCACCGTGCCATAGGGGCCAACCCAGCCGGGATATCCGCGAGGCGACAGGTCCGGATGCCCGTCCAGCGTCCTTTCGCTGGGCTGCTCCTTCTTCTCGTAGGTGTCGTAGTGATCGGCCAAAAAGCCTTCGGCCAGCGCCACGTCAATTTTCCCCTTGTTCGCCATCATCAACTGATCCCAGCGCAGGTGCCGCGCATTGCCGCTGGCACTCATATCCGAGGGGTCGAATTCCGTCTCTTCCTTGATGAGCTTTGGCGCGATGGGGAAGTTCGAGCCGATAAAGACGCCATCCTTCGTGCGCTCCAGCGTCACGTTCTTCAGGCCCAGCTCCAGCCGAGCGATCTCGTTGTTGCGCGTGTCTCCCACCAGCCAGGTGTTGGCATAGCCGCCGTTGTTGCCGTCCTTCATGATGCGCGCAAAGTCGTCAATCGTTTCGGAGTACTGCATCGCCTTGCGCGCCCTTACAAACTCCGGAATGCCCTGCTCGTCAAAGCCATGGAAGCGCCCGATCGTCGTCTCCGTGATGACGATTCCGGCGTCATTCATGCCAAAGTCGTCGGCGCTGTGGATGACGCCCGCGATGCCGTCCATCAGCACATGGTGTCCCTTGGCCGGCGCAATGTCGTACAGGATGCGCCAGCGCACGCCATCCAGGTAGCTGGACCAGTTGTTGTGCGCGATGACGATCTTGTGGTCTTTGGTGTAGCTGCCCGTGGCCACAAAGGCGCTGCAATGCTCGGCCACCGCCGGTGGCGCAGTCTTTATTCCGTGAGCTTTGTCATACTCCGTGACGTAGTAGCTCCACTCCAGCGCGGCGTTCATGGCCACCACGTCCCACAGGTCCAGCTTGACGCCTTTGGCACGCGCACCGTCGGCAATACCCTGCAACTCCTGTCGATACTCGTCCTCAATACGCGGCCACATCATCTTTTCAGCCGCCATACGGAAGAACTGCCAGTCCTTGTGGTTGTCGTGGGTCAGCTCCAGTTGGAACATCTTGAGCGTGTCGTCAATCTCCGGCGCCAGCAGGTAGCCGTTCTGGTAGCCCACCTGCCGCGGAGTTCCCTCCAGGTGCACGTAGGTCCAGCCGCTCTTCTGCGCCCGCCGATAGCCGCCCTTCAGCGCAGCCGCGTCCGTAGCCGCCGCTGTCTCCGTAACAACGGCGCCAAACGCCATGGCCGAGGCCAGCAGCACCACGGCGCACACCGCTCCCACGAACTTGCGCCCCAAAGACATTCGCATTGCCCCACCTCCACACAGAATGCACGGATTATAGCAAGCACAGCAGCCGTGGCGACGACAAAGAACCACTCGCGCAGCAAGCCGCTGGAGTGTTAAGAATTGTGTGGATTGCCCGCCACACGCAACTCGCCCGCCGCCGCGGTGTTATAGTCGCAGAGTCGTGACAATCCAGCTTTGCACGAAAGACCGGAGCGAATCATGAACGTGAAGAAGATTTTACTGGCCGTCCTGCTGCTCTCGAGCGTTTGTTTTGCCGCCAATAACAAGAACGATAAATTCAATCTGAACATCCATGTGACTTCTTCTACTCTTACATTTAACGGGTCAACTTGCACAAACCAACTGAACATCGTTGTAGATGGCACCAACTATCAGCTCGTCGGCGGCTGCGATCATCAGGAAGATGTACATTATGGGCCGCTGAAGCCAGGCGATTACAAAGCCAGGCTGACGACGGACGATCACTCGCGCTCCTACCTAACTGTGCAGACCTACGAGATTCTCTATCCCGATAATCGAACCCGTAAATTTGAGGTCATCGGCAACAGCGAGTAATCCTAGCCGCTGAAAAATTTTCGCCAAACTCAGTCCAGCTTTTCCATCTGCGCCGCCGTTTGCAGCGTGCGGTCCAGATGCCGGCTCAGTATCTGCATCAGGAACTTTCGCAGATCGGCCATTCGGTTTGCGGGCACCGCAATGTCGGCAAAGTGGTCCACCGGATTGCGGAAGAACTGCGCGGCCAGCGCGCGAGATTCCACGCTCATCTCGCTGCTGGCAATGCGCTTGTGCTGCTGGCAATAAAGCCCGTCGCGCAGGGCGTGGAACCATGCCGGCCTTCCCTCCAAGGCCTCGCCACATTCGATGCACTCCTCGAGCGGCGGCAGGAATCCCAGCAGCCGCACCATCCACAGATCGAAGTACGTCACCGGCAGCCAGATCGAGCCCGTTTCCAACTCTTGCAGCACGGCCCATGCCAGGCGGAAGACGCTGTCATTCTGCTCGCGGTCGGGCAGCAGGTCATCCAGCATCTCACACACATGCGCCAGGGCCACGGCGCGCGCGTAGTCCATGGGTGAGGCCAGCGGCGAGAGCAGCACGTCGCAGCTATCCAAGCGCGCCAGCTCCTGCCCTTCGCGATCCTGCCACCAGGCGCGCACGCAGGTCGCCGGCTCCAGCGCACCGCCAAAGCGCTTCTGGCTGCGCTTGGCCGATTTGGCCACGCCCTTCACCTTGCCTTCGGAGCGGGTAAACAGCGTGACCAGAAGGTCCGCCTCGCGCAGCGGGTAGGTGCGCAACACCACGGCCTCGGAGTTCTTCAGCGCCATGATGGGGATTGTACCGCCTGAATAGACCAAATAGAATTTGTGTCACCTGCTGTGACTGCACAGGAGAATCCCATAAGAGGGGTCGCGGAACGATGCCGCGACTTTGTGCCCGATCCGTGATCAAGTCCCGAAAAGCTCCCGTCGTTGCAACCAAACCGGCACAGGCAGTACCGGAGCCTGCGTCCTGGTACTCCGGCATGCTGGATATGCAGGTCTCCGTCTTCATCGTAGGCTTTCTGGCTCTGCTGCTGCTTGCGCTGCTCGTATATGCCCCATCGCTTCAATACGGCTTTGTGGTGGACGACCATGGGCAGATTCTGAAAAACCTCCGCGTGCAGAACCCGGGATTTGTGCTTTCTTATTTCACGCAGGATGTCTGGGGCTCGGCTCCGGGAACATCTACGAATTACTATCGGCCGCTCTTTCTTTTGTGGCTGCGTTTGCAATATCTCCTGTTTGGGCTTGCTCCCGCGGGATGGCATTTTGGCAGCATCGCGGCGCACTTGATGACAACGCTCCTTCTGGGCGTGTTGGTGTACCAACTGCTGCGTGACCGCGCTGCAACCTTGCTGGCCGTGGCACTTTTCGCATTGCATCCAGCACATGTGGAATCCGTGGCTTGGGTCTCCGCCGTCCCCGATCCATTGATGAGCTCGGCGCTGCTGGTCAGCCTGCTGCTGTTTATGCGATGGGAAGGTCTGCTCCGCAAAGAGCCGGAAATGCCGGAGGCAAACCGCCGCAAGGAGCGCTCGCGGCATACGCGGGGGAACGCGGAATCCGGCAACAGCGGACAAGCGTCGGCAATGTGGCTGATCACTTCGCTCTTATGCTTTGCAATCGCGCTTTTGAACAAGGAACCAGCAGCCATGTTGCCGGCGCTGATTTTTTCACTGGCAATGTTAAAGAATAAAAAAACAACTGGCTGCCTGGTACGTTCCTCGGTGATCGTGCTGCCCTACGTTGCCATCACCGCAATTTACCTGCTCGCGCGCAAAGCCGTAATCGGAGATCTTCTGGGAGCCACGATGAAACACTACTCGATTCGTTCCCAGTTGCTCTCGTTGCCAGCCATGCTGTGGTTTTATGTGAAAGCCCTGATCTGGCCTGTGGAGTCGAAGGCATTCGCCGATTCACCCATGACCGATGCTTGGTCCTTTAGCCACGTACTTGTCCCCCTCGCGCTTCTCCTGTTGGTGTTTACGCTGGGCGCGTTCACCCTGCGGTGGATGCTTGGCTCCAACGGAGCGCCGCGCTCGAAAGCTGTGCGGGCGGCGATCTGGTCAGGTGTGCTCCTGCTGGTAATTCCCATTCTGCCCGTCCTTGATGCGGGTGCGCTGGTAAAAGGCGATGTGTTGCATGGACGTTATGTGTATCTTCCGTCCGCGGGGCTTGCGCTGCTGCTGGCAACTGCGTGGCACCTGCTGCAGAAGCAACAGGCAAAATCCATTCTGCTGGTGATGGCTGGAGTGCTTTTCCTCTGCTCCGCGGCCTTCACCTTCCGGCAGGAAGGCGCCTGGCGCAATGACCTGACCGTCTGGCAATCCGCCTACGAGGTAGCTCCCAATAATGCGGAGGTTTTGTACCACCTGGCGGCTGAGCTGGTTCGTGCACGAAGAATACCTGAGGCACTTCCCATATCCAGGGAATGGACGGTTCACGATCCCGAGAACTGGCGCTCCTGGGCCACTGCGGGCGAGTGCTACATGAAGCTGGGCAGAATGCGCGACGCCGAACCGCTGCTCTCTCATGCGCACGACCTTAACCACGACGACGCGCGTTTGAATTGGGAACTGCAGTCGGTACGTATGCAGGTGGGACGGTAGAGCACAAATTCACCGGCGGCCATGCCCTCCCGTGTAAATACTTCTCCCGGATGGGAACCTTTTTCGTCAATTCGGGGTTATATTTCTTCAGGAATATTGCACCGCAGCCGATGCATCATGCATCTGTAGCGAAATCGGAGGTGCGTTATGACGACCTTGATCCTGTTTGCCGTAGTGGTAGCCGCGCTGTTTGTCGTGGGTGTCGTGGTTCCGGCCAACCACGATATCAAGCAGTTCCGCTAGACGTAGCTGTTTCATCACGGCCCCAAAGAATCATCCCCAACTCCCGTGCGGATCGCTCCGGCAGGGGTTGGGGATTTGTGTTTCTCGTGTGTGACAGCCGCTCTTACGCCACCGTCTCAGCCGCCTCCACTTGCGGCTCGGCGATCTTCTTGGTGTAGCTGCAACTGCCTGGCTCCACCAGCACCGGTGCAGGAACGGCTTCAACCGCTGCGGCCTTCTTCGACTTAGCCGACTTCTTCGCCGCCGTCTTTTTCGCCGGCTTCTCCTCGGCCTTGGCCTTCTTGCCGCGCCCCGGCGTGCGGCTGTTGGGGCAGATGAGGAACGTTCCGTCCTTCGTCACCTTCTCCATCAGGTACGCACTCTCGCACTCAGGACAGGTCAGCGCCACAGGCTTGAACGGCGCCGTAAAGTCGCACTTGGGATACTGATTGCAGCCGTAGAAGAAGTTGCCACGACGCGCCTTCTTCTCCACAATCTCGCCCGTACCGCACTTCGGGCACTTCAAGCCGATCAAATTCTGCTTGATGTACTTGCACTCCGGATAGCCCGAGCAGCTCACGAACTCACCAAAGCGGCCGTTGCGCAGCAACAGATTGCGCCCGCAATCAGGACACTTTTCATCCAGCGGCACATCCGGCTTCTTCTGAACCGAATCCAGCCGCCGCGTGGTCTTGCACTCGGGATAGCCCGTGCAGGCCATGAAGGTTCCAAACCTTCCGCGCTTCAGCACCATCGGCTTGCCGCAGTTCTCGCAGAACTCCTCTTCGTTGTTGCTGCTGATTTCGGCGTCGCCCAGGTCCGTCAGGTTGATCGGATTTTCCTTGGTGAAGGTGCAACTGTTCGGATCCTTCTTGTCGAAGGTCGAGCAGGCGAAGAACGAGCCGTGTTTGCCCCACTTCAACACCAGCGGAGAGCCACAGCGCTCGCACTTCTGGTCCGTCGCCTTCTCCATGCGCTTGATGTTTTCCATGTGCTTGCCGGCATATTCCAAGTCCTGCTCGAACTTGCCGTAAAACTCATGCAGCGCATCGGTCCACTTGATCTTGCCCTCTTCCACCTGGTCGAGGTCTTCTTCCATGCGGGCCGTGAACTCGAAGTCGAAGATGTCTTTCAGGTTCTCCACCAGCAGTTCGGTGACGACAAATCCGATCTCTGTGGGGTGGAACTTGCCGCCGCGCCCGGCCGTCTTCTGCACATAGCCGCGGTCCACAATCGTGCTGATGATGGCCGCGTAGGTCGAGGGGCGGCCGATGCCGCGCTCTTCCAGCTCCTTCACCAGTGAGGCCTCGTTGAAGCGTGGTGGAGGCTCGGTGAAGTGCTGCTCCGGCTTCAACTCCTCCAGCTTTAAGCTCTGCCCCGCTTCCAGCGGCGGCAGCTTGTGCTTCAGCGATTCGTCCTCGTCGTCCTTGGCGTCCTTGCTCTCCTCGTACACCTTCAGGAAGCCTTCGAACTTCAGCACCGATCCCGTCACGCGGAAGTTGTACTTCGCATTCGCCTTCGCCGTGGCATCGATATCTACGGTCGTCTGGTCGAAGACGGCGGGCATCATCTGGCTGGCCACAAAGCGCTGCCAGATTAGCTTGTACACCTTCAGTTCGTCGTCCTGCAGATAGTGCGCCACCTGCTCCGGCGTACGCAGCACAGAGCTCGGGCGGATGGCTTCGTGCGCCTCCTGCGCGTTCTGAGCCTTGGTCTTGTAAACATTCGGCTCGCTGGGCAAAAACCCGGAGCCATAGTCGCGGCCAATCAGCTCGCGCACTTCAGTCAAAGCGTCCGCGCCCACGCGCACGGAATCCGTACGCATATAAGTGATGAGGCCGACCGTGCCTTCCGTGCCCAGCTCGACGCCTTCATACAAACGCTGTGCCACCATCATGGCGCGCTTCACGCTCATGCCCAGCTTGCGGCTGGCATCCTGCTGGAACTTGCTGGTGGTAAACGGTGGCGTGGGATTGCGCTTGCGTTCGGCCTTTTTGACCGCGGCCACCGTCCATGCGGCGCCGGCAAGGTCACGCAGTATCTGCTGCGACTCTTCTTCGTTGTTGATCTCGCGCTTTTCGCCGTTCAGGCCCACAAAGCGCGCGTCAAACACCGGAGGCTTCGCCGCATGCAGCCGCGCGTCCAGCGTCCAGTATTCGCGCTTCTCAAACCTTTGTATCTCGCGCTCACGTTCGACAATCAGCCGTAGCGCCACGGTCTGCACTCGCCCCGCGCTCAAGCCGCGCCGCACCTTGTCCCACAGCAGCGGAGAGACCTGAAAGCCCACCAGTCGGTCCAGAATGCGTCGCGTCTGCTGCGCGTCCACCAGGTTCCAGTCAATCTCCCGCGGATGCTTGAAAGCCTCCTGCACGGCCTTCTTCGTAATTTCGTTGAAGGTCACGCGCAGCACTGGCTTCTTCTGCTTTTTGTGGCTGCGGCCGCCGTCGCTCTCGCTGCCCAACTCCTCGGCCAGGTGCGCGGCAATGGCCTCGCCTTCGCGGTCAGGGTCAGGCGCCAGGTAGATGGCGTCTGCCGTGCGCGCCAGCTTGCGCAACTGCGCTACAACTTTTTCTTTGCCCGGGATGACCTCGTATTCGGTGGCAAAATCGTTCTCCACGTCCACGCCCAGGCCGCGCTTGGGCAAATCCTTAATGTGGCCCAGCGACGCTTCCACGTCGTATCCTGCGCCGAGATATTTCTGAATCGTCTTTGCCTTCGCAGGCGACTCGACGATGACCAAACCTTTAGCCAACGGGAACCTCTTCCATTTCTTTGGAAACTGCAACGTAAACTAGCACGAAGATGGATGGTTCGCAAAACCACCCCGCGCCAGGCAACCTCTTCGCGACCGACTTCGCCACGGCTAAACCATTGAGACTCTTAGGAAATTCGGCAGGTTACCACCGCACACCGAAGTAAGCACTCCGGCCACGCATCCATCATCTCAGCCACGGGAACTTCGCCGCGATACACTTCGATGCCGCCGCCCGGCCAAACGATGCAACCCGCCCGCCGGAGCACCGTCCAAAAGCGCGCGCAGCATCCTTATATATAGCGTGATTTTCGCCCGGGTTGGATGCGCGCCGTTGCGCCTTAAAACACCCTTACGTAGTTCTTTCCCGGCAACTGGCGAATCTTGTTTGCCATCTCCAGTTCGAAGAGTGCGGTAAATATCTCCGAGCTTGTCAGCCGCCCTTCAAACAGTTCAATCAGCTCGTCAATGTGCACACTGACATCGGCCTTGATCGCCCCGAAGACCTTGCCCTGTTCCTCCGGCAGCCCGGCCGCTGGAGTGTCATCGAACAGCCCCGCCGCCTTCGGCTCCGCCTGTCGTCCGCTGCGCTCCTGCAACAGCAGCCGAACCTCCGTTGGCAGCTCCTCGAAAACATCCTCCCAGGTGGCTACCAGCTTTGCGCCCTGCTTGATCAGCGTGTTCGGAGTCCAGGCCTGCTTGTTGGTCACGTTGCCGGGCACGGCAAACACCTCGCGGCTCTGCTCCAGCGCGCAGCGGGAGGTAATTCGCGTGCCACTGTACTCGCCTGCCTCCACCACCAGCACGCCGCGCGACAGACCGCTGATGATGCGGTTACGCAGCGGAAACGTGTGCGCCGCCGGCCCCATGCCCAGGGGAAATTCGCTGATCAGCGCGCCGCCACCATCCAGTATCTGCTCGCTCAGTTTTCGGTTCTCTCGCGGATAAATCACATCCACGCCCGTGCCGAAGACGGCCACCGTGCGACCGTGCGCTGCCACCGCCCCTTTGTGCGCCACGCTGTCAATGCCGCGCGCCATGCCGCTGAAGATGACCAGCCCGCAGTTCGCCAAATCCTGGCTCAGCCTTTCGCACATCCCTAGCCCATACGGCGTTGGATGCCGCGTGCCGATGATGGCGATCCCGGGCTCCAGCATCGCGGCCGCGTTGCCGCGCACATACAGCACCAGCGGCGGATCGTAAATCTCCGCCAGTTGCGGCGGATACGCCGCCGAGCCGAAGGCGATCAGTTGCACGCCCTCGGCGCGCGACAGCTTCTTCAACTCTTCGTCGGCCAGCCGCAGACTTTCTCCCAGCGCGATGCTCTGCGCCGCGGCCGCCGCCAATCCCGCGGCCTCCAGTTCAGTCAGCGATGCGGTGAATACATCTTCTACGCGGGGGATGCGCTCCAGCAATCGGCGCAGGCGCGTCGGTCCTAGCTTTGGAGTCAGCGACAGGGCCAGTACCTGGCGGTCGCGGGCGGAGACTGCTGGAATGCTTGCTTCCGGCATGTTGGCCAATGTAGCCCGGATGCGCCCCGTGAGTCACGGAAAAACGCGGCATGTAGATCAGGTCCTGCATCAACTCCCGAGCCGCTGTCTTCAAAATTTACTTGTGCAATGGGGCGTTTCTGGGTATATCTTTTGCCGATTATTGCTTCATTGATAACTCTTTACTCAGCAGGTGCTTGCTATGCCAATCGCAAAAACCAAGAAGGAACTTCTTGATGCCATGGAGACGGAGTACCACGCATTGAAGAAGTGCCTTGCATCGCTGCAGGCTGATGAACTGGAGCTTCCCGGTGTCTGCCATCAGTGGTCCTCCAAGGATGTTATGGCCCATCTGGTGGAATGGAAAAAGATGTTCCTTGGATGGTACGAGGAGGGATTGCGCGGCAATAATCCCCGCACGCCCGCAGAGGATTTGAAGTGGACACAGACGCCACTTCTCAATGAGCGAATCTATCGCAAATGGAAGGATGAAAAATACGAAGTCATACTTGCTGAATTTGAATCCACCTACCGGCAAATGCTGGAGCTGACGCGCTCCATTCCGCAGGCAAAACTGTTTAAGAAGCAACTCTATCCCTGGCTGCGCGTGTGGCCGCTTTCCAGATGGATCGCCGCCCAAACCAGCAGCCATTACCGCTGGGCAAGGACCCGGATTCGCAAATCGGCCAATCTTCGAAAGAAGACTCCCCTTGCCTCCTGAACGTCGCAATGATGTCGCCCACTTGCGTCCGCGCGCACAATCTGTAATCGTATTCAGTTGGCAAAGTCATCATCATGCGTCCCTTAAACATTTCGGCAATCTCATTTCTCAACACGGCCCCGCTCATGTGGGACTTCGAGCACGATCCCACCCCGGAACTCATCCACAACTTCCGCATTGAATACACGGTTCCGGCGCTCTGCGCCCAGTCCCTGCGCGAAGGTTCGGCAGACATCGGCATCATCCCGGTCATCACCACGGCCACCATTCCCGGCCTCGTCGTGCTGCCGGATGTCGCCATCGCCGCGCTCAACCAGGTGCGCTCCATACTGCTGGTCACCAGCAAGCCGATGGAAGACGTCCGCACCGTGGCCGTGGACACCAGCTCGCGCACATCGGTTGGCCTCACCCAGGTGCTGCTCACCAAATTCTTCGGCGGCCACCGCGACTTCACGCCCATGCCGCCCATCCTCAAGCCCATGCTGCAGGTCTGCGACGCCGCGCTGCTCATCGGCGATGCCGCGCTCATGGCGGATACCACCGGCCTGCGCGTTTACGATCTGGCCGAAGTGTGGCGCCAGAAAACCGGATTGCCTTTCGTCTTTGCCGTCTGGGCCGTGCGCAAGGCCGCGCTGGCGGAGATGAATCCCGCGCTCGATCTGCGCGCCATCTTCCGCCGCTCCCGCGATCATGGACTGGCCAGCCCCAACGTGGAGCAGATCGCCCGCCAGTGGAGCGGACGCATTGGGCTCTCCGAGGAGGACATCCTCAGCTACTTCCGTGACAACATTCATTACGAGCTCGACGCGGAATGCCGCAAGGGCCTTGCGCTCTACTTCCAACTGGCGGCCGAGTGCGAAGTCATCCCGCAGGCGCCTGCGCTCGAGTTTCTCGAAGGCTGAGCGGCATCAGTGGATGCAGCGCGAAATGAGCCGATGGCGAATGTGCCAACATGGGCGTTGAATCCTTTTGTCGGCAATGGCATCTAACAGAGTGTAGAAACTTGCACGTTAGTAACTTCCCCGTAACACAAACGGTGTATTGTGGAAGTAGCTCTTTGATAAGGTTCAAAACCTTTCTGGCTTGCGGTTAGCGCCGCGAGCCCGCCGGTAGCCTTCGGTGGCGGATTCAGATCCTCCCCATGGCTGCAGCGACGCAAAGTTTCCCGCGCCCCCAGTGATCGAAACTGGCATGGCGGCGCGGAGCCCGACCGGAACCCAAAAACTGGGGTTCCGGTGGGGTACGTTTTTTCTCCCTTCGGGGGCGTCACGGCTTCGACGGAAACGGTTGCGGCCAGGAGGCATGCAGGGGCGCACCCACCCTTTAATCGGATGCAACAACAGAGTTGCCAACACTGAACTCGCATACGCTGCTTAATTAATTAAGTAGCCGTTCTCCGCGGCTTCGCCTACGGGCTGCGGTAAGAGCGTCGCACAGTAGGCTGGCCAATCCCCTTCCGTCTGGAGGGGCCGGCGAGATTAATCAGGCTAGCCCTCTGCGTTTCTTGCCGATTCTTAGCGCAGCGGGCGAAGGTTGTGGGCTAACCCCCACGGCAGGAATCGAATAAGCATGTAGTCTCCTCGCTTTCAGCGTTTTCGGACAGGGGTTCAACTCCCCTCGCCTCCACCAAACAAGATTCATCGCAACCGTACACACAAAAGCCCGCGCACTCCGCGGGCTTTGTTGCGCATCGAAGGGGTTCGCTCCGGTCAACAAAAATTTACACGAAACGTTCATCGTATATTCACCGTTTCTGCTAACTTGCATCGGAGACTTGAAATGTAACCCTTTGCCGCGCTCATCTCTTGCCGCGGTCAAAATTTCCACATATGCATCTACAGGAGTGTTCATGACTAAGCTTCGTTTCCTTGCCACGCTTTTCTTCGTTGCCGCATCCATGTTGCTGATGACCGGTGCTTCCATGGCGGCCGACGCCCCTGCCGACTCCGGCTACAAGGTGATCAACCGCATTGCCATCGGCGGCGAAGGTGGCTGGGACTATCTGACCTTTGACGCCGCCACGCACCGCCTCTTCATCGCACGCGGCACGCGCATCCAGGTTGTGGATGTCGACAGCGGCAAGTTGCTTTCTGAGATTCCCGGCCTGAATGGCGCGCACGGCGTGGCCATCGCCGCCTCGGCAGGCCGCGCCGTTGCCAGCAGCGGGCGCTCCGACTCCGCCGTGACTTTCGACCTCAAGACCCTGGCCGTGGTTGGCACAGCCAAAACCGGCACCAAGCCCGACGCCATTCTCTTTGATCCCGCAACCGGACTGGTGGCGGCGCTCAACGGTGGCACCAGCGATGTCACGCTGGTCGATCCCGCCTCGGCCTCAACCGTGGCCAGCTTCAAGCTCACCGGCCGTCCGGAGACCGGCGTCAGCGACGGTAAGGGCAAGCTCTTCATCAACCTTGAGGACAAGAACGCCATCGCCATGGTGGACATCAAGGCCCGCAAGGTGCTCGCCACCTGGCCCATGGATGGTTGCGACGAGCCCACCGGCCTTGCCTTTGACGCCGCTTCGCACCGCCTCTTTTCCAGTTGCCACAACAACACGCTGGTCGTGGTGGATTCCGACACCGGCCGCAACGTGCAGAAGCTGACCATTGGCGGACGCGTGGATGCCGCCGCCTTTGACGCCTCGGCCAAGCTCATCTTCACCACCAACGGCGAGGGCAACATCTCCGTCATCCGCCAGGATTCGGCGGACCACTACACCAGCCTGGCCAATGTTCCCACCGCACCGGGCGCGCGCACCGTGGCCCTGGACGAGCAGAAGCATGTGCTCTACACGGTAGCCAACATCACTGGGTCGGAGCCCGGCGCCAAGCCGGTCTTCACCCTTCTGGTCGTGGGGCGTCCGTAGTTCGCACACGTTTCTTCTGGCGTTCTTAAGCTGGATGAGATGTGTGGGGATTCAATGAGGTTATAGAAGTAAAAAAGCAGGCCCGGGAGATTGCTCTCCCGGGCCGTTGCCTTTGCGGCAAAGCAGTGTTTAGTGGATGTGGTACACAACGCCAAAGCCCAGGCGAACCTGGTTCTGGTGGGTGTTCACAAGGTTGTAGAACTGTGTGTACAGGTAGTCAGCCTGGAAGAGCCGAATATCAACCTTCTGGCACGCCTTGACCTGCACGCCGCCGCCCACGCTGAATGCCATGGAGTCGGCGCTCGAGTAGATTGTGCTTACATGCGGGAAGGTTCCATTCATGCCATGCGCGCCGCCAACCAGCCCCTGGGTAAAGAGCGCGAACTTGCCAAGCCCTTTATTCGTCGGAGTGGTCATCAGCCGCAGGCCGCCCAGGTAAGTGAGCTGCGTGTTGCCAAACGGTGCGCTGCCATTGCTGCCGCTGCCGCCGAACTCGCCCACAAGCGCCATATGCTTGCGGAACGCGTACGACACGTCGGCACGGCCGCCCTGCTGGCTGAAGCTCGCGCCTTCCAAAGTGTGCGAGCCCTGGTACATGTAGTTCACGGAAACGTCCAGTTTCGACGTCGCCATCGACGGGGTCGGGGCCTGAGCCACGGCCAATGCGGCGCACGCCAGGAAGAACATCAGGATGGTGATCGCTTGTTTCATCGTCTCGTCTCCTCTTCCTACTGGATCGTCAGGTCGAGCGTGATGCCGTGCAGCAGTGGCCCACTCGATGCAGTGAAAGGCATGGCATAGGTTACCGGTGCCTGTGCATAGAATCCGTTACCGCTGCCGCCGCAGCTGACCGCGCCCATCGTCAGGGCAATCGCCAGCAGCACCAGCACCGGAGCCCAGCGCTTCACGCGCCGACGCAGCAGCACGATTCCCGCCATTGGCAACAGCATGGCCAGCGCGGGAGCCCAAATCGAACGCTTCTGCTCCAGCTTGGCATGACGCGCCGAGGATGTTGCCGTGGCCGTCTGCACCGTCACCGTCACCGTCTGCGAGCTGCTGCCCGCCGCCAGGAATGGTGGCGCAACCGTGTACGTCGCGCCCGGAGGCAGTCCCGTCAGGATGAAGTTGACCTGCGCCGGGAAGGTCGTTCCGTTGGTGGGAGCGACCGTGAACGAGTAGGTGGCTGTGTTGCCAGGCAACACCGTCGCGGAAATCACACTGCCGCCGCCCGCGATGGTGAAGTTGAAGTCCTGCACCAGCAGCGACTTCGCCGAGGAAGTGCTGGCCGCAAAGCCCGTGGAGCCTGGATAGGAGGCCGTAAGGCTGTGCGTGCCAACCGTAAAGTTGCTCAGTGTCAGCGTGGCCACGCCACTTGCGTTCAGTGTGCCCGTGCCGATGCTCGTCGTGCCGTCGTAGAAGGTGATCGTCCCGCTCGTAGGCGCGGATGAGCCCGTTACCGTGGCCGTCAACGTCACCGGGTTGGATACCAGGATGTCATACGAGCTCAGCGTCAGGGTAGTCGTCGTGCTTACAATTCCCAACGGCGCCGGATAGACCGCCACCGAGAACGAAGACCCCGTATTACCGCTGTCGGTGACGCTGGAAGTCTTGGCGAGGACGCCCGCAGTGTTGCTCCAGAGTGTTACCGGTCCATCGTAGCTGCCGAAGACGACATAAAGCCCGTCTACCGTAACGCATGCATTGGTGGGCTGGTTAATACTCCAGGGTGCGCCGGTAATCTCGGTTGCGCCGCCACTGGTAGTCAGGGCGTAGGCGCCCACATACCCAAGGTTCGGATTACCAGTGAAGAAATACTTCGAATCCGGCGTAATGGCGATGCTCTGCCCCAGTGAAGAATCTCCCACAGTAAAGGGGTTGAAGCCGGTTACAGCCGTCAGGTTGCCGGAGGAATCCACAGCCCATACATACAGCGTGTCATTCGTCACGCTGTACAAATAGCTGCCGGTTTTCGTGAAGGCCACGTCTGTGATCCACGTACCCGCAGTCCCGAATGCGCCCAGGGCCAGGGTGCCATTGGAGGCAACCGAGAAAACCTGTGCGCCACTACCTGCATCCGCATAGGCACAATAGCTACCGCTTAACTGGCAGCTGATGCCATCCGGATTTGCCGAAATCGTGATCGAATTCGCCTGGGTCAGGGCACCGCTGCTTCCTATCGAATAGGAAGTCAACGCATTATAGTTTCCCGCTACCAGGTACTTGCCACCCAATGCAGAAGCCAGTGTGATGCCTGATTCACTGGTGCCGGGAACCGCAATCGGCGACCCAACGGCCGTCAGCACGCCGGTCGTCGTATTAATCGAGAAAGCACTGATCGTGTTGTCGGCCTCGTTGCTGGCATACACGTAATTGCCAATCACCACAATCCGGTGGCTGGCAAAGTATCCGCCCGAACTGATCCGTTGCCGCCGGTGGAGTATGGCGAACCCGTGAGAGGGGTCAGTACACCGCCGCTCGCAATCGAAAAGCCGGAGACCGTGTTCGGAGCAGTGTCATTGTTGACGTAAATGAAATTCGGTTGTGCCGTGATTGCGAACATCAGTGTCCCGCAGACCAGCACAAACAGGGCGATGGCGATAAACTGCCGGTAGAGTTTTGTCATCTCTTTTGTCCTTCGCTCAATGGTAGCTGTCGGGTTACAGTGCGCCTGCAACGGCCTTGGCGGAGATCAATCTGCCTACCTTCTGACCGTCCGCGTTGTAGTACTCGAGTGCCAGCTTCGGTCCGCTGGTCTGCCAGCGCGCAAACTCACGCTGCGGAACCGTGACGCTCTGCGTCAGCACAATGCTCTCGCCCGGAGCTACTGCAACTTCGCTGAAGGTGGCATACACCGGAATCGATGCATACGGCGGAATCAGCTTGACCGTCGCGCCGCGTACGTTGTCGCCCGTGCTGTTGTACAGCCGGAACGTCAACGTCACCTGCACGTTGGCATCTTTCGTGACCGGTGCCCCGGCCTGGAAATGAGCAGTGAATGTGGAAGCCTGTTGTGCCGAGGCCGGCAGCAACAGAAGGAAACAAATCAGCAGGGATAACGCTACCTTCATGTTGAACATCTCCCGTTTGTGGCTGATTACGCAAATTACAATTTGGACGCCATCCAACCGCTATGACGCCTGCAAAATACATCAGAGCTTTTATAGGAACGATTTCGACTCCACCACAGAATCGTCCTCGGTTATGATTCCCGCGCCATATCGCAATCCGCGCGTGCAAGGCAAAAACAATTCGGTTACCAAAGTTCACCTAGTATAGTGAAATTTCCCGAATGTGGAAGCTAATTCGACAACATTTTCAATAAGAACTTAGCAGCATTTCACCATAGATTCACAAAGCGTCATCCGGCGTTGTTTCAGCAGCTTGCAAAAGTATTCCAACCAGCAAAGCGTGCACACCTGCATCAGACCATCAGACATCACTCGCCTGGCTGTGGGCGCACAGTTTTGTGCCCTGCCCTTCCGCCATCTTTCTTTCGGCGCAGGGTAGGGCTGTTGTTTTAAGCAGTATTGGTTAATTGCTCAGCGTGAGCCCGTAAACCGCGCCCCGCCTAGGTGTTCAGTCCCATGCGACGGATGCGTGGCAGCAGCGGTTCGGCTCCACGTTCGGCGGCCAGCCGGTTCAGCGGCTCGCGATAACGCTCGTCCTCACTCTGCAGGTGCTGTTGCAGCAGGGCGCGATACTCGCGCAACTGGTGGAAGGCCGCGGAGGTTTCCCGGCTTTCGATCTTTTCCTTGACCCTGCGCAGCTTTTCCAGGATGACTTTGTGGGCTGCGATATGGCGCGTCAGGTCGGCAAACTGGATGCGTTTCAGCATCGCTTCTTCGTGCTCAAAGTGCAGTGTGGTCACCCTTACCAGTTCGTCTCCGGTGATAATCAGCGAATCCTGCGCGGCGCCCAGCACGATGGCGTTCATCAACTCCACGGCCGCCCGCTCAATCTCGCGGTGCTCTTCGTCGATAATCGATACCGATAGCGGAAAGGGGTCTTCGCCCATCGCATGCAACTCCTGACTGATATTTACTTTATGCGATTGTCGTGCCTGGCCAGCCCGCTCCACCCCGGAGCGAACTGGAATGGTTAGTGTAGCGGCCTTTGCTGCTTTTGTCTCCGGCAAATCTTTCACACTCAATGGCAGGACCGCTACGGTCATTTGTCGCGGGGCATGGACCCTTGGCAGCCTCAAACAGCATGAAAAGCAACTGTCTGCCTCCGCGCCGGGGGCGCCAACGTGGTAAAAAAGTATGTGACGGGCCACGCCCGCCAACGAGTTGGATCGAATGGCACTCAGAATCCCACACAGCCTGCTGGAAGACCTGTGGCAGCACGGGGAGGAGAGCTATCCCCTTGAGTGCTGCGGAGTTCTGCTTGGCTACTACGATTTTCCGCTGAGCACCGTGGAGGCCGTGGCGCGCTGCGAGAACAGCCACGATGGCCCCAAGGCCAAGCGCTATCAGATTGATCCCGAAGAGCTTACCCGCATTCAAAGAGAAGCCCGTGAGCAGGATATGGATATCATCGGCTTCTATCATTCCCACCCCGACAGCCCCGCCCGGTGGAGTGCCACCGACCTGGCCGAGGCCCACTGGAGCGGCTGTAGCTACTTGATTCTAAGCGTCGAAAAGGGTGCGGGCGCGGAGGCCAACTGCTTCCTGCTGCGCGAAGATGGCCGCGGAAAACACTTTGAAGACGAAGCCCTCACGGTGACCAACGACCGGCGCTGATTTTTCATCCGCACTTCCCCTATCTCCTATATTTTCAACTTCATAAAGAGCACTTACGCGCGCTGAAATGCGTTGCGCGTGAGAAAGGAGATTTCGCGCGCGCGCCAGCGGAATTTGTGTGTTTTTCCCGCCCGGTGGAAGGCACTGCCCGATGCTCAACAAATGCGTTGCTGGTTATTGCCGGATTCATACACATTTTCCAGGTGAACTTCTCTCCGCTTTCCGCCTCGTGCTAGGATGCCGGACGATGAATACGCCTTCGCATTCGCACCCAGACCACTCGCAAACCAGTCCCTCCCATCCAACGCAAGTTCATATGGACCTGCAGGCCGCGGCCCGTCAGTCCATGGTGGAGCACGGCTTTGAACCGGAGTACCCGGCCGGCGTGGCGGAGCAGTTGGCCGCTCTGCGGGCGCATCCTCCGGTGGTGGCCGCCGGCGGCGCGGTGCAGGACCTGCGCGCTCTGCTGTGGTCGAGCATAGACAACGACACCAGCCGCGATCTGGATCAGATCGAAGTGGCGGAGCAGTTGGCGGATGGCAGCATCCGCGTGCTGGTGGGCGTGGCCGACGTGGATACCTATGTGCCAAAGGGATCTGCGGTGGATTTGCACGCCTACACGGAGACGACAACGGTTTATACCGGCGTAAAGAACTTTTCCATGCTGCCGGATGAGCTTTCCACGGGCACAACCAGCCTGCTGGAGGTGGCGGACAAACTGAGCGTGGTGGTGGAGTGCGTGGTCTCCGCCGACGGGCAGGTGACGGGCGAAAAGGTGTACCGCGCGGTGGTGCGCAACAAGGCGCAACTGGCGTACGACGGCGTGGGCGCGTGGCTGGAGGGCCGCGGCCCGGCTCCGGCGAAGGTTGCGGCCAGCGCGGAGTTGCAGGCGCAGCTCCACTTGCAGAACAAGGCGGCCGCCGCTCTGCGCGAGGCTCGCCAGCGCCACGGCGCGTTGAACCTGGAGACACTGGAAACGCATCCGGTTATGCTGAACGACACGATTGTGGATATTGCCCGCCAGCAGAAGAACGCGGCAACCGAGCTGATTGAAGACTTCATGATTGCCGCCAACGGCGTGGTGGCCAGAATGCTGGAAAAAGTAAGCAGCATCCGCCGCGTAGTGCGTTCTCCCGAGCGCTGGGATCGCATTGTGGAGCTGGCAAAGCAGATGGGTGAGATTCTGCCCGTAGAGGCCGACAGCCTGGCGCTGAATAATTTCCTGATTAAGCGGCAGAAGGCCGACCCCGACCACTTTGCCGACCTGTCACTGGCGGTAATCAAGCTGATGGGTCCGGGCGTGTATGTGCTGGAGCGTCCCGGCGATCCTGAGCCGGGGCATTTTGGCCTGGCGGTGCAGGACTACACGCACTCCACGGCGCCGAACCGGCGCTATGCGGATTTGGTGACGCAGCGGCTGGTGAAGGCCTTGCTGGCGGGCCAGCCCGCGCCGTACACGGATGACGAGCTGGCGGCGGTGGCCACAAACTGCACGCTGAAAGAAGACGCGGCGCGCAAGGTGGAGCGCGAGATGAGCAAGCGCATTGCCGCCGTGGTGATGAGCAGCCGCATTGGCCAGGTGTTCGACGCGATTGTGACTGGCGTGAACGTGCATGGAACATTTGTGCGCGCGCTGAAGCCCCAGGTGGAAGGGATGCTGATGGCCTCGCAGCACGGCATTGACGTGGGCGACCGCATGAAGGTTCGGCTGGTAAAGACCGACGTGGAGAAGGGCTTCATCGACTTTATGCGGGCCTGATTCAACGCACCGCGCGGCCGCGCAAAGGCCTCAGCTCTACTGCTCGGGTTGCGCCGAAGCTTGGCGATTGACCACGCCGGGGACGGTGACTGGCATGCGTCCGCGGGCGGGAATCTCTCCAAAGAGGAAGCGCACGACAGCCGCCTCACTGACGGTGGCGTTGGAGAAGGCGCAGACCGAGGCGCTGGCCGTCGGGTACTGCGCCAGAATGTAAGGGCTGCCCATGGCGAGGAAGACGGTCTTTTCCGCCGCGCCGCGCAGCACGCTGACGAGCAGCGACGAGGGCGAGCGATCGAGCGTGGGCGTGCCTTCTCCCTTGCCGCCCGAGGGGCCGACGTAAACGGCGGCCACCACGCGCTCGGCGGCGGCAACGGCCTCCATCACCTGCGGAGCCACCGAGCGGCTGAGCGCGTCATCCACGAAAATCACACGGGCATCCGGTGCGCGCTGGCGCATCTCGCGTAACAAGGCGCGGCCATTTTCGCCACGGGCGTCATCAGTAAAAACCAGCAGCAGGATGTGATTGGCGGCCGCGACCGCCGGATGGTAGACGTACTGCTGCGTGATGGGAGCGGTGCGCGGCAGGGGCAGCAGGCGGCGGGCATGCGCCTCCGACTGGTGCACCAGGGTGATGGCGTCTTCCGCGACATGCTGGGCGACGGCGACGCTTTCCGGCTGGCTGAGAAGCTGGTTGATGGCGTTGAGATCGACGAGGCGGTTTTTGTGCAGTCCGAGCGCGGCCTTGGCTTGCAGCAGCTTGAGCACGCTCTGGTCAATGCGCTGCTCGGTAAGCTCGCCGGAGCGCACGGCCATGATGACGCCGTTGTAGGCGCCGTCGAGATCGCCGGGGATGATGAGGTAATCGGCACCGGCCTTGAGGGCCATGACGGCGGCGCGTCCGCTGGTGGCCGGCGAGTTGCCGCCAAAGATTTTAGTCAGTCCGTTCATATCCAGCGCGTCGGTGACGACGATGCCGGTGAAGCCCATCTGCTGCTTGAGCAGCGTGGTGCTGATGCGCGATGAGATGGTGGCGACCTTCGAGGTGTCGGGTTCGAGAGCGGGCACGATGAGATGGCCGACCATGATGGAATCCACCCCGGCGGCGATGGCGGCGCGGAAGGGCGGCAGCTCCACCCGGTTGAGGCGCTCGAGTGACCCGTTGACGCGGCCGACGGCGAGATGCGTGTCGGTGTCGGTGTCTCCGTGGCCGGGAAAGTGCTTGGCCGTGGTGAGGCCGCCGACCTCGCGCGCGCCGCGGATGTAGGCCGCTACAAGCTGGCTGACCTCGGCGGGGTCTTCGCCAAAGGCGCGGGTGTTGATGATGGGATTGTTGGGATTGGAGTTGACGTCGGCGTCGGGAAAGAAATTCCAATGCACGCCGATGGCGCGGGCCTCTGCGGCACTGACGCGTCCGAACTGATAGGCGTAGTCAGCGTTGCCGGCCGCGCCGAAGGCCATGGCGTGCGGAAAGACGGTGCCTCCGCGCAAACGCATGGGCAGGCCGCGCTCGAAGTCGGCGGCAAAGAGCAGGGGCAGTTCGCTCTCCCGCTGAAGCTGGTTGATGACCGCGGCGGTCTCCAGCGGACTGGGACGGACAAGCAGACCGCTCTCCGTGGGGGCGGTGATTCCCCAGGAGCCGAGATGATACTTGTGCATCTGGTCGCGCAGCTTGATGAACTCCGCGCCATTCAGATTCCAGAAATCGACCTTGGCCCAGACCATGAAGAGCTGGCCAACCTTCTCCTCCAGCGTCATGTGCGCCAGCGTGCGCTGCGCCCAGCGCGCGCCAGTGGGATCGGCGGCGGCAGCAGCGTCGGCAACGTCATCGCCGCGGGCATCGGCAGGACGAACCTCGGCCAAAGGCCGGGCGAGAGCGAAGCTGGTGAGGACCAAGAGCGAGACAAGCAGTTGCAGCGATTTCCGCATGACAAAAACCATAGCACCCCCGGCGGCCAAAGCCCACCCACGCAAGAAAAAACGTATACCTGTGGGCAAACTCTGGGGAGAAAAGTTTGAGGCGCGGCGTGGGCACCCGGCAAGGCCGCCGTGCGTGGTACAAATGATGATCCGACGCCTGCAAGTTGGCGGGAGGCTGATGCCCATGCGGTTGCTGAAGAATCCTTTGCACCGGACGCTGCTGCTGATGGCTGCCCTGCTGTGCCTGGCCGGGGTGTGCGCGGCGCAGGTGGGGGCCACTGAGCAACAGGCCAAGCAGTACGATTTTTCCGCCGTAGACGCGGCGATTGCACAGGCAGTGGAGCGCGGCGTGATTCCCGGGGCGGTGGTGCTGGTGGGGCACGACGGGCAGGTGGTGCATCGCAAGGCCTTTGGGCGGCGCGCGGTGGAACCCGCCAGCGAGGCGATGACCGAGGACACTGTCTTCGACCTGGCCAGCCTGACCAAGTGCGTGGCAACCGCCGTGGCCGTGACGCAGCTGATCGAAGAGGGCAAGGTTGGACTGGATGACCCGGTGGCGAAGTATCTGCCGGAGTTCGCCGCCAACGGCAAACAGGCGATTAGCATTCGCGAGCTACTGACGCACACCAGCGGACTGCGCGAAGACCTTGACCTGCGCGAGAAGTGGACGGGGCGCGAGACGGCGTACAGGATGGCGATGCAGGAGCGTCCTCTGCACGCACCGGGGACGCATTTTTCGTACAGCGACATCAACTACATTGTTCTGGGATTTGTGGTGGAGAAGCTGAGCGGCCTGAGCTTGGACGAGTACGCCGCGCGCAGGATTTTTGCACCGCTCGGGATGAGTGAGACGCGATACCTGCCTCCGGCGGAGTGGCGGCCGAGGATCGCTCCGACCGACCGTGACGAGCATGGAAACTGGCTGCGCGGAGTGGTGCACGATCCCACGGCGCAGCGCATGGGCGGCGTGGCGGGCCATGCGGGAGTGTTTTCCAGCGCCGACGATTTGGCGAAGTTCGCCGAGGAGATGCTGGGCGCGGGACGCTTGCTGACCCCACAGACGCTGCGGCTGATGACCACTCCGCAGCAGCCAAAGAGCGTGGCGGGCGATGTGCAGAGAGGATTGGGATGGGATATCCACTCGGCGTTTTCGGCTCCGCGCGGTGAACTGTTCGGTGCGACATCGTTCGGCCACACGGGATTTACCGGAACATCCATATGGATCGATCCCGCCTCACGCAGCTACGTGATTCTGCTGAGCAACGCCGTGCACCCGAATGGCAAGCGGATTCCGAGCGCGCTGCGGGCACGGGTATCCACGGAGGCGGCGCGCGCGCTGGGCGTTGGAACAATGGAGGGAGCAAAGCCGCAAGCGGCAGCGGTGCGCACGGGGATCGAGGTGTTGAAAGCTCACGGCTTTGCCGTGCTGCGGCAAGCGGGGCGCGCGGTGACTCGCGTGGCGCTGGTGACCAACCAGACGGGCGTGGATGAGGAGGGCGCGCGCGATATTGATCTGATCGCGCACGCCGAAGGGTTGAAGCTGACGGCGATCTTTACTCCCGAGCATGGACTGGCCGGGCAACTGGACACCACGAAGGTTGGCGATGGCCGCGACGGGGCAACGGGCGTGCCGGTGTACAGCGTGTATGGCGCGACGGATGCGCAGCGGCGTCCGCGCGCAGAGGTGCTGGCCGGGGTGGACGTGATCGCGTTCGACATTGCCGATGCGGGCGTGCACTTTTACACCTATGAGACGACGCTTGGGTATTTCCTGGAGGCGGCGGCGAAGGCCAACGTGCCGATCATCGTGCTGGACCGGCCGAACCCGGTGAGTGGGAGGCTGGTGCAGGGTCCGGTGAGCGATCCCGGGCGCGAGGACTTTACGAATTACGGTGCGGTTCCGGTGCGGCACGGCATGACCATGGGCGAGCTGGCCGGCTACTACAACGGCGAACGCGGAATTGGCGCGCGGCTGACGGTGGTGAAGATGGAGGGCTGGAGGCGAGAGGAGTGGATGGACGCGACGGGGCTCCGGTGGGTGAGCCCTTCGCCAAACCTGCGCAGCTTGACCGAGGCGACGCTGTATCCCGGCGTGGGGATGATCGAGATGATGAACCTGAGCGTGGGGCGCGGGACGGAGACTCCGTTTGAAGTGGTGGGCGCGCCGTGGGTGAAGGGCGCGGAGCTGGCGGCGAAGTTGAACGCGCGTGGGATACAGGGCGTGACGTTCGCGGCCACGGAGTTTACTCCCACGAGCGCGACGTATGCGCACCAGCTGTGCCAGGGCGTGCGGATGACAGTGACCGACCGTGAGGCTCTGGATGCGGTGGAGATGGGGCTGGAGTTGGCGGCGGCGTTGCATGAGTTGTATCCCGCAAAGTTTGAGCTGAAGAACCTGGACCGGCTGATGGTGAATGCCCGGAGCGCGAAGGCTCTGGCGGAGGGCGTGGACCCGAGGGAGATCGCGCGAGGCTGGCAGGCGGCGCTGGTAGAGTTTGAGAAGCGGCGCGCGAAGTATCTTCTATATTGATGGATGGAAATATTGATTCATAGCTATCTTGTGAGCGGAAGGAGCGGGCACTGCCGATGGGACTGAACGGGCTCGACCTGGCGGTGATCGCGCTGTACCTGGGGCTGGTGACCGCCTTCGGCATGCACTTCCGGCGGCGGCAGACGACGGTGCGTGGCTACTTTCTGGCCGGGCAAACGATTCCCTGGTGGGCGATCTCGCTTTCCATTGTGGCTGCCGAGACCAGCACGCTGACCATCATCAGCGTGCCGGGAATGGCCTACGAACACGACTTCCGCTTTCTGCAACTGGCAATTGGATACCTCGTCGGGCGCGCGCTGATCTGCGTGCTGCTGATTCCGCCGTACTTTCGCGGCCAGTTGGTGACGGCCTATCAGTTGATTGAGCGGCGCTTTGGTCAGCGGCTGCGCGGACTGACCGCGGGGCTGTTCCTGCTGACGCGCGCGGCTGCCGAAGGTGTGCGAGTATTCGCCGTCGCCATTGTGGTGGGCATCGCGCTGGGCGGCGCACTGGGCGGATTGGGCGACTTTGCACGCGACGTGGCGGCCATCGCCATCGTCACCTTGCTGACGCTGGTGTACACCTTCAAGGGCGGCATGGCGGCCGTCATCTGGACGGACGTGGTGCAGCTTGCGGTGTACGTGACGGGCTCCGTCGCGGGGTTGCTGGTGATGCTGCACATGCTGCCCGGCGGATGGACGACCGTGCACACGGCGGCCGTCGCGGCAAACAAATTCCGCGTCTTTGATTTTTCGTTTGCGCCGCACGCGACGTACACGTTCTGGTCCGGGCTGATTGGCGGCGCGTTCCTGACGACGGCGAGCCACGGCACGGATCAGTTGATTGTGCAGCGGCTGCTGGCCTCTCGCAGTGAGCGGCAGGCAAAGCTGGCGCTGATGGTGAGCGGCGGGCTGGTGCTGGCGCAGTTCGCGCTCTTCCTGTTGATTGGCACGGTGCTGTGGGTCTTCTACAGGGCGTATCCGCCGACGGTGGCCTTTCAGCGCACGGACCGCATCTTTCCTACATTCATACTTACCTATCTACCGCACGGGGTCAGCGGGCTGATGATCTCCGCCATACTGGCCGCGGCGATGGGCAACCTGAGCGCGGCTTTGAATTCGTTGAGCTCGATTACCGTGGTGGACTTCTACGGACGCTGGAAGCCGGAATCCAGCGAGGCAAGCCGAGTGCTGCTTGGGCGCAAGGCCACCGTGGGCTGGGCGCTGGTGCTGTTCGGGCTGGCCATTGTGGCGCGCAGCGGCGGACGCGTGCTGGAGATGGGATTGTCCATTGCGTCGGTGGCCTATGGATCGCTGCTGGGAGTTTTCCTGCTGGGCGTGCTGACCAGGCGCGCCACGGAGAATGGCGCGATGCTGGGCATGCTGTGCGGCTTTGTGCTGAACCTGTACCTGTGGCAGTGCACGCATGTGCCGTATCCGTGGTATGTGCCGCTGGGCTCGGCGCTGACCTTTGGCGTAGGCTATGCGGCCAGCCTAGTGCTGCCTGCGCGGGCAAAATCAGAGCAGGTATAAACTGTACTGTGCCCGCCACACCGAAAATTCATCGCGGATTGCTTCCCTTCCTGGGCATGGCCAGCGGCACCAGCGTGGCCGCCATCTACTACAACCAGCCGCTGCTGTATGAGATCAGCCGCAGCTTCCATGCCAGCAGCGCGCAGACGGGTGCGGTGGCCGTGGCGACGCAGTTGGGCTACGCCGTGGGAATTTTGCTTTTTGTTCCATTGGGCGACGTGGCCGAGCGGCGCAGTTTGATTACCAAGCTCTTTGCCGCCGTGGGAGTGGCCATGCTTGTGGCGGCCGCAGCGCCGTCGCTCATGATGCTGGCCGCGGCCAGTGTGGTGATTGGCACGACTTCAGCGGTAACACATGTGATTGTGCCGATCGCTCCGGAGCTGGTGCCGCCCGAGCAGAGCGGGCGCGCCATCGGCACGGTGATGACCGGGCTGATCCTGGGAATCATCCTGAGCCGCACCGCCGCCGGATGGCTGGCGATGTTTGTGGGCTGGCGCGGCGTCTTCGTGGTGGCCGGGGTGTTTACCCTGCTGTTCGTGCCGCTACTGCATTGGAGGCTGCCCAAGTTGCCGCCGACGCATCCGGTGAAGTACGGCGAGGCCGTGGCATCGCTTTGGAGGCTGACCGTCGAACAGCCCGCGCTCAGGGAATCCGCTCTGGTGGGCGGCTTGTGCTTTGCGGCTTTCGCCTCCTTCTGGACGAACCTGGCCTTTCTGCTGAGCACGCCGCACTACCATCTTGGCGCGGGAGCGGCGGGCAGCTTTGGCGTGCTGGGCGCGGCCGGAGCGTTGGCCGCCAGCGTGGCGGGGCGCGTGGCGGATAAACGCGGCGCTAGGTTTGTGGTGCTGTGCGGCATCCTTCTGCTGAGCGCGGCCTACGTGGTGCTGTGGGCCGCCGGGTACTGGATGGCCGGGCTGATTGTGGGCGTGCTGGTGCTGGATATGGGGCAGCAGACGATGCACATCGGCAACCAGACGCGCATCTTCTCGCTGGTGGTGGGCGCCCGCAGCCGGCTGAACACCGTCTACATGATCGTCTTCTTTTTGGGCGGGGCGGCGGGCTCGGCCGCCAGCACGATGGCCTGGGCGAGATGGCTGTGGACGGGCGTCTGCGCGATGGCGTTGATGTTTTTGGCCATGGCGCTGGTGGTGCACGCCATGGGCGCGCGGCGAAGAGCGGCGGCCTACGAGCGCCGCTCAGGCTGCTGACCAGCCTCGGGAGATCGCAAACTTACGAAATGTCATGGTGAGCGCAGCAGCCGTGGTTAGGGTGCGTCGTCGAACTACCTTTTGTATCTGGGTAGAGCAGAACATAAGGTTGCTCCACTACGCGCCTGCGGCGTTTCGGTCGCAATGACATATCTTTTTATTCAACTTTGTCATCAAGGTGAGCGGCGTAAGAGCGCCACGGAATTCTTACTCGTCTAACTTCGCCAGGGCAAAACCTACAGGCGCTTGGTCATGAAGATGGCGTCCACGTCGCGGTTGTAATAACGCTCGAGGACTTTGACCTTTTTGAAGCCGTGGCGCTCATAGAAGGCCAGCGCGGGATGATTGTTCACCGCGACCTCCAAGACAACCATGAAGGCCGTGCGCTTGCGCAGGCGCTCGCAGACAGCGGCAATCAGTTGCGAGCCCAGCCGCTGGCGGCGCGCCTCGGGATGCACGTCGAGGGTGATGATGTGTCCGTACTCCTGCTTTTGCAGGTGATAGGTTACGAAGCCGGCGATGGGGCCGCGCACTTCGGCGTGGGCCTGGCGCTGTCCGGCCTCGTAGCGCTCGGCCTCGGCGGCTGCTTCCATGGAGGCGTCATCCGTGGTGGCGATGTGGAGCGCGGGCTCGGCGGGAAATTCGGCAACCAGGGTGAAGCTGCGGCGCTGCTCGATGAAGCTGGAAAGCTCCGGACGGCTGTAAGCGATGCCCGGCTCAAAGCACAGGCGGTCGAGCTTAAAGAGCGCGTCGAAGTCTTTCTTTTCGTAATCGCGCAGCAGAAATGGGGTCGTTGGCTCAGTCATGGACTAAGGCAATCGTAGCAGATGGGCCACGGCGAAGGCGGTGACGCAGGTACGCCCAATCCGGACGAAGCGCGGTCAGCCGAGCTGGGTGAGCTGGCGGGTGCGCTTGAGCTGTCCGCAGGCGGCGTAGATGTCGAGTCCGCGGGGACGGCGTAGAAAGGCCGGGATGCCGGCGCGCATGAGCGTCTGCTGAAAGGCCGCTACGCGTTCCGGACTGGGTGTGCGGTATTCGATCTCCGGCCCCGGGTTGAGGGCGATGAGGTTGACCTTGGCGCGCAGTCCGCGCAGCAGCACGGTCACCTCGCGGGCATTCTCCACCGAGTCGTTGACGCCATCGAGCAGGACGTATTCAAAGGTGAGGCGCTCGCGCTGGCGCAGGGGGAAGGCGCGCGCGGCCTTCATCAGCTCTGCCAGCGGCCACTTGCGGTTGATGGGCATGATCTGCTCGCGGGTCACGTCATTGGAGGCGTTGAGCGAGATGGCGAGGTTGGGGCGGATGGCCTCGCGGCCAAAGTCGGCCATGCGAGGAACAATGCCGGAGGTGGAGACCGTCATGCGCTGCTCGCTGAGGCCGACGGCTTCGACCAGCAGGCGGAGGGCGGCCACGAAGTGATCGTAGTTCAGGAATGGTTCACCCTGCCCCATGAAAACCAGATTGACCCGGTCGCGGCCGATTTCCACCTGATGGTCATTGAGCACCATCAGCACCTGTCCGACAATTTCCCCAGCGGTCAGGTTGCGCTGCAATCCGAGCAGGGCGGTCATGCAGAAGCGGCAGTTCACGGCGCATCCGGCCTGCGAGCTGAGGCAGATGGTGGCGCGGCGGGAGATGGGGGGCGTGGCGGCGGGTTGAGTAGCAGCGAGTTGCGTGGCGTCGGCTTGAAGAGCGTCGGGAGCGGCATCGGTTTGCGCGGCATCGTCGCCGTCCTCGGCGCCATCGCCCTCGGGCATCCAGACGGCTTCCACGCTTTGCTGATCGGCAAAGCGCAGCAGGTAGCGCACGGTGCCATCGGTGGAGACGAAGCGCTGCTCCACCTGCGGCAGGCCCACGCAGTAGCCTTCGCCAACCAGGCGTTGGCGCAGGGCAAAGGGCAGCGTGGTGATATCCTCAAGGGTTGCTACGCGCTGGCGGTACAGAGCGTCATAAAGCTGGCGGGCGCGGTAGGCGGGCTCACCCAGGCTGGCAAGGAGCTCGGTAAGCTGCTGAATTGGCAGTCCCAACAATTCGGATTGCGGTACGTCGCCCATGCAACTAATATGCAGTGCGCAGGTGGGCAGGAGCAAGTTTGGGGCAGGGATAATGTCTGCCGGGCAGTTGTAGTAGTCTGTGCATTCCACTAAAGTGAACGACTGAATTTCGACACTCGCAGGGTGAAAGAGGGCTCCATGACCGTGAAACAACCCCGGGATACCAAGTTGCGAGACATTCGCCGCACCGTGCTGCCAAACGGGCTGACGGTGCTGAGCGAGGTGATGCCGCATATTCGATCGGTATCGGCGGGGGTGTGGATACGGACGGGCTCACGGCATGAGCTGGCGGAGGTGAATGGCATCTCTCACTTTGCAGAGCACATGGTCTTCAAGGGCACTACCAGCCGCTCGGCGGAGAAGATTGCGCGCGAGATGGATTCCATGGGCGGCAACCTGGATGCGTTTACCGCCAAGGAGTGCGTTTGCTTCAACGTGAAGGTGCTGGACGAGCAACTGGCCGGTGCCATGGACGTGCTGAGCGACCTGGTGCTGAACCCGGCCTTCCGCGAAGAAGACGTGAAGAAGGAACGCCAGGTCATCCTGGAAGAGATCAAGATGGACGAGGACAACCCTGATTACCTGGTACACGAGCTGTTTGTGCAGAATTTCTGGAAAGGTCACTCGCTGGGGCGGCCCATACTGGGCACGCAAAAGACGGTGCGCAACTTCGACCCCGCCCTGCTATTCGACTTTTACGGCGACCGCTTCCGCGCCGGCAACATGGTGATCTCCGCCGCCGGCAGCCTGGATCACGACGAGTTCCTGAAGCTGGTGACCAGCCGCTTTGGCGGCCTGAAGAAGGGCTCCAACGACCTGCATGGGGCGGTGCCGGAAGCCAGCAGCCCGTTCACCCTGCGCAACAAGAAGTCGCTGGAACAGGTGCAGATCTGCATCGGCGTGCCGTCGTACTCCATCAGCCATCGCGACCGTTACGCCTCGTTTGTGCTGAACACTTTGCTGGGCGGCGGTATGAGCTCGCGGCTCTTCCAGAACATTCGCGAGAGCCAGGGGCTGGTGTACTCCATCTACAGCGAGCTGAACCCCTACCGCGATACGGGATGCCTGACGGTCTATGCCGGCACCAGCCGGGAGAGCGCGCCCAAAGTACTGACTAGCGTGCTGAAGGAGTTCCGCGAGCGCGCCGTGGGGACCGAGGAGCTGCACCGGGCCAAGGCCCAGTTGAAGGGCAGTCTGATGTTGAGTCTGGAATCCAGCATGGCTCGCATGAGCAACCTGGCCCGGCAGGAGATCTTCTACGACCGGCTGCACAGCATGGATGAGATTACGGCCAACATTGAGGCCGTAACCAGTGAAGAGGTACAGCAGGTGGCCGCCGAGTTCTTTGTGCCGGAGCGGGTTGCGGTGACCATGCTGGGCAACCTGAGCGGACTGAAGCTGACGCGTAAGTTGCTGCTCTGCTAATGATATCCATGGGATATAGCATAAAGAGGAAACCTTGTCTTGGGGTTTCCTAATTTTTTGCCTGCAAGAACCATCTTTACAACGGGTTACTAAAGATTGCCATTTTTTGTCATACACGGCTGACGCCGTATGTCACTTTATGGCACTAGGGGAAGGGGTCTGGAAGTGTCAGTTATCTTACGTTACTTTGGTATTTTTCGATAAGAGCCTTATTTATCAACAGTTACCAAAGATTGGGTGGCGATGCTGGCACCTCTCCGGCAGTATGGCACGCGGTGTGCACTAGTAGCGGGCGGAGTCCACTCACAGGACCTCAAACGAAATTTAAGATTTGCACCCTAACCGAACGGAGAGTTTAGACAATGCGTAAACAGAAGGGCTTCTCGCTGATTGAGCTTCTTATCGTTGTGGCGATCATCCTGATCATCGCCGCCATCGCCATCCCGAACCTGCTGCGCTCGCGCATCGCTGCCAATGAGGCTTCGGCCGTGGGCTCGCTGCGTACCATCAACACCGCTGAAGTGACCTATGCTTCGACCTATCCGGCGAACGGCTTCGCCAACAACCTGGCGTACCTCGGACCGGGCTCCACGGCCGGCAACACGACCGCTGCCTCGAACAACGCCGTCCTGCTGGACAGCGTTCTGGGTTGCAGCGGCGCCACCGCCAGCGGCAGCAGCTGCACCAAGAGCGGTTACACCTTCTCGCTGAGCGGCGGCGCGACGGCTCCGATCAACACCTACAACTCGAATGCAGATCCGGTCACGGCAAACCAGACGGGCACGCGGCATTTCTACAGCGACGCCTCGGGCGTGATCCGCTACAACCTGACCGCGGCCGCCAGCACCACGGACGCCCCGCTGCAGTAGTTTTTAAGCCAGGCGAAGGCCCGTGGAGGTACAAGCCTGAAACAAGGGGGCTCCATGCAAACCGTGGAGCCCCTTTTCACGAAGCACGGAACGCCGGCAGCACAGGCGTATGCAGTAGATGGCAGTCTGCGGCAAGCAGTTAAGACCTGAAAATCATCCGGCGAAACAGAGGCGGCAACAAGAGCACGGTACTTCCGCCTGGACATGAAAGAGTTCAAGACAATGCGCAAACAAAAAGGCTTTTCCCTTATCGAACTGTTGATTGTGGTCGCGATCATCCTGATCATCGCCGCCATCGCCATCCCCAACCTGCTGCGCTCGCGAATTGCCGCCAATGAAGCATCGGCCGTGCGCTCGCTGCGCGCGGTGGATACGGCGGAAGTGGCTTTTGCCGCCACATATCCGGCCGTGGGTTATGCCAGCGCGCTGGCCACCCTGGGACCGGGCAGCAACGCCGGCAACACGGCGGCAACCTCGACGAACGCGGTGCTGCTGGATTCGGTTCTGGGCTGCGCCACGGCAACGGCGAGCGGAAGCAGCTGCACCAAGAGCGGATACATCATCACGCTCAACGGCGGCACGGCGGTGAACGGCGTAGTTTATTCATACTCGGTGGCGGCAGATCCGGTCACGGCAAACCAGACGGGCACGCGGCACTTCTACAGCGCCACGCCCGGCTACATTCAATACAACCTTACGAATCCCGCAACCTCTACGGACGCGCCACTGCAGTAGGCGTATGTGTGGGCGGCGGGGTTTTTAACCCCCAAATCATATATGGAGCATCGCACGGTATGAAAAAGCAGCGAGGATTCTCACTTATCGAACTGCTCATTGTTGTTGCGATTATCTTGATTATCGCCGCCATCGCCATCCCTAACCTGCTGCGCTCGCGTATCGCCGCCAATGAAGCATCGGCCGTGCGTTCGCTGCGCGCCGTTGATACCGCGGAAGTCACCTACGCCTCCACCTATCCCTCGGTGGGTTACGCCACGAACCTGGCCACACTTGGACCGGGCAGCACGGCCGGCAACACGGCCGCCACCTCCACCAACGCCGTACTGCTGGACAACGTTCTGGGCTGCCCCACGGCGACCTCCGGCGGCGCCATCTGCCCGAAGAGCGGTTATAACGTCGCGCTGAGCGGCGGCACGGCCGTCAACGGCGCCGTGTACAGCTACTCCACCACGGCGGACCCGATTGTGCAGGATCAGACGGGCACGCGGCACTTCTACAGCGCCACGCCTGGCTACATTCAGTACAACCTGACGGCACCGGCGACATCAAACGACGCTCCGTTGCAGTAACAAGGCTCTGTTGCATAGCATCGAGGGGAGGCCACGGCCTCCCCTCATGTATTGCGCGGGAGTAACGCAGACGGGGCGCGGCTTCCACATTCGGTGGGAGCGGCCGCCTCAGCTATAATGCAGGCAAAACCAGATTGGGCAAGGCGACAATGGCTGCCATTGAAATCCTGGGACTGGAAAAGTCCTATACGACCGGCTTCTTCCGGAACAAGCTCAAAACGGGGCTGAAGCCACTGACCCTGACGGTGGAAGAGGGCGAGGTATTTGGCTGCCTGGGGCCGAACGGCGCCGGCAAGACCACCACGCTCAAGCTGCTGCTGGGACTGGTCTTCCCCACGGCGGGTACGGCACGCATCCTGGGCCGTCCCATTGACGACATTGAAATGAAGCGCTGGATCGGCTTTCTGCCCGAGCAGCCCTACTTCTACGACCATCTGACGCCGCTGGAGCTGCTTGATTACTACGCGCGGCTGAGCGGCGTGGACGCCAGAGAGCGCAAAGCCAAGGTGGCGCGCGCGCTCGCCCGCGTCGGGATGGGCGAACACGGGCGCACACAACTGCGCAAGTTTAGCAAGGGAATGCTGCAACGCGTCGGCATCGCGCAGGCCATCGTGCACGATCCCCGGTTGGTGCTGTTGGATGAGCCGATGAGCGGGCTGGACCCGGTGGGACGGCGCGAGGTTCGCGACCTGGTGCAGGAGTTGCACGACGAAGGCAAGACCATCTTCTTCTCCACCCACATACTTGGCGACGCCGAGACCCTGTGCGACCGCGTGGCCGTGCTGAACAAGGGCGAGCTGCGCGGCGTGGGCATTGTGGACGACCTGGTGCGCGAGGTGAAGGGCGACGTGGAAGTGGTGTGGACCGGCGCGCAGGCCGTGGGGCCAATCGAGGCCCTGGGCGCGCGCACGAAAATCACTGGAGACGTGCTGCGTGTGGTGCTGCCGGAGGCGAAGCTCGACCAGGCCCTGGATGCGCTGCGGCAAAACGGTGCGCGGCTGACCAGCGTGACTCCGGTGCGGGCGACGCTGGAAGATTATTTCCTCTCAAAAATTGACGATGCGAAAGATGGGGCTTCGGCCGACGGAGCCCATGCGACGGAGGTGCGGGCATGATCGGACGCCTGTGGGCAATCGCCTTTAACACCTTCCGCGAGGCCGTGCGCGACCGCGTGCTGTACAACCTGATCCTGTTCGCGCTGCTGATTGTGGGCGCCAGCGTGCTGTTCGGGCAGATCTCGCTGGACATCAACCGCATTGTGCTGATCAACCTGGGACTGACGGCGATCAGCCTGTTCGGCATCATCATCGCCATCTTTATCGGCATCGGGCTGGTGAGCAAGGAGATTGAGAAGAAGACCCTGTACACGGTGCTGGCGGCGCGCCCGGTAAGGCGCTGGGAGTTCATCGCCGGCAAGTTTTTGGGTCTGGTGATGACCCTTATGGTGAACGCCGGGCTGATGAGCGTGGGCTTTTTTGCCGCCGTGCTGTATGTTTCGCACGGGCTGGGGCGGGCGGATTGGCCTTTGGTGACGGCCATCTACTTCATCCTGCTGCAATTTGTGCTGATTACGGCGCTGGCCTTGCTGTTCAGCACGTTTTCCACACCGATCTTTTCGTCCATCTTCGCCTTCGCCATCTTTGCCCTGGGCACCTTTGCCGAGGATCTGCGGGGCTTTGCCCAGATGGCGCACGGCGTGACACGCTGGGCGATGACCTTTGCGTCGTATCTTGTGCCGAACTTTGCCGCCCTGAACGTGATCAGCCAGGTGGCGCATGACACTCCGGTGGAGCCTCGGCTGGTGCTGCTGAACACGGCCTACGTTGTGGTGTACGCCACTGCGGTGCTGACGGCCGCGGTGTGGATTTTCGGCCGGCGCAATTTGAAGTAAGGCTCGGAATGAGCGGGATGCTGAAGCAATGATGAAACGCGATCTCATAGTGCATACGGCCTTTGCCGTGGTGGTGAGCCTGCTGCTGGGCGCCAGCGCCCTGCTGTTGCGCCAGGTGGATCGCGTGCGCGCCGACGAGCCCTTGCAGGAGGTGCTCTACATCCCCTCGCCCAAGGTGGTGGAGCGGCTGAGCCTGGGCTACAAAGGTCTGCTGGCAGACATCTACTGGACGCGGCTGGTGCAATATTTTGGAAGCAAGCACCGGGCCAAGAGCCGGCAATACCTCATCCTTGAGCCACTGCTGGAGATGACCACCACGCTGGACCCGAAGTTGCTGCCGGCCTACGACTTTGGCTCGGTGTTTTTGGCGCAGAAGCCTCCGGAAGGCGCGGGCAACCCGGCGGCTGCGGCACGCATTGTGGAGAAAGGCATACGGGAGAATCCTGGGGCTTGGCGGCTGTACTTTCAGCTCGGCTTCATCTACTGGCTGGAGTTGAAGGACCCGGCCAAGGCCGCCGATGCCTTTGAGCGCGGCTCGCATGTGGCAGGGGCGCATCCCTGGATGCGGGTGATGGCCGCGGCACTGGCCGCCCACGCCGGTGAGACCGAGACCGCCACCTACATGTGGACGAACATCCTGAACTCCACCGAGGATAAGGACCTGCGGGCCAACGCCATCAAGCGGCTGCTTTGCCTGCGAGTGGACCGGGAAGTGACCATCCTGCAGGAGCGCGTGGATATGTACGCGCAGCATCATGGCAGGGCTCCCGCCGGATGGCAGGACCTGGTTGCCGATGGCTTGCTGCGGCGCGTGCCGCTGGACCCCGACGCCCGTCCTTACCAGTTGCAGGATGGCCGGGTGCATGTGCAGGACATGGAGCCATTTCCTTTCATCACGCGCGGACTGCCTCCGGGCAAGGAGCTGGGCGATCTGCCCGGCGAGAAAGGCTTTAAGGTAGTGCCCCAGGCCACTTTGACACCATGAATTTGGAATCATCATTGCAATTGACATCATGTTGAAATTGAAATCATGAAGATGCGGTGGATACTTCCCTTTCTGCTGGTCGGCGCGCTGGCGCTGCCGGGTCTTGCGCAATCCCCGGTAATGGACGCGCGCCAACTGGCGGCGCGGGTGGATGCGCGCTACAACGCGATGAAGACCCTGCGCGCGGACTTTACCGAAAGCTACAGCGGCGGGGGGATGCATCGCAGCGAAAGTGGCACACTGCTGCTGAAAAAGCCCGGTCGGATGCGCTGGGAGTACACCTCTCCGCGGCACAAGCTCTTTGTGACCGATGGCGCCATGGCATGGTTTTATGTGCCGGGCGAGGCGCAGGCGCGGCGCACAAGGCTGAAGAATCTGGACGATCTGCGCTCTCCGCTGCGGCTGCTGCTGGGGCATGCGCATCTGGAAAAGGAGCTGCGCGGGCTGTCACTGGCTCCGGATGTGCAGCCAACCACCCCGGGCGGCGTGATGCTGCGCGGCATTCCCGTGGGGATGGAAGACCGCGTGAGCCAGGTGCTGCTGGAGTGCGACGGCGAGGGCTGGGTGCGGCGGATGGTGATGGCGGAGCTGGATGGCAGCACCACGGAGTTCCGCTTTAGCCAGCAGAAGGAAAATGTGCCGCTGAGCGAAGCAGGCTTCAAGTTTTCTCCTCCGGCGGGGGTGGAAGTGCTGGAAGGCGGCACCCTGACGCCGTAGGCATTGCAGGCCCGGGTGGGCTTGCCTTGCCGGCAGCTTTTCGAGTTGCGTGGATGGCCGGTGACCGCTTTGTGAGATTGGGATAATAAGCCCGGCGGCGGGCGACAATCCCATGGCTATCAGGGTGTTACACTGAGTCGGTGCGGCGGGCGGCAGCAGCCGTGGACGGGGGCGCATGGCGGAGTTCGTAATACGCGCGGCGGACGAGCGGGGCACTCTGATCGAGAAGATCGAGAGCGGCTTTTCCGCCATGGAGATTCGCGACCGCTACCAGTCGGCCGGCTACCTGGTTTACTCGGTGAAAAACCGCGGGCTGCTGAGCGGCGGCGAGTTGCGCCTGCCCAAACGCCGCAAGGTCACGCTGGAACAATTTGTCATCTTCAACCAGCAGTTTTTAACACTGGTGCGCGCCGGGTTGCCCATTGTGCAGGCCCTGGAGCTTTTGGCCAAGCGGCAGCGCAACCAGTATTTCCGCATGCTGCTGGAGGATGTGCGCGACCGCACCAAGGGCGGACAGCTCATCAGCGACGCCTTTGAAGCGCAGGGCGCCTTCCCGAAGATTTATTCCACCACGCTGATGGCAGGCGAAAAGAGCGGCAACCTGGACGAGGTGCTCTCGCGCTATGTCAGCTTCCAGCGCCTGTCATTGAGCTTCCGCAAAAAGCTGATCTCTTCGCTGATTTACCCGGCGATTTTGATTGTGGGCGTCATCGCGCTGATCATCTGCCTGGTCACATTCGTGATTCCGAAGTTTGCGCAGCTCTTCAGCGACCTGAACCAGAAGCTGCCGGCGATGACCGAGTTCACCATCAACACGGCAATGGCCGCTAAACACTACCTGCCGCTGATTGTGCTGGGCGTGGTGGGCGTCTTCTTCGGGCTGAGGGCCTGGGGGCGCACGGCGAACGGCGCGGAGACGATGGACCGGATTAAACTGAATGTACCGGTCATTGGCAGCATCTGGCAGCGCTACCAGGTGGCAATGTTCTCTCGCATGATGTCCACCCTGCTGAGCGGCGGCCTTCCGCTGGTGAATGGGCTGGAGACGGCAGGGCAATCCATGACCAGCCGCCTGATTGTGAACGGCATTAAAGAGGCCTCGCAGAAGGTGCGCGAGGGGCAGCCGCTGAGCAAAAGCCTGGAGCAGACGGGCGTCTTTCCGGAGCTGGCGGTGGAGATGATAGAAGTGGGCGAGGCCACCGGCGCCCTGCCGACGATGCTGAACTCGGTGGCGGAGTTTTACGAAGAGGACGTGCAGTCGGCCATGTCGGCTGCCATGAGCCTGATTGAGCCGCTGCTGCTGGTGTTTATGGGCGTGGTGGTGGGATTCATCCTGATTTCGCTGTACCTGCCGATCTTCAGCTTTACGGCCGGTTAAGCGCGTGGCGTAATACGCAGGACAGAAAAGCAGTGCGAGGGTTATGACACAACAGCTATTCGTGGAGCCGAATTCGGACGCAAGCGACGAGCAGAAGCGCGCCCAGGAACTGGCGCACCGCTATCGCTGCGAGTATGTGCAACTGCAGGGCTTCCGGGTGCAGCACGAGCTCTTCCGCAAGGTGCCGGTGGAGTTGATGTTCCGCTTCAACTTTGTGCCGCTGGAAGAGCTGGAGGACGGGCGGCTGGCCATTGCCCTGAGCGACCCCAGCCAGCTCAGCGTGATTGACGAGATCAGCCTGCTGCTGAACCGCCGCGTGTTGCCGCGGGTAGCCACGCTGACGGAAATCACCGACATCCTGAAGAAGACCGAGCAGTCGCAGCGCGTGCTGGACGAGGCCGGTGAGACCTTTACGCTGGACGTGGTGCACGACGACGACGCGGGCAGCGACGAGACCATCTCGATTGAAAAGCTGACGGCGGAGAACGACACCAGCCCAATCATCCGCCTGGTGGATACCACCATCTTCAGCGCCTTGCAGCGCCGCGCCAGTGACATTCACATGGAGACCCGCGACGACTCGGTGGTGATCAAGTACCGCATTGACGGCGTGCTGCAGGAGGCGATGAAGCCCATCGCGCGCGAGCATCACTCCACCATCATCAGCCGCATCAAGGTGATGAGCGAACTGGACATTGCCGAGCGCCGCGTGCCGCAGGATGGCCGCTTCCGGGTGCGCTACAACGGCCGCTTTATTGACTTCCGCGTATCCATCATGCCCAGCATCCACGGTGAAGACGCCGTGCTGCGCGTGCTGGACAAGGAGAGCATGAGCGAGCAGTTCCACAAGCTGACGCTCGACGTGGTGGGCTTTGCGGAAGACGACCTCAAGAAATTCCGCCAGTACATTGCCGAGCCCTATGGCATGGTGCTGGTGACGGGCCCGACGGGCAGCGGCAAGACGACGACGCTGTACGCCGCGCTGAACGAGATCAAGAGCGACGAAGACAAGATCATCACCATCGAAGACCCGGTGGAGTACCAGTTGCGCGGCATCACCCAGATTCCGGTGAATGAAAAGAAGGGCCTGACCTTCGCTCGCGGCTTGCGCAGCATCCTGCGCCACGACCCGGACAAGATCATGGTGGGCGAAATCCGCGATCAGGAGACGGCGCAGATCGCCATCAACTCCGCGCTGACCGGTCACTTGGTGTTCACCACGGTGCACGCCAACAACGTGGTGGACGTGATCGGGCGCTTTCTGAACATGGGCGTGGAGCCTTACAATTTCGTTTCGTCACTAAATTGCATCCTGGCGCAGCGGCTGGTGCGCTTAATCTGCCGCCACTGCAAGCGCGAGATCAAGTACACTGACGAGCAACTGGTAGCCAGCGGGCTGGTGCCCTCCGAGTGGAGAGACGTACCCTTTTACGAGGGGCCGGGCTGCATGGAGTGCGCCGGCACGGGCTTCCACGGCCGCACGGCGATACACGAGTTGCTGGATTTGACCGACCACATCCGCGAACTGATCCTGGAGCGGCGGCCAAGTTCGGAGATCCGGCGGGCGGCGCGCGAGGAAGGTATGAACTTTCTGCGTGAGTCGGCGCTGGCCAAGGTGCGCACGGGAATTACGACGCTGAAGGAAATCAACAAAGTCACGTTCATCGAGTCCACACGCTGATGCGCGAAAAGAAGAACACACTCCGCCTGCCCCGCGTCGCCTGCGAGATTACCGCGCGCGGCGTGGCCGTGCTGCGCCGCGAGGGCGAAGGCGGCATCACCGCCTGCCACACGCGTGCGCTGCCCTCCAGTGCGCTTACGCCCGCGCTGGGCGTGCCCAACGTGCTGAACTCCGCGGCAGTGAGCGATGCCCTGGGCCAGGCCCTGCTGGCCACCGGCGCACGCGGCCAGAACGTAATTGCCGTGCTGCCCGACGCGGCCGCCCGGGTCACGATCCTGGACTTCGATTCCCTGCCCGAGCGGCGCGGCGAGGCCGAGCAGGCAGTGCGCTTCCGGCTGCGCAAGTCCTTGCCATTCGACGTCGAGAAGGCCTCGGTAAGCTTTGACGTGCAGCGCACGGCGCAGGGTCTGCATGTGGTTGCCGCCGTCATTCCACACAGCACGCTGGCGGAGTACGAGAGCGCCTTCCGCGCCGCTGGATGCGAGCCCGGCGTGGTGCTGCCCGCAAGCCTGGCGGCGCTGGCCGCCGTGCCGGAGACCGGCGCCACCCTGATGCTGAAGCTCAGCCTGGATACGACCACGGTAGCGATTGTGCAGGACGGCAACCTGTTACTGCTGCGCACGCTGGAAGGCTACGGCGACACCACTCCAACGGTGGAGCGCATGGCCGATGACATCTACCCCTCGTTGGTGTACTTCCAGGATCATCACGGGGCCAACGTGGAGCGCTTGCTGCTGAATGGACCTGGAACGGTTGCCGCGCTGGCCGGAGCCTTGGAGGCGCAGGCCGGCGTCCCGGTGCGCGAGCTGATTGCAAAAGGCGCGGTGGAAGCCGACGTTGCCAATGAGTTTGCCGGGGCCGTGGCGGTCCTGTTGCAGGAACGAGGAAACTAACGGTGCAACTCAATATCAATCTTGCCTCCAAGCCCTTCCTGGACGTGCGCCGCGTATTGCTGCGCTGGGGCGGATGGATTCTGCTGCTGGCGGTTTGTACCGTGGTGCTGGTGGTAACCGCACTTTCCGGCTGGCGCCAGACGCGCGCCGTGGAGGCGAAGGTTGCCCAGGTGCAGAGCGAGGTTGACGCCCTGGACGCGCAGCGCCGCGAGGCGCAGCAGGTGCTGGACGCGCCCGCCAACAACATTGTGGTGGAGCGCTCGAAGTTCTTTAACGGGATGATCGCCCGCAAGACCTTCAGTTGGACGCGGGTCTTCATGCAGATGGAAAAAATCATGCCGGCGCACCTGCACATCTCCAGCATCGCGCCGGAGCTGCACCCGGCCGACAACTCGGTGACCGTGCACCTGACCGTGACGGGGACCAGCCGCGACGCGGCGGTGGAGCTGGTGAAGCGGCTGGAACAGTCGCCGGCCTTCCGCGATGCGCGCATCGTTGAGGAATCCGAGATCAGGGAGAAGGAAATCGAGGACACGGTGCGCTTCCAGTTGACGGCCACCTATGTCCCCATCAAGGTGAGGATTGCCGAGCCGGCTGCGGCCGATGCGGCAAAGGGAGGCGCGCGATGATTGGCGAACTGCGCGACCTGCGCACCCAGTTGCTGATTGTGGCCGGCGTACTGCTGCTGGCCGACGTGGCCGCCGTGGGCGTGCTGGTTTCTCCACTGGCCTCGGGCCGTGCGGAGAGGCAGAAACAGTACGAGACGCTGCGGTTGGAAAAGATGGAGAAGGCGCAGGCTACGGCCCCGGCGCGCGGCATCCACGAGAAGATTGAAACGACGCGCAAGCAGGAAAGCGATTTCCTGAACGAGCGGCTGACCCGGCACTATTCCGCCATGTCTGAGCAGATTTCGCACACGGCCAAGGAGGCCGGAGTGGAAGTCAGCCGCGTGCATTACGATGACAGCTTGAGCCAGCGTGACATTCCCGCCGGCTTCCAGCAGCTGAGCATCACCATCCAGGTAAGAGGCAGCTACGAGCAGGACATCCGCTTTTTGAACGCCATGGAACGGCAGAAGATGATGCTGCTGGTGGATGGCGTGAGCTTTAGCGGCATGAAGGACGGCCAACTGACGGTGCAGGTAAAAATCTCCACCTTCCTCAGGAGCGACCAATGACCGCGCCCTCCACGAGCAAGGGAAAGACCTACATGGCGATTGCACTGGCCGTTGTGGCCGTGCTGACCGTGCTGTGGCAAATGCGTTCGCAGCCCGGGCCGGTGGCGCCCGTGGCATCCACCGAACACAAACACGCCGTGGCCGTGCCCGCCGACGCGCTCGACCCGCGGCTGCACCTGGACCTGCTGGCGGCCGGCGAGAACGTGCGCTACGAGGGGACGGGGCGCAACATCTTCCGTGCCACCGACGAGCCGCTGCCGATTGAAAAGGTCAAGATTTCTCCGCTGAAGAAAGCGCAACTGGAGCAGCAGGCGCAACAGCAGGCGGCGGCGCGCGCCATCCCGGTGGCACCGCCCATCCCGCTGAAATTCTTTGGCATGAGCAAGGCCAACGGCGAAAAGCCCCGGGGATTCTTCAGCCAGGGCGATGACGTGTGGATTGCCCACGAAGGCGACGTGGTGAACCGCCACTATCGCATCGCGCGCATCAACCTTCGCGACGCCGAGGTGGAAGACCTGATGACCAGTCACAAGGAAAACATTCCCCTGGCGCAGGGCCTGGAGCGATGATCCGGCTGCGGAACCCGCGGAGAGCCGTCCGGGGCCGCCAGTGTGGCTACATGCTGCTGTTCCTGATGATTGCCGTGGCGGTCATCACCATCACCCTGCTCAGCGTTGCCTACAACTACAAGCGTTTGATCCTGCGCGACCGCGAGGTGGAGATGATCCACCGCGGCGAACAGTACGAGCGCGCGGTGCGGCGCTACTACCGCAAGGTGGGCCGCTACCCCTCCACCATTGAACAGCTTGAAAACACGAATAAGATTCGTTTTCTGCGTAAGCGCTACAAGGACCCCATGGCTCCGGACGGGGAGTGGAAGATGGTGCACCTGGCCGACCTGCTCAACCTGAACGGCTCCAGCCTGGCCAAAACCGCCAGCGCGGCGGTGCAGGCTGACGCCAAAAACGGCGGCAAGAACAGCGCGGGGAGCGACGACAGCGGCACGGGCGACGCATCCTCCGGCACAGGCAGCGTCAGCGGCTCCACGGGGACGGCAACAACCCCGAGCGCGGGAGGAACCTCGGGCAGTGCCTTCGGCAATTCATCCGGCAGCGCGTTTGGCAGTTCTTCCGGCAGTGCTTTCGGCAGTACGTCGGGCAGCGCCTTTGGGCAGAGCGCCAACGGCACGGCGCTTGCCGGTGGAGCGAACGCGGCCAACGGGCAGGTGCTGGGCGGAGACATCTACGGCGTGGTCAGCAAGTCAAAGAAGATGGGCATCCACTCCTTTGGCGACAAAAGCCGCTACAGCGATTGGTTCTTCATCTACGATCCGACCTTTGACAAGGGACAACTGCTGGTTGGGCCGTTCAATCCCAAGATGTACTTTGGCGAATTTGCGAACGGCAACACCGGCAGCAGCACCAACGCGAATGGCACCAGCACGGGCAATCAGGGCGGCGGCAACACCCTGGGCAGCGGCAGCAGCAATACTTTCGGCAACGGCCCCGGCAGCGGAAATCCCCCGGGCAGCGGTACCAACCCCGGCGGCTCCAACTCGGGCACAGGCAGCGGCACCAGCACCACGAATCCCTGACATTTGGTTTGCAGGCATAGCAAAAGCCCCGCGCAATGGCGGGGCTTTTCCGTGCGAAAAATTGTGCGTTACACGCTGAAGGAGGAGCCGCAGCCGCAGGTGCTCTTCACGTTCGGATTTTCGAACTTGAAGCCCGCGCCCTCAAGCGTTTCCACATAATCCACGCTGGCACCCTGCAAATACATCAGCGAGGTGGCGTCGATGTAAACCTTCAGGCCGTCGAACTCGAAGGTCTTGTCCATGGCTCCGGCGCTGGTTTCAAACTGCATGCTGTAGGAGAAGCCGGAGCAACCGCCACCGACGACGCCCACGCGGAGGCCGCTGGGAACCGGGGTCTGCTGCGCCATGATCTCCTTGACCTTGGCGATGGCCGAAGGGGTTAGGGTGAGCGGAGCGTTCTTGACTTCGGGCGTGGAAGTGGTCGTGGACATTTTCGCGTGATCTCCTTGGAACCTGTG
>CAINND010000060.1 GCA_903851035.1 uncultured Acidobacteriota bacterium | reverse complement strand
GTCGGAGTGCTCATCGTCGCCGGGAGCATGGTCGCTTCCGTGTACGTGTAGCTCTTCGAAACTCCGCCACCATTCAGCGTGGACCACAGCGTGACGTACACCGTGGCACCTGTTGTCGGCAGAGTCAGCGTCATGCTGGTGCCGCTGGCTACGCCAGCGTTACCCAGGTCATTGCCACCGAGCGTCGAACCAATCCACAGGTAGTACGGACCGCTCGAGCCGTTCGTGTTCCAGGTGAACGTCGTGCTCGAACCAGACAACGTAGAACCGTTGACAGGTGCGGTCAGAGAGGCCGGGGCCACTTGCGCAAAGTTAGCCGTTACGCTTTCCTCAGCATTCATAGTGATTGTTGTGCTTGCCGAGGTTGGATTTGCTACCGCGTCGGGGCTGGATACCCAACCGGCGAAGTAGTATCCCGAATTTGGCGTAGCGGTGATAGTGGCTTGTGTACCGGCGGCGTAGTAACCTCCTGCGCTTACGGTGCCACCGCTGCCTGCGGCGGTGATGAGCAGGTAGTCCGTGGTAAAGCTGGCGTTATAGACAGCTGAACTCGTTGGGGTCGTCACCGTATCCGAGGTCGAGGTAGTTCCATCCGACCACTGATTGAAGACGTACTGCGTGCCTACTCCGGACTGCGGCGAGGTGACGTGCAGGGTACAGGTGCTTCCCTGCGTCCAGATAAGTGTGACTGGCGTAGTGTAGCTGCCCGGCACACAACCTGTTCCGGTTGAGGAAAAGCTCATGCCGGAGGGAGTGCTGGTGATGGTCGCGCTGCCGGCCGGAAGGCTCGGAGCAAAGGCCACACCCTTGAAGTTTGAGTTTGCCGGGGCAACAGCCAGTTGCGTGAATGAAGTGCCCGGGTTCGTGGTTGCAGCCAACGGGTCGCTGATGCCATACAGGTAGGTCTGATCCAAGTCAGAGATGGTGTAGTTCGTGGCAAAAAGATTGACATTGCTGCCGCTCACTACGCCCGTCAGTCCCAGCAGGCCAGTGGTGCCGCTGGTGTTATTGGCATTGGACGCCGGGTTCTGCACCAGGTTTAGTCCTTTAGACATGGTGTACTGCAATTCCCATGTGCCGGTTCCATCTGTCTTGGTATTGATCCATTTCTGCAAGCCGCCATCGCCCAAAGTGCTGGTGGCAGAAGTCTGTTTACCGCTGCCGCTATCTGCCACATACAACGTATAAGCGTTGGCGAAGAAGTAGCTCTCCGGGCTTAAATTGATTTGCAGTCCCGTACTGTTGATGGTGTTGACCTCACTGGCCGTGAGCGTGAGTTTGCCGGTGGAGGTGACTGCCACGGGCGTGGAGGCGTTGTTGGCCGTCGTCAACTGAGTAGGGCCGGCAGCGCTCTTGTATAGAGTCGTCGAAGGCGGATTGCCCAGGGTGCCAATGTAGCTGCGGTTGGTTGCGCCCTCTTTGCTGTCCAGCGAGACATAGAGCGTGCCGTTGTAGATTTGTACGATGCGTGTGTCTTGATTTGCACCGCTGCCGCCGTCTGCACCGGTAATAGCTGTTGCCGAACTGGAGCCAAGTGTAGTGTAGAAGACACCGCCAGTAGCATCCCCACTGGTGCCCTGCCCAGAGACGTAGATGTGCTGTCCGTCGGCCGTGTAGGTGCTGCGCGGATTGTTGCCATTAAAGATGTTGTACAGCGCGGTGGAGGAGTTCACGTTGCCGTACGGATCCACCAGGGCGACCACGCGCGGTACCGGAGTGTAACTTTGTCCGGTCAGGCTACCAGACTGGGCCAGCGCGGTATTTGGCGTTGCGCTATAGGCGTCCGGATTGGCATTGAAGGTAGTGGCGTTGATTCCATAACCCATGATAGTCAGGTACTGACCCGAGCCAGCGAGTTGCACTGTCCCTTCCGACGAAGAGCCGTACTCGCCGGAGACCGGAAGGTTCGCACCCGACCCGGCCTGCGGCAACACCAAGTTGTTTACCAGCGTCGGTGTGGTCGTCGTGGGATTCGTGGAGTTCAGTTGATATTGAAACAGTGTCAGCGGCGCCGCCTGGTTGTCTCCGTACGTTCCGGAACCGCCGGGTACGCCATTTCCCTCAACGCTGACCACCAGGTTTCCGGAGGTGAAGTACGGTGTCTGCTGGCCAAAGGCGCACGGCGCCAGGTTGCAGACGAGGAAGAGCAACATAAGCGAGATACAAATCCCGCTAACTGCCTTCGACATATGTTTTTCCTTTGCTTGGTTAATGAGTGGGATGCCGAATTGAGAATTAGTCTTCAGTATTGGCAATTATCTTTGAGACGACAGGCATGCAGAATGAACATCGTGTTAATTCTCAACAATCACCAGCGCTGAGATTGTTGCAATAAAACAGCAGTTGTTGAGTTATACGCTCTCATTAGGCGACGCTATCGCAATAAGTGTGCGGGCGAACCGTGAGATGACTTCGACACTTCGCTCAACATTTCACAATCTTTTGATGGCCGATTCACAACATGACATCACTACTGATGTAGCATGGCTGAGAGTGAATTTCTGTCTCATGACGGAAGGATATTTTCTATCGCCAAGGCAGGAATCACATCACCTGCGCCATCTGGCGCGGGCCTGTTAGCAGGCTGCCTTGCCAGGGGCCGCAGCAGGAATCTGAACCAAATCGGAGAGGCCATGAAACGCTGCTCGTCATTCTTCGGGATTGCCATCGTCCTGCTTGCCTCGGTTGGAGTGTTCGCCCAGCAGTCTGGCGGCCCGGCCCAGCCCCCCACAGATACCAGCACTCCGCCCGCCAAGATCCAGGTTTCGGATAGCATTTCCGTCACCGCTCCTGGCGAAGTGCGCACCGAACAGATTGTCAGCGAGAGCCTGATTCAAGAGAGCGCCCCGGGTACCAGCCCCATCCGCATGGTGGCCCAGTTACCCAGCGTCAACTACACTTCGGCCGATCCGTACGGCGCCTATGAGTGGGCGGTTCGCATCTCCATCCGCGGCTTCAATCAGAACCAGCTCGGCTTCACGCTCGATGAAATTCCGTTGGGCGACATGAGCTACGGCAACTGGAACGGCCTGCACATCAGCCGCGCCATCATGGATGAAAACATCGGACGCATCGTGCTCTCGCAGGGCACCGGCGCACTGGAAACAGCCTCCAACAGCAATCTGGGCGGCACCGTACAGTTCTTCTCAGTAGACCCTTCGGACAAGCGTTCAGTATCCGTTGACCAGGCCTTCGGCAGCTTCAACGCCTACCGCACGGTTGTGCGTTATGAGAGCGGCTTGCTACACGGTAAAACCAAGTTCTACATCGCCGGCGTCAGCCAGATGAGTGACAAGTGGAAGGGCGCGGGCGACATCAGCCAGAACTACTGGCAGTTGAACGGCAAGATCGTCCACTACTTCGGCAACAAGGGCGTGCTGACGGCATTCATGGATTACAGCAACCGCCACGAAACCGACTATCAGGATCTCTCCAAAGTCTATGTCCAGAAGCTGGGCTACAACTTTGATAACTACGGCAACTGGGCTCAGTCCTTGCAGGCTGCTTACGCCTGCAACGGCTTTGGCAGCTATCCCGGCAAAGTGGCCACGTTGACGCCGGCTGAAGATCCTTGCGACGCCGGCTACTACGCCGGCGCAGGCCTCCGCAAAGACATCCTCGGCGGTGTCACCTACAAGACGCAACTCACCGACAAGCTGACATGGAAGACCACCGCCTACGGTCACGGCAACGATGGCATCGGCCTCTGGTTCACGCCCTACACGCCGACCTATAACTCCACCTATACCGGCTATCTCTCGCCCATCTCCATGCGCAGCTCGGAGTACGGCATCCAGCGTGGAGGCTTCCTCACCTCGCTGAAGTATGAGACCACCCGCAACCACCTGGAAGGTGGCGTATGGTTTGAGAAGGAAAACTTCACGCTGGCCCGCCGTTTCTATCCCACCAGCCTCTCCGGTCCGGGTCAGTCGCTGGACAGCTTCCCGAAGAACCCGTTCTACACGCAGTGGGCCTACGACTTCGGCACCAACCTCTTCCAGATACATTTGCAGGATCAGTTCAAGGCCACCAAGAACCTGACGCTCTCCGCCGGCTTCAAGACGGCAGAGACTTACACCACCGGCACCCTGGTTGCGCACGACGCACCAGCGCTGACCGGCGCTCCTGCTTCCAACTACGCACAGGGTCAGCTCACCAGCGGCAAGCCCTTCCTGCCGCAGTTCGGCGCTAACTACAAGCTGGATAAACACAGCGAACTTTACGGCGATGCTGCTTATAACGTCCGCGCCTTTGTGGCGGGCGGCAACGGCTTCGGCCCTGCGCCCTGGGGCGTCACACAGGCCTCGTTCAACGCGTCAAAGGGTACATTGAAGCCCGAGACCAGCTGGACCGAGGAATTCGGCTACCGTTATACCAATGAGAAGGTGCAGGCCGAGGCCAGCTTCTTCCACGTCAACTTCAGCAACCGCCTGCTGGCCTTGCAGCAGGGCCCCGGAATTGCCGGCAACGCCAGCGTGCTGGTCAACGTCGCCGGTGTCACCACGAATGGTTTTGACGCCGCCGCCACCGTGCAGTTGGGCCACGGCTTCTCGCTCTACAACGGCGTCACCTATAACCGCTCCACTTACGATGACAACGTGAACGCCTACTCAGGTTCCACGCCGGTAACCTACTACATCAAGGACAAAGTTGCCGTGGATACTCCGGAGTTCATGTGGAAGTCGGAACTGGGCTACCGCTACAAGGAGTTCTTCACCCACATCAACGCCGACTACATGTCCACCCGCTACTACAGCTACGACAACACCGGCAGCGTGGATGGGCGTTTCCTCTCCAACTTTGCCGCCGGCTACAAGAAGTCGGAGGTTGGACCGTTGCAGGATGTGAAGATCCAGCTGAGCATTTACAACATCTTCAGCGAGAAGTACTACTCCTCCATCGGAACCAACGGCTTCGTCCTCAGTGATCCCGGCGGGCTGGTGGATACCTTGCAGGTGGGCTCGCCGCGGACCTTCGTTGGCTCGCTCTCCATGCGCTTCTAGCCTGATCGTTGTGTGTAACCATGCAGGGTGCGGAGTCATCCGCACCCTGCGTTCATTCCATCCACCGCTCGAATCAATGTGTTAACGTCACCCATTCGGTGATGAAGTTTCAGTCTCCGGGAGAGCACTCATGTTTCTGGTGAAATCCACTGCCTTGCGTTCGCTGATTCTGGTCTTTCTTCTCTGTGCGTGTATGAACGTTGGGCTCTGCCAGGGCACTGCGAAGTCCGCTGCAACCGTGCTGTTAATCAGCGTGGATGGCCTGAAGCCGGAAGCCGTTTTGCATGCGCAGGAGCACGGACTGGTGCTGCCCAACCTGACCCGCCTGATGCAGGATGGCGTCTACTCCCCGGGCGTGCGTGGCGTGCTGCCCACGGTCACCTATCCCAGCCACACTACGCTGCTCACCGGAGTCTCACCTGCGCGGCATGGCATCGTGGCCAACACTACATTTGACCCTTACAACAAGAATGACAAGGGCTGGTACTGGTACGCCGAAGACATCAAGGTTCCGACGCTTTGGGATGCCGCCCATGCTGCTGGGCTGACCACGGCCAGCGTCTATTGGCCTGTAAGCGTCGGCGCGCATATTGACTACAACCTGCCGCAGATCTGGCGCACCGGCACCGAGGATGATCGTAAACTGCAGCGCGCCCTCTCCACTCCCGGACTGGAGGCGGAGCTCGCAGCCAAACTCGGCCGTTATCCCGGAGGCATGGAAGAAACGGTGGATGCCGACGAGGTTCGCACCCGCTTTGCCATTGAGATTCTTGAGCGTAAGCGTCCGGCCTTTATGACCGTCTACCTGACCGGTCTCGACACCGAGCAGCATGCCTCCGGACCGTGGAGCGACAAATCCAATGCCGTCTTAGTGCGTCTGGACGCGCTCGTAGGGCAACTCCGCCAGGCCGCCGAGCGAACTTCGCCCGGCGCCGCATATGTCTGCGTGGTCAGCGACCACGGCTTCGCCCGCGTGGAACATGACGTAAATCTCTACGCTGCCTTCCTGGCCGAGGGGCTTTTTACCATGGATGCAGCGCACCAGATTACCACTTGGAAAGCAATGCCATGGCCGGCCGGAGGCTCGGCCGCCATTGTCCTTGCGGATCCCAGCGATCAGGCTACGGCGCGCCAGGTGGACGCGTTGCTAAAGCGGTTGGCCGCCGATCCCGCCAACGGAGTGGACAGCGTTCTAACTCGCGATGAATTGCAAAAAGCCAGCGGTTTTCCCGAGGCTTATAGCTACGTCTCATTCAGGATTGGCTATGAGCTTGGTTATGGCTTTACCATGCCGCTGGTAAGCGCTCCCTCGAATCTGGGAATGCACGGCTACCTGCCAAGTCAGCCGGAGATGCGCTCATCCTTCTTCCTCGTTGGACCAAAGGTGGCACATGGAAAAACACTGAGTGAGATCGACATGCGCCAGATTGCGCCGACGCTGGCGAAGATTCTCGGCATCAGCCTGCCGCAGGCCGAAGCCTCGCCACTCTCCGTTGAATGATGGTGGAAGGTAATTGAATAACTCGCGCCGGCAACTACCAATTCACCTGGCGCATCCGCTTCATGATGATCGCGCTATAGCTGTTCATGCGCTCGGGATGCCGCTTCAGGGGAGCCGGCAGAATCGCAGCCAGACGCGCCGACTGTTCCCGGCCAATGCTCTTGGCCGAGGTTTTGTAGTAGTTGTGGCAGGCCGCTTCGGCGCCATAAACTCCAGGCCCCCACTCGACCACGTTCAGGTAAAGCTCCAGTATGCGTTGCTTGCCCAGAACAAACTCGGCCACAGGCACCAGCGTCAGTTCTCCACCCTTGCGTATGAAAGATCTGCCCGTCCCGAAGAACAGGTTTTTCACCAGTTGCTGGCTAAGCGTGGACCCGCCGCGAATGCGCCCGCCCTCCATGTCTTCTTCTGCAGCCCTCTGGATCGCGTGCCAGTCGAAGCCATGATGTCGATAGAAACGTGCGTCCTCTGCGGAGATGACTGCATGCTGAAGATCGGGGGAAATATGGCTGAGCGGAACAAACTTATATCGTTCCTGATAGGGCGTGCTATGTATCCATGCCTGTACGCGGCGCTGTATGTGTACGGCGGTAGTTGGAGGATCAATCCACCGGGCGGCAACCAGCAGTAGTGCAGCAGCCGCCCACAGCAGAACCACTCCGAGCGCGAACCATCGCAGGAAGGATCGCAAAAAGCCCCTCCGGGCCGGCGTGCTGGTGACTGTCGTTGACATCCTGTATCAGGATACAGGCTTCCTTTCGCCGGGTTTTCGATCGCTGGGGCCTTGCGATCCGCAACTTGTCTGATTGACCGCATGAACACAGGCGAAAATTGAGGAAAATTTTATAGCAATATTCCAGATGCTGGCATAGACTCCTTGCACTTTTCATCGTCATCCGTGGGGGATGGCTGTTTGGGGGCTCATTACATGCACTGCATATTCAGTTACTAAGGCTCTGGTTCGGCCGCAATCGCCACCCGAAGCCCGCATCTTCATAAGGAATCATCGATCCAACGGTAGAGGATTGGCCTTGCACGGCATCGAGTTGCGCGCACCATCCACGATGGTCTTTGTACCTGACTGTGTCCCCACGGGCGCCAACAGCCGCGCGTCCGCGAAGACCTGCCTGTGCCAGTTCCATACCTGCCGTCCCTATTTCCCTGTGCGTAAAGATTCCTTTAAGGAGCTGCTCCCATGCCGCTGACCGCCCCAATTACATCCATTCGCCGCGCTTTCACCTCACTGTTTTCCATCTGGGGCAACTCCTCTAATCGTGGGGACGCCAAGGTTGCAATGTTCTTTTTATTGCTCATTGCAGTGATGTGGGCCAGTGCGGGTACAGCTCTAGCGCAAACACCTGCTCTCACTGTGCAACCGGCAATTAATACCGTGGCCGGCAATGGGGACGCGTACTATGGCGGCGATAATGGTCCCGCCACCAGCGCATATATCAACTACCCAACCGGCATTGCCGTGGATAGCGCGGGCAACCTATACATCGCGGATAACCAGAACAACCGCGTGCGCAAGGTAAATGCCGCTACGGGCATCATCACCACGGTGGCGGGCACGGGCACCGGCGGCTATAACGGAGACAACATCGCCGCCACCAGCGCCGAACTTTATTACCCCAACGCCGTTGCCCTGGACAGTGCGGGCAACCTCTACATCGCGGATTCCTCCAATAGCCGCATCCGCAAGGTGAATGCTTCCACCGGAATCATAACCACGGTGGCGGGTACGGGTTATGGTGGCTGGAACGGCGACAACATCAGCGCCATCACCGCCGAACTCTATAACCCCACCAGCGTTGCCGTGGATAGCGTGGGGAACATCTACATCGCGGATGACTACAACAATCGCGTCCGCAAAGTCAGCGCTTACACGGGCATCATCACCACGGTGGCGGGCACGGGCGGTTATGGATTTAGCGGTGACACCGGCCCCGCTGTAAACGCCAAGCTCTACTATCCATACAGCATTGCTCTGGATAGTACGGGAAACCTCTACATCTGCGATCTCTACAACAACCGCGTCCGCATGGTGACGGCCTCGACGGGCATCATCAATACGGTGGCGGGCAACGGCTCATACGGCTATAGCGGCGACGGTGGCCCCGCTATCAGCGCGACCATGTACAATCCCATGGGCATTACCGTGGATGGCGCGGGCAACTTCTATTTCGCCGACCAGGTTGATGGCCGTATTCGCATGGTCAATGCATCCACGGGCATCATTACCACCGTGGCGGGCAATGGCACATATGGCGACGATAGCAATGGATTGCCCGCCACCAGTTCAGCCATCTACGCCCCCTTCGGTGTAGCACTGGATGCCGCGGGAAACCTGTATATCGCAGACGAAGACACCAGCCAGGTTCGCAAGGTAAATGCGGCTACCGCGCCACTGAGCTTTTTGAACACTGCCGTGGGCGCAACCTCTGCCCCGCAGAGCCTTTTGCTCTACGTGAACGCGGCGCTCACCATCAGCAGCGTTACCGTACCGTCATCGCAGGGCGGCCAGCATGAATTCACCGTGGGCGCCGTCAGCGGATGTGCGACCGATGGCATCACATCGAATTCAGCGGGCAGCATCTGCTCCGTTCCCATCACCTTCACTCCGGCCTTCCCCGGCCAGCGCCAAATGCCCCTGGTAGTGCAGACCAGCGCGGGCAACTTTCAGTTTGCGTTGGAAGGAACCGGCACAGGCCCTCTGGTGGCCTTCGGCCCCGGCATAATCAGCACCGTGGCGGGCAATGGGACGCAAGGCTACAGCGGCGATAGCGGCGCGGCAACCGCCGCGGAAACGAACAGCCCCTTAGGCATTGCGGTAGATGGCGCGGGTAACCTCTTCATCTCAGATTTCACCAACCAGCGCATCCGCAAGGTCACGGCCTCGACGGGCATCATCTCTACCGTGGCTGGCACGGGAACCGCAGGCTACAACGGCGACAATATCGCCGCTACCAGCGCACAACTCAACGGCCCCTTCGGCGTTGCGGTGGATGGCGCGGGCAACCTATACATTGCGGATCCTGACAATAGCCGCATCCGTATGGTCGCGGCCTCGACGGGCACCATCACCACCGTGGCTGGTACGGGAACCGCTGGCTATAACGGCGACAACATCGCCGCCACCAGCGCACAACTCAACCTTCCCTATGGCGTCACCGTGGATTCGGCGGGCAATCTCTATATTGCAGATGTTTACAACGAGCGCATCCGCAAGGTGAATGCCTCAACGGGCATCATCACTACTGTGGCCGGTATGGGAACCGCGGGCTACAACGGCGACAACAGCGCCGCCACTAGCGCGGAATTAGATTATCCGTTTGGCGTTGCGGTGGATTCGGCGGGCAACCTCTACATTGCAGATTTCCATAACCAGCGTATCCGCATGGTGACGGCCTCGACGGGCATCATCACCACTGTGGCCGGTACGGGAACCTCAGGCTATAACGGCGACAACATCGCCGCCACCAGCGCGGAATTATACGGTCCCTCTGGTGTAGCGGTGGATAGCGCTGGCAACCTTTACATCGGAGATTATGGCAACAATAGCATTCGCAAGGTGACGGCCTCGACGGGCATCATCACAACCGCGGCTGGCACGGGAACCGCTGGCTATAACGGTGACAATATCGCTGCCACCAGCGCTGCGCTTAACCTTCCCCATGCCGTAGCGGTGGATAGCACTGGCAATCTCTACATTCCAGACACAGTCAACCAGCGCATCCGCAAGGTGGATGTCTCTGACGCGCCGTCGCTGAACTTCGGCTCGATTGCGCCGAACTCAACCAGCGCGGCGCAGGATGTAAGCGTGCTCAACCTGGGCAACGCCAGCCTGAACATCGCCAGCATCAGCACGGCCGCCAACTTCTCACTTGGCGGAGCCGATACCACCTGCTCCACGGGCAGCCAGACGCTCACTCCCGCCGCCAGTTGCGTCCTGGGCATTGAGTTCGCGCCCACCACGGCGGGCATCATCAGCGGCAGCGTGGTGCTGACCGACAACACGCTGAACGCCAGCTCGGCCACCCAGTCAATCTCATTGCAGGGTGTCGGCACCGCGTCACCGGCGACGATGACCACTCCGACCAACGGCAGCACGTTGACTGGCGCCGCGACGACGTTCACCTGGAGTGCAAACGGTTCGAGTGGTCCGTATTACATCTGGGTTGGCTCGACGCCTGGCGGGTTGGATCTGGGCAACGCCGGTGTGGCCAGCGGCAGCAGCATGACGCTGAACCTGCCGACCACGGGCAACACGATTTACGTCACGCTGTGGTCGTCGGTAAACGGCAACGAGGTGTCCAATAGCTACACCTACACGGAGGCCTCGCTACTCCCTGCGTCCATGAGCTCTCCGACCAGCGGCAGCACGCTGAGTGGCGCCGCGACGACGTTCACCTGGAGCGCCAACGGTTCGACCGGCCCGTTCTACATCTGGGTTGGCTCGACGCCTGGAGGGCTGGATCTGGGCAACGCCGGTGTGGCCAGCGGCAGCAGCATGACGCTGACTCTGCCGACGAATAGCAACACGATTTACGTGACGCTGTGGTCCACGCTGAATGGTGGCGGAGTTTCGAAGAGCTACACGTACACGGAAGCGACCATGCTTCCGGCGACGATGAGCACTCCGGCCAACGGCAGCACGCTAACGGGCGCTTCGACGACGTTCACCTGGAGCGCCAATGGTTCGACCGGCCCGTATTACATCTGGGTTGGCTCGACGCCTGGCGGTTTGGACCTGGGCAACGCCGGTGTGGCCAGCGGCAGCAGCATGACGCTGACTCTGCCGACGAATAGCAACACGATTTACGTGACGCTCTGGTCATTGGTGAACGGCAAAGAAGTGTCTTCCAGCTATCAGTACATCGAGTCGCATTAGTGTGATGCAAAGGTACCAAGCTGGATAAAACCAAATAAGATTCACCAACAATGGCAGTTTCGTACAACAAAATACGAGACTGCCATTGTTGTCATGGTGCGCAATACGGCGCACAGATTTCCCGCCTTGCTCAAAAGCTGCTCGATGTGCAGAGGATTTTAGAACTCGCGCAACGTACTCATTCGCTGTACCTTACGCGCAAATCCGCCGAACAAGCCGATTTGCTCAGAAAAGTACTTTTGAACTGCACGATTGACGGCGCAAGCATCACGCCTGCATACAGAAAGCCCTTTGACGGGATATTCAACAGGGCTAAAGGGAAATAATGGTCGGGGAGAGAGGATTTGAACCTCCGACCCCCTGGTCCCGAACCAGGTGCTCTACCAGGCTGAGCCACTCCCCGACACGAAAACACGCGACTGGCGCCGCGCAGAAATAATTATAGCAGAGCCGAACGATTGCGCAAAAAACGGATGCCATGTGCATCCGTTTTTGATTTCCTTCATCCCGCATCTGTTTCGCGTGTCATGATGTAACGTTGTCGTCCGGCATCATGTCTTCAACGCGCAATTGCGAAAGCCGCGCTGCTAACCGCCCATGTGGCCAATGCCAACGCCGATCAGGTATGTCACCACGCCTTCGATGGCGCCCACGGCAGTCATCTCAAAGCCGCTCGCCCACCACGAGCGCACGGTAATCAGGCTCTTGGCTGCGCCCACCGCAAAGTGCGCCGCCAGGCTGATGATGGCCGACGCGATCACCGCCGGGTATCCGCCCCAGAAGAAGAAGGGAATGATCGGCACAAAGGCGCCCACAGCCGTGCTCAGCGCGCCACTAAAGGCCGATGTCACGGGATTGCTCAAAGCCTCCTCCGTGGCGTTCAGCCTTTCGCCGGCCAGCACCCGCACCATCTGCTCGGGATCTTTCGCGATGTGCTCCACCACGCGGTCGGCGTCATCTTCCGGCAGCCCCTTCACCTGGTAGTAGAGTGAGAGCAGTTCGCGCGCCTCGATGTTGTTCGTCTGGATGGCTTCGCGCTCGCGTGCCAGTTCTGCCTCGTAGATTTCGCGCTCGCTCTTGGCCGCCAAGTACGCCCCGCTGCCCATGCTCAGCGAGCTGGCTACCATGCCGGCAATGCCTGCCAGCAGCACGTAGTGCGAGTTGCCCAGCGTCGCGCCGCTCACGCCGCTGACAATGCCGAAGATTGCGCCTAGTCCGTCGTTGACGCCATAAATCGCGTCGCCAATCCACCCCGCCGCCTGCTTGCCGGCATTGTTACGTTTGGAGAGAAGGTCTGCAATCACCGACTTCGGATCGCCAGTCGTTTCTTCCACGGCCGAACGCGGATAGTGATTGCGTATCAGTTCGCCCAGCTCGCGATAATGTTCCTGCTCGTCGGCGATGACTTCGCGCAGAATGGCCACGCTGGGCTCGTCGCCCAGTTCCTCAATCTGTTGGCCGTACTTGGCAATGTCGCGGCTTTCGTCAATCTCCAGCCTGCGCAGTGCCATGCCGGGGCCGCCCACGCGCGTGGTCAGGGAATCGGCTTCGCCTCCGGCCTTGCCGTCATATTGCGGAATAGTGCCGCCAAGCTCATGAATACGCTTGGCCCACATGGCGGCGTGCCGAGCCTCGGCCTGCGCCATGTGGTTCAGCGTGCGCTTGCGGTATGGGTCGCCATCGCGCTCAGCCAGAGTTTTATAGGTGTGGAAGCCGCGCATCTCGGTCTGCCAGTTCTGTGAGAGCGCCTCTAGAATTTTACGATTCGCCGCCGAGTTCATGCGGCCATGATAACCGCGTCACGCCGCGGGAGACAATCGCTCCTAGAAATCCTTTCGCAGATCCATGCCCTTGTACATGCCGGCCACAAAGTCTCCGTAGCCGTTGAACAGCAGCGTCTCCCGGCGAAAGAGCTCGCCGATGCGGCGTTCCCGCGCCTGGCTCCAGCGCGGATGGTCCACCTTGGGGTTCACGTTGGAATAAAATCCGTACTCGCTCGGATTCGACTCGTTCCAGCTCGTCGGCGGCATCCGGTCGGTCAGTGTGATGCGCACAATGCTCTTGGCGCTCTTGAAGCCGTACTTCCACGGCACCACAATGCGCACCGGCGCGCCGTTCTGGTTGGGCAGCACCTCGCCGTAAAGACCAACGGTCAGCAGCGTCAGCGGATTCATCGCCTCATCCAGCCGCAGTCCTTCTTTGTACGGCCAGTTCAGCACGCCGCGCTGCTGCCCCGGCAACTCCTTGGGACGCGTCACGCTGGTAAACGCCACGTAGCGCGCCTGTCCGGTGGGCTGCACACGGTCCAGCAGTGCCTTCAGCGGAAAGCCAATCCACGGGATGACCATCGACCAGCCCTCCACGCAGCGGTGCCGATACACGCGCTCTTCCAGCGGCGCCAGCTTCATCAATTCGTCATAGTCCAGCTTCAGCGGACGCCCTACCAGCCCGTCAATCTGCAGCGTCCACGGCAGCGGATGAAAACTCGAAGCGATGCGCGCCGGCGTCTCCTTGTCCGTGCTCAGCTCGTAGAAGTTGTTGTAGCTGGTCACGTCCTGGTACGGCGTCTGCTTCTCGCCCGTGGTGCTGATCGGGCTGCGCTGTGCATTCAGGTGCGTCGCGGCCTTTACCGTCAGCGGATGCAGCAACTCGTTCACCTTCTCCGCGCCCAGGGCGGCGGCGCCAATACCGGCCGCAGCGGTCAGAAAGCTGCGGCGGCTCATATACAACTCGCGCGGAGTAATCTCACTGGATTTCGGCTGCTCAATTCGCTGCTTCACGGCTTCTCCTCGGGCGCACACTACGCCCTGCCTCAGCTTAGATGGCAATCAGCGCGAAAAGTTACAGGCAAAATCCGGCGTCAGCGCCCTGAGACGCAGAAATAAGTTGCATGGATATGTTTATGAAAGCAGAGAAGTTCGCAAGAGGGGATAAAGCCGGGCTAGCTCTTCTTCAGCTCCACCAGCACCTGGCGGGCGATTTCCTTCAAGGTCTCAAACACGCCGATGCCCTGCGAGGCGATGGATTCGTAGGAAGGCTCTTCGCGGCGGCGCAACTGGTGGCGCATCTCGTCGGCCGTCAGGATGTTCGGCAGGTCGCGCTTATTCAGTTGCAGCACATAGGGAATGGTCTTGAAGTCATAGCCATGTTCGTGCAGGTTACCCACCAGGTTGTCCAGGGCTTCCACGTTGGCGTCGGCGCGCTCGGCCTGCGAGTCGGCAACAAAGACCACGCCGTCAACACCTCGCAGAATCAGCTTGCGTGAAGCGTCGTAGAAGACCTGTCCAGGTACGGTGTAAAGGTGAAAGCGCGTCTTAAAGCCGCGAATCGTGCCCAGGTCGAGGGGTAGGAAATCGAAGAACAGCGTACGGTCGGTCTCCGTCGCAAGGCTGATCATCTTGCCCTTCTGCTGCTCGCCCGTTTTGTCGAAGATATGCTGCAGATTCGTCGTCTTGCCGCCCAGTCCAGGGCCGTAGTAGACGATCTTGCAGTTGATCTCGCGAGCAGCGAAGTTGATGAAGCTCAAGGAATCCTCGACCTTATCCCGACTCAGAGCCGCCCCCGTGGCGGCCTCCGTCACCGTTCGTTCTTCCGGCAATCTCTGCCGTCCGTAACGCGCGGGTCATTCCGGTGTTTCAGTGCTGTAATGCATGTATCAGCAGTTACTTGGGTTATATCACAACCCCGGTGGCTGCCGGGAGCCCGTACCCGTCTCCCGGAACTCCCGTAACCTCAATATCAACCGGTGGTTACTGCTTTTGCGGCGCCGGGTAGTAGCCGTCGCGTGCATATACCTTCAAACTCGGTCCGTAGCCACCCACGCGCACTTCAATCTTGCGGTATGCGGTGGAAGCCGTTGCATCCGTGTAATACACCAGCGTGTACTGGCTGCGCGATTCTTCCATGGCGCTGCCGTATGCCGACTCCAGTGCCGCCGCCGTAAACTCCGTAAATATCTCTCCGCCGGTGGCCGAGGCGTACTTCGGCAGGATATTTGCGTATCCCTGTGTGGGCAGGTGGATGCGGGCGATCTTGTTGTAGTACTTGATGGCCGAGGCATCCAGGGCCGCGCCGTACACAACCACGTTGTTGGTCAGCAGCACCTTCTTCACATCGTTGTAGCTGGCGTGGCTGCCATATTCACGGCCGTCGCTCAGCACAAAGATGACGCGCCGGCGGGCTTTTTCGCGGCGGCTCAGGTCGCGGGCCGCCTGCAGGATGGCGTCGTTCAGCACGCGCGAGGGCTCCGCGTTCTTGGGCGGCGCGCCCTCAATCGGGTTGCGCATAAGGCCGGGATCGAAGACGCGGCCATTCACCGAGGGGCCTGCGGTCATCGGGTTATACACACCCGGGCCGCTGCTGGTGCCCTGCAACTGCTGGATGCGTGACAGCGTGCGGCTAGTGCTGTCGCCCAACGCCGCCAGGTAATCCTGCTGCTGCTTCACCGTGTTGCCGTAGGTGTAAACCGCCAGCTCGTCGAACTGGCTGAAGCTGCCCACCAGTGCGCTGACCGTCTCCTTCACCTTGCGCAGCGCAATCTCCGGCATGCCCACGTCAATGATGACGGCGGCCGAAACCGGGAAGGGGTCGCTGGTAAAGAACGCAATGCGCTGCTTTACGCCGTCCTCATATACCGTAAAGTTGTCTTTTGTCAGGCCGGGAAAGAGCCGTCCCGTGGCGTCCTTCACCGTCACCGAAATCGGCACGGCGTTTACGTTTACGGAGATCAGTCCCTTGGTTTCATCGTAGCCGCTGCTGGTGGCATTGGCCCGGCGGTTGCTTGGCATAATGCGTCCCGGCGGTGGAGCGTTTGGCGGCGGTGTTTCCTGCGCGGCGTTGATCTCGGCCTGCGTGGCCGTATCCACGGAGGTCGCCTCGCCCGTCTGCTGCCTGGTCTGATTGCTGGGGCTGGCCTCGGCCGTCGGCAGGGTGCGGTTGGAAGTTGGCGCATCCGGCAGGCCGCTCGCCTGGTTCTGCGGCTTGGGCGCATCCGGCAAGCCCTGCTGCGCCATAAGCGCCATCGGGAGCAGGAGCAGGATTGGTAGCAAGGTTACAAAACGCCGTAAGCGCTGCATCAGGAATTCCCTCCGCGAAAGACAATGGCCGGTCTCAAGAGTGCCAAACTGCAAATTCTAGTGCTCCGGGCGGCCCTTCACAAGCACGGAAAGCCGTGCAAGTTTCTACCACTCCATACTAGACTACCGGCATAGGCCGGAGGAACCATGCGAAAGCTAAGGCAAACCAGAATACTCGACCGGGTCGTGTTCCTGTGCCTGCTGGCCCTGTGCCTGCTCTCCGCCCCGGCCCTGCGGGCGCAGAGTGACATTCCGCGGGCCTCCAACGCCCCTGCCGACGACGGCAACTCCATGCCGGACCTTCCCGACCCCAAAGCTCCGGCCGTGCAGCCCACCCCGCCCGGCGCCCCAGCCCAGCCTGCCCAGCCACCATCCGGGAAGGCTTCCGCCATCCCCTCGACCCGCCCTCCACTGGACGCCGGCAGCGTCGGCCTTGTCAGCATGTACTTCAGCGTTCGCGACCACCATCACGAGCTGATTACCGGCCTCAAGAAGAAGGACTTCCACGTCGTCGAAGATGGCGTCCCCCAGCAGGTAGAGGACTTCGACTCCGCCTACGATCAGCCGATCACCCTCGGCATACTGATGGATACCAGCGCCAGCCAGTCTCGCCTGCTGCCCGCCGAGCGTGAGGCCGGAATGCTCTTTTTGGCCCACACCCTCACCATGCGCGACCTCGCCTTCGTCATCAACTTTGACGTTACGGTCAGTCTGCTGCAGGACAGCACCAACGATCTGCCTCGCCTGCGCCGAGCCTTCGATCGCGCCAGCCTCAACGACGGCGGTGGCAGCGGCGGCCGAGGCACCGCCGGCGCCGGGCAGGGAACCATCCCCGTGCACAAATCCCATGGAACCCTGCTCTACGATGCCGTGTACTTGGCGGTGGCTGAAAAACTGCAAAAAGAAGTAGGACGCCGCGCCCTCGTCCTGCTTACCGATGGTGATGATCACGGCAGCCAGAAGTCCCTGGCCACGGTTATTGAGGCCGCACAGCGCGCCGATGCCGCCATCTATGTCATCCTGCTCGCCGACCACCTGCCCAGCGAGCATCCCCACTTTCACGATGCCGAAAGCCAGATGCGAAGGCTGGCCGAGCAAACTGGCGGGCGTCTTTTAGACGTCGGCGACAGCGCCAAAAAACTCCGCGCCGCGCTCGAGCAGCTTTCGCACGAAATCCACGACCAGTACCTGCTCACCTACCTGCCACGGCGCAACCAGGCCGACGGCCGCTTCCGCCATGTGGAGATCAAGGCCAATGACAGCGACTATCGCGTGCTCTCCCGCCGCGGCTACTGGGCTCCCAAGGCGCCAGCGGAGGAGCCGTCAGTCCAGAGCGTCCCGGCAAAATAAGGCAGCAAAAAGGCCACCGGAATCGCATCCGATGGCCGTGTGAATTTTCAACAAATTCTATTTCCGTTTTGGGGCGTAGTAGCCCTTGCGCGCCCGCAGCTTCACTCCCGGGTGCCCGGGAGCGTCCAGCGTTACCGGGCGGTAGCGCCCATCTTCGTCGAAGTTCTGCGGCTTGTAGGCCACCAGGTATTGGCTGCGCAACTCATCCTGGATTTCGGCGAAGGAGTTGGAAACATCTTCGATCCGCAGCGGGAAGAAGACTTTTCCACCGGTCTGTTCGGCAAACTGCTGCAGCACCTTGTCTCCCTTGCGGTCGCTGCCACTGACGTTGGTGCTGATCACGAAGATGATAAGGTCGGCGCGCAGGGCGGCTTCAATGGCCTCGGCCCGGGTGTGACGGCTCTGGTTGTCATCGCCGTCGCTCAGCAAAATGATGGCTTTGCGTGCCGGACCCATCACATGGGTGCGCGACAGCTTGTCGCTGGCCTGGATGACGGCGTCAAACAGCGCGGTGCCGCCGCCCGGGCGCAGAACCCTTACGCCGCGCGCCAGCATATTCGTGTCGTCCGTAAAGTCCTGCGTCAGGTCGCTCAGCGAATCAAAGCCCACCACAAACGCCTGGTCGCTGCCGCGGCGCAATGTCTGGTTTAAAAACTCCACTGCGGCATCCTGCTCAAAGCGGAAGCGGTCGCGGATTGAGTTGCTGGCGTCGATCAGCAGGCCCACCCGCAGTGGCAGCCCGGTCTCACTCTCAAAGGCCTCAATGCGCTTGGGAGGCTTGCCTTCGTCCAGCAGCCGCACATCCTCGCGCTTCAGGTCCTTGATGTAGTGGCCCTTTTTGTCCACGGCGGTAAAGATCATCGCTACCAGGTCTACATCCACGCCAATGCGGTACTCGGCGTCGCCCCCTGTCTCCGGCTCCAACTGGTTGGGATGCTGTACGCGCGGCGGTGCCGCCGTCACGGGAGCAAAGGCCGATGCCGGATCCAGTGGCTTGGGCGCGGCTTTGGGTTTTGTCGGTGCGGGCTGTGCCGCGGGCGCCGTCTGCGGGGTGGTTGATGCCTGCGTTGCGCTGGTCGGCATGGCCGTCAAATCCTGCGTATCGGCCTGCGGCTGGGTGGATGCGGCCTGCGGCTGTTGCGCCGCAGCACCCGGAAAGCGCGGCTGCACCGCAGAGGGCGCCGAGGGCAGTTCTTGCGAATTCTGGGCCGCCGCCGGGACAACCAGAATCATAGCCACGGTCAAAGCGGCAAGCAGGAGATAGGCCAGCTTCTTCATGCCAACAGTGTATAACGGGCTGCTTTGCCTTTGCTGTTGCGGTGTCATCCTGAGCGGAGCGCAGCGAAGTCGAAGGAACCCTACCTCTCATGTAAGGTCACGGGTGCCATATCTCTGGCCTGCCTTTGGCCAGAGGTGGGAAGCAGAATACAAACGATGTTTGGGTGCCCTACCCTTCCGCCGTTCTTTGGCGGAGGGTGGGGTTGTTGCTTTTGATTGTGTCGGGTACCCCATCCTAGCCGTTGTTGCCAGGGTGGGGTAGTTTCTCTTGCTCTTAAATTTCGAGTATGAAGCTAGCTGATGCTCTCTGCCGACTTCCGCAGCCGCGCCAGGTACTCTTCCAGTTCCTTTGGCAGCGGAGCTTCAAATTCCAGAACCTTGCCGCTCACAGGATGCACAAAGCGCAATCGCGCCGCGTGCAGAAAGTTGCGATCCAGGCTCATCGTCGCGGCTCCGGCGCCATGGCTCTTGGTGCGGCGAACCTGGGTGCGCACGCTGATTGCGTTGCCTTGCTGCTCGCGCGATAGCGTCCGGGGCAGCAGATACTCCGGCGCGCCGTACAAGGTATCACCCACAACCGGATGCCCGATGCTGGCCATGTGCACTCGAATCTGGTGCGTGCGCCCGGTGTCGATCTTCACCTCCACCAGCGCAAAGCGCCCGTAGGGAGTCAGCAACCTCTCCAGCACCGTGTAGTGCGAAAGTGCGTTGCGCGGATCGATGCCGGCCACGCTCATGCGGGTGCGGTTCCTCGGGTCGCGTCCAATGGGATCGTCGATGCTGCCCGTATCGTCCTTCGGCCAGTTGTGCACCAGCGCCAGGTAGGTCTTGCTTACCTGCCGCGTGCTGAACTGCTCGGCCAATTTCTGATGAGCACGGTCGCTCTTGGCCACCACCATCAAACCGCTGGTGTCCTTGTCCAAACGATGCACAATCCCCGGGCGCAACTCGCCGCCCACGCCGCTCAACTTGTTAAAGCGGAACATCAATGCGTTGACCAGCGTGCCGCGATTGCGCTCGTCCTCCGGGCTGCCTGCCCCGGCGTGCACCACCATGCCGGCCGGCTTGTTCACCACGGCCAGGCTGCGGTCCTCAAACACCACGTCCAGCGGAATATCCTCCGCGATGGCCTTCAGCGCCGGGGCTTCCACCTTGCCCGTCACTTCGATCAGCTCACTGCCCTTCAACTTCAGCGATGCCTTGGCCGGACGCTCATTCACCAGCACCTTACTTTGCTCAATCAGTTGCTGCACGCGCACGCGGCTGATCTCCGGCAGGCGCGCTACCAGAAAGTGATCCAGCCGCAGCCCGGCATCTTCCTCGCCGGCATCAAAGCTCTGCAACTCCTCGGCAATCAGGGGAGTGGGCACGGCAACGGGCTCGGCTTCCGGCTTGGCCTTGGTCTTAGCTTTCGACTTTGTCCCCGGCTTCGACTTGATTGCGGCGCTGCGGGGCTTCGGGCGGGATGTGGTTTTATGCGGCATTCTCAACAGGATAGCAGTTGCCGGGGCGAAAAGCTGTGACCCCATCTTCCCGCCGATTCAAGCTTCGGCCCGGCCCTGCCGATAGGGCAGCGTGGTGCACCCTGCGATGAACGCCCTCAGAATCAGCGCCGCGCAACAGTTGGCCGCCGTCAATCCGCTCTCGGAGCACTCAACGGCGCTCACCCTGGTGCGCCGTAGCCTGCCCGCTACGCAGGCTCTCGCAAACCGCAGCGAATCCAGCACCTACCTCAGCCGCCCCGTGGACAGCTACACCTGGAGCGTGGCCGTTGCCACCTATGGCGGCGGACTGGCCACCTACACGGCGCCCGCCACGGCCAATACACAGCAGGCCGCACAAGAGGATGGCGAAGGCCATGATGCGTTGTTTTCCTACATCCTGGGCGGGAGCGACGTGCCGGGTGTTGCCTCGCAGTACGACTTCTACGCCAGCCTCACGGCCAGCGCCACGTTGCACACCATAGACCTTTACGCCTGATTTGTTGGCTACTTGCCTTCGCCCACCGGCGCCGAACGCAACGGCACCCTGCGGATGCAGATGATGAAGCCGGTGACGACCAGCCCGATGGCAATCAACTGCGTGCCCGTAATCAGCCCGCCCAGCACCTCACCGCGCCCGGGGTCGCCCCGGAAGAATTCGAAGATGAAGCGCTCGCAGCCGTAAACGATCATGAACAGGCCCATCACCTGGCCTTCGAACTTTTTGCGCTTGCACAGCCAGTAGAGCCACACAAAGTTGATGAGCTCGGCAAAAAACTCGTAAAGCTGCGTGGGGTGCAGCGGAATATTCAGCGGCGTTCCCTGGTACATGGCCGCCCAGGAGTTGTGAAACGTAATTGCCCACGGCATATGCGTCGGGCTGCCGTAGCAGCATCCGGCGGAGAGGCAGCCGAGGCGTCCGAAGGCGTGACCGAGGGCCACCCCTGGGGCAAAGACGTCGGCAGCCGTGAGGAAGGGGATCTTCTCATGCCGCAGGTACCACCAGCCCGCTACCAGGGCGGCCACCAGTCCACCGGAGAAGACTCCGCCGGATTGCAGGGTGGCCACGCTGAAGATGCGCCCGGGGTCGGCGGCGTACTCGCGCCAATCCACCAGGATCATCAGCAGCTTGGCGCCCACGATGCCGCTAAAGCCGACCAGTCCGCCGAGGTTCCACATCTGGTCGGGGTCCAGGCCGCGGAAGCGCGCCAGACGGAAGATGACGGCCAGGCCGACGATCATGCCCAGGGAGGCCATCAGGCCGTAGGTGGGCAGGGAAAACGAGCCGAAGTGGAAGAAGTGTGGGTACACGCTTCCATTCTAGATGCAGCGGGGCGGAAAACGATGAGCGCCAGGGGCGGGAAAGGTGAATCCGGGGTGAAATTCCGGAGCAATTCGCACGCCGGAAGAAGGTACAAGAAGGGCCGGCCCGCTTGGCCGTGTGTGGCGGAGGTTCTGTGAACCCGAATCACCAAGGTGGGAGCCCGCCGAGGTCCTTTAGGCCGATCCGACTGGGGATCAGCACACCAGACCGTATGTCGAGCAGAGCCCCCGATAGTTAATTATCGGTCCGCAGTGGTGTTCCGCCACAGCACCAACTTTGCAGGTCGGCGCCTTCCAGTGAGGTAGATGCTACGGAACGGCGAGGCGGTGCGCAAGTGCCGGGCTGTGAATTGCCGCCATAGGCCATGCGGGCGGGAAAAACGCGCGGCGCGAAGGCCGTTCTGGCTCACGAAGGGGGTATCCCCCTATATTTCCCGCTATAAATTTGAGAAAGAACGAGTTAGCAGGTTTCAAAGTTTCACAGGTTTCAAGGTTTCAAGGTTGAAGAGCAAAACCGTTGAAGAGCAAAACCTTTGATGCCACCTGCCGCAAACCCCTGAGGCTGGCCCCTACTTCAAGAGTAGCAATTTGGATGGGGCACACCCTCAGCGGAGGGCGAACTTTATCTGTTGTGGAATCAGCGGGCTGCGAGGATTTGGCGAAAAAGTGGGCTTGACAAGTTTTCCCCACAGCTCAGGCGGTAACGTTCGCAGGGATTTTGAATATCCGGGCGGCGTTATCGAAGAGGTAGGCGCGGCGGGCCGGAGGGCTGAGCGGCACCTGTTGTGCGGCGGGCACGGCTGCGGCCCACTCCTGCGGATGCGCGCGGAAGATGGCGCGTTCGCGGCCCTGGAGTTCGACGAAGTCGCAGAGCGCGGGGTCGGCCTGCAGTTCGCGCGGGTTGATGAGCAGCAACAGGTGGGAGAAGCGCTCCATCATGCGCAGGATGCTGGGGCCATCGGTGCCGGGCGGCGGGGCCAGCACGATTTGCAGGGCGGGGAAGTCGGCGGCAACCACCTCCACTTGCGGACGATGGCGCAGCCAGCGGTCGCGGCTGCTGAAGTCGATGACCAGCGGCACGCGCAGCTTGTCACAGGTGCCGTAGAGGGGATACATGCGCGGGGCGCTGAGTCCGCTGACGCAGCACTCGGCCTGGGCGTAGGCGCCGCAGAGACCGCCATCGGCGATGGCATCGTCGATCCAGCGCAGGCTTTCGCCAATGCGCAGGGGATCATAGCTGGCCAGTCCGCGGAGCTTGAGGGGATTGCGCTTGACCACCTGCCGCACCTCCTCGGTGCGCTGGTCTGCGCAGCTCCACTGGTGGGGGCACTGGTGACAGAGGCAGGGAGCCAGGACGGCGGTGGCCACGCCATGGGCGTTCATGGCCGGGGCAAGATCCTGCGTGAAGGCGGCGCAGTTGCCGGGCTGGGCAACCGTGACGTTCTTGGGAATGCAGTACAGCGCGTCAATGACTGCAGGAACGGCCATGACACACCTCGGGAAACGCCTCAGAGTAGCCCGGTGCAGGGGGTTGCGCTGTGATGGCTGTCACCGTGTGGCTTGCGCTGGCTACGGCAGCAGTGTGCCGAAAGAACAAAGGCCCATTACCGGAATGGCAATGGGCCGGGCGCGCATGTGCGCAGAGAGTTACTTGTCGTAATGCAGCAGCGAGAAGATGTCGTAGGGCGCGAGGCGCTTGCGTCCGTTGAGGAAGTCGAGCTCGACGACAAAGCTCATGCCGCAGATGTTGGCGCCGAGCTTGTTGGCCAGCTTGGCGGCCGCTTCGGCCGTGCCTCCGGTGGCGAGCAGATCGTCGACGATGAGGACGCGCTGGCCGGGCTGGATGGCGTCCTTGTGAATCTCCAGCGTATCGGTGCCGTACTCGAGCTCGTAGGTGTAGCTGACGGTCTCTCCGGGAAGCTTTTTGGGCTTGCGCACGGGGATGAAGCCGGCGTTGAGGCGATAGGCCATGGCGGGTCCGAAGATGAAGCCGCGCGCTTCCATGCCGAGGACGAGATCGACGTTCATGCCCAGGTAGGGCGAGGTCATGAAGTCCACGACGCGGGCAAAGCCGACGCGATCCTTGATGAGAGTGGTGATGTCGTAGAAGAGAATGCCCGGCTTGGGGTAGTCGGGAATCTCGCGAATGAGCTGCTTCAGGTCTTCGGCAACGACGATCTTGGCAGTGTCAGGCTTCTTAGTGTCAGACAAGACAATCACCTTGTTTCTTCAATTTGGAAAGTTTTGTAGCCGGTAAAGGGAGCGGCTTCGTCCACCACGACGGCGTCCACGCGGGCGGCCCGTGGGCCGAGCTGCAAACGCTCGTAGAGAGCGTCCAACTGGGCGCGCGTGCCACTGGCCAGCACCTCGACCGCGCCATCGTCGCAGTTGCGCACCCAGCCGCCGACGCCGAGCAGTTGCGCCTCGCACTCCACGAACCAGCGGAAGCCGACGCCCTGCACACGGCCCTTTACGAGATAGCTGCGATAGCTGGTGATGGTGTGCATGACGGCGGCTCCGGGATGGCTATGCGCGCGAGAGGTAAACGCCTTCGGCGGTATCCACCTTGATCTTTTCGCCTTCGTTGACGAAGGGCGGCACCTGCACGACCAGTCCGGTTTCGGTCTTGGCGGGCTTGGTGACCGAGCTGGCGGTGGCCGACTTGAGGCCGGGCTCGACTTCGACAATGGTGAGCTCGACGGTCTGCGGCAGGTCAATGCCAACGGCCTTGCCGTCAAAGAACTCGACGGTAATCTGGAGGTTCGGCGTCAGGTAGTCCACGCTGTCGCCCAGGGTGTCGCGATTGAGGGCCGTCTGCTCGTAGTTGTTGATGTCCATGAAGTAGTAGGTGTCGCCGTCGTTGTAGAGATACTCCATCTTGATTTCGTCGACGACGATCTTTTCAATGGAATCGCCGGAGCGGAAGCGGTGCTCGAACATGGCTCCGGTACGCAGATTGCGCAACTTGGCCTGGATGAAGGCGCGCAGGTTGCCCGGGGTGCGATGCTCCACGGTAAAGACCGAGTGCAGCTCGTTGTTGTGCTTGATGATCATGCCGGGACGCATTTGGGTGGCATTGATTGCCATGACGGATGTTGCTCCAATCTTTCAACTTGTTTGAAAATTCGCGGCCGCGGGCGGTGAAATCTGCCCGGCTGGCAGGTGCGTGCCCCGGGAAGAAGAACTCCACTGGGGCGAACCCTTTTATTTTACCTTGAGGCAGCGGGGGATGGGAATCCGCAGGGGCGAGGGGTTTTGCGGGGATAGTGGCCCTTCGACTACGGAGACGCGCCTTGGCGCGCCTCCTGCGCTCAGGGTGACACCGCAAAAGCAAAGGCTCACAGCTGCCAGCCACGGCAGATATAACGCACGGCTGTCCTAGACCGGCCGCGCGGCAGGTGCTACGATTTCGCCCCGCGGAGGGAGCACGATGCGGAAAGCACTCCTACTAGCAGTGACCTGCGCGTTGTTTGCGCTGCCATTATCATCCGTGGCCGGCGAGCGTTATGACGGCAAATGGCTTACCAAAATGATATGCCCGGCCAAGGGCAACACCCAGGGCTACACCTGGACGTTCGTCAGCACCATCCAGGGCAGCACCCTGCACGGCGAGCGCGGAACGGCCGGCGAGGGCGGCTACTTTACTCTGGACGGAAAGATCAAGGACGACGGCACCGCCAAGCTGGACGCCAACGGCGTTGTGGCCAGCCGTGAATACGCTCGCGGAGTGTTTGTGGGCAAGGGCACGGATTACGGCTACAAGGTGAAGGCCACGTTTACTGAGACCACGGGCAGCGGTGTTCGCGACGTGGGCATGGGCATTGTGGGCCGCCCCTGCACGTTTGAGTTCACCAAGCAGTAGCAGTCGGAATATACCCGGGAAAAATTATTGGATGAAACGGCCAGCGGCGGCCGTGGGCCTCCGCTGCGGGTGGGGTGTGTTTCTTGAGCAATTTTTATCTTCGAAATGGATATGGGAATGTAAAGCATGCAGGGTGAATTAAATGAACCACTTTACCCAAAGCCATGGCAACTCTAATTGGGGCACGAACTGGAAACCCCAAAAACCAATAATCACTAACCCAATTGTGCCTAAAGTTCTGATTTTTCTATAGGGCGAATTCACTGCATGCTTGCCGATGTAATCATGGAGAGTCATGAAAATGACAGGTGCTACACACATAACGAAACCAATCAATAAATGTAGCCAAGAATTTCGTTCATCTAATTGATAAGCAGATCGATGGGTTATATGCAAAGCGACATCGCACCAAGAAAGCAAACCGTATCCCTGCCATATCAGGCTCACCATTCCGATGACGTTGAACATATTTTTTTGAGATTGAAGTCTAGACCCCAACATGAGAAAGGGAACGGTCAATAGAGGAAATAAAAACGTAAAGATGGCACCCGATAATAGAAGAGCAATAAATAGCAAAGTTATGCTCAACATAATTAACCATCCTTTCTGAAATCCTTGACTATTTCCTTCCACTAGAGCCGAAGCCGCCATCGGCGCGTTGGCTATCGCTGAGTTCGGCGACGACCTCGACGGGGGTGGTGAGCACGGGGTACGGGATGAGGTTGACCAGCTTATCGCCCTGGTGAATCTCCTGCGGCTGGTCGCCGAGGTTTTCCATGAGCACGCGGATTTCGCCGCGATAGCCTGCGTCGATGACGCCTCCGGTGCAGGTGAGGCGGCGTGCGGCCATGCTGCTTTTATCGCGCAACAGGGCTCCCAGGGGATGGCCGTCGGCGGTGGTCAGCTCGATGGCCACTCCGGTGCTGACCACGGCGTTGCCGCGCGCAGCGATGGTGACCGGCGCGCTGGCGAAGAGGTCGTAGCCCAGGTCCTCTCCGGGATGAGCGATGGTGGGAGCCTTGGCCGTGGGAGTGAGTAGTTTTACTTTCAGCATGAGGAAAAGTGTAGCAGGAGGGGTGGGTTGCTTCAGAGTTGGAAAAGAGCTAGCGGTGAGCAAACGTTTGCTGCTCGTGTTGTGTAAAATTCTTCGATAAGAAAAGCATATGGCGGTAAATCGAAATGATTTGCGATCAATGTACTGACTGATTGCAGAGGGGATATATGGATAAGATATCCAGACGTAAATTGCTATCCGTCATGTTCGGTACGCTGGGAGCAGGATTTCTGGGATCGAACGCGCGGGCGCATTCCTGTTGGGATTGCAGAATGCCTTCGGTGGATATGCCGGTATCTCTCGGCGTGGGTACTGTTAGAACTCCAGAATTTGTAGTCAAACGGCAGTCTTATCTGATCATGATCAGGGTAATGCGAACCCTTCCATTTGCCAAAATGAATTGCATGATGGGTGGACCCTTTCCGCGCGACTGTGACACAGAACCTCTGTTACAGGCAGAATGGAAAGTATGGGACGATGCAGAGATTATTGCTTCTGGTTATAGTCACACAAAGGGAGCAGGTGCTTCTTCAGACAAATACTTAGATAAATACCTCGGACGTTTTGTTGGTGTCTCCCACAAGAAGTATGTTCTTGAAGTGAAGTTTACTACTGACGGTAGCGCGCTGAATGTGACCGACCCTCATTTGATTGTAATGATGACGAAGCAAACGGACATCTAGAATAGTATCTTGCATTCAACTGCTGATGGCCCACATCTCTCATGCATTTCTCCCCAGAGGGTGCCCCAGAGATGGAAAAGAGTCAACTTCGGGCCACCGGCAGGTGAGCCGTGTAGCTCAGACTGAGCGTCCAGGAAGCCATACTCTACTCTCTGATAGTCGCTACAAAGGAGAGTTGCATGACATACAAGAAGTTGTTTGCCACCGTTTTAGGATCGACCCTGGTTCTGGCGTTATCCGTGCCGGGCATGGCGCAGCAGAGCGCCGCGCAGACCACCAGCACCACCACCACTTCATCGCAGCAGGACACACCGCCGCCCACCACGACCACCCAGACCACGGAAACCAAGAGCAAGTACAAGCATCACCACGAGAAGGTGAAGGAACACCAGACCACGACGACCACTACCGCCGAGCCCGCTCCGACCAGCACCACGCAGCAGAGCACGACGACCAGCACCACCGTTCAACCTCAGTAGTTCAGTTCGAAGAGCAGTTTCCGGATTACGACTGGAATCAGTTGCCAGAGCCAACAAAGAGATCGCTCCACTGCTTTCGTTCCAAAGCCCTATACAAGTTTTCCTGAGACTTGTGTGGGGCTTTTTCCTGCCGCCCGGACGGCGCGGGGGTTCACTTTTCCAGTTGCTTGCGGATCAACTGCAGCTCCGCCTGGCGGCGCGGAGTCGTCTTGGGATAAGCCAGGTGAAGGTTCTCCAGGGCTTCCAGCACAATCTGGCTGACGATGAGGCGGGCGTTTTTCTTGTCGTCGGCGGGCACCACGTACCAGGGCGCGAGTTGCGTGCTGGTTGCGCCCAGGCAATATTCATAAGCATCCATGTAGCGCTTCCAGTACTTCCTTTCATGAATGTCCGCCAAGCTGAACTTCCAGTTCTTCTGGGCCTGGTCGATGCGATCGAGGAAGCGCCTTCTCTGCTCTTCTTTCGACATGTGGAGAAAGATCTTCACCGTGCGGGTTCCACTGTCATAAAGGTGCCTTTCCATGTCAACAATGGAGTGGCAGCGCTTGGCCCACAGGGACTTGGGGTCGCGCCGAGCCTCGCCAAGACCTTCGCCGATCAGCATCCGGGGATGCACGCGGACCACCAGAACATCTTCATAATAGGAGCGGTTGAAGATTCCGATGCGCCCGCGCTCGGGAAGCCGGCATGCCGTGCGCCACAGGAAGTCGTGGCTCAACTCCTCCACACTGGGCTGCTTGAAGCTGAAGACCTCGCAGCCCTGCGGGTTGATTCCGGACATGACGTGCCGGATGGCGCCATCCTTGCCGGCTGAATCCATGCCTTGAAAGATGAGCAGCAGCGCATAGCGGCTGGACGCGTAATGAAGCCGCTGCAAATCGCTGAGCTTTTCAATGTGATCCTGCAACAGCTTTTGATATGCGCTCTTTGTCTTACAGACCGGCTTAATGGATGTTGCATAGTCGGCCAGCTTGACGCTCTCTTCGGGACGCACGCGAAATTTGTTGATATCAATTTTCATCACACACCGCCGCTTCACCGGCGAGTATCCGCCCGCGCGGCAAGAGAAACTGTGTAATTTTGCTCAGGAAGCGACGGTTCTGTATTGCTCCGGGCCGCCATGGAAGCCACTCGACCAGCAGAAGGCTTGCATGGGGCTGCCGCCGTGGCATTGCAACTTTGAAGCCTCGCCCTTTGAAACCTTCAAAGCCGGAACCTTATAATCATTGTCATGTCTTCCTTCAAACCTGTTGACGAGCAACTGGCCTACCTGCGCAAAGGGTCGGTCGAAATTATTCGCGAGAGCGATCTGCGTGAGCGCCTGGAAAAGTCGCTGAAATCCGGCAAGCCGCTGCGCATCAAGGCCGGTTTCGATCCCACGGCGCCCGACCTCCACCTGGGCCACACCGTGCTGATTCGCAAGTTGAAGCACTTTCAGGACCTCGGCCACACGGTCATCTTTTTGATTGGCGACGGCACCGGCCTGATTGGCGACCCGACGGGACGTAATGCCACGCGGCCTCCGCTGACGCGCGAGCAGTTGGACGCCAACGCCGAGACCTACAAGGCGCAGGTATTCAAGATTCTTGACCCGGTGAAGACCGAGGTGCGCTACAACACCGAGTGGCTGATGAAGCTGGGCTACGAGGCGTTTGTGCGTTTGACCGCCAAGTTCACGGTGAGCCAGATGCTGGAGCGCGAAGACTTCAGCAAGCGCTTCCAGGAAGAAAAGCCGATCAGCGTGCACGAGTTGCTGTATCCCATGATGCAGGGCTACGACAGCGTGGCGCTGGAATGCGATGTGGAGCTGGGCGGCACGGACCAGAAGTTCAACCTTCTGATGGGACGCAAGCTGCAGGCCGACTACGGACAGCAGCCGCAGATTGTGCTGACCATGCCGCTGCTGGAAGGGCTGGACGGCGAGAAGAAGATGTCGAAGTCCTACGGCAACTACGTGGGCATCACGGAGAGCGCGCAGGAGATGTTCGGCAAGCTGATGAGCGTGAGCGATCCGCTGATGTGGCGCTACTACGAGCTGCTGACTGACCTGACCATTGCCGAGATTGAAAAGCTGAAGGCCGACGTTGCGGCCAGTGCGCTGCATCCGATGCGGGCGAAGAAGGATTTGGCGAAGCGCATCATCGCAGATTTCCATTCGGCGGCAGAGGCCGAGGCGGCTGAAGAGAACTGGGCGCGGCAGTTCCAGAAAGACGAAGTGCCGGAGAATTTGGAAGAGATCACGCTGGCGGCCACTGAGCTGGGCACGGTGGAAGGCGCGAAGGCCAAGGTGAACCTGGGCAAGCTGCTGGCGCAGGCCGGACTGGCGGAGAGCAACAGCGACGCGCAGAGGAAGATCAAGGCGGGTTCGCTGAAAATTGACGGCGAGGCGTGCAAGGAACTGTTTTTGGAGATTGAGCTTGGCGCGGCGAAGGTCTTTCGCGTTGGGCGGAAGATGAAGAAGATTGTGGTGCGGTGAGGTTGGTTGCATAAGCCGAATGTTTGGAGGGAAATAGAATGGCAATCTATCGGGAATTCGATGAAGCTAAAGGCACTGTCGTCCTTCTGTATAAAGGCCAGCCGATTACACCTGAACTGAAGGTGAACGATCCCAAGCAGCTATTAGAAGTCCTTTCGAATGTGATCGAAAAAGCCTATCAAAAGCTGCGAGATGCAGGGATAGAATAGGTTTCTCAGCGCTGCGAGGGCGATTCATGATGCGTCTTAACGGATGGCAGCGTATCGGAGTTGTAGCATCTATCGTTTGGCTCTTGTATGGAGCTTATGTGGGAAATGAGCATGGCCTCCATCAAGGTGACTGGGCTCGGGATGTATATCAGGCATGTGTTGACGAACCACGTGCCAATCATGAGGACTGCTCTCAACAGTTTGATAGAAATTGGCGGTCGGCTACGCAGTATCACTGGGAATACGCCGCACTGTATGGCCTCGTACCAATCCCATTTGGCTGGCTTTCTGTATATAGCCTGCTTTTCCTGTCACGATGGATAAGATCTGGATTTCGACCCTCACCCTAATTCTTCCGGCGCCCTACCTTCTCACCGGGTTCTATACTGTCCACTATGTTTGCCCGCAGGATTCGCGTTGAGTACGACGAGGCTGGAGTGGCCATTCCGGCGCCGCTGAAGTGGCTGGACAACTTTGCCATGCGCAGTTTTACCAACGATTCAGTCTTCGACGACACGCTGCCGGTGGCCGATGGGCTGATCGAGATTGGCTCTCGCGTGCCGCTGGAGTTGTTGGACGAGCGCATGACCGACTGGTTCCGTCGCAAGGGATATTTAAAGGCCGGCATGGGGCTGCATATGACCGAGTTGACTGCCGCAAAATAAATCCCAGCGCGAGTCGCGCCCGAAGAGATAATTCTCAAACGTATAATCAAAGCTCTGCCATGGCACAGGAATGCGAGGATGATTGCCGCGCTGTGAGGCCCGTGCTTTGCGTCGGGCTGATTGTGCTGCTGTGGCTTCTGCTGTATGTGCCGGGAGTGTGGGCACCTCCGCTGCTGGACGACGCCGACAGCGTGCACGCCGAGGCCGCGCGCGAGATGTTGCAGCGCGGCGACTGGAGCACGTTGTATGTGAACGGGCTGCGCTATCTGGAGAAGGCTCCGCTGCTGTATTGGGCGATGGCCGCCAGCTACACGGTGTTTGGCGTGACGGACTGGGCGGCGCGCGTGCCGCTGTGCGTGGGCGTGCTGTGGCTGCTGCTGGCTTGCTGGCAGGTGGGGCGTCATTACTTTGACGACGCGGCCGGGCTGTACGCGGCGCTGGCCATGGGGCTGTCGTTTGGGCCCTACATCTACACGCGGATTTTGATTCCCGACATTCTGGTGGCCTTGTGGCTGATGCTGGGGCTGCATTGCTTCCTGCTGACCTTTGAGGGCCCTCGGCCAGGGCGCGCAGCGTGCTGGGGATTGGCCCTGATGACGGCCTTGAATGTGCTGACCAAGGGGTTGATTGGCGTGGTGTTTCCCACGGCGATTGTGCTGGGATATTTGCTCGTCACGCGCAACCTGCGACACCTGCTTCGGATGCGGCTGTGGTCGAGCGCTGCGATCTTCTTCGCGGTGGCGGTGCCGTGGCACGTTGTGGCCTCCGTGAGGAATCCGGCGGCTGGAGCGGCGAAGGGATTTTTCTGGTTCTACTTTATCAACGAACATTTCTTGCGTTATCTAGACAAGAGATTTCCACGGGATTACGACACGGTGCCGCTGGTTTTGTTCTGGGCGCTGGCCGTGCTGTTTCTGCTGCCGTGGACGGCTTTTTTGTGGCGTGCGCTGCGGGCGGTGCCGTGGCGTGGGCGCGATGCCGCCACACCGTCCGGCCGCGCGCTGCTGGTGATGGCCGTGGCGGTGCTGGTAGTGATGGGATTTTTCAGCTTCAGCACGCGGCAGGAGTATTACGTGCTGCCCGCGCTGCCTCCGCTGGCGTTGATTGTGGGCGCGTGGATGAGTCGCGAAGAGCGGTCGGATGCGAATTCTCCGGAGCGGCGCAGCGGCCGGCGCGTTGCCGTGGCGCTGGCCGTGGTGTGCTGCGCGCTGGGCGCGGCCATGTGGGCATTGCTGTGGTGGGCGCAACGGGTGCCACCGCAGAGCGAGCTGGCCGAACTGCTGACGCGCAATCCAACGGAGTACGCGCTGAGCTTTGGCCACATCTTCGACCTGACGCCGCGCGCGATGGGGTTATTCCGCGTGGAGTTGATGGCGCTGGGCGTTGTGTTGCCCGTGGGCGGGCTGCTGTGCTGGTGGTGGCGGCGTGGCGGGCGGGTGATGTTGTCCAACATGGTGCTGGCGGTGATGATGCTGGTGTCGCTGACGGCGGTGCATGGGGCGCTGGTGAAGTTCGCACCCATCCTTGGCTCGCGGGCGCTGAGTGACGCGCTGGTCGAGCGCTGGCAAAAGGGCGATGTGGTGGTGGTGAACGGCGCGTATGAGGATGCCTCCACCTTGAGCTTTTACGGACACCTGCCGCTGCATGTGCTGAACTCGCGGGAGAATGGGAACCTGTATTACGGCTCGCTGTTTCCGGATGCGCCGCAGGTGTTTGAGGATGATGCGAGTTTTGCGCGGTTGTGGAGCGGCGGGCGGGTATACGTCTTCAGCCAGGAGAGCGAACTGCCGGCGATGCTGCGCAGGGGCGGTTACAAGTTGGTGGCACGCAGCGGAGGCAAGGTGATTGTGGTGAACCAGCGATGATGGCGGGAATGACCATTTCGTTTTTTGTCCCAGCGCTGCTGGCGCAGGTGCCGCTTGTGGTGTGGATATTGGGGATGGGCGTGGCCGTGGGCGGGACGCTGGCCTCGACGATATTTCTGGCCATAGCCTTGAAGGCGGCGCGGGGTTTCCGCGAGAGGATTTTGCAGGAAGAAAGTGCGCAGAAGGCGGAGCAGGGCGTTGCGCCCGTAGCGACGATCCTGCCGAAGGTCACCATCCTAAAGCCCTTGCACGGGGCCGAGCCGCGGCTGGAAGAAAATCTGGAGTGCTTCTTCCGCCAGCAGTATGAGGATATCGAAATCATCTTTGGCTGCCGCAACCAGGACGATGCGGCGGTTGCGGTGGTGGAAGGGCTGCGCGCGCGCTATCCGCTGGTGAAGGCGACGATGGTTTACAGCGGCGAGCCGCAATGGCCGAGCGCCAAGGTGTGGTCGCTGGAAAAGATGATGGCCCACGCCACGGGCGAAGTGCTGGTCATCAGTGACAGCGACATATTGGTGGAGCCGGATTTTCTGCGGCGCGTGGTGAGTCCGTTTGCTGATTCACAGGTGGGGCTGGTGACGTGCCTCTATCGCGGCATTCCGGCCAGGGGAGTGTGGTCCACCTTGGAGGCGCTTGGCATGAGCGTGGAGATGCCGAGCGGCGTGCTGACGGCCGAGATGCTGGAGGGAATGCGCTTTGCCCTGGGCGCGGTGATGGCCGTGCGGCGTGAGGCGCTGGAAAAGATTGGCGGCATCGGCGTGGCCGCCGAGTATTACTCCGATGATTTTGTGCTGGGCGCGCGCGTAGCCGAAGAGGGCTACCAGGTGCGGCTGAGCACGGTGCGGGTGGGCCATGTGCTGGCCGAGACCAGTATGCGCCGCTCGCTGGGCGGGCAACTGCGCTGGATGCAGAGCACAAGGTATTCGCGTCCGTGGGGGCACCTTGGCACGGGGATGACCTTTGGCACGCCCTTTGGGCTGCTGGCGCTGGCGATGGGCTTCGGCATGGGCTGGCCGTGGTTCGGCCTTGCGCTGTTTGCGTGGAGCATTGCGAGCCGCGTGTGGCAGGCGGCGTATGTGGGCGGGCGGGTGATTGGCGACCGGCGGGCGTGGAAGCTCTGCTGGCTGTATCCTGTGCGCGACCTTTTGGGGTTCTGCCTGTGGGTGGCAAGCTACGCGGGCGGCAGCGCGTTTTACTGGCGCGGAGAACGGTATCTGTTTACCCCCGGTGGAAGGATTGTGGCCGTGGGACGGAGTAAGAAATATTAGGCGGTGCATTCTGCTGCCATGAGAAATTACATTTCAATAACAACAAATGCGATTCATGGCTTCTTACTTGTCAGTTCTATATTTTGAGCGACATTGTATAAATCGTCCAAATTCTTCCAAATTCCAATATAACCAACAACTACCTTGTCATTATCGCTTTGGCAGACGGCGTGATACTTGTTATCACTGATTAGTGCCACGAAGCAGTGCATGGGGCCAATCTTGCTGCTGATGACGCTTTCATTGACCAAGCGTTGTGCGTGAATTCTTAGTAATACCTCATCTCTGAATTTGACATATGTCGTCTCCGGATTCGAATGCGGTGCAGAATTATCTTTAAATTTATCTATTATTATCTGTGATTGCGGCGTGTGCACTCCACGGAATAACGTCACATAATCCGACGTCCTATGGAGACTGTAACAAAAAGGAACCTGAATATTTAGGTCTCCGAGTTGAGCATATTGACCATGTACTAAGTGGTAGTAGACTGCATTCGTAAGCCAGCCAAACTCAGCCAAGATGATAACAACCGACATTAGAATTATGACAATTGAACTAACAGGATTCTTGGCGCGATATTGATGCAAGGCTTGCAGGGGCGATCTCATCGTAGCCATCTCCTTGCAGCCAGTGTAAGACGACTCAACAAGGCGAACTAGAATAAAACCAACTAGGAAAAGAAAACTCCCAGATGGGAGGGATAAACGCTAAGCCTTGGTGAGGCGTCCGTCTTTCAGGTGGAAGCGTTCGCCGCGCCATAGGATTGTGTCTCCGGCAAAGCTGGCGAACCAGATGGCAAGGCCGATGACGTCTCGCAGGGGAACCAGCCAGAGATCGCGCAGGGCGTGGCGGTCGTGCAGGATTGGTCCGGCGAGCAGGGCGGCCGAGGCGAAGCGCGCGGCCGCGACGATCCCCAACAGGACGAAAGACCACGCGGCACCCGAGGCGCAGAGCGCGGCCAGCAGCGCCCAGGGCAGAGCGAAGGTCATCAGCAGGCCGAGGTAGCCCCACTTGCGCAGGTCGCGCACGGTGCGGGCCCAGCGGAGCTGATGCTGGATCATGGCGCGCCAGCCGTAGCCGGGCAGGAAGGTTTCCACCACAACGTCACTGAGAATGCAGCGGTAGCCCTTGGCGGCGATCATCTTGCCGAGTTCGTGATCGTCGGCGAGGTGGTCGAGGAGCGCCTCCAGGCCTCCGATGGATTGGCAGGTCGCGCGCGGGAAGGCCAACGTGCTGCCGAGTCCGAAGTGCAGGCCGCCTTCCATCTGGCGCGCGCAAAGGACTCCACCGGCGAAGTCGGTGGCGATGGTGATGGCCTCGACGCGACTGGCCAGGCTGCCGCCGCTGCCCGCGCGGTAGAGGGTGGTGACCAGTCCAACTTGGGGATCGCGCATGGGGGCCACGATGCGGCGGAGGTAGTCGGGGGCGACGCGGATGTCGCTGTCGTTGATGAGAATAAAGTCGTGCGCGGCGTGGCGCAGCATTTGGACGAGGGTGCTGACCTTGCGGTTGCTGCCCAGTTCGTCGGTGCACAGCAGCAGGCGGATGCGACAGGTGGGGAACTCTCGTTGCAGGCGCTCGACCTCGGCGATGGCCTCGTCGTCGGCGCGGCTGACGCCGAAGAGAATCTCGTAGTCGGGGTAGTCCTGCAGGCAGTGCGAGCGAAAGCCCTCGTACATTTGGCGGTCGGTGCCGCGCAGGGGCTTGAGGATGCTGATGGGCGGAGTGAAGTCCGCAGGCGCCGGACGGGGCTCGGTGAGCCAGCGCAACTCGCTCCACAGCGACAGCCCCAGGTAACCCAGGCCGCAGGCGGCGAGCAGGGCAAAGAGTCCGGCTGCGCATTGCGCCGCGAGTTGGAATAGATGCATGAGCATTGCCGCCCTAGAGCTTACCGGAGGCGCGCCGTGTGCTCCAAGTGCGGGGGCGGATTCCTGCTTTTCCGGCGAGGAGCTTTCAGGCATACTCAAGGGGTTGGCAAGGAGCCGGGATCATGAAATTCCGCCCATGGCATGGGGTTGCGCTGGTGGTTTGGCTGGCGGCCTGCGGCGCCATTTTTTTTCAGAATTACCGGGTTACCGAGGGGCGCAAGACCTTTGAGCGGCTGACCTGCCCGAGCTGCCATCTGGCGGGCGGCGCGCCTTCGCTGGAGCATGTGGGCAACAAGTACGACCGCGCCACCATCAAGGAGTTCATCACCAACCCGGACGCGGTGTACGCGCGCAAGGGGAAGAGGCCGCTGAACGCGGGCTACACGACGATGCCGCGGCCGAAGGCCACCGAGCACGAGATCGAAATGCTGTCGTACTTTTTGGCGGCGCAGCAGTAGGCGCAGCTGTTGTTTTTGGCGCAACGCGCCGCACATCATTTTTCCAACGATTGCGAGGAATTGCCAGTGGGCCGTTTGTGGAAGTGGATCATCCTGGTGCCGATTGCGGTGTTTGCCGTATGGGCCGCCGTACACAGCTATGAGCTGGAGGTTGGCAAGGAGAGCTTTGCGCGGCTGGGCTGCGCCAGTTGCCATTTGAGCGGCGGCGGACCGAACCTGGCGCGCATCCTGCCGCAGTACGACGAAAAGACGGTGGTGGATTTCATCCGCGACCCCGAGGCCGTGTACAAGAAGCTGGGGCGCAAGCCGCTGAATCCCGGCTTTGGCGTGATGCACCAGGTGAAGGCCACCGATTTCCAAATTGACGCCATGGCCAAGTATTTGAAGACCTGGTAGGAGCTCCTGGAAAGGGGGCTTGCCATGAAATTCTCTCGACGACTGATCCCTGCGGCGATGATATGGGGCATGGCCGGGCTGTGGCTGGTGCTGGTGGCGGCGGCCACGGCGCAGGAGGCTCCCCGCACCGTGGTTTCACCGAAGTTGCGCATGATGAACGCGCGCACCATCTTGATCACCCACTCCGGCGGCAGGATACCGAACGACATCATTGACGAGGCCTTTCGGGGCTGGGGACGCTATCGCGTGGTGAATCGCCGCGAAGATGCCGACATGGTGGTGAGCATTGAGGGCGTGCTGGCCAACTCCGGCTTTGAAGTCAGCGGCGGCGGCCCGAACCCCGCGCGGCACGAGGTCCTGGTCAGCGGCGCGGTGATCAACATCCGGCTCTTCATACGGGATGCCCATGACGGCGCCGTACTGTGGGCGGGCAGCGAGCTGCCAAAGGGCTCACGCAAAGAGGGCGGCAGTCGCGAGGATCATGAGGTGGATGCCTCGCTGCGGCTCTTCCGGCGCTTCCGCGAGTACATTGAGCCGGAGCCCAAGCCCTGATGCGACGATTGCACCGCGCTTTTCCACAGTGCTCCACAGCAATTTCCGCTTAGCAACAGCATTCCCACACCGGCCGGGGAGATTTCCATACCGTCCATGCGCCGGCTATTGCACTCTTAGGTCAACGCGGACGGCGCACTGGCCGCGCGTGGCGCTTCCCGATGCGGGCGGCGGCGAAACAGGCAGGGTGGAATCAAGCGCAAGGGCGCAGGCAGCCGGGCTGAAAAGCCGGGTGTGCCACCGGAGACGGCGCGAGCAATCGCAGCCGACGGTGGACGGCCAGCCGCCACAAACGTGAATCCCCCCTACCCCCTTGGCAACAGGGTCGCCAGCTATACGCATCGGCAGGGGAGCCGGGCCCATCGGGCCTCCGGGAACGGACCAAAGTCCGCGGAGGAAGACCGAGGCCCGGGCTCCCGGTTTCCGCAAAGGCGGCGGAGATAAGCTCAACCACGCGCACGACGGCGCACCGTTCCGGCCCGGAGAGGCTGGCTGGCCTCTCCGGGCCATATTTCTAAGCAAAAGATTTTTTCGCCTTTGCCGGGAGTCGGTTAGCGGGCTTTCCACAGAGCCGCCCTTTTCGCCCCGGCTGGTCCGCACTAACATCGGGGATGTGAAGGAGCCGCCGGCGGCAAACGGGCGGCGGAGTCAGCAGAAGATATGGCCACTACGGATTACAGTCTCGAACGCGGTATGCCCTCGAGCCCCGAGGCTGAGCGCTCCATTCTGGGCGCTATCCTGCTGGACAATACGTTGCAGAACGAGGCGCTCAGCTCGCTGAAGGCGGATCACTTCCACCTGGACGCGCATCGCCGCATCTACCAGCGCATTGCCGACCTCAGCGAGAACAACCGTCCGATTGACATTGTCACGCTGACCGAAGAATTGCTGCGCTACAAGGAACTGGAGGCGGTGGGCGGCGCGGCGTATCTGGCCTCGCTGACCGATGGCGTGCCGCGGCGCAGCTCGATTGAGCACTACGTGCGGATTGTGCGCGACAAGGCCATGCTACGCAACCTGATCCACGCCGCCAACGGCGTCATCAGCCAGGCGCTGGAGCAGGCCAGCACGGCGGCCGAGGTCATTGATTCGGCCGAGAGCAGCATCTTCAACATCAGCGAAGAGCGCAGCGGCACCCAACTGACCGACATCAAGACGATCAGCATGGAGAGCTTCGAGGGCAATCTCGACAAGCTCTTCCAGCGTGGCGGGCGCATCACTGGCGTTGAGACGCACTACCAGGACCTGGACGAGATGACCAGCGGGTTGCAGAAGAGCGACCTGATCATCATCGCCGCCCGCCCCTCGATGGGAAAAACCGCGTTGGCCATCAACATCGCGGAGAACGCGGCGATCCTTAGCGGCAAGAGCGTGGCGGTGTTCAGCCTGGAAATGTCAAAGGAAGCGCTGCTGAACCGCATGCTGTGCAGTCAGGCGCGGGTGGACGCTCACAAGATGCGCACCGGCTTTTTGGGCAAGGAAGACGTTGGCAAGCTGCGCGGCGCACTGGACAAGCTGGTACAGGCACCCATCTTTATTGACGACACGCCGGGCATCAGCCTGACCGAGCTGCGGGCGAAGGCTCGGCGCAAGGCCGGAGACAAGACCGGACTGGATCTGATCGTCATCGACTACCTGCAACTGATGAGCGCAAGCGCGCCGGGCGGACGCCGCTATGAAAACCGCACGCAGGAAGTTTCCGCCATCTCTCGCGGACTGAAGGCGATTGCCAAGGAATTGAAGGTTCCGGTGATTGCGCTGTCGCAGTTGAGCCGCGCTCCGGAGACCCGCGGCAAAGACACGGAGCCCAAGCTGAGCGATCTGCGCGAATCCGGCTCCATCGAGCAGGACGCCGATATCGTGATGTTCATCTACCGGCCGGAGTACTACGACCGCACGCGTCCCGAGCTGGAAGGCAAGGCCAAGATCATTGTGGCCAAGCAGCGCAACGGCCCCACGGACACCATCCAGTTGGCCTTTCGCAAGGAGAGCACGCGCTTTGAGACCATGCTGCGCTCGGATTGGATCATCGAATAAAGCGGCGGTTTCGGCTGGATTCCGCTGCTTTTTCCTCACATCCGCGCGCGCTGGTTTGCCCGGCACCCCGAATCAGGCGCTATACTGAGTTGGTAAAGGTCTGATTCTCTTGTCATCCACACAGCAGAAATTTTCCGTGCATATGCGGCCGAACTGGGCAGAGGTATCGCTTGCCACGTTGGCTGAAAACTACAAAGTTGTGGCGCGCCACATCGGCTCGGGCGTGACGCCGTGCTGCGTCATCAAGTGTGACGCTTACGGCCATGGAGTGATTGAAAGCGCCCGCGCCCTGGAAGCAGCCGGCGCGACCTTTTTGGGCGTGACCAGCACGGAAGAGGGAATCGCCGTGCGCGAGGCCGGCGTGAAGCTGCCCATCCTGGTGATGACCGGCTTCTGGCGGGGCGAAGAGCGGCCGTTGCTGGCGCACAACCTGACCCCGGCCATTGCGACCCTGGAGCACATTGAGTTGCTGGAGAAGGCCGCCGCCGAGCTTGGCCTTGAGCATCGCATCCCGGTGCACCTGAAGGTGGATACCGGCATGGCTCGGCTGGGCGTGAGTTTGGAAGAGTTACCCCGGCTCGCGGCGCGCATCGCGGATTCAAAGTACATCGAGTTGGAAGGCGTCTTCAGCCACCTGGCGGAGTCCGAGGTGCTGGATTCGGCCTTTGTGGGCGAGCAGGACAAGCTTTTTGCGCGGGCCATCGCCGTGCTGGCCGGGGCCGGGCTGCGTCCGCGCTACTGCCATTTGGCGAACACGGCGGCCACCGTGGCGAGGCCGGAGATTTGGAACAACATGGCGCGTCCAGGGCTGGCGCTGTATGGATATAACCTGCAATGCGAGGGGCCGGGAGCGGAGAAGGCCGTGCTGCCAGTCGTTCCCGTGCTGACCTGGAAGACGCGCATCATTGCCCTGCGGGAGGTTGCGCCGGGCACCAGTGTGGGCTACAACCGCAACTGGCGGGCCACGCGGCCGACGCGGCTGGCGGTCATCCCGGTGGGCTACGGCGATGGCTACCCGCGCTCGCTGAGCAAGGGCGGACGGGTGATTGTGGGCGACCACTACGCGCCGATTGCCGGCAACATCAGCATGGACCTGACGATGATTGACGTGACGGACGTGCCCGGAGTGGAGTTGGGCGATGAGGTGCTGCTGATTGGCCGCAGCGAGCATTGCCAGGTAGGCGCCGACGAGCTGGCGCGGCGGGCCGGAACCATTGTGTACGAGATATTGTGCGGGCTGAGTCCGAGGGTGCCGCGCATCTACGTGTAGTGAAGGCAACCCGGGTTTAGTTAAAGGCAACCCGCGCACCATTGAGTGTCCATCCGGCGCCTTTCGGGCGGCCCTTGCGGCCGGTGGCTGCGCCGCTCTCCACTCCGGCTTTGAGGGCTTGTTACACTCCTGATATCGGCCTATTACTATGATTCGCACTCGTTATGCACGCTGGATGAACGACTGGGAGTTCCGCCTGGAGACGCGCGACAGCAATCGCGTGGTGCGTCCCTTTGAGTGGGGACTGGAGTGGGTTGCGGACTTTCCCGGCGCGGGGCAACCGCCGGCGGCAGACGCTTCCAAGGAGGAGATCAAGCGCTATTTCTTTGCGCTGAATGATCACCTTGTCGCCCAGGGTGACGAATTTTACAGCTACAAGACGCCCACGGACTTCCGCCTGGAGCAGCGCCAGATTCGCGTGCACGGCACGGGCAGCCACGCCAATCCCGAGGTGGACGACGCGCCCTACCAGGGACAGTTTGGAACATTTCTGCGCTTCACCTCGCCGGTGCGCTCGCCATATCCGGAAAATGACGTGGTGAACGCGCGCTGGTTTCCCGCACCGGCGGCCAAGGGCAAACCCAAGCGTGCGATGATCATCATTCCGCAGTGGAACGGCGACGCGCTGAGCCACAACGCCTTTGCTAACCTCTTCAAGTTTTTTGGCGTCAGCACCTTGCGGCTCAGCATGCCGTATCACGACATTCGCATGCCCGGCGAACTGCATCGCGCCGACTACAGTGTGAGCAGCAACATCGGCCGCACCATCCACGCCGCGCGGCAGGGAATCATCGACATCCGCTGCTGCCTGGATTGGCTGGAGCAGCAGGGCTACAAGGAGTTCGGCGTACTGGGCACGAGTTTGGGCTCCTGCTATGCGTTTATTGCCAGCGCGCACGACGCGCGGCTGCGGGTAAACATCTTCAACCATGCCAGCACCTACTTTGGCGACGTGGTGTGGACCGGTTACAGCACGCGTCACGTGAAGGCGGGCATTGAGCCGGAGCTGAACGCCGACGAGCTGCGCCACGCGCTGGCCGCCGTAAGCCCGATGCATTACTTTGACAACTTTGAGCGCTGGCCCAAGCAGGTGCTGATGATCCACACGGCCTACGACCGGACGTTTCTGCCCGAGTTCAGCGAGCGCATCGCCAGTGAATTCCGCGCCCGCCGCATGCAGGCCGAGATCCGCAAACTACCCTGCGGCCACTACACACTGGGCGAATCACCCTACAAGTACATGGATGGCTACCTGGTAACGCGCTTTGTGGCCAAGGCCTTTAACCGCGCCTATCCCGAGGGGAATGCGGTGACGGCCGGAGAATTACAGGCCACCAGCTAGGCAAAAGCTTTTTTCCTTTGGCCGCCAGCGCGGGCTTTATTACAATGGAGTGCATGAAGCTAGCCCTTGGAGCCGATCACGCCGGATATCTGCTGAAGGACCGCATCCGCCAGTATGTGATGGAGCGCGGACACCTTGTGCTGGACGAAGGCACCAACACATCCGATTCGGTGGACTACCCCGACTTTGCCCAGCGCGTGGCCGAGGACGTAAGCGCCGGGCGGGCCGAGCGCGGCATCCTAGTATGCGGATCGGGCATCGGCATGGCGATTGCCGCCAATAAGGTTCCGGGGATTCGGGCGGCCAATATCAGCAGTGCCTATGAGGCGCAGATGTCCCGCGAGCACAACGACCTGAACGTGCTGACCATGGGCGCGCGCATCCTGGACGAGGCCGATGCCATGCACATTGTGCAGATCTGGCTGGACACGCCGTTCTCCGGCGGGCGCCACACCGGGCGCATCACCAAGATTGCAGAGATCGAAAAGGCCCGCACCTAGTCCGGTACCCGCGCGTTTATTGCGCCCCGCCACGGGCTGTGGAATCATCCTGACATGCTGAACAGCCGGACGCGCGCCACATTTGCGTGGAGTAAAGGCTCCGCCCTGCGCGTGGCTGGCGTCAGCTTTGTACTGGCCGTGGCCGCCCTGCGCTACCGGGCATTTCTGATGCCCATGGTGCGCATGGAGGCCATTCAGGTTTCGGAATACGCATTCGTCCTTTTCTCCACGCTGGCCATCATTGCCCTCTATGCCGGTTTTGGAGAGCGACTGCGCACGCCGCGCTTTTTGCAATCCCGCTGGCTGATCCTGCTGGCTGTGCCGCTGCTTGGCGCTGCCGTGTATCGCCTGGGCATGCATCAGTTTGGCGGTTTTGACGAGGGGTTGGTGGCGCACGCTGCCGCCTGCTACCGGCAGGGAATGCGTCCGTATGCAGACTTTCTCTGCACGGTGCCACCTTTCTTCATGGCTGGAATCCGTGCCGATGGGATGCTGTTCGGCCTGCGCTGGGGAGCCCTGCAATGGCTCTCCGCCGGATTTACCGCCGTCACCACCCTGTGGATGTACTGGCTGCTGCGGCGGCTGCGGTTGCCGCGCGAGTGGGCACTGCTGCTGACAGTGATGGTTGAGCTCTGCACCATGGTGAGCTGCCCCTTCTGGTGGTACAACAACACCAGCATCGTGCTGGCCACGCTGGTATTCCTATCGGTGCTGGTTTGCCTTGAGCGGCCGGAACTGACATCGGCATGGCTTAGCCTTGCCATCGCAATTGGCATGGTGCTGGCGGCCAAGCCCAACACGCTGCCCATCCTGGCACTGGTTGTGTTGTTCTTTTGGAGGCCTGTGCCCGGGTGGCGCGCGCGTGCGGCGCTGGCGATGTGTTTTGGCGTTTTGCTTGCTGCAGGCATCTGCCGCTTTGCGCAAATGCCCCTGCGCCCTCTGCTTGCGTCTTACGCCGAGGTCGCATCGTTGCGCGGCAACGTTTTCAGCCTGCTGCCGCTGCGCCAGGGGGTATGGCCGGAGCGCGACCTGCAGATCGTACTGCTATTTTTGTGCGCGTTGGGCTTTGCCGCGGCGATGCTGGCTGCGCTCTGCCGCCGTCCGCGCGATCTTCGTCCCGTAGCTGCCTGCGCCATTGCAGGAGTCGCCTCATTGCTGATGGGCGCTACCAACGCGGAGTGGAAGCACACGGATTTATCGCTACTGCTGCTGGCCGTGTTGCTGCTCAACCTGCGTCCGTGGGAGGCGGCAAACAGCGGTACGACCTATCGCCTACGCAGCCCATGGCTTGTGGGATGGCTCGCGGGATTCCTGCTGATGAGCGTGTACTTTTCGGCAATTCATCTGCGCATATGGGGAATTGGCGAAGCGATGTTCTACGAGCCGGCCGCCACGGTAAAAGTGCAGGGCGGTTTCCTGGATGGACTTGAGGCGGCGCCCAGGTTGCGCCGCGTACAGACTGAGGTGCGGCAGGTGCTCGACGTGCATCCAGGAGAGCGCATCTTTTTTGGTCCACGCATGGAGTTTGAGTATGCGGCGATGGCGCGGCCTCCACTGAGTGGCATGCCGCTGCTGTGGGATTCCGGCAACCTATTCGCGCCCAGCCGCCTGCCCGAGTTGCTGCTGCGCTTTCAGCAGCACGATCCTGATGTACTGATCTTCCTGAAGAACGACTTCACGCGCATGGGAATCGTCAGCTACTACATCCAGCGCAGCGCCACCTACCGCCGCGACGAGAGCTACTCCGACCTGACGGTCTTTGTGCGTGACCGCACGGTACCCATCAGCCTGATTCGCCTGCCGCGCTAAAGCAAAAGCCCCGGAGCGGTGGCCCCGGGGCGATCTCTGCATGGTGACGGCCTACTGCGACCAGTCGTCGCTGACGGCAACCTTCCCGGCCTCGGTGTTTTCAATGTCAATCTTCTGGAAGCTGAAGCTGATGTCCTCCAGTTCAGCGTCCTGCGGCGTCACGCCGGCTGAGGGCGATACACCTACATACTGGAAGATCTTGGCCACGCTGGCGTTGGTCAGCCGGATGGTCTGGAAGGCCGTGAGACGGCCGCCGGCATCGGGCTTGAAAAATTCGATGACCACCGTGCGCAGAACTTCATTGGTGGCCAGCGCCTGGTAGAACTGCACCGAGCTTGGTCCCCAGGGCTTGGTGATGGTGACCGGGCTGTGCTGATTCTTGCCGCTGGCCATTCCGGTGGTGGGATTGCGCGGCGAGGTGACGGAGTACTCGAAGCGCAGCACGCTGATGCCGCCGGCGCCGAGGCGGGAGTTGACGTCGCCCTTAAAGGCTCCCTGTTTTGTGCCGGTGACGGTGATGCGAATGGTGGTGGCCGCCGTGGCGCTAAGCGTGATGGCCAGCATCAGGCATAGCAGGGCGACGGAGCGAAGCAATCTGTTTGTCATCCTTGTCCTCCTTGAATGGATGGTGAGAACGGTCCCCACGACCGAAAGTGGAGAAAGCTTACTCCAAAGCCGGAAGCGTGGATACTGCGTTCCGGTAAATTTGCGGGAAATACGAGTGCGAGTGCCTGCGTTACCGTTGAAGCCCGCCCGCGCGGAGCGTAGTCTTTTGTGCTGGGCCTGCGAGTGCCGATTGGCTGGCGCAGACCGACCCAACATTAAGGTTCCCAACGATGAGACAACGTCTATTGATGCTTGCACTAGGTTTGCTGATGAGTGCGCCAATGTGGGCGCAGACCACTCCGTGCCAGCCCGTGCCGCAATCGGCGTGGGAGGTGGAGCACGAGCGGTTGCTGCACAACGACTGGGCCGAGCTGGGACGCTTCCGGCTGGCCAACGCGAAAGTAGCGGCACCGGCACCGGGTGAGCGCCGCGTGGTCTTCATGGGCGACTCCATCACCGAGGGCTGGCGCGGCACGGTGCAGCCGCAAGGTCCGGAGATGGGCGCGTTCTTTGCCGGGCGGCCGTATCTCAATCGCGGCATCAGCGGGCAGACCACGGCGCAGATGCTGGTGCGCTTCCGCCAGGATGTGATTGCCTTGCAGCCCAAGGCCGTGGTGCTGCTGGCCGGGACCAACGATATTGCTGGCAACACGGGCGAGGTGACGCTGGAGGCGATTGAGGGCAACCTGGCCACCATGGCCGAGCTGGCGCGGGCGCATCACATCCGAGTGGTACTGGTGAGCGTGCTGCCCGCCGCGGAGTACGGATGGCGGCCTGGGCGGCAGCCGGCGCCGAAGATTGTTGAGTTGAACCGCTGGCTCGGCGAGTATGCTGCCGCAAATGGGCATCTGTACGTTGACCTGCACATGGCAATGTCCACGCCGGAGGGCGGAATGAAGCGCGAGTTGAGCGAGGACGGCGTGCATCCCAACCATGCGGGCTATGAGTTGATGGAGCGGCTGCTGCGTCCGGCGGTGGAGCGGGCTGTGCGATAAGGCGTGAGGCGCTTTGCTCAGGCCGCCCCCTTCGTCGTACCCTAATGGAAGTGAACTTTCCCCGAGGAGTTGCCATGTCGAATTCATCTGCCAGCATGTCTCGCGCGTTGAGCGCGGTTGACCCCGAAGTTGCGCAGGCCATTGCCCACGAGGAGACCCGTCAGCACGATGGGCTGGAGCTGATTGCCTCGGAGAACTTTGTCAGCGAGGCTGTGCTGGAAGCCACCGGATCGGTCTTCACCAACAAGTACGCCGAGGGCTATCCGGCCAAGCGCTACTACGGCGGATGCGTGTATGCCGACGTGGTGGAGAACCTGGCGCGCGACCGCGCCAAGCTGTTGTTCGGCGCCGAGGCCGTGAACGTGCAGCCGCACTCCGGCAGCTCCGCCAACATGGCCGCCTACGCCGCGGTCATCCAGCCGGGTGACACGATCATGGGCCTGGACCTGGCGCACGGCGGACACCTGACGCACGGCCACAAGCTCAGCTTCAGCGGCAAGACATACAAGGTTGTCAGCTACGGCGTGACCAAAGAAACCGAGACGCTGGACTACGACGAGATGGAGCGGACGGCCATACAGGAGCAGCCCAAGCTCATCATTGGCGGCGGCTCGGCCTATCCGAGAATTATTGATTTTGCCCGCATGCGGCAGATTGCCGACAAGGTGGGCGCGCTGTTGCTGGTGGACATGGCGCACTTTGCGGGACTGGTGGCCGGCGGGGCGCATCCTTCTCCGGTGCCGCACGCGCATATTGTGACCACCACCACGCACAAAACGCTGCGCGGGCCGCGCTCGGGAATGATTCTGAGCAAGCAGGAGTTCGCGGCGGCGATTGACAAGTCGGTCTTCCCCGGCTGCCAGGGTGGTCCGCTGGTGCACGTGGTGGCCGCCAAGGCCGTCTGCTTTCAGGAGGCGCTGCAGCCCACGTTCAAGCAATACGCCGCGCAGATTGTGGCCAACGCCAAGGTGCTGGCCACGGAGCTGGCCTCGGAAGGCTACCGCATCATCAGCGGCGGCACGGACACGCACCTGATGCTGGTGGATGTGTTCAGCAAGGGCATATTCGGCAGCGAGGCGGAAAAGGCGCTCGGCGTGGCCGGCATCACGGTGAACAAGAACGCGATTCCGTTTGATCAGAACCCGCCGATGAAGCCCAGCGGCATCCGACTGGGAACGCCGGCGATGACCACGCGCGGCATGAAGGAAGCCGAGATGAAGCAGATCTCGCACTGGATTGTCCGCGCACTGGAGCAGCGCAACGACGAGGCCGCGCTGACCAAAATCCGCAAGGAAGTGTTCGACCTCTGCGAGCAGTTCCCGCTCTACCCGGAGCGCCGCAAGCTGCATCAGGCCGAGGCCGTACACGCATAAAGGCACTGGTTTACACGGGGCGCGGCTTCGGCCGCGCCTTTGTTTTTGTCCATATACTGCGGCAAAATCGCCGGGCGAAAGCAGGAGCTACGGGCTACACTGTTGGCATTCCGAGAAGGAGGCCTGATGCCGCTCTCCCGCCGCCGTCTGATTGCACTCTTAAGCGCTTTGCCTTTTGCCCCGCACGCGCTGGCCGCCACACCTGAATCTCACGCTCTTCCGGCTTTGCCCCCGCCGCAGGTCATTCCTTTGTACGACGGCCCGGCGCCAGGCTCAGAACAGTGGGCGCAGCAAGAGGTGTACGAGGCGGATGGCGATAATCACATTTATCGCAACGTGACCCGCCCACAGGTGCTGGCCTATCGTCCAGCGCAGCCCAACGGCATGGCCGTGATGCTGGTACCAGGCGGTGCCTTTTACTTTTTGAGCATGGCGAATGAGGGCGATGACACGGCGCAGAAATTACTGGCCCGGGGCTTTACGGTCTTTCTGCTGAAGTACCGCCTGATTGCCTCACGCAAAGAGACATGGCATCAGGAGGCAGATCAACGACTCTCGCGGCCCGGCTGGGAGAAGTCGCTGGAAGATGAAATTGGCGCCATGGTGCTGGCCGATGCACAGCGGGCGATGACGCTGGTGCGCCAGCGTGCCGGAGAATTCCATGTGGCGGCAAACCGTATTGGCATCCTTGGTTTTTCCGCCGGAGGATACATTGCCACGCGCCTGAGCCTGGAGCACAGCCTGGAGAGCCGTCCGGATTTTACCGGCTGCATTTACGGCGTAAAACCGCCCCGGCTGCCGGAGCGCGTGCCGGACCTGCCGCCGCTATTCATGGCCTGGGCCGATGATGACGACCTGGTGCAGCCGGAGCGCTGCGCCTTGCCATTGTATGAGCTATGGAAGCGCGAGAAAGTGCCGGTGGAAATGCACATCTTCGCCCGCGGACAGCACGGCTTCGGCTCACTGAACTACCACCGCCCCAGTGACCACTGGCTGGAACTGTTCATGGAGTGGGCGGAGTCCATGACGGGCGCGGTGGCCATGCCGCGCCGCGGGTAGATGCGAAAATTCAAGGCCGCTCGCGTCCTCAGCGGGTAAACTGAATACATGCGCATCGCCATCGACATTCGCCGGCTCTACGAGTTCGGCCTGGCCACCTATATCCGCAACGTGGTGCGCACGTTTGGCCGCATTGACTCGGTCAACGAGTACTACCTGGTGGGCTCGGCGGCGCGCTTTGAGCAGCTTGGCGAACTGCCCGCCAACTTTCACTTTCTGCCCTTGCAGCATCGCGAAGCCAGCTTTGCCAATTACATGGAGATGCAGAGGGTCATCAACTCGCACGAAGTGGACCTGCTGCACATACCACACACCTTCTGGCGGCCCCTGTTCATCCACGCCCCCTACGTGCTGACCGTGCACGACCTGCTGGATTACATGTACCGGGCGCGCACCAACAATCCGGTGAGCCGGGTGACGCATGCCTACATGACACGCCAGGTGATGCGCAATGCGTCGCGCATCTTCGCCGTCTCGCAGTTCACCAAGAAGGATGTGGCGCGGCATTTTGGCGTGCCGGCGGAAAAGATAGAAGTCGTTTACAACGCACTGGATGACAGCTTTCTGCGTGGGCACGCCACGCCCGAGGAGCAGGCCAACATCCGCGGACGCTACCAGTTGGACGCGCCCTTTCTGCTCTACGCCGGACGCATCAGTCCGCATAAAAACGTGGCGCGCATCATCGAGGCGTTTTCGGCACTGAAAGGCGAACTGGCCAAGGGCGACGCCTATCCCGACCTCAAGCTCATCATCATCGGCGACGAGGTCAGCAAGAATCCGGACATACGGCGCGCGGTCATCCGCAGCGGCATGCAGCACGAGGTGCGCTTTTTGGGCTACGTGCCTATTGAAGTGCTGCGCGTCTTTTTCGATATGGCCAAGGTCTTCGTCTTCCCCTCGCTGTATGAGGGCTTCGGGTTGCCTCCGCTGGAAGCCATGGCACACGGTACGCCCGTGGTGGCGGCCAACACAACGGCCTTGCCGGAGGTGGTGGGGCAGGCGGCGATGATGGTGAATCCGGAAAATGTTTTTGAGATCAGCCGCGCCCTGCAAAGGGTCCTTACCGACCAGGGGCTGCGCGAAAAGATGAAAGCCGCCGGACTCGAGCAGGCGCAGCGCTTCCGCTGGGATGTGAGCGTTGGCCGCATGCTGGAGGTTTACGGGCAAGTGGTGGCCGAGCGGAAGAAGCGTTAGTTCCCCGGCTGCGCGACGCCCGCGCACCGGGGCTCTGTTCTTTGGCACAGACAGAAAACTGAATGCCGCCGACTCTTATGGAGGCTCGGCGGCACTATTCAGATCAATAAATCAATTACTCCAGTGGAGCATGGGCCGGGCGGCTACTGTATAGCGCTGTCCGTGGAAGTGGCCGCGCTGGCCGTGTTGTAGCGGATGACCACCGAAGGATCCATATAGAAATAGCGCTGGCCGGTCTGGCCCGCTACCGTGGGGTTGGCATTTAACTGGTAGGAGTTCACCAGTCCAGAGGCCGTGGAGACGCTTGCCACGTAAAAGTTGTATCCCGACTTGGCGTTGGGCGCGGCAGCCGAGCCACCACCGGGAGAGACCGCGCCGAGCACGCTATCCAGCAGCAGCGCGTTGGTGCTGGTGGCCGCCGTACCGGTGCCGCCCAGCACGCCCAGGCTGCTGGCGTAGCCGATGGTCGGATTGGCCGTGGCGTAGGTTGATTGAGCCGTGCCGATGGCATGCAGAGAGCTGACGGCTGAGGCCTCATTGGAGGCGATGCGCGAGCGCAACAGGGTGGGGATGGCGATGGCGGTGATGACCATGATGATCGCCAGCACAATAACAAGCTCAATCACTGAAAAGCCCTTCGTCATGCGCAAGACATCGTCTCCTGTGGTTCCGTCGAAATGGTCTTTGACCGGGGTGCGGGCCAAAGTGGAGTGCGATGGTCAGAGTAACATTCAAGGCAGTCTTCGTGACCTTCGTACTGTTGACGATTTGGGTTCCCAGGTTGAGAGGGCGAACGGTGGCCAAGCAAGTAACATGGCTGCGATGCAAGGCGGCGGGCGAAAAAAGTGATGCCGCCGACTTCTTGTGGAAGCGCGGCGGCAAAAGTAGCGTTGGGACCTGTAAGCCGAATTCTGTACGGCGTTGCCGCCGTGGCGATCATTCCTCTAGGCCTGGCGTCGCCACCAGGCTCAAGCGACCTACCCGGAGGTTTGGCGAACCGAGCAGGCTCGCGCGGCCGGAGTTGCCTCCGACCTCTCCCTCCCTATTTGGTCTTGCTCCGTGTGGGGTTTGCCATGCAACGCACATTGCTGCGCGCCCGGTGCGCTCTTACCGCACCTTTTCACCCTTACCCCGTGAGGGGCGGTATATTCTCTGTGGCACTGGCCGTCGAATGGCCTTAAAGCCATCCTCCCGGACGTTATCCGGCACACTGCTCTGCGGAGTTCGGACTTTCCTCCCCCCGTGGCGCACCCTCCAGCCGAAGCTGGCGTAAGCCCCACGGGCGGCGATCACCCGGTCCCAACGCTATCGAAGAGATTATACCTGTTTGGCGCGTCGCGCCGGGTTTACCCCAGGCGGTTCAGGCCGTCCACATAAGCCTTGGCACTGGCCTCGATGATGTCGGTGCTGGCTCCGCGGCCCAGAGTGCGGCGGCCGTCGCGCTCCAGGTGCACGGTGACTTCGCCCATGGCCTCGGTGCCGCCGGTGATGGCACGAATCTCATAGCGCAGCAGCTTGGCCGTGCTGCCGGTGACGGCGGCAATGGCCTTGTACACGGCGTCCACCGGACCATCGCCGATGGCGGCGCCTTCCTTCATCTTGCCCTTTACCAGCACGCGCACGGTGGCCGTGGGAATGGCCGAGGTTCCGCCGTAGGTGTGCAGATACTCCAGCTTGATGGTGTGCTCGGCGGGCGGCAGTTCGTCGTGGACAAGCGCGGCCAGGTCCTCGTCGAGAACCTCCTGCTTTTTGTCGGCCACGAGGAGGAAGCGCTGATACATCGTGTCCAGCTCGTCCTTCTTCAGCTCATAGCCCAGCTTGGCCAGGCGCGCCTTCAATCCGGCGCGGCCGGTGCGGGCGGTCAGCACGACCTTGCTCTCACTGATGCCCACGTCGGCGGGCGTCATAATCTCGTAGGTCTGGCGGTTCTTCAGGAAGCCATCCACGTGGATTCCCGAACTATGCGAGAAGGCGTTGGTGCCGATGACGGCCTTGTTGGCCGGAACCGGCATGCCGAGCATTTCGGCCACCATGCGGCTGGTGCGGAAGAACTCTTTCGGATCGATGCCCGTGGAGAGGCCGTAGTAGTCGTGGCGGGTGCGCAGGCCCATGACGACCTCTTCCAGCGCTGCGTTGCCGGCGCGCTCGCCAATGCCGTTGATGGTGCCTTCCACCTGACGCGCGCCGTTGATGACGCCGGCCAGCGAGTTGGCGACGGCCAGGCCGAGATCGTCATGACAATGCACGCTGATGGTGGCCTTCTTGATGTTCTTCACGTTGTCGCAGATGCCCTTGATGAGCGCGCCATACTGCTCCGGCACGGTGTAGCCGGTGGTGTCGGGAATATTGACGACGGTGGCTCCGGCGGCGATCACGGCATCGAGCATCAGGTAGAGATATTCGGGCTCGGCGCGGCCGGCATCTTCGGCGTAAAACTGCACGTCATCCACGCAATTGCGCGCGCGCTTGACGGCCTCCACGGCCAGGGCGATCATCTTCGCCTTCTTGGCCTCAAGGGTCTTGCCGTAGCGGTCATCCTGGAACTTGCCCAGGATGTGAATGTCGCTGACGCCGATGCCGGTGTGGATGCGCGGCTTCTTGGCCCGGGCAAGGGCCTTGCCGCAGGCTTCAATATCGGCGGCGACGGCGCGCGAAAGGGCGCAAATGGTGGGACCCTGAATCTCATGGGCGATGGCGCGGACGGCTTCGAAGTCCTCCGGAGAGCTGGCGGGGAAGCCGGCCTCGATGATGTCCACGCGCAGGCGTGCGAGCTGGCGTGCGATGGTCATTTTGTCTCGTCCGCCAAGGCGCGTGCCAGCAGCCTGCTCGCCATCCCGCAAAGTGGTGTCAAACACTGCGACCTTCGACGTGGTTTTCATACCAGCCTCCCGAATAAGAACAAGATGTCCTGTGGGCAAATCAGCGAATCTGTAAGTAATTAGGATAACGCAGGATGAGGGAGGGTGCAGAATCGCAACCTCGAAAAAATGGGGAATTGCACATCCTTAAACCATCGCCTAGTGTATTGGCATGAAGCGGAGAGCAAGATTCCTCGCTGTACTTGTGTTCGCGGCTGCCTTGCTTGGCGGGGTGGTTTTGGCCGAGGGGGCAGCCCCGTGGCTTGAGGGTTCATTCACCACGGTGGAAAAGGTGGCGCAGCTGCCCAAAGCGGTGCAAGTGGCCATGACGTCCGGCAAAAGTGGCATCAACATGGCAGATCCAGGTCAGGAATTTAATGCAGGATGTATTCAGTATCCGGGCAAAGCATCACGAAGATTAGTGTTTGCCGCGATATCCGCCAGGATTTGTGTTGTGCACTTTGAGAGCGGCGGAAGAGCACATACCTATCAGGTTCGGATTTATTCCATCGCTGGTGAGGAGCAAGCGAAGCTACTCTGGTCAGGGAATATTGCGAAGCCAGCTCACAATCTTGAGGAACTTCGGGCCCGATTGAACGAGCCCCGCAAATAAGCGCTTACCAAATTACTTTGCGGGCTTGCCGTCCATCTGCTTGGCCACTGAATCCAGCACGCCGTTGATGAACTGCACGCTCTCCGGGGTGGAGAAGCGGCGCGCGATTTCCAGGGCCTCGTTGATGATGACCGGCCGTGGAGTCTTGGGGAAGCCGAGCATCTCCGCCACACCGGCGCGCAGGATGTTGCGGTCCACGGCGGCCATGCGCTCCAGGCGCCAGTGTTCGGTGTGGCCCTCCAACAGGGTGCCGATCTCGTCGTAACGCTCCATGGCCACGCGGAAGATGTCATCGGCGAAATTGCGCACGCCGTCTTCCAAGTCGCGGCGCTCGGCCCAGAAGGTCTTGCGCACCTGCTCCACCGTCTGTTTGCCCATATCGGCCTGGAAGAGCATTTGCAGCGCCAGCTCGCGGGATTTACGTCGTGTGCCCATCGGAATCCTCTACTTCTTCGTCTCGCGCTTTAGCAGTGCCAGTTCGAGCGCGGCCAGTGCGGCCTCATAACCCTTGTTGCCCATTTTCAGTCCGGCGCGGTCAATGGCCTGCTCAAGATTCTCGCAGGTCAGCACGCCGAAGCCCACGGGAACACCAGTGGCTAACGCCACCTCGCCCACGCCGCGGGTACATTCGTTGACGATGACGTCGTAGTGAGCCGTATCGCCGCGCAGCAGGCAGCCAATGGCCACCAGCGCGTCGTAGTTGCCGGTTTCGGCCAGCAGTTTGGCGGCCGTAGGGAGCTCAAAGGCTCCCGGCACGCGGATGATGGTGATGTCCTCGGCCTTGGCGCCGGTGCGGCGGAAGGCCTCGGTGGCGCCGCTGAGTAGACGCTCGGTGATGAAGGCGTTGAAGCGCGCTACGACAATGGCGAACTTCATGCCCGTTGAGTCGAGCTTGGTTTCGATGGTCGGCTGGCGCCAGTTCTCGTTGTAGCTGAAGACGGCAAGGCGGCCACGGCCAAGGGGAACTTCCAGCACGAAGAGGCGCGCGCCCCAGTCGCAGTCGGCGATCTCCTGCACAAAGGTGTAGCCCTTGGCTCGGGCGGCGTCGGCGACGATGTCGGCGTTATCCACCTCGATGATCAGGTCGGCGTCGGGCATGCCTGCGCCCTGGGTGAGCTCGATGCCACCCTCGAAGGCCTCGAACTTGCGGCCCTTGGAGCGGCGGCCCTGCCAGTTTTCTCCCTCGGCAAAGCCGAGCGAGGCGAAAAAGGCCTCCAACTGCGCGTACTCGTCGTCGCGGGTGGCAACAATCAGGCGATGAAATGAGCGGATCACAATCTCTTTTGTATCACACGGGGCGCGGGCGGCCCCATAGCGAAGCCGCCCAATCCGTGCTGATTATTTGCCCTGGAACTGCGGGGCGCGCTTTTCCGCAAAGGCCTTGGTGCCTTCCAGCTTGTCCTCGGTGGCAAAGCTGAGGCCGAAGTTTGCGGCTTCCAGCTCCAGCCCCTCGCCCAGCGCCATGTCCAGCCCGCGATTGACGGAGTCGATGGTGAGGCGGGTGGCGATGGGAGCGTTGGCGATGATCTTTTTGGCGATGGCCTCGGCGCGCGGCAGCAGCTCGGCGGCCGCAACAACCTCGTTCACCAGCCCGATGCGCAGAGCCTCGTCGGCCTTCACCATGTCTCCGGTGAGGATGATCTGCAGGGCGCGGCCCTTGCCCACCAGGCGGGGCAGCCGCTGCGTGCCACCGTATCCGGGGATGAGTCCGAGCTTGGTCTCCGGCTGGCCGAAGCGCGCCGACTCACTGGCGATGCGGATGGTGCAGGCCATGGCCAGCTCGCATCCGCCGCCGAGGGCGAAGCCGTTGACGGCGGCGATGACCGGCTTGCCGAGGTTTTCAATCAGGGAGAAAGTGCGCTGGCCGCGGCGGGCAAAGTCCACGGCATCCATGGCCGTGACGCCGCTGAACTCGGTGATATCGGCGCCGGCGACGAATGCCTTTTCGCCCTCGCCGGTCAGAATGATGGCCAGCACCTCTTTGTCCTCGCCGGCAGCGGTAAAGGCCGTGGCCAGCTCAGCCAGCGTGGCGCCATTCAGCGCGTTCAGCACCTTGGGGCGCGCAACGGTGATGGTGGCGATGTGATCTTTCAGTTCGTAACGAATATTTTCAAATGTAGGAATGATTGCCATGAATGCCTCCTTAAGGCGCCACGAGTGTACCAACCGCTGGAGGCAGGGGGCAATGACAAGGGCGCGAAGAATGGCGCCGGGGGAGGAATCAGAATTTCAAATTGCAGCCGCCCGCTACTCCTGCTGACTACTGTTGCGCAGCACTTCGCGCAGTTGACGATTCAGCAGCGCGGCATCTTGCGCGGCCTTGTCGATGAGCGATAGCCACTTGCGCTGGTTGTCGTCCAGCGTCGTCTGGCGCAGCAGGTAGCCGGCCTGCACAATCGTCTCAAGTGAATTGCTCAGATCGTGGGCCATGGTGCGCAGCTCACGGCAGACGGCCATGGGAATCCCCGGCTCAGCATCGTGCTTCGGTTCAGACATCGAACTCCTCCGGAGTGCTCCGGTGAACTTGTGGGCTTGATGCGCGGGCGCCGGTTAGCGCCGCATCCGGCCAGCTTGTGTCCGGCTTGCAGCCAGGTGCGGCTGGCCGTGGAAACGCAACAGCAGAACTATACCTTTGCGCCCGAGCCATGGCAAAGCGAGAAAGCTATGCTGCCGCGGATGGAAGCCCGCGCCGACCCCGCCGGCAGAGCCCCGGGACCTGGATGCAACGGCAAAGCCCGCTGCCGGGGGCGCGCCGCAGCCGCATAAAAGCTGGCTCGGCAAGGGATTCGACAAAGCGCGGCCGTGTGTTACAATTTCATTTGTAAGCCAGTTGGAAAGGCGGAACCTCCGGGTTCCGGACGCGGTGTTCTGCTGCGCATCTCTTTCCCCGTGCCGAAGTGGCGGAATTGGCAGACGCGCATGGTTCAGGTCCATGTACTCGCAAGGGTGTGGGGGTTCGAGTCCCTTCTTCGGCACCATAAGTTTTAAGCGCCTCGCAGTCAATCACTTGCGAGGCGCTTTTCTTCGTAGCGCGGCCGTAGCGCGGTAAAAAGTCGCATGCAAGCTCCCGGAAGGTTGTGGTTTTGAACGGAGTGAATGATCGCATACCCGCTGGCTATTGATAATCGCCAATCAGAATGAACGGCGCCCAGTAAAATGGGTGCGCGTATCCGGAGCGCGGCGCCCCGGCAGAATCATTCTCCACGGCCTGCACTCCACGATGGGCAGTCTGTGGCGAAGCCTGTTGCCCGTGCAGAAAATCCATCTGTGCCTGGCGCAGCGCCTCGGCCTTGCCGAGCGCAGGATTCGTGACCCAGCGTGTATAGAAGTCGCTCATCAGCCGACTAGTGCTGGCATCGTTCACGTCCCACAGGGCTGCCAACACGGCTCCGGCTCCTTTCTGCTGCGCAATCATGCCAAGGCTGTCCATCTCCATACCATTATTGTTCACATCGCCCTTGGCCGTGCTGCAGGCAGAGAGCGTAAGCAGCCGCGTCTGCTGAAAGTTGATGGTGGATTCTTCAATGCGCGAAAGCGTGAGGGGGAAGCCACCGGTGTCTCCGGCGTTTTCTCCGCCCAGCATCAGATAGGGCTCGGCATCGCCGCCGGCCTCCAGAACAAAATGGCTGGCAATGTGGACGACGGGAAAGCCCGCTCCGGAGCCGAGTTGTTCCTTCAGCTCTGCGTAGGTGAAGCGGTCGTCATAGTAGAGGCGTCCGTGCATCGGCCCGTGCGATTCCGGTACCGCCGGGTCTTCGGCCACGGCAGCCAACTCCGGCAGCACTCCGGGCAGGGCGGGCAAGCCTCTGTAACTTTTGGAGAGTCCCATGGCCAGCACCCGCATCGCAGGCTTGCCGTCATCGCCGGAGGCCATGCGTCCGTAACTCTCCGGCGTGAACAGTACGTTGTTGAAGCGTTCGGCCAGGTAGTGTGTGCCATCGAACAAGGCGGCCATGGGCACGTAACGCATCACGCCATCCAGCGACCACAGCAGCACCGGCGCCCGGGCTTCGCCCTGCGCACTCTGCGCCAGCGAGGCAAGCTCATTGCCGAGGGGCGCGACCACCATGTTGTAAAGCTCGGCGAGGTGAGGCCGCGGATTCGACGAAGGTCGCCGCAGCTCCTCGCGCACTTGCAGAACCTTGCTGCGCAACTCGGCGGGAGCGGCAGCCAGCTCGTACTTGCGGCGCGCCTGTGGCGTCACCACGATAAGGTAGGCGTGCGCTTCGCCCAGCAACAGGCGAATGCCGATGACGCGCGGTCCCAGTTTGGCGAGCGTGTTCTGCAGGCGGCTGACCTCCGACTTTTCCCGGCTGAGCAAGGCGTTGGCATCCTGCGCTCCGGAGCGTTGCGCCAGCGCGGGATAAAGCGTTTTGCGAAAGAACTCCGCCACCTGCGCATTGGCCGTTTCAATCTTCGCCTCCAGGGCCTTCAAGCGAACGGATTCGTCGGGTGTGCGATTCGGCTTGCCCTGCAGCCGGGACATCTCCACGTTCATTTCGGTCAGGGCGGCGGCTGTCTTCTCCGCAGAAGTCAGTTCGCTCTCTGCTTTCTGCTGCGCGGGGCTCAGCGCCAGGGGTTGAGAGGCGGATGTCGCACTTTCGGCGGCGCCGCGCACAACTTCTTTCAACTCCTGTTCCTTCAGCAGATCAAGAACATGCTCGGCCTCTCCCAGGCGTCCGGATTGCACCAGCAACTCGGCGAGCGTGCGATAGGTGAAAGACTTCGACTGTACGAAGCCGGTTTGCAGGTCCTTAGCCAGCCCCGAGATATTCCTGCGAATCTGCTGAAAACTGTTCACCGCAGCCGTGCCAAACAGAATTGCCTCTTCCGGATGATGCTGCTCGCGGAAGCCAACCATCAGGCTGGTCTCGATGACGCCCTCAACCTCCGGATCGCCAACGTTCTTGGCCAGGGCCAGTGCGGACAATTCGCTGGCCAGAGCCTGTTCAATCTGCTTTTGCTCGTAATAGGCCCAGCCCAGACTCATCAGGCACAGCGCCTCACCGCGGCGGTCCTGCACCTCTCGCCATATGCCGAGCGCCTCGGCGTCGAGGGCCAACGCCTTGGCGGGCTCATGCATATCTGACCAGACACGGCCGGCGTTGTTCATGGTCATCGCCTCGCCGCGGCGGGCACCTGTCTCATGCCAGATGGGCAGCGCGCGATCAAAATATTCCAGAGCCTTCTGTCCCTGCCCCAGGTCGGCGTAGGCGCGGCCAATGTCGTTCAGCGCCATGGCCTCGCCGTTGCGGTTCTGCACTTCGCGCCAGATGGGCAGCGTCTGGTTGTAGTAATCGAGTGCCGACTGCTGCTGCCCCAGATCGCGATAGAGGCGGCCGAGGCTGTTGAGGGTCATCGCTTCGCCCTGCCGATTGCCGATGCTGCGCCACAAGGTGAGCGCCTGGTTGTAATAGTCCAGAGCGTTCTGCTTTTGTCCCAGATCGGCGCAGGTGCGGCCCATGTCATTCAGCGTCAGAGCCTCTCCGTTGCGCTCGCCTGCCTCGCGCCAGATGGGTAGCGCCTGCTTCAGGTACTCCAACCCCTGTTGGCCCTGACCCATGTCGGAGTAGGTCTTGCCGAGGTTGTCCAGGGTGTTGGCCTTCCCTGCGTGCTCCACCAGTTCCTGCAGATTCGGCATGGCATCCTTCAGGCGCTTCAGGTCCATCAGCTCCGAGAGTCCCATGCGCGATCGGGAACGCAGGTTCTGCGGCTGGGTGGCGATCTGCTGCCAAAGGGACATCGCATTGGTCAGATGTTTCAGCGCATCCTGCCGCTGGCCGAGCTCGTTGTACGAACGGCCCATGTAGGTCTCGGTGTTGGCCTCGGCGGCGCGGATGCCGAGAGATTGCCAGATGGCGAGCGCCTGACCGAATAACTCCAGCGCTTTCTGCTGCTGCCCCATGTCGGAGTAGACCTTGCCCATGGTGTTAAGGGTCATCGCCCGGGTGGCCTGGCCGCCGCCGTTCTGCTCCGCGGCCAGTGCCTGGTTCAGAGCGTCCAGCGCCTTCTGCATTTGGCCGGACTGGCGGTATAGGTAGCCCAGGGCGATGAGTTGCGTAACTTCATCCTGTGCCTGGTGTACGGCGCGAGCCCCGGCCAGCTTCTGCTCATGCTGCGCAATCTGCTCCCGCAGTGGAGCGCTCTGCGCGTGGGCGACCGCTGCTGCCATAAGTAACACCGCGCACAAACATGCGAAAACCAGCACCTTCCCTGGGCGAATCATCTTTCCTTCCTCTCCCGGCTACTTCGTCTTGCCCTTTGACTTAGATTTGCTCGATGACGTGGAGGAGCTTGCCGGGCAAGCATCGGCCGTGCTCTTTGCGGGTTCGTTGCTATACGATCCATCCAGCTTCTGCACGCTGACCCGCATGGATGCATAAGTAATGCCGGGGACCGCGCTCTGCGCCCGCGTTTCAATCGGCAGGTTCGGATCAGCATCCTTCCGCACCAGATACCCCTGCACGATCTCCAGATTCGGCAGTTCCTTGGCAAGATCGTTCGTGTGCTTCATGGGCAGCATCAGGTAGTCGCCGGAGACAAGGCCGATATAACGGTCTTCGCGTTCGGAATCACCCAAGGCATGTTGCGTAGCTATGGCCGACGTAAGATTGCCCGCCATTAAAAATTTCGTGCGGTCTTCCCAGTAACTCAATACTTCCGTGAACGCGCTCAATGCCGGAACACTGACAGCCGGAAGGCTTACCAGTGGTGCCGCAATTTTGGCTCCCGCCATCATGACGTGCAGCGCCTTCACAAAAACAGATGTGGAGGGCGCCTTGGAAATATTGACCGCCAGCTTTCCCGTACCCCGCGTGAGTAGTATCTTGCTGGTGCCCTGCCTGGCCTGCGGCGTCTTGAAGCCGAGCCTGTCCAGCGAAACTTTACCTGCCTTGTCCGGTGCAAGAGACGCGATGGCCGTCCAGGCAAGCGGCGCGATGATGTTCGCGTATGGGTATATCTGCGTTGTGTCCACGCGCAGTTGCGAGCCATGGACGCTGGTGTCCCCCTCGCCGGTGCGGAATTGCGAAAGCGCGATGCTGACGGCCACGTCACCATCGTGGTTCAGCAGCTCATCCTTGTGGATGTCGGTCGCGTAACGCAGCTTTCGCTCGTCCGCCTTGAAGTGCAGATACTGCGTCTCGGCGCCGTGTTCCGGCAATTGGTCTTGTGGTCCGCGCGTGGCGGACTTCTTGCCGTAATTTTCGCTGTATGGGTTTACAGAGTCGAAGAAGCCGTTCCAAAAATCGAAAGAGTCGTGCGGCGCATCCACCGGAGAGGGTGGAGGTGCGCTGGACTGCGATTGTGCCTGCACCAGTTCCGGCAGGATGGCGGCGAGCAGCCCCAAGGATGAGGCATCGGTCATAAAGCGGCGTCGTGAGATGGACATAAAAACTCTCTTTCGTTGTGGAGTGAAGCTTTCCGTTCTGATTGCGGCACCGTGATGCTGGCTGCGCAGGTCACTTGTTTTCTCCTTCGGGGACACTGTGAAGGGGCGTCAACGCGATGCCCCAGTTGACCGGCATTCCGCTGGTTGTGCCGCGCGTGCCGCTGCTGGCGCGGTTGAGTAGCTTCTCCAGCGGAGATTGCGCCCGGTGCTCACCGCGTGCAGTTGCGCCCTCAAAATTCAAGGCATATGGATCAGGCAACGGCTGTGCGGTGCTCAAAAGAATCAGCGTATCCATGCCGTAAGGCGGGCCTACGCGCAGGTTTCGCGCACCCGGCAGCAGAAACTGGCGTCCCCGGTCGGCGGCATTGGGAAATTGATTCTCCGCGTAATTTCCCGGATAGATGAGCGTGCCCTGGCCGCGGCAGTCAATGTCCAGCACATACACCCAGCGCTTTTCCACCACGCGCTCGTCGGAGCGTAAGGCCATCCGCAACAGCTCTCCGCCGCGCACCAGTGCGTCATTTGCAAGCGGCACTTCGTCATTGGCCGCCGGCAGCAGCGCCAGCGAATAATATCCGCCGCTGGTTGCACCGGCCGGAGAATCTGCCAGTTCCAACCATCCGTGCACCTTGGCCAGCCGCGCGGCGAAGTTATTCAGTAACACGGCACGCTCCGCAATCGCACCGCTGCCTGTCATGGCCACCCAGTCGCTGCGCACCGGATAGGGCGATGTCTCCGAGCAGCCCGGCGTGTGAGTGCTGCGCGCGGCGGCGACCGGCCCGGCTACCAACTCATTCTTATGGAACCACGCGTAGGTTGGGCCATCCGGCCCCAGCGCTCCGGTGAGCGCGTAATGTGCGCTGGCAAGATCAATTGAAATCTGCACATTGCTGTTTTCGTCTTCTGCATGCAGCCTGGCGGCCAACTCGTGCGACGGTGGCAGGTTGATCCACAGCCTGGCACCGGCGGGAAGATGTTGCTGCAAGGTCTTCGCCGCGAGCGGCGCACCGAGATTTGTAACAGTGGCCGCGCCTGCCTGCTGCAACGTCCAACTCGCGCCATCCCAGCTCAGCATGTGCGTCCAGGGCTCTTCGGCTGGGTCGGCGACCGAAATAACTCTTGCGGCATGTACCTCGTCCACGGCGGAGCGCAGTTGCTCCTCCGTGAGATTCGCCGCCCAGTGCCACAGGCGCAGTGGCGCCGACTCGGCCGGAATCCATTTCGTCAGCTCAAAGGTCTCTCCGGCTTCCACTCTTGCGCCGGAGGCACCGACCACTTCGGCGGTGGAGCGGGCGATGCCCTGCAATTCGGTGATACGCAGATGAACCGCCGCACCGTTCTTATCTGCAGGGATGGAAGTGAACTCACTGCCCACGCCGATGCCCGTGGCGCGTCCAATGTCCAGCCACACCTTTCCTTCGTCATCCGTCTTCAGGGCAAAGGCGCGCAGCTTGCCGTTCTCTGCCGGCGCACCACCAAAAAGAGGCTGACGGCGACGCGCGGCGGCCGCGTCGAGCTCCGGCTCCTGCTCCGGCACCTCGCCGCCTTCCAGCACGGCCTTCACGCGCTGGTAAACATCCGATGCAGGCGTGGCGGCGGGCAGGCTCTCCAGCGCTTCAATCAGCGCAGCGGTAAAGGCGCCATGCGGTTCGGTGATGGCGGCGTTGAGGGGGAGTTCCCTGGCCGTCTGATCCTGCTGCACGGCGGTAAAGACCAGCGCCGGGTTGTCCGCTCTCTCCGTCGGAGGCGTCGAGCCTGCATCAGTCGCGGGCTCTTCGGCAATGTCGCGGGGATCGAAGGCGAGCTTGCGCTCCTTGTACTTTGTGCCGATTCCACGGCTGATGCCGCCGCTGTGGCAACTGTCAAAGATCACCGTCAGGTGGATTCCCTTGTCCAGAGCGGCGTTGAAGATGCGGGTCATCTCGCGGTCGCGCACGTCGTAGCCGCCCTTGTAGGCGTCCGAGGGAACCAGCGTGCTGTCTGCGTGCAGATACCTGCCATTCACCAGCACTGTCAGCTTGTTGCCCTTGCTGTTCACGCGCAACGATCCGTGGCTGGCCGCATAAAAGACAACGTTATCGCCCTTCTGCGGCAAATCCACCAGGTACTTCTGCATCGCAGCAAGAATGCCCTCGCGTGTTGTCTGCGCGGCGGGCAGGACGGTAACACCAGGGTGCGGACGGACTGGGTTGGGATTGGTGAGCAACACAACCTGCGCGGCGGGAAATCCGAACTTAGGGCTAATCAGCAGATCGGCCATGGCCGAGGCATCATTGACCGCGCCGTCCAGGTTCTCAAATGTTCCCAGCTCGCAGCGTCCGTAAATACAGCCCGGCGGATGCTCCGACGTGGTGCCCGGTGGCTGATAAGTATTGATGCCGAGGAGCAACGCCCGCCCGCTCTGCGCCGCCATCTGCGCACCGCAGGCGAGGAACAGCCCAACGAGAAAGGCCGCCGAGAATGGCCTCATACGAGCTCCGTTTAAGAATGCCTGAGTATAGACCTTCCGCTACGGAAGGCCAGTCACAATTTCGAAACACCAGGCGGCAATTTCCGTCGCGCGGGCAATGCATATTGTCCAGAAAATGCGCGTGGCAAGTTCCACTTTGGGTCAACTGGAGGGTGAAAATGCTGAATCTCCTGTTCGGCAGCGCTCTTTCGTGGGAAAGGGCAGTAAAATTTTGCCGCCCGGCAGTCGGTTCTCCAGCGAACACGGCAATTCATATGTTCCGATCCATGCACTGCAGAGGAATTGATCCAAGAGAAGAAGAGGAAAGTCCTTATGAACGCCAGTAAGCCAGCGGTTCTCATATTCAGTCTTGTGCTTTGCCTGGCAATCACCGTCGATTGCCGAAACCAGGATGTAGCTGCCGGTGCCGGCAGCTCCGCTTCCGGGGGACAAACGACCATTAACTATCCACCAGATGGAAAAATTGTCTACGGAGTCGTGAACGGAGTCTCATCGCAGGCCGCGGCCCTGGGCTCGATTCTCAGCTCCGTGCACCAGCAGTGCGGAGAGAAGCCGAAGGTAGGGCAGCCCTTCCGCGTGCGCAACAGCAACTCCGTCGCAGTCTTCTTTACGGCCGTCGACCAGAGCCGGGGTAACGCGACCGTGGCGGGGATGGTGATTGCCGCCGAAGTCTCGCCCAGTCACTTTGAGGCTGCTCTCATCACCGATGATGCCAGCCGCTTTAGCTCGACGGTGAACCCCATGCTGCAGAAGTTGACGAGCGTGTGGAATCCCGGCCAGTCGTCTGCCGCGTCACCGGTTGCGGCCGGCACGGCCCCAGCGCCAACTACTGCGGCGTTGCGTCGGGTGACGGCGGCCGATAATTCGGCCAGCATGGGTGTGCCCGATGGCTGGAAGATGGATCCCAGCAGCGGCCACGGCACCATCATTGTGCGCGGACCCAACGGCGAGCAGGTTGCCCTTGACATGATCCGCAACGCCGTGGACCCGACCAACCCATTCCAGATCAAACTGGCCCGGCAGCGCATGCCGGTCATGCAGGGAACCATGGTCTATCCCTTCCGCGGCGATATCAATAAGGACTTCGTGAATCTATTCCAGGCCTGGCGCAAGGCAGGGGGACAGGGGCCGGCGAAGATTCAGGTGGAAAAGCTTGAGCCCATGCAAGCGGCGCAGGGCAACCATTGCGTCCACGCCATTGGACACATGGACCCCGACGGCAAAGGCATGCAGGCGTTTAACGACGTCATGTGCGCTATTGACCCTGTCCAGAGTTTTGGCGGCTACTCCGTCTTGCTGGATCACTCGCTGCTGCCCGCAGCCGTGGAAAACAAGGAGTTTGACCTTCTGAAGGCGATCATCGCCAGCTACCAGATCAACAACCAGGTGGTGAACCAGCAGATGTCCGCAGTGTTGCAGCAAAAGCAACAGAACGATCAGCAGATTATGGCCGCCTCGCAGCAGCGCGTGAACCAGATCCACCAGATAGGCCAGGCGGCCACCGCACGCATGAACGCCACTGAAGCCGCCAATGACGCGCAACATGCCGGATACTGGGCGCAGCAGGACAACAACGCGCGCACCTCCGCAGGCTTCAGCAACTACCTGCTCGATCAGTCCGTGGTGCAGAACAACAACGTCGGTGGCACCGGAGCCGTGGGCCACGCCACGGTCTGGAACTCCGCGGCCAACGCCATGGTCAAGGCCGATCCCAACAAGTACGAGATCGTCAACACGCCAAACTATTGGAAGGGAGTGGATTACTAGAGCTCCATGACAAGCTTGATTGGGAACCATGGGAAAATTTGCTGTTGAGTCAGGGTGTTCTATGGAGTCGGCTAGTCAACAGGAGATCAATTCAACATCTGTGACCTTTGTAGAGATTGGCTTAGCCGTATGACATGCCTGGCGGTTTTTGTACCATGTGGTATTGGATTGCTTGGAGGGGTGCTCAGTGGTGCAGCCGTAAACCATTGGGCAAGGACGATTTAGCCCTTAATACGGGGCAAATTGAATACGGCTGGGTGGCATGTCCATTTTTCGGCACCAAGATTTTTAAGCGCCTCGCAGGCAATCCGCTGCGAGGCGCTTTACTTTGTAGCGCGGTAAAACGGCCGGTTCTTTCGCCTGATTGACTCTCTTTCAATGGAATATCCGGCTACACTTCCGCTCCATGGGAGTGAGCCGATTTCCAGGCTGCAACCGGCTCTTGGCGTCAAGCCTGTGGTAAGTGCAGAATCAAAGCAGGGGAACAGTGGCCATGAGCACGGTGCAACCCGCAGAACCGCAGGCCGCAGTGGCCATTGTGCGGGCGCGCGACACGGATTCGATTCTGCTGATGCGACGGACCGAGCATCCCGATGACCCCTGGTCGGGACACTGGTCGTATCCCGGCGGCCGGCGCGAGAGCTCGGACACTACTCCACTGCAAACCGCGCTGCGTGAACTGCACGAGGAGTGTGGCGTGGAACTGCTTCCCGCCAGCCTGGAGCGCGCACTGGAGCCGGTTGTGGCTCGGCGGCGGCGTGGGCCGTTCATGCTGGTAGCGCCGTTCGTCTTCCATGTGGATAAAGCGTTGCCGACTACGGTGGACCCGGAAGAAGCGGTGGCGGCCGTTTGGATGCCGCTCAGCGAGTGGCGGAACGCGGCGCGGCACCGCCTGCGGCCTGTGCCCAATATGCCGGAGAGCTGCCTGTTTCCCGCCGTTGACTGGTGTGCGCATCCGGTTTGGGGATTTACCTACCGGCTCACCACGGACTGGCTTGGACTGTTTGCAGCCGATTCTCTGGAGGCGGCTGGCGGGGCAGTGGCATGGCAGGTGCTGGATTTTCTTCTCGCCAGCGGATTGCACCTGAAGAGTGGATGGCAGCCCGAGGCAAATCAGTCAGTGGACCCGATGATTCAGAACACGAGGGCCGCCATGGTGGAGGGCGTGATCCCCGCGGCCGAAGTGCTGGCGCACTTCTCCTCTCCGGCGCAAACCTATCCGGCGGTGAACATGATCGAGGTGCGGCCGGAGCTGGTGCGCGTCATTGGACTCGGCTTCGAGGAGTACCTGATCCGCGCCGAGTAAGCCGCGCCACATAATCTGCAATGCATCTGCGCGGCATAATCCGTACCGCTAACGTCCTTGGAAGTTCGGCTTGCGCTTCTCGAAGAAGGAGCGGATGCCCTCGTGATAGTCCTCGCTGTCATACACCTCGCGGCGCAGCGATTGCAGGCGCTCGTAGGCCTCCGGCGTAATGGGGTGCGCCGAGGTGAGCACGCGCAGCTCTTCCTTCAGGATGCGCAGCACGAGCGGCGAACACTCGGCGATCTGCCCGGCCAGATTCATCGTGAAGCTTTCCAGCTCATTCCGTGGCACCAGGTGATTCACCACGCCGCAGGACATCAGCCGCTCGGCGGAGACTGGCCTTGCCGTGAACAGCATCTCCTTGATGAACGGAATGTCGGCGACCTTCATCATGTTCAGGATGCCGGAGATGTTATAGGGCACGCCGAGGCGCGCCGGAGTGATGGCGAAGGTCGTGTCCTCGCCGCAGACAATCAGGTCGCAGCTCATGACCATCTCACAGGCGCCGCCCCACACCGAGCCTTCGATCATGGCGACCACCGGGCAGGGGTGGTGCTGAATCTCGCGGATGACGGCGCGCAGCGGGTCGTTGTAGGTGAGCGGATCGCGGCCGTTGGTGGGCAGCTCCGTAACCTCGTGCCCGGCGGAGAAGACCTTGACACCGGGCATGGCGCGCAGAATCACCACGCGCAGGTTATGCGCCTTCATCCCGTCGAGCGCGCGTGTGACCTCTTCGATCAGCTCCGCGCTGAGGGCGTTCACCTTCGGACGGTTGAGCGTGATGATTCCAATCTCATTGGAGGTTTCGGCAATGACAGTGGACATGATTCTCTCCTCAGCCATCAGTCTATTGCAGCGGGTGCTGCGTCGGCATCACGGCCGATGAAATTCCGGCGGCATGGGCGCAATATGGGCCACGGTGCGAAAGCGTACGTTGCCGGGTAAAAGCTATCTCATCGGGGCCTGTATTCTGGGCGAAGCCCGGCAAAGAGGTTCCGTGGCCGCCGCGTCTGACAACCAGTTCGTTCCCATACTGCGAGATGCACAGGCCTGATAAACGCGGAGATTCCACTATTTGTAAAAAACTAAAAAAGGATGTAGATAGAGGAAGATACGAGTAGTTCTATGCCTTTAGCTCCGTGCAAGTGACCGCAAGCACATAAGCGGGGCCACACTATCACTGCGCTGAACCCCGGGGAGGGCCATATCATGATGTATGCCATCTGACGGCATTATTGCCGCAATCAGAATGGAGGTCGGAAGGAGCATTCGGCATAAACGCTCTTTTATTTTATGAGTCATCCAATTAGAACCCTGCTAAAGGAAGCATTCTTACTGCCACCCAAGCGAATTCTGTTCAGAACGTATGATGTGTTTATCCGCGCAATCAGATTCACTGCCGCTGTGTTTCTTCACTTCAAAAAGCGCATGAGACCGCTGCATCATGCTTTGCCGCATTAGCGATCTCCGCTGCCCGTTGTCACTGCTGATGAATTGATCGTACAGATAGATCGGCGGCTTTCCGGCACAGGGCCGGGCTCCACTAGCGAAGCAATGACGCGACGCTGCCGTGCAGGTACGGGCGAAGGCTGAAGGCGTACCAGGCGATGCATCCGATTGCCGCCAGCGCGATGCCGGCAGCCAGGCTGGCAAGGTTCAGCCAGGCCTTGCCGCGATCGGTGTTCACGACCTTCCACAGCACAGAACCCGACCATGCGCCGTTCGCAACGTGAAAGACCGTGCCAAGCACACCGACGAGCAGCAGGCCGATCATTGCGGAATTTGCGGCCGCCGAACTCCACGGATGCAGCGCGAGGAGCGTTGAGCTAAAGCCTCCACTCTGCTGCACACCAGACGAGGAGACTGCGTCACCCAGCAGCGCGTGTGCCCATCCGCGCAGGATGGCGATGTGCGGCAGGAGAAAGACCAGCATCGCCAGTCCGCTCCAGCGCTGCAGGAAGTAGCGCAGCTTGCCACCGCGGTCGCAGCGTTTGACGTCGTACTGCACGCCTTCTTTGACGAGAAGAAAGATTCCGCTGCCTGCCTGCACCAGCATGGGAATAAGAATGAGCAGCAGTACCATGCCAGGCAGAGCTGCGGTCAAGCGATGAAGCTGGCCGACAACTCCATCGTACCGGGTGGGGGTCATGGCCGTCAGGCCGATGACGAAGTGGACGGTGACAAAGATCGCCAGCCAGAGTCCGACGGCCGCGTGCAGTTTGCGCGGCGGACGCAACACACCGCACTTGCAGCCGGGCTTGGCTGCGGCCTGAGCCTGCAGCAGGGGGTGGTTATAGGCCGTGGGCGAAATGCTGCCGGCGGCTGGCAGCGCATTCGGCTGTGCTGCATTCGAACTCATGAGAGAACCTCAAAACAAAGAAGCGATCAACGCATACAACACCGGGCTGTGAACTCCCGGCCCGTAGCAGAGACACTCCGGCCAGCATCATTCTGGCCGTGGAGTTAATTCGCGCAGGGGCGTCTGCGACCGGAGGCAACATCGCGTATCCGGCTGCTGGATTGGCCGGCGCTAGCCGCGGGGAAAGCTGAGGACCTGACGAGCGGCGTTACCTTCCGGCGCGTGGGCGCTGGTAAAGAGACGATGCTGCTCCATGGTGTCGATCATGATGTCGATGAGGGACATGATGATCTCCGGACGCAGACGCGCCTCCTCCACCAGGTGGAAGGAGCAAATGGCCCTGCCTTCCCAGTCGGGCAGACCCGTCTCATCAATATCCGCAAACAGCTGGTAGCGGCCCTCGTTGGTGCACTTGGCCTTGTGGCACTGGTTGGCGAATTGGTGCTTTTCATCGGGAAGATTAATGGCAACTAGATTGAACATTCTGTTCACTCCTTTTGTTTGCGAATCGTAATTCGTTACACGGAATCTGTTATCCGGCCGTGCCTGTCTTGCCAATCTGCCGGTTGAGTCCAAGCTCCTGACTGATGACGGCATGAATCTCCATCAATTGCTGCGCTGTGACTGCGCCCTTGTTGCGTACCGACTGGAGGCGAATCCTCGGCATCATGCACTCCACCACCATGCGCGGAACGTCGATGCCCATCTGTGCAAGGTGCTGCCGTACGCTCTCCGTGCCGGAGTGGCGGCCGATGACGGGCGCTGCTGCCTGCCGCCCCAGCTCGCTTGCGGAAAACGGCTCAAAGCTGCGGCGATCCTTCAGCAGGGCGTGGCAGTGGATGCCGGATTCGTGCTGAAAAACGGCCTCCCCGATGATGGGCTGCGCGGGCGGAATCGGGCGCTGCGCGGCCCGTGAGACAAGCTCGCAGATTCCAGGAATCGCGCTGCTCTCAATGCCGCACTCCACACCCAGCGAGTGGCGCGCGGCCATCACTACCTGCTCCAGCGCGGCGTTGCCGGCGCGCTCGCCCAGGCCGGTGAAGGTGCCGCTGATGGCCGTGGCTCCGGCCTGCAGGGCGGCGATGCTGTTGGCCACGGCCATGCCGAGATCGTTGTGGCCGTGGAACTCGATCACGGCTGGTGCTGAGGCCTCAGAGAGCACGCTGATCGCTTCGGCGGTTTGCATGGGGTTCCAGATGCCGACCGTGTCGGCAATGCGGATGCGATGCACGCCCAATGCGGATGCGGCGGCGACAAACTCCCGCAGGATGAGCGGCGAGGTGCGCGAGGCGTCCTGCGCGCCCACGCTAACGAAATCGAAATGCTGGCGTGCGTACTGCACGACGGTGTGCAACTCACGCATGGCCCAGGCGGTGTTCTTGCCAATGCACTCAAGCTGAATCGTCGAGAGCGGAAAGGCGATGTGGATGGCGTTGAGGCCGCAGGCGGCGGTGGCATCCACGTCCGTCATTCGGGCGCGGCTCCAGCCGGTAAGGCGGGCACGGAGTTCAAGCTCCAGCAGGGCGCGGATGTCCTGGCGCTCGGCCTCGCCCATGGCGGCTACGCCGCACTCCAGCTCCGGCACACCGGCTGCATCCAGGGCGCGGGCGATCGCCAGCTTTTCCGCGCGCGTAAAGGCCACGCCCGGAGCCTGCTCACCGTCACGCAGGGTGCAGTCGATAATCCGCACAGTTGCCGTCATGCCATTCTCGCTCCGGTACAACTAAGTAAGCAGATACTCGGTGGCTTCGTTGCCCTCGGCCAGGGCGTCGAGAATGCTGTCAATTTTCTCCTCGTTCACCTCGGCGTACCATGAGCCAGCCGGGTAGACGACCATCAGCGGGCCATTCTCGCAGCGATTCATACAGCCCGTGCTGGAGACCATGACGTCTTCCATGCCGCGGTCGCTCAGCTCGTTTTCAATGTAGGGCAGCAGCGAGGCGGAGTCTTTTTTGAAGCACATTCCCTTGCTCTCTCCGCTGGTGCGGAAGCTGGCGCAAACTAAAATATGGTGCGTCGGTTTCTGCATGAAAATTCTCCTTGATGAATAAAATGATTACGCGCAGCCGGTGCCGGTACCCTGGCAGCCGGAACTTCCACAGGACTTGAACTGTTTCTGCATCGCCACCGGAACCTCGCCGCTGCGGTGCAGGCTCTCCATCGCAGTCGAGATCAACCCCGCGGCTTCGATGACGCGCAGGCCACTGTTCTCCAGCACCCAGCGCGGAGCGCGGCCCACGCCGCTGACGAGAATGGTGTGGCAGTCTTCCAGCGACTTAGACAACTCGCGCCAGCGCGCGTTACCGCCACCCTCCTCGGGCGCGTCGCGCATGGCAACCAGCTTGGGAGAGATCTCATCGTGCTCGAAAATCCAGACCTTGTCAGCCTCGCCGAGGTGCTGGTTGATGAGAATGCCCTCCATGCTGGCCACGGCGACATAGGGCCGCGCGCTGCGGTCGTCGAAGAGCCCGGCAGCGGAGTCCTTCATCAGGCTGACCAGCTCCTGCGACTGATCCTGGCCGAGCAGGCCGACGGCGTCGGCGCGGCAGCGCGTGCAGTGCTCCATCTGCGGAATGATCTCCGCCACCCGGCTGCGAATCTGTTTGACCTCGGAGAGCGGCATCTCCGTAAAGCCGGCAAACGGAGTGCTGGCCACCGGGTACAGCGGGATGCAGTTCATCACGTCTGCGCCGAGCGCGCGCATCTCCTCGGCTACCACGGCGGCGTGCTCGTCGTTGATGCCGGGCACGATGATGGTGTTGATCTTGAGTGTGACGCCGGCGGCCTTGACCGCCTTGATCGATTCCAACTGACGCTCCAGCAGCACACGGGCGGCCTGCTCACCGCGATAGATGGTCTTGTGGTCGCGCACCCAGCTGTAAATGCGGCTGCCGATGGCGGGATCGACGGTGTTCACCGTGACGGTGACGTGGCTGACCTCCAGCCGCGCCAGGTCCTCGGCGTAGGGGGCAAGGTTGAGGCCGTTGCTGGCCACGCAAAGCAGCATCTCGGGATACTTCTCCCGCACCAGGCGAAGCGTCTCCAGCGTCTCGTTGGGACTGGCAAAGGGATCGCCCGGCCCGGCGATGCCCACGACCCGCAACTGCGGCACGCGCTCCATCACCTTGTCCAGGTAGGCCAGCGCCTGGCGGGGCTCCAGCACGGCGCTGGTCACGCCGGGACGGCTCTCATTCATGCAGTCGAACTTGCGATCGCAGTAGTTGCACTGGATGTTGCACTTGGGCGCCACGGGCAGATGAATGCGCCCGGTGGTGTGACGTTTGTCCGAGTTGAAACAAGGGTGCTGTGTCAGGTCCAGTGCCATCTTCCACCTCTACAAGTAGCTGTATCCGATTGAGTTCGAATCCTGCTTCACTTCCAGCAGGGTGTTGACGACGAGATCGAACAACTGCTGCGCCCCGCGATAACCGAGGTGCAGAATGCGCTGTCCTCCGATGCGGTCATGGATGGGAAAGCCAAGGCGGATGAGCGGCACTCCGAGCGTGCGTGCCAGTTTGGCGGCCTTGCTGCTGCCGATGACGAAGTCCGGCTTCAGATCCTTCAGTGCGAGTTCCTCGGCGATGGTCATGAAGTCCACGCCCTCGCGCACCATGGCCGGCTCGCGCAGGTGCGTGGTGACCTCGGCGATGCTGCGGGCAAAGGCTCCGCTTTTGCCGCCGCTGGCGCAGAGTACGGGCAGGACGCCGGTTTCGGCCAGGAAAGAGGTCAGTCCGACGACCATGTCTTCGTCGCCGATGATCAGGGCACGCTTGCCGAAGAGATACTTGTGTCCATCCACGTAGGCGTCCACCAGGCGGCCGCGCTCGCGCGTGTACTTCTCCGGAGTCTTGTGGCCGCTAAGTTTTTCCAGCGCGGCGAAGAAGCTGTCGCTCTCGTTGATTCCAATGGGCAGGCCGATGCGCTTGGCCGGCACGCTGAAGCGCTCCTGGAGAAACGATGCGGCGGTGCGCTTCTGGCGCAGGGTGCGTCCCAGTTCGATGCTGGCCTTGGCCGAGGGCGTGGCGCGCAGAGCGGCCAGGCTGGTGCCACCCTCGGGAATCTTCTTGTAGATCTCCATCGAGGGGCCGTCGAGGGTCTCCGAGTAATCCGGAAAGAGTGTTGCCGGCAGAGCAAAGTCCGCACAGACTTCCTTGAGGAAGCGCAGGTCCTCCGACGAGACGAGCCCGGGGAAGACATTGACGAAGTTCTCGAGGTAGGCGCTGGGGGCGTGGCCGGCCTCGGCAAGCTGCTCCACCACGGCGCGCACCGCATCGTTGAATCCGTCAATGTGGGTGCCGCTGTAGGCGGGCGTGGAGACATGCACAAGCAGCGGATCATCCGCCTCGCCGGGACGCGCGCGATACTGATGCAACATGCCGTGCATATCCTCGCCGATGGTCTCAGTGAGGCAAGTGGTGGCGATGCCGATGAGCGCGGGATGGTACTGCGAGGTCACGTTATCCAGACCCTGGCACAGATTCTTCTCGCCGCCGAAGATGGTGGTCGCCTCGCTGAAGCCCGAGGTGGCAATGTCCATGGGCTCGCGGAAGTGGCTGATGAGGTAGCGGCGCATGTAGGTAGCGCAGCCCTGCGAACCGTGCAGAAAGGGCAGCGCGCCTTCAATGCCGCGCATCACCAGTGCCGCACCCAGCGGGGCACAGGCCTTGCAAGGATTGCGCGTGGAGACCCAGTTGGGACGCGGGCTCTTAGAGGGGCGTGGTTGCGAACTCATTTCACCACCTCCAGGTTGCTGCCGCGCCGCCGCGGCGTCAGCCGCCACACCGGGCTCATCACGCTGCTGTATACCTCTCGCGCAAAGTTCAACATGCCTTCAAAGCCGGCGAGGGCTTCCTTGCGTTCGTGGTTGTGATCGCAAAAGCCGATGCCAAGCTTGTAGGCGATGGGCCGCTCTTTTACGCCGCCGATGAAAACATCCACGTCCTTCTCTTCCAGAAAGCTGGAGAGCTCGAGCGGGTTGGAGTCGTCGGCGATGATGGTGCCCTCGTCGCAGAGTTCGCGAAGCTGTTCGTAATCGTCCTTGTTGCCGGTCTGCGAGCCGACCATCACGGTCGTCATGCCGAGGTGCCGCAAGGCAGCGACCAGCGAGAATGCCTTAAAGGCTCCACCCACGTAGATGGCCGCGCGTTTGCCGGTGAGCGCGCGCTTGTAGTCGGCGAGCTGCGGCATCAGGCGTTCCAGTTCCTCGCGAACCATCGCCTGGGTGCGCTTCATCATCTCTTTGTCTTTAAAGTGGCGGGCCACGTCGTAAAGCGACTTGGACATGTCCTCGACGCCAAAATAAGAGACGCGGATGAAGGGTGTGCCGTATTTTTCCTCAAGCTGCTTGGCCAGGTGTGTCATGGAGCCCGAGCACTGCACCACGTTCAATGCGGCGCCGTGGGCGCGGCGAATCTCGTCCACGCGGCCGTCGCCCGTAATGCAGCTGACCACTTCCACGCCCATGCGCTTGTAGTAGTCGCGGATCATCCAGGTTTCGCCGGCGAGGTTGAAGTCGCCGAGGATGTTGATGCTGTGCGGCGTAATGCCCTCAGGGGAGCCGGTGCCGACCAGTTTGAGCAGCGCATCGCAGGCGGCGCGGTAGCCGTCTTTCTTCGTACCCTTGAAGCCCTCGCTGTGCACGGGCAGCACGGGGATGCCTTTTTCCAGGCTGACGCGTTTGCAGACCGCCTCTACGTCATCGCCAATGACGCCGACGATGCAGGTGGCGTAGACGAAGGCTGCTTTGGGCTGATGCGCATCAATCAGCTCGCAGAGTCCGGCGTAGAGCTTCTTCTCGCCGCCCTGCACCACGTCCATCTCCTGCAGGTCGGTAGAGAAGCTAAGCCGGTGCAGTTCCGGCCCACTGGAGAGCGCGCCGCGGATGTCCCACGTGTAACTGGCGCAGCCGATCGGGCCGTGCACAATGTGCAGGGCGTCGGCGATGGGGTAGAGAACGACGCGCGAGCCGCAGAAGACGCAGGCGCGTTGGCTCACCGAACCAGCCGCGCTCTGCTTCTCGCAGTCGAGCTGGAAGGGCTGTAGGTCGCCCTTCCGGTACACCTGCCGCTCGCGCTCTCTCAGAATATCCGCCATCGCCGACGCCCCGTGGTCTTCGGTTAACTACATGGTCAGTTCAAAGCGCTCTTCCGGAGCATCGCGATCCTGGCGGTCCATGAAGGCTCCGAGGATCTTTTCCAGCAGCCGCATGGCGCCCGCGTAGCCGACCGAGGGGAAGTAGCTGTGTCCCACGCGATCAAGAATCGGGAAGCCGTGGCGGATGAAGGGAATGTCCTCATCGCGAGCAATGTACTTGCCGTAGGTGTTGCCGATCAGCAGATCGACCGACTCCTGCTTAATCCACTGATGCAGCAGGTACATGTCTGCCTGCAGGCCGGCCTTGATCTTGGCCTCCGGCACGTTGCCGCCCAGCGCGGTTTGAATGCGGGTTTCAAACTGCGGCGTCGGTGTGCCGGTGACGATGTACACCGGCTTCATATCCAGCAGGTTGAGAAACTCCACCAGAGAGACCAACTGATCGGGGTCGCCGAAGATGGCCACGCGCTTGCCATGCAGGTACTGGTGCATGTCGCTGATGACGTCGAGCAAACGGCCGCGCTCATCGGTGATGGACTGCGGAACCTCGACGCCAGCCAGGGTACGCAGTGTGTCGATGAAGCGGTCCGTCGCCTGCAGTCCGATGGGCAGCTCAAGCAGTGTGCCCGGTACGCCGCACTTGCTTTGCAGCGCCTCCAACGCGGCCTGCGAGGCCGAAGGCCCCATGCCGATGGCCGCCAGGCTGCCGCCACTGGCCTTGATCTGCTCCACCGTTGCGCCGCCCTTGGGATAAAACTCGTGCTTGCCGGTGTGCGGCGTGTCCAGTACGTCGCTGGTGTCGGGGTAGAGCGTGACTTCCACTCCGAGCCGGGCCGCAAGGTTCTTCAGCTCGCGCATGTCACTGGGTTCAACCCAGCCCGGCATCAGCGTAATCTGCTTGCTCTTTGCCGCCTCCGGATCGGCGAAGTAGGTGACCAGCGCCTTCGCCATGTTGCTGAAGCCCGTCACGTGCGAGCCCTGGTAGCTGGGCGTGCTGGCGTGGATGACGTGCTTGCCCTCCGGCACTTTGCCCTCGGCCACGGCCTTGGCGATGATCTGCACCAGGTCGTCGCCGATCGTCTCCGACAGGCAGGTGGTGTGCACGGCGATGACGTCCGGGTTGTAGAGCGTGAAGATCGTCGTGATGGCCTGCAGCAGGTTGGCCTGTCCGCCAAAGACGGATGCGCCTTCGGTAAACGAGCTGGTCGCGGCCATCACCGGCTCCTTGTAATGCTTGGTGAGCGCCGAGCGGTGATAGCTGCAGCAGCCCTGCGAACCGTGGCTGTGCGGCAGACAGTTATGCAGTCCCAGGGCGGCGTACATGGCGCCCACGGGCTGGCAGGTTTTGGCCGGGTTGATGGTGAGCGAAGTGCGCTCCAGAACCTCGTCGGTAGTGTGTCGTAACAACATATGGCAATCCCTTTCTGCCGCCTGGACAGTCGCTGTGCTGCGGCGTTGGCTATCGGTTCCTTAGTCGGCGGCGACCTGCTCCGGCTGCTGCGTGGGCGGCTGCCAGGGCGGAGTCGCATAGCGCCAGATCTTCATGTTCACCAGGCGGTCAATGTCGTTGAAGAAATTGATGGCGCCGGCAAAGCCCGCGTAGGGGCCACCGTAGTCGTAGCTGTGCAGTTGCTTGCAGGGAATGCCCATCTTCTGCACGCCGAACTTCTCCTTGATGCCGGCGCAGAAGATGTCCGGCCGGTAGGCTTCCAGGATGCGTTCGGTCTCGTAATGGCTGATGTCGTCGATGACCATGGCGTCGGAATCCATCTCCGGCATCATGCCCACGTAATCACGGAATTCCATCTCGGTCTTGGCCTCGAGCTTGGCGATCTGTTCGGGCGTGCGCCGCGGACGGTAGCGCTCGGGATCGGGCACCACGTCGATCTCTTCGATGTTCTTGCTGTCGGCATCCACCTTCAGGCCGGGCAATACCTTGCGGCCTTCGTAATCGTCGCGGTGGCCAAATTCGTAGCCGGCCACGACGGTCTTCATGCCGATCTCGGTGAATAGCTGCTGGTAGTGATGGGCCCTGGAGCCGCCGACGAAGAGCATGGCTGTTTTGCCCTGGCAGCGCGACTTGACCACGGCCTGCACGGCTTCCACCTTGGCCATCTCCTCGGCGATCACCTCTTCAATGCGGGCCTTCAGGCCGTCATCCTCAAAGTATTCGCCGATGCGGCGCAGCGACTTGGCGGTGGCCGTGGCGCCGATGAAGTTGACCTTCATCCACGGAATGCCGAAGCGCTTTTCCATCATCTCCGCCACATAGTTAATGGAGCGGTGGCACATGACGAGGTTGAGGTCGGCGGTGTGCGAGTTCGCCATCGTGTCATAGGTCGAGTTGCCGCTGAAGGTCGAGATCTGCTTGATGCCGCAGCGGGAGAGGATGTCTTCCAGCACAAAGCCGTCGCCCCCGATGTTGTACTCACCCAGCAGGTTGACCTTGAACTTCTCGGGGTGCGGGGTCTCATCGTTGCCGATGATGTGCTTGAACAGCCCGTTGTTGGCGATGTGGTGGCCGGCCGACTGGCTGACGCCGCGATAGCCCTCGCAACTGAAGCCGAAGATGTTGATGCCAAGCTCGGCCTTCATCTCGCGCGCCACGGCGTGTACATCGTCTCCGATGAGTCCGACCGGGCAGGTGGAGAAGATGGCGATGGCCTTGGGGTGGAAAAGATGGAAGGCCTCGCGCACGGCTTCCTTCAGCTTCTTCTCCCCGCCGAAGACAATGTTTTCCTCCTGCATGTCGGTGGACAGGCAGTAGTTGATGAAGTTCTGCGCCTCCGGCGACTCCGGACGCGTCTGGTTGCGGCGCGTGAGCCAGGCGTAGAAGCTGCATCCGATGGGGCCGTGCACCAGGCTGAGAATGTCGCGGCTGGGGCCGATGACCACACCCTTGCAGCCGGCATAGGTGCAGCCGCGCTGGGTGATGATACCGGGGTTGCTGCGCACGTTGGCCTTGATCTCCGGAACCGTGCCGTCCTCCCGATGCTCGTTGATGACGATCGAATCGGAACGCTTCTGACGAAGCTTCTTCGGATAGATTTGAAGAATCTCTTCTTTTAGAACTCGGGGATCTACGGACATATCTCACTCCAAAATATCTGGCTGGCCCTCATCGGGCGCTAAGTTGTTGTGCTTTGCCGGTTAGGCAACCACTTCCGTGCCCGGGGCAACGCCATCCACAAGGCCGAAGTCGATCAGCAGCTTTTCCAGGTCATCCATCGGCAGCGGCGTGGGGACAACGAACTTCTGATTGTTGTCGATTGCCCTGGCCAGCGCGCGGTACTCGTCGGCCTGCTCGCAGGCCGGGTTCCATTCGATGACGGTCTTGCGATTGATCTCAGCGCGCTGCACGTCGTTGTTGCGCGGGACGAAGTGAATCATCTGCGTGCCCAGGCGCTTGGCGAATTCCTCGATCATCTCCTGCTCGTTATCCACCTTGCGGCTGTTGCAGATGATGCCGCCCAGGCGCACGCCGCCGGCCTGCGCAAACTTCACCACGCCCTTGCTGATGTTATTGGCCGCGTACATGGCCATCATCTCGCCGGAACAGACGATGTAGATTTCCTTTGCCTTGCCTTCGCGGATCGGCATGGCGAAGCCGCCGCATACTACGTCGCCGAGTACGTCGTAGAAGACGTAGTCCAGCTCCTGGTCATAGGCGCCGAGCTGCTCAAGCAAATTGATGGAGGTGATGATGCCGCGGCCGGCGCAGCCCACGCCGGGCTCCGGACCGCCGGACTCCGTGCACTGCACGTTGCCGTATCCGGGGCGGAGAATTTCGTTCAGGTCCACTTCGTCGCCGCCCTCGTCGCGCAGCGTGTCCAGCACGGTCTTCTGTGCCAGGCCGCCCAGCAGCAGGCGGGTGGAGTCGGCCTTGGGGTCGCAACCGACGACCATGATCTTTTTGCCGGCTTCCGCCAGTGCCGCTACCGTGTTCTGCGTGGTGGTGGACTTACCGATACCGCCTTTGCCGTAGATTGCGATGCTGCGTCTCGCCATGTCCTTGCTCCTTAATAAAAAGTGACTGTTGCCGGGAAGCGGGTAGGCTTCGGCTCGGCATCCAGGGGATGGATGTGTTTTTGTCGAGCGGCGCAGGGCCGCAACAAAACTGGTCTGTCTGGGAATGTGCTCCGGCCCGCAAGCGGGGCTCGGACATGGGCTCAATCAGGGAGCTGGTGCGCATCACGCGAGCTGCATCGCCGCGTCGATCTTGTGAGAAGCACCCGCCCTGCCGGACGCCGGGGTCGGAGGGAGATGCTCCTCTTGGGTAGGATTCGATAGTAGGGCAGCCCCGCGCGGCCGTCCAATTCATTTTCGTTATGGAGGGCATAAAGCGGCAAAGTGCGGGGAATTTGTCACCGCGGCGGCCTTCTTATGGACGTGATAAGAAGTTTCGATTGGCTAAGCCGCGCCGCCAGCCGTTACCCTCGGCATAACTGGAAATATCCCGCGTGGGGACGGGGGAGAGTTGTGAGCGAATATGCACAGGGAGAGCGACGCCGCAGATTGGCAGGTTGCCATTCTGCACCGGACAAGCCGTGTTGTCAGCTCCGGGCTGGCGATTGGCGACATGCTGCAGGAACTGATCGCCATTACCGTGGAGGTCAGCGCCTGTGATGCCTGTCTCGTCTATTTGCCCGACCATGAGACGGGAGACATTGTGCTGCGCGCATCGCAACTGCCTCATGACGCTGAGATCGGCTCCGTCCGCCTGAACCTGGGCGAGGGCATTGCCGGCTGGGTGGCGCAGCATAAATCAGCCGTGGCGCTAAGCAGCCATGCCTTTGCCGATTCGCGATTCAAGCTCTTCACCACGCTAATTGAAGACACCTACGAGGCGCTGCTCTCCGTTCCACTGATTCGCGGCGGCGAGGTAATTGGCGTGCTCAACGTCCACCACCGTGAGCCGCACGTCCACACCCCCCAGGAGATCAGTGTGCTCTGCTTCCTCGGCGAGCAGATGGGCGGCGCCCTGGCCTACTCCATGCTTGCCGACCACAACATCAAGCTGAAGAAAGAGGCGCTGCTCGTGCGGCAGCAGCTGGAAGAACGCAAACTGGTGGAGCGCGCCAAGGGAATTCTGCAGCAGCGCTTCAGCCTCACCGAAGAGGAAGCCTACCAGAGGCTGCGCGAAGAGAGCCGCCGTCTGCGCCGCTCCATACGCGAGGTTTCCGAAGCCGTTTTGATGGTCGAAGGGCTTGGCCAGGAGCGGCCGCGCGGCAAAAAAGACGACTCCGAAAGCAACAGGTAGAAACCTCTCCGATTGGCGCGGGGCCGTAGCGGCGCGCCACGGGAGCTCTCGCTTAATTTGCGCCCACCCCCCATACGTGCGCGACCCGCGACACCGCACCGTTTTGCAACTCTTTGGTTACTCTCGTAACAGTGCCCTAAACTCATTTACCCCAATAAAAACGCGGTGATTTCGATCACAAATGGAAGGTCATGTACTGCTGATTCGCGAAACCTGCTGATTGTTACGTTCGTAAGTTTCTGAGCACCCCCGGCGCGTCCGATGATTTCCCTAGCAAGGAGATTTTCAGTGACGCACTCACACTTCATTCCGCTTAAACACATCGCCCGCACGGCCCTGCTCGTCGCGGTTGTCCTCTTCGTCTCCATCTGCGCCATGGCGCAACCACAACTCGACGAATACAGCGGAGTGCTGAGTGCCACCTGCCCGGCGGGCGCCACCGGAACGTTCTACACAGCCAAGATCGCCAATCACTGGGTCTATTGCGATCCCCTCGGCCATCCCTACATTCACCGCGGCGTTTACTACGTCGGCTATTCTGACGGACACACGGCGGAGCCGTATATTCCACAGAGCTGGGACACCACTACCAGCAGCAAGTATCCCGATGCCGAGAGCAAGAACAGCACGGCCGTAGCGCGCCTCCGCTCCTGGGGATTTAACGGCATCGGCCCCGGCGGATATCGCATGGCTTACCCGTACGATCCCTATGGTCCGCCGGTAGCCACCCCCACGCCGTTCATCAATTACTTTGGCAACAACGCGCACATCAGCTGCGAGCAGACTTCCACCTGCAAAAATCTCTGGTACCTCTACGATCCGACGATCGGCACGGGCTCCAACTTTCATCTGACCGACGTTTACGATCCCAACTACGCCGGCGTGGTAATGAACGTATACGCCAACGATTGCAATCTTTCATCCACGGGCTCCAGCAACTGTTATGGCACTTCCACGGCTTCGCAGTCGCCCTATTTCATCGGCGGCGTCGCCGGCGACAGCGATTACTTCACGGGTTTTGAGGCCGGTGTGGACTTTCCCACCACGCCAGCGGGCAACAGCTTCTCGCACGCCGGCTGGGTCATCCTCAACTCCGCGCCGCGCCAGACGATGAATCCATTCGCCTCCACGGTGACGCCGTTTACCGACATCAACAACCACAGTAAGGCGCAACTGGCTTCCTTCCTGCAAAGCCAGTACGGCAGCATCGCGGCCTTGAACTCCGCCTGGGGCACCAACTACACCACGTTCGGCTCCACGGCAGCGCAGGCCACGAATGAATCCACGGGCGTCAGCAGCACCGGCAGCCAGGTCAGCTTCACGCTCAAGCACGCCAGCGTGGATCGCTACTCCGTGCTCATCACCATCGGCGGCACGGTAGCCGGCGGTGACAACGGCACGCCGAACAGTGACTACAACCTGATCGGCACGGGCATCAGCAGCGGCTCCATCAACTACTCCACTGGAGCGGTCACGCTCACCTCGGCTCTGACCGGCGCCATCACCGTCAGCTACTACTACAATGGCTTTGGCAACGGCGGCACCGGGTTACTGGACAACTACGAGCCCACTTACAACGGCTCCACCACATCGCCCGATAGCTACGGCACCGCGGCTTACAAGACCGACCTCGACAATTTCCTTGAGGGTTATGCCTACACCTTCCTGGTGGCTATGAAGAACGGCTTCAAAAAGTACGCGCCCAACAACCTCTTCCTCGGACCCAGCTCGATTGGAAGCTGGCAGGCTCCCGCGCGCTGCCCCGTGCTGAAGGCCGCAGGTCAGGTGCTGGACGTGGGCCAGTTCAGCTTTGACGGTTCGCAGGCGCAGCTCGAATTCATTGGCAAATGCTTTGGCGACAAGCCTTATCAGAACTGGTACTCGGTGACGGCGAACTATGACTCCGACGTGGCGCCTTACCTGCGCAGCCAGGGTCTCCAGTCTCCAGTCGCGGGCGACTACCCCACGCAGGCGGCGCGTGGCGCACAGTTCCAGAACGACATGACCGACTACTGGAACATGTGCTCCTCCACCACTGGTTCCTGCCCGTGGGTTGGCTATGACTGGTGGGCCTACCTCAGCTATGGCTTCCCGCAGTTCACCTCATTCGGGTTGGTGAGCTGGCGAGACAACGCCTACGACGGTCATGACGCCACTGCCGCCACCGCATCGTGTTCCTCGCCCGCCAACTCCTACAATTGCGGCGGTGAGATGGGCAATTACGGAAACTTCCTGGCCCCAGTGACGGCGATGAACAGCACGCTGGACACGAACCTCTATAATCTGGCCAGCGGCAGCATCAGCACCACGGCCGCCACAATCACTACGCCCGTATCGGGCAGCACTTTCACCGGCACTGCGGCCAGCTTTGTGTGGACGGCCAGCGGCGCGCCCGGCACCAGCTACCGTCTCTACCTGGGCAGCACGGCCGGCGCCAGCGACCTGTTTAACTCCGGCGCCATCACTACTACACAGGCCAACGTCACCGGACTGCCCACCAGCGGAGCCACGGTGTATGCCACGCTTGCCACGCTGGTCAACGGCAGCTGGGTCAGCAACTCCACCACCTACAAGGCATCGTCCACACCGGCCCCGGCCGCCATGCTGACGCCCACGCCGGGCAGCCAGCTTACGTCCACCAGCGCTACCTTTACCTGGAGCGCGGGCGGCGCGGTCACTCTGTATCAACTCATGCTGGGCAGCACATCGGGCGCCTATGACCTGTACAACTCCGGACAGGTGGCCACCACCGCGGCCAGCGTCACGGGCCTGCCCACTAGCGGAACGATTTACGCAACGCTCTCGTCCTTCGTCAACGGCCAGTGGGAGTCGAACTCCTACACTTACGCGGCATCCACCAACACGGTCACTCCCGTGGCTTCCGTGCTCACTTCGCCCGCGGCGGGCAGCACGCTCACCGGCTCCAGCGCCACCTTTACGTGGACTGCGGGCACCGGCGTCACGCAGTACGAGCTTGACCTGGGCACGACCGGCGTCGGATCCACCAACCTTTCCAGCACCGGACACACCACGGCCACCGCGGCCTCCGTCAGCGGAATTCCCATGACGGGCGCTACGCTCTATGTGCGCCTGTGGTCGTGCATCAGCGGCAACTGGACTTCCACGGACTACACCTTTACCGAGTTCTCAGCCACCACGGCCACGCCCACCTTCTCACTGGCCACCGGCAGCTACACCAGCGCGCAGTCCGTGACCATCAGCGATGCCACGAATGGCGCGGCCATCTATTACACGACCAACGGCGCGACCCCGACTACGTCTTCCACGCTTTACAGCGGCGCCATCACCATCAGCGCCACACAGACCGTCAAGGCCATCGCTGTCGCCAACGGATACATCGCCAGTGCCGTGGCCTCGGCCACCTACACCATCAGCCAGCAGACGCCTGCGCCAACCTTCTCGCTTACCCCCGGCACTTACTTTGGCGCGCAGACCTTGAGGCTCACTGACTCGCTGAGCAACGCCACGATCTACTACACGACCAACGGCGCCACGCCCACCACGTCCAGCACCAAGTACTCGTCCACTGGAATCAAGATCACGGCCGCCACCACGGTCAAGGCCATTGCCGTGGCCAGCGGGTATCCGGCGAGCGGCGCCGTGACGGGCAGTTTTGTCATCGCCTCGGCGCCGACAGTCAGCACCAAATCCGCCAGTGGACAGACCACCAGCGGCGCAACCTTGAACGGCATGGTGACGGCCAACAACGCAACCACGCAATACTGGTTCTGCTACGGTCCCACCGCGAGCTCAATGCCCAACAGCACGCCCGTTACGGGAGCGCTTACGGGCACTTCGGCCACAACGGTCAGCGCCGCAATCACAGGGCTTAAGAGTAAGACGACCTATTACTACCGTATCGTTGCCAGCAACGGCGGAGGCCAGAGCGTGGGTTCCGTCATGAGCTTCACCACCACTAGGTAACCGGCTGCGGGGCGGACTTCGATCCGCCCTGTGGCTTCTCCTCATCTCTCGCTCAAATTCAGCTCCTGGGGCACTTTCTTCAGGAGCTTTTTTATGTCTCAACTTTTCCGAATGCAAGTCGGCGTATCTTGTTTCCTCGCGCTGGATTCGCTACACTTCCCGCCTATGCCCGTACGACTTCGCTTTCTCTTTGCCTCCATCCTGTGCCTGCTGCTTGCCGCCTTTGCCTTGGCGCAGCCGGCGGCTCCGTCTGCTTCGGAGTCTCACGTCATTCAGCCCGTCCCCGGAGCCGACCCCGGCGACCCGTTGCGCTTTCCCGAGGAGAAGCACCTCAAAAACATTCGCCAGCTCACCTGGGGAGGCCAGAACGCCGAGGCCTACTTCAGCGCCGACGACAAGATGCTCAGCTTCCAGAGCATGCGCGGCGACATGAAGTGCGACCAGATATTTGTGATGAACGCCGATGGCAGCAACCAGCGCATGGTCTCCAGCGGCAAGGGTGCCGATACCTGCGCCTATCTCTTTCCGGATGGCCAGCACATTCTGTACTCCTCCACCGAGGGCGAAGCCCCGCAGTGTCCGCCGCGACCCAGCTACGAGCACGGCTACGTGTGGCCGGTGTATGCCTCTTTTGACGTGTGGGTCAGCAAGCTGGATGGCAGCGACAAGCATCGCCTGACCACCACGCCGGGTTATGACGCCGAGTCCACCATCTCCCGCGACGGCAAGCACATCGTCTTCACCTCCATGCGCGACGGCGACCTGGACATTTACACCATGAACGCCGACGGCTCGCACGTGAAGCGCCTGACGCACGAGCTTGGCTACGACGGCGGACCCTTCTGGTCCATGGACGGCAAGTGGATCGTTTATCGCGCCTACCATCCCCAGACTCCGGAGGAGATTAAGGATTACAAGGAACTGCTGGCGAAGAATCTCATCCGCCCCTCGACCCTGGAGATTTGGGTGATGAAGGCCGATGGCAGCCACAAGCACCAGGTCACACACCTGGGCTACGCAAGCTTTGCTCCCTTCATGACCCCGGATAGCAAGAAGATCATCTTCGCCAGCAACAACGGCGCGGAGAAGGGGACGATGGGCAACTTCGAGCTGTGGATGATTAACGTGGACGGCACGGGCCTGGAGCGCATTACCTACAACCCAACCTTCGACAGCTTCCCCATGTTCACCAGCGACGGCAAGCACCTGGTGTGGGCCAGCAACCGCAACGGCAAACCGCATGAGACGAACGTCTTCATCGCCGACTGGGTGCCGTAAACTGAGCCGAAGAAAATAAATAGGGGAGCCTCACTGGAGGCTCCCCTGTTTGTTTGCGCGAAAGATGCCTACCGCATCGCCGCCGCGTTCATCGGACGGCTGAAGGCTCCGGGGCGCGTGTGGGCATGCTCCCCTTCTTTCTCCTTGCCTTCCTTTTCCTCGTCATCGCGAAGATGCCGCCCCAGCTGGAACTGCATGCCGAAGTAGCCGATGAACTGTGACTGTCCGCTTGCGGGGCCCAGGAAGCTGCGCCCGGCCATGAAGATGAACAGCGCGTTGCGGCTCAGCCGGTAGCGTCCGCCAAAGTCAAAGGTCGTGTCGCGCTCACCGTCAGGGGAACCCGTGCTGTACACCTCGGTCAGCACCTCCAGCCGCTTCGTCGCCTGGTGACCCAGGGCCAGCCCGCTGATCCAGTATCCCTTCTGCTGGGTGAACCAGTGGCCCACCTCCAGGTTCACATCCACCGGGCCGACCTTCTTCGTCACCTCCAGCGGCAGCAGGAACTGCGGCCCCTTGTACACCAGCCCGCGCGTCACCGAGTTCTGCGTGTTGTTGAACTGGTACTGCGGATAGCTGCCGATGTTCAGGTCGAGCTTCTCGTTCTGATAGAAGCGAATCTTCACGCCGGCCTTGCTGTCTCCCGGGCCGCCTTTCAGCTTCTGGCCGTCCGCGCTGTTAAAGATGTACGGCGTCTCGTACTTGAGCTGGATGCGGTCGCCCCATCCGTAGTTGATGTCCAGGATCGGCGTCTCGTACTGGTTGTCACCGCGCGCGCGGTCCTGCGTGTACCCGGCGTTGATCTCCCAGTTGTTGCGCCCCGGAGTGCCGGGATCATCGGTCAGCAGCGGAGGTCCGCCCTGCGCCACCACGGCCACCGGCGCCAACAGAAACAAAAAGAGTGCCGCACAGGCCAGCCGCACCGGCCAGAAAAAAGACTTCAAAGACAAAGGGTCGCTCCAAGGAAAAATAAACTGCCTTTCCATGTTAATGAACTTGCGGCAAATTCTCGGTAAAGGATTGTGAATTTTGCGGGGCGGATGCTGCTATGCAACTCTATAAGCCGGATAGTGAATGCAAAAGCTTGTATTTAGTTAGGTACTGAGCCTTACTTTGGTAAACATCTAGTATCATTCGGTGCATGAGAATACGGAGATTGCTCTTAATTGCCATAACGGTGATTTTCAGCCTGCAATGCGGCATTTCACAGACGAGCAAACGAGCGGCAGGTAAGAAGTCGTGCTGGGACACTGCAATGACACAGGCAGAATTAAACGAGTGCGGCAGCACTGAATTTCGTCAAGCAGACGCAGAGCTCAACCGTGTCTATCAGGCTTTGATGAATAAATTAACTGGCGATACTGCGGCCATTGAAACTCTCAAGGCTTCGCAGCGTGCCTGGATCAACTTCAGAGATGCGCAGATGAAGGCACTACACCCTCATCCTGATGAAGAGGGTTCAGTACACCCGATGTGCTGGTCTTTGGAAATTGCGGAGTTGACTATCCAGCGCACAGAGATGCTAAGAAAGATGCTCCATCCTGAAAAGGAGGGGGATGTTTGCAGCTATGGTAGTTGAAGATAGATAGCTAACGAATTCACATCCTTACAAATCCCCTCCAACGAATAAACGCGCGGGCCACTTTGGCCCGCGCGCGTAGCTTACGAACAAACGCCTACCGATGTCCGGCCAACGCCGGCTCCGTCTGCTGAGCCCGCTCCTTCATCAGCTTGGCCGCCTTCTGCGCAATGTGTTCGGCGCTGACTTCGAACTCCTTGACCAGCTCCCACGGCGCGCCGCTGTCGCCGAAGCGATCCTGCACGCCGATGTAGCCGGCCAGCACGGGATGGTGCATCAGCGACGGGTCTTCCAGAATGATGCCCGCCACCTGCCAGCCCAGCGCGCCCACCTGGTGCTCCTCGGCCGTAACGATCGCGCCGGTCTCGCGTGCCGCGCGCAGAATCGCCTCGCGGTCGAGTGGTTTGAGGGTGTGCATGTTCAGGATGCGCGTCTCGTAGCCGAAGTCTTTCTTCAGTATCCACGCCGCGCGCATCGCCTCCGGAACCATGGGCCCGCAGGCGATGATGGTCAGCGCCTCGTGCTCGTCCTTGTAGTCGGCGGCCAGCTTGTGTTCGAAGGCGTCCACCATGTTGGGCTGCTCGCCGCGCAGACGAATGACGTTGGCCTTGCCAAAGACAAACGGCGTTTCCTCGGTGCTGATGATGGGCGTTGCCTCGCGGGCAAAGCGCACGTACTTGGGACCCTTGTGCTCCAGCAGCATGTAGCGCGTCGCCTTGCGCGTCTCAACGGCATCGGCCGGAACCACAACGCTCATGTTGGGCAGTCCGCACATGGCGAACAGGTCTTCCAACGCCTGGTGCGTCGCGCCATCCGGACCGACGCTGACGCCGCCATGCGCTCCGGCGATGAAGACGTTGAAGTTGCCATAGCAAATGGAGACGCGGATCTGGTCCAGGTTGCGCGCCGCCGCAAACGTGGCGTAGGTGCCAAAGACGGGCAGCTTGCCCTCCTTGGCCAGCCCCACGGCAACTGCCGTGGCACTTTGCTCGGCGATGCCCATGCTCAGCCAGCGCGGCTTGCGCTCGGGATTCTTTGTGTAAAAGTCGCTGATGGTGATGGAGCCGGAGATATCCAGCCCCAGGCAAACCACGCGCTCGTCGCCGCCCTCTTCGGCCAATGCCCGGCCAAAGCCCATGCGCGTCGGCTCCATCTTCACCTTCATGGTCTCGCCGCGATTCCACCAGTAGTCGGCCTTGAACTTCGGCATCTTGGTGTTGAGCTTTGCGTCAACAGTCGTCTGATATTCGGCGGCGTGCGCCAGCATCTCTTCCACGGGAATGGCATCGGCCACGCCCAACTCGGCCAGCGCCTTGGTCAGCTCCTCGCGGTTGGGAGCCTTGCCGTGCCAGCCCGCCACGTTTTCCATAAAGCTGACGCCCTTGCCCTTGACCGTCTCAGCCAGCACCAGCGTCGGACGCCCATCATGATTGCGCTTCGCCTTCTCCAGGGCCTCCACAATCTGCGCCATGTCGTGGCCGTCAATTGAGATCACGTCCCAGCCAAAGGACTTGTACTTTTCAGCGATGGATTCAACGTTCATCACGTCGCTGGTCTTGCCGTCAATCTGCAGATGGTTGTTGTCGATGATGGCTACCAGGTTATCCAGCTTGTGATGCGCGGCCTCCATCGCGGCCTCCCACACCTGGCCCTCCTGCTGCTCGCCGTCGCCCATGATGCAGAAAACCTTGTAGCCCTTTTTGTCCAGCCGAGCGGCCAGCGCGTTGCCCACGGCCACGCTCAGCCCCTGGCCCAGCGAGCCGCTGCTCACCTCGACGCCCGGCAGCTTAAGCCAGTGTGGATGACCCTGGAAGGCCGAACTCAGCCGGCGCAGCAGCGCCAGGTCAATCTTTTTGCAGTAGCCGCTAAAGGCCAGGCTCACATACAGCGCGGGAGCCTTGTGACCCGCCGACCAGATAATCCGGTCGCGCGCCACCCAGTGTGGATTCTTCGGATCGTGATCGGCCACATGCAGGTAGAGTGCGGCCATAAGGTCCATCACGCTCAAGGTGCCGCCGCTGTGTCCGCTGCCGGCGCAGTGCAGCATGGCCAGGTTGTAGCCGCGCATCAGGGCGGCTTCCTTCTTCAGTTCGTCAATGGAAAACTGCTTGATCGGGCGCAGGGAGGAGGAGTCAAGAATCGCCACGTTTTACCTCGGGGCTGGGGCGTTGCGGACGCTTCGCGCATCGGGCGGGCAAAGGTCGCCGCCGCCGGAAAACACATCTCCGGACAGACGGGGTTCTGAAAGCCCCAGAACCGCGTAACTTTATTCGCTACGGGTGCTGAAAGCTGTGAGGCGAGTCACCACCCGGCTGTGACAGGCTGCCCACAAAGAATGAGGGGATGCCATCGGCATCCCCCATTCCCACGCACCATGGGTGTTTAAGGACGCAGCTTCACCAGCACGGTTTTGATCTCAAACGCGCGGGTCGGCACCGTGATGCTTCGTCCGTCGCTGCTGAGCGCCAGTTGCGTCTCCGGTTTTTCCAGCAGGTTGGCCTCCATGGCCAGGGCGGCGGCTTGACCCAGTTGCAGCGTTACATCGCCCGCTTTGCCCGCCCACTCGTAGTAGCGCACCACCAGCGAGTTGCCATCTTCTGCCTGCTTGACGGCCGTGATGACGATGTTTTCCGCCGTGCTGCTGACCAGTGAAGCCTGCTGCGGCAGCGGTCCATGGTGTGCCGCAACGGCCACGCTAAGCAGCGGCTGATTCAGCTCAAAACCACGCCGCACCGTCATAGCCTGCTGCCAGCTTCCGCCATGAGGATAGAGCGCGTAGGTGAACTCGTGGTGACCCTGGTCGGCCATGGGGTCGGGCCATTTGGGAGCCCGCAGCAGGCTCAGCCGCAGCACGTTGCCCAGCGCGTCGTAGCCATACTTGCTGGCATTCAGCAGGCTAAAGCCGCCGTTGGCGTCGCCGAGGTCGGCCCACTGCAATGCAGGAACCTCGAACTTGGCTTTTTCCTCCGGCGTGCGCCGCGTTGTGGGCCGCTCAATGGCACCATATGGAATTTCAAACGCAGCGTGTTCGCTGTGCGCGCGCAGCGGGAAGGCCACCTTCAGTAATTGGTGCTCGGCGTGCCAGTCCACCGTGGTGCGCACGTCAATGCGCTCCACGCCCGGATACATAGTAATGTCCTGCACAAAGGTCGAGCCCAGGTGGTGTTTGTGTACGCGCAGCACGGCCCGTAGCGGAGAGACCTCCACCAGCTTCACTTCGTCGGCCGTCAGCAGGTCGGTGTGATGCTCGATGAAGTCGGCATCCACGTTCCAGGCGTCCCACTGCTTGGGCTTGTCTTCAAATATCTGCAGCAGGTTGCCGCAGGGCTTGCCATTTGCGGCCAGCGCCGGAGCTCCCGGCTCGGCATCGGCTGCGGCCAGTGTCTCCTGCCGGCTGTGCTTGTCGTACAGGCTGGTCATGCAGCCGCTCGACGGCTCAACCTCCACGCGGAAGAATTCGTTTTCCAGCGTGGTGCCGCTCGCGCGCAACGCGGTCTGCAATCCCTTGGGTTGCGCCGCCTCCAGCCGAATGTACTCATAGCCCATGGCCGGAACCTGCGTGGCGATCATGCGCAGCCGCACGCGGCTGGTGGAGCGGTCGATGCTCAGCACCTCCACTGGCAGCTCGCGGCCCTGGGGGTCGGTGGCGCGCAGAGCGTTGAACTTGTCCGGCATCTGCACATCAAACTCCACTGCCTCGGTGCGCGGCCAGTTCAGCGAGTTAAACAGCACCACGCCCGCCGCGGGAGCCTCCACCCGCGCCGCCAGATCCGCCAGCGCGTGGTGTTCAATCGCCTGCCCAATCAGCCGAACCTCGTCATAGCGCCGCTCGGCATCCACATAGTTGATGGCGATGCCGCTGCCCGGCAGGATGTCGTGGAACTGGTTGAACAATACGTGCTTCCACGCCCTGTCGAACTCCGCATGTGGATACACCGGGCCGTACAGCGAATCGAATGCCGCAAATTTCTCCGCCTGTGTCAGCAGCACCTCCGCCTCGCGATTACGCCGCTTGTTCTCCGATTGTGTGGTCTGCACGCCGCGATGAAACTCCAGGTAAAGCTCGTCGTTCCACGTGGGAACATTTAACCCGCTCAGTTTGCCCTCAAGCTCGTGGAAGTAATCGCCCGCCGTGCCGAACTTCAGCCGTGGATACAGCACGCCTTTCTTCCGCAGCTCCAGTGCCGTATCCAGGTCCAGCCGCGTCGGCCCGCCGCCGTGGTCGCCCACGCCGAACAGGTGCATCATCTCCAGCTTGCCCTCGGGCACCGCGCCGGCACCGGCATCGGCCTTATACATGCTGGGCGCGTACTCGGCCAGGTCCGTGGTCATGCGTTGGGCTTCCAATGGATTCGCATAATCGTGCGGGAAGTAGGTCAGCAAACGGCTGCCATCCGGAGCCTGCCACCAGAAGAGCTTGTAGGGAAACTTCGTCGTCTCGTTCCAGTAGATCTTCTGCGTTACAAAGTAATCAATGCCCGCGCGCTTGTAGATTTGCGGCAGTTGCCAGTTATAGCCAAAGCTGTCCGGATTCCAGCCAATCTTCACGTCCACGCCGAACTTCTGTTGAAAGTAGCGCTTGCCGTACAGCAGTTGACGCGTCAGCGATTCGCCGGCAGGGAGGTTCAAGTCCGGCTCCACCCACATGCCGCCCACGATCTCCCAGCGGCCTTCCTTCACGCGCTGCTGTATCTCCCGGAAGAGGTGCGGATACTTCTCCTCCATCCACTCATAGCTCTGCGCCGTGGCCATGGTAAAAGTCAGGTCAGGATACTCGCGCATCATCTGCAACGCGCTGCTGAAGGTGTTGCGCGTGACCTCCACGGTCTCCGTCCACGGCCACAGCCACGCCATGTCGATGTGAGAGTTGCCGGTGGCGCGGATGCTGAACTGGCTCAGGTAGGGGCGCAGTGCCTCCAGCTTCACTTGTGCCGCGCGCAGGGAATCGTCAAAGCCCTTCTGATCGCCGCCTGCAAGTGCCTTAAAGTCGATGGCCGCCACCGCCGCATCCAGCAGCGCGCGCCGCGTGGCCAGGCCCGTCGGGTAGGCCTCCACCAGCGGCAGCACGGAAAGAATCTCATCGCGCAGCAGCCCCGGGTCGGGCCGTCCCTCCGCGGGATGGATGATCAACTGTGCCCGATCAAACCTGGTCTCCACCGGCGAGCCTGTCACGCGCATGGCCACCACAAACTTTTCGCCCGCCTTGGCCCTCGTAGTCAGCAGGATGGGCAGTTGCGTGTCCTCATCGGTGCGGCCAATCAGCGAGCCGTTGCTGAAGCTGGCAATCTGGATGGCCTCGCCGCTGGATACGCGTGCATCCAGCTCAATTCGCGCGCCCACCAGCGAATAACCGTTCAGCGTCGCCGGAACTTCAATCGTCCGCCGCAGCCAGTGTGAGCCGTCCGTCCACTTCTCGCCCGTCTTTGCCGCCGCCCAGCCTTCGTCGTTGGCCGTCAAGTCTTCTCCATGTGCGAGGTTGCCGGCGTGCGCGTGCCACTCCGGCAGCGGCATCACCACCACGGAGCGCAATTGCTCCATTGCGTTCTTGTAGGGGCTGGCCTGCGGAGCCTGGGCACAGGCGAAAATGGCGGCCAGCAGTAGCGTCAGCAGCGCGGTAAATCGTTTCATGGTCATCCCCTGGCGGTTGTTCCCGGCATAGTTCCTGCGGCAACACCATCAATCACTTACGTCGTTTGGCAGTGTACTCCCACCGGGCATTGCCCGGCATATGGAAATGCCCGCGATGCACAGCACGAGGTGACCCCGGATACAGACAGCCATTTGCCCGGCGTGTTCCCATACTTGCGCACTTTTTGTGCTCCGTTGATTGTGTTCCTGGTTCCCGCGGAACGTGTTTGACCCGAAGGAGATACCCATGGCAACCACACTTGCGGACAAGCGTGCGGACCTCGCCGGCCCCGGCATTGGCAACTACGCCGACGTAGATCGCATCCTGCCCAACGACTACAAATCCCTGCTCTCGCCCCGCGAGACTCAAAAGGCGCTTTACGCCGTCAAACGCTACATCGAAGATCATCTTTGCCACGAACTCAACCTCATCATGACCGCCGTGCCGCTCATCGTGGACTGCGAGACCGGCGTTAACGACTTCCTGGACCGTGATGGCTCACGCACTCCCATCCAGTTCCACATCAATAACGACCGCAACGAGCACCCCATTGAGGCGCAGGTGGTGCAGGCCGCCACCAAGTGGAAGAGGATGGCCCTCAAGCAGTTCGACTGCCAGGTGGAAGAGGGCATCTGCACCGATATGCGCGCCGTTCGCAAGGACTATTTCCTTGACCACGACCACAGTTGCTATGTGGATCAGTGGGACTGGGAACGCGTCATGCGTCACGGTGAGCGTAACCTGCACTTTCTCAAGATGATCGTCGGCGGCATCTGGAAAGTTCTGGTCGGCGCCGAGCACTTCGCCCAGAAGATGTTCCCGGCCCTGGCCGATCCTCGCTATCCGAACCTGCCCGAGCATATCCACTTCCTGCACGCGGAAGAACTGCTGGAGATGTATCCCGACCTGCCGCGCAAGCAGCGCGAAACGGCCATCCTGCAAAAGTATCCGGCGGTCTTCATCATCGGTATCGGCTGGCCGCTCAAAGACGGACTGCCGCATGAAAACCGCGCCGCCGACTACGACGACTGGGTCACACCGACGACCTTGCCTAATGGAGAAGAGGGGCATGGCCTGAACGGCGACATCCTGGTCTGGAACCCGGTGACCAAGCGCCGCCACGAGCTCAGCAGCATGGGCATTCGCGTCAACGCGCAAACCCTGCGCCAGCAGCTCACCATCTCCAACCAGTTGAACTTCCTGGACTTCCCCTACCACAAGGCGATCATGAACGGAGAAATTCCGCTCTCCATCGGCGGTGGTATTGGGCAGGCCCGCACCATGATGTTGTTGTTGCGCAAGGCCCATCTCGGCGAGGTAACGGTCAGCGTGTGGCCGAAGATCCTCAAGGAGATCGGCCGCAAGCACAACATCCACGTACTGGAATAATCAGCCGGAATAGACAGGCCAAGTCTATTTGCTGCAATCCGTTGCACGCCGCTGGAGAGGGACCTCCAGGCCGTGCGAAGGCCGTAAAACCCAACCGAGCGGAGTCCAGGCGGCTCCGCTCTTTTTGCGGATACAGGCGGCGAAGTCGCACTAACTAAGCTGCTAATAGATGAGAAGTGACAGTTAGTCTTGCGGTCAGTAATTCCCATGTAATTTCAAAGTGGAGCGCTCACTCCTAAGAGTGCACGACAGTCTTTTCTCTACCCATAATTGGGACGAAAGATAACCAGTGCGAGGGCCGGCCAATGGTATGGTTCCTTTGTAAGGCAATGCAGGGCTGGCACTTGCATCGAAAGCCTGCAGCGGAATAGCCACTGCGATGGCGAGCAATTATTGCTTCATAAACACACCACGGAAGATGGCATGCGACGGATTGATACCGAGATAGCGGAAGTGATGCTGCTGGAGCCAAAGGTCTTTGGCGACGAGCGCGGCTTCTTTCTGGAGAGCTACAACGCGCGCACATTCGCCGAAATCGGGTTGAACCGCAGCTTTGTGCAGGACAACCACTCGCGCTCGGTGCGTAACGTGTTGCGCGGATTGCATTACCAGTTACAACAGCCGCAGTGCAAATTAGTGAGAGTGGTCGCAGGCGCCATCTGGGACGTGGCGGTGGACATTCGCCGTGGCTCGCCTACCTTTGGCCGTCACGTTGCCGCCGAACTAACAGCGGAGAACCGGCGGATGCTGTGGATTCCCGAGGGTTTTGCGCACGGCTTTGTGGTGCTGAGTGATGTGGCCGACGTGCTGTACAGGGTGACGGATTTTTACGCGCCGGAGTGTGAGCGCACAATCCTGTGGAACGACCCCGAGCTGGCGATTCCATGGCCGCTGCGTGACAAGGCGATTCTCTCCGCCAGGGATAGCCAGGGCGTGCCGCTGCGCGATGCAGAGCTATTCGGATATCACGAAGAAGAATAGAACAACGATGGCGCAGGACAGGACGAAGACATTGCGGATTCTGCTGACGGGCGTGAACGGACAACTGGGCGGAAAGCTACTGCCTGTACTGCGCGAGCAGGGCGAGGTGACGGCCGTGGGCCGCGCCGATTGCGATCTGACTGACGTCGGCGCCCTGCGCCAACTGGTGCGCCGCGTTGCGCCCGAGGTGATTGTGAACGCTGCGGCCTACACACGCGTGAATGACGCGGAGACCAACCGTGAGCTGGCAATGGCCGTCAACGGCGTGGCTCCCGGAGTGCTGGCCGAGGAGGCGAAACAAACGGGTGCGCTCATGGTGCACTACTCCACCGATTACGTTTTTGATGGCAGCAAGCATGGGCCGTACACGGAGGATGATGCAACAGAGCCGTTGAATGTGTATGGCGCCAGCAAACTGGCCGGCGAGCAGGCGGTTCAGGCCGCCGGGGGACGTCATCTGATATTGCGTACGAGCTGGGTGTATGGCGCGACGGGCAACAACTTTCTGTTGACCATCCTCCGCTTGGCCGCTGAGCGCGAAGAACTACAGATTGTGGACGACCAGGTGGGTTCGCCGACCAGCACCGCGCAACTGGCCCGGGCCACGGTGCGACTGGTTGAGCGTTACGGCGCGGCGCCAAAGGCGCATGGCGTAAACGAAAATGCAACGCCATCGGGTGTATATCACCTGACGGCCGCGGGCAGCGTGAGCTGGTGCGGATTTGCCCGCGCGATTGTAGCGGCCAGTGTTGCGGAGAACCCCGCGGCCAACGTGAAGAATGAATTAAATGTGCGCCGCATCGTCGGCATCCCGAGCTGCGAATATCCGGCTCCGGCGCGGCGGCCGCTGAACAGTGTGCTGTGCAACCAGAAGTTTGCGCGTACATTCGGCTTCCAGTTGGAAGATTGGCCGACGGCGCTGGCCGAGGTGATGGGCGATTTGTCCGGCGTGTTGGTTGGCGAATTGCGCGGAGAAATACGCCACGGGCAGATGCAGGGCTGAATATCATCCGGCCAGCAGCCGGGCTGTTTGTTGTTGAAATTCGCCGTGGAAAGGCCAGGGGCCAACAGGTGGAACGCACAATCGTTGTGACGGGAGGCGCCGGTTTCATCGGATCGAATTTTGTATTGCAGCGCGTGGCCGCCGGTGACCGCGTGGTGAACCTGGACAAGCTGACCTATGCCGGCAACCTGGGCAACCTGGCATCACTTAAGGGAAATCCGCGCCACATCTTTGTGCAGGGTGGCATCGAGGACTCCTCCCGGGTTCGCCGCCTGCTGGAGGAGCACCGTCCCCAGGCTGTAGTGAACCTGGCCGCCGAAAGTCATGTGGACCGCTCCATCGTCAGCCCGGAGGAGTTCATCCAGACGAACGTGGTGGGCACCTTCCGCCTGCTGCATGAGTCGCTGGCCTACTATCGCAAGCTTGATGCCGAGGCACAGAGGGACTTCCGCTTCCTGCACGTTTCCACCGATGAGGTTTATGGTTCGCTGTCTGCGGCCGATGCGGCGTTTACCGAGGAGAAGGCGTACGAGCCGAACAGTCCGTACTCGGCGTCGAAGGCCGCCAGCGATCACCTGGTGCGCGCCTATCAGCACACCCATGGGCTGCCGACGCTGACGACGAACTGCTCCAACAACTATGGGCCGTATCAGTTTCCGGAGAAGCTGATTCCGCTGGTGATATTGAACGCGCTGAACGGGCGTCCGCTGCCGATTTACGGCGACGGCATGAACGTGCGCGACTGGCTCTACGTGGGCGACCATTGCGAAGCCATCGCCCAGGTCCTGGATAAAGGCCGCGTGGGCGAGAGCTACAACATCGGCGGAGAGAGCGAAAAGGCCAACCTGGACGTGGTGCGCACCATATGCAGCATCATGGACGAGGCGCACCCAGCCGGCGCTCCGCACGAGAAGTTAATTACGTTTGTGAAGGATCGTCCCGGGCACGACCGCCGCTACGCCGTGGACACGTCGAAGATTAAGCGGGAACTGGGATGGCGGCCGCGCGAGAGCTTTGCCACCGGCATACGACGCACAGTGGAGTGGTACCTGGCCAACCCGGAGTGGATCGCCGAGGTGACGAGCGGTGAGTATCGCCGCTGGATCAGTGCGAATTATGAAGCGAGGGAGTGCAGGGCATGAAGGGAATCATCCTGGCCGGCGGCTCCGGCACACGGCTTTATCCGGCGACAATGGTGATCAGCAAGCAGTTGATACCTGTCTATGACAAGCCGATGGTCTATTACCCGCTGACAACGCTGATGCTGGCCGGGATTCGAGAAATTCTGCTGATCAGCACGCCGCTGGAGGTGCCGCGCTTTCGCGAACTGCTGGGCGATGGCGGGCGATGGGGATTGAAGATCAGCTATGCGGAGCAGCCGAAGCCGGAAGGCCTGGCGCAGGCGTTCATCATCGGGGAAAACTTCATCAATGGATCGCCATGCGCGCTGGTGCTGGGCGATAACATTTTTTACGGTCAGGATCTCTCCAGGCTGCTGCAACGCAGCGCTGCGCAGGAAAAGGGCGCAACCATCTTTGCCTATGCAGTGCAGGAGCCTTCGGCCTATGGTGTGGTGGAGTTCGACGCGGCGGGGCGGGCCATCAGCATTGAGGAAAAACCGGAGCGGCCACGCTCACGCTTTGCGGTTACAGGGCTGTACTTTTATGACGCGCAGGTTGTGGAGCGGGCCAGGAGCTTGCGGCCAAGCAAGCGTGGTGAACTGGAGATCACCGATCTGAACCGCATTTACCTGGAGCGCGGCGAACTGAACGTGGTGACCTTCAGCCGCGGCACGGCGTGGCTGGATACGGGCACGCACGACAGCATGCTGGAGGCTTCCAGCTTTATTGCCACGCTGGAAAAACGCCAGGGGTTGAAGATCGCCGCGCCGGAGGAAGTTGCCTTCCGCATGGGCTTCATCACTCGCGAGCAACTGCGTGAACTGGCCGAGCCGCTGTTGAAGAGCGGCTATGGCAAGTACCTGCTGCAAATAGCCGAAGAATAAGCAACAGGGTGACAGGGCAATCTCATCCTCCTCAGCGTTTGGCGGTCACGACAAATGTGGTTACACTGCGCGGGGATAGGGTCGCCGAGAAGCGGGATCCCTCCACCTGGGGCGCAGTGACCTGTGCCAGGTTCAGCTCGTTGTTGGTCGCCCAGGCCTCAACGCCGCCAAGGGCATGGATACCGAAGTCGTAAACGGCATGTCGCGGCCGCGCCGCCTCATTGATAGCCACAATGACGTAACGGTCTCCCTGCGGGCTGATAAAGGCCGAGCTCTCCGGCCCTGCGCCGTCCAGTGCGATGCGCTTCCACCCCGGGCGCACAAAGGCGCTGTAGTTGGCCAACGCCCAGAAGCGTTTGGGAATCTGCAACGTGCCGTTAGCATCAGCCGGAGAGAGTAGTCCCAGGCTGCCGGGGAACTTCGAGGTAAAGATGGCGAAGCAGTAGATCCAGGCCGAGGCGCGTGCAAGGGTGAGATCGCGATGCACAAAGCGCGCCATGGTGATGGCGGCATCAATCGAGGGATCGTCAGGGCCTTTAAAGTAGGGCGGCATCAACGACATCTCGCTCATCCAAACGGGAAGGCTGTTGCGCCCGTTGGCGGCGGCAAACTGGCGGCGGGATCCGTCGGCCAGCGTATCGGCCAACATGCCATAGGAGTGGCTGGCCATCACCCCCAACTCGCCACGGGTTCCGCTGTCGGCCAATGTGGGCAACAGGTGCGCCCAGGCTCCGGCCCATGCCGTTCCCTCCGATGACATGATGCGCGTGGTCAATCCGCGCTGGCGCAGGATGGGCGCAAAGATGCGGAGGAAATCCCGCATCTGATCCCCGGTCCATAAGCAGGACTCCCAGGGCGCGGCCACACCGGGCTCATTTTGTATGCTGATGACGTCCAGATCAACGCCCAGAGTCCGGTGGTAGTACTCGACAAAGTCGGCCAGGTAGTTGGCATAGTCGCGATAGTGCGCCGGGTTAAGGCATCCGGTCTTCTCCGGGCAGCGCGGCGGGGCATAAACTTTCCAGCGCACTGGGGGAGTAAAAGGCACGGCATACAGCAGTGGCCGGGTGCGTTTAAGCACCGGTTGAATCGCCTGCCAGGTCTGCTGGGTGCGTTGATCACCCGACCAGTTGTAGTGCAGGCCCGTGGCATCGAGCGGCGCGGCATCGGGAGAGATCTTCAGCCGCACTATGTTCAGCCGCGCACTGCGCCCTTCGCCATACAACAAGTCGTATGCGCGCTCACGGTCCTCGGGATTGGACAGCGCCGAGATCAGAGCCGCCGAGCGGTCGTTGAAGCCGGAGCCAAAGCCGGTAATGGTTTGCTCCACCTGCTCCGGGTGGACATGGAAGAGCGATCGTTCAAAGATTTCAGTGGTTATTGCCTCCTGCGCCGGAGAAGAAAGGCTAAAGGAGAGCAGAAGCGGGAGAATTGCCAGCGAACGGGGTATCCATGCGATCTGCATTCCGAACCTCCCCTATGAGGGATTGAAAGCAAATATGGACTGCGAAAGTGCAATTTAGATACCGCAATATGACCTAAGGCATCCATTCGATTTTTATTAAATTCGAATAGCCAAAAGATAGTAATGCGGATATATTGTTGCCGTTTTTCTAATACATCTTTGCCAGTGCTGCCATCCTTTTTAATTCCGACAGCCTGACCTCGGAGCATGAACCCATGGTACGCATGCGGGTATCCTCTCCCCTTTTGCACTTTCTTGCCACCACTTTAGTGCTAGTGCTGCTATGCGGAACAGGCTGGGGCTTTGGCGGCTTTACCGTAACGCCTGCCAGTCTGGTCAGCGGAGGGCAGCATGCGCAACTCAATGTTCAGGGCGGCGGCCTCAACAACGTAGTACTTGTTTACTTCCTGCCGATAGGTTCGGCGGGTTCGCCTACCGGCACTGCAATCACCGTTGATAGCTACCGCAGCGTCTCCAACACATTGCTGATGATGGACGTTACGGTGCGCCCCGACGCGCGCCCCGGCTCCTATCAGATGATGATCGGCACCACGGTCACCATCATGCCCGGCCCCATTGTCCAACTGCTTCCCGGCTCCTCGTTTGCCGCTCCTTTGCAGGTGCGCAGTGTCGCACTGGTAGGGCCGCGCGATGGCACGATGGTTTCCTATGGTGACGAACTATATGGCGAAGCGGTGCTGGCCGGCAGCGGCACAGGTACGGTACTTGGCGAATGGTTATGGGATGGCGCGGTAAGCGAGCAGTTCACCGCCCTGTTTGCCGCGGGCGAGCGCGTGACCGTCAAAACGGAGCGCAGTTTTACGACGCTCGCGCTGGGTGGACACACGCTGGCGCTGCGCGTCACATCTCCCAATGTGGTGGAAACCAAGTCGGTCCACGTCAACGTCACACCGGGCAACTGGCAGGCTATGCGGCTTGTGGGACCGGTGTCGCGGGCGGGGTACGCAGCCGAGTTCGCACCGACATTAAGCTGGACGATGGTTCCGGGAGCAAGTGGATACCAGGTCGGCTTCTCCTCGTCGCCGTCGTTCCGCTCCGTTACAAGCTGGTATGAGGTTGCGGACAACGAGTGGAAGGTGCCGGACTCGGTCTGGAAGTCGCTATCCATGGGAGAGCTGTTTTGGACCGTACGGGTTGTGATTGCCGGTGAGCCATCGCGGCCGGCGCCGATGCGCCGCATCATACGCTCCGCCCCCGGCGTGCTGGCGTCCACCAATACCTTGCGCCTCAGCCGCACCGGCTCGCCCATCCTCGAATGGCAGGTGGATGCCGGCAACTCCTATTATCGCGTCACGGTCAGCCGCGATCCGGAGGCCCATGATGTGATGCGCCGCTATCTGACACCGCAGGGATCGGTGGACCTGGTGGCCATCGCTGCAAAACTCGAGCCCGGCCGCACCTACTACTGGCAGGTGGAGTCCTTCTCCCCCGATGGCCGTCTGCGTCAGGTTGGCCCAGTGCAGACCTTTGATGCTCCGCTACAGCCAAAGATCAGCAGGAATTTATATCACCCCTACTGGCTGGCCTCGGCAGCGCCCGTAGCACCACCGTCAGGCTTGGATGCCTACATCACCAAGAGGCAGCCTGCGCCGGGCGAATCGGTCAAGGAAGCCCGGCCCTCCTTTTTAGTGGAGTTCCAGGTGGAGGTGCCGAAGGTGCTGTCGGTTGCAGTGGATGACACTGACGTGACGGCATTCCTCCAGATGGAAGAGCGACAGATTGGTTTTCGACCCTTCTTGCCGCTGACCAACGGCGCACACAAATTCAATGTCGCCTCGGGTGAGGATACGGCTACATGGAGCTTCACGGTAGCCGCCAGCGGCAATGGCGACGAAGCGCCTGCCGAGAGTGCGCAACTGATTTCCTCGGCGGTGGAAAGCAAGAGCGACGCCGAGCCGGAGACGGCGGCTGCGCAGGCGAAGATTGGCCCATCCTCTGCGGCAACTCCGAAATCATCCACAGAAGCCAAGCCCGCAACCCCAGGCAAGGCAGAGCCGGGCAAGACTGGCAAGGCCGCTGCAGCGCCCGCCACTTGGGAGAAGCACAGTTCCACTCATCTTGGCGTGGTCACCGAATGGGCATCGGGCTCAGAGGCTGACACGAATCAGATTACCGTCGCCGAACAGGCGACTGCCAAGCACGGCCGCTGGAATTACGAGGTCAACGGCAGCGGCATGCTGCTGTCAACCCTCGGTCCGGAACCGCGCAGTTCCATCGGCCACTTTAATGATTGGGTGACCCGCATGCGCTACATCAAGGGCAAGTGGGGCATGGACATGCGTTTTGGAGTCATCGCACCGCTGATGTATTCGGGCGCGGAATTTGTCACTCCGGGCATGCCGCGCCAGGCGCTGGAGAGCGCCGTGCTTACCCCGGCCGGCAAGTTCAGCTACTTCATCAACACCAACGACGCTGCCAGTGGCGCGGGCCTCGGCTCGGCATTTCACCAGCAACTGATGGGCTCGGCCTGGGAGGCTCCACTACCGCCCAACCGCTCCGTCCTCCGCCTGTTGTGGCTGAACGCCTACGATAACGGCAGCGCAATCTCCACCGTTTACGACCAGTACGGCAATCCGGTTTCCACATCGGAAAGCGCCGTCAAGGGATCGGGCGATGCCTATGGATCGACTCTATACGTCAAGCTGAGAGAAGGCTGGAACCTGCGCAGCGAGTATGCCTGGTCCTATAACAACACAGGCTACACCAGCAGCGGCACGCCCTCGACGGGCTCACGCCTTTACGGCCGCGCCTGGAAGGCGGGAATCAACGGTCTGTGGCGCAAGTTTCAGCTCATAGTGAACTATCGCGACGTGACGGCAAACTATGCCACGCCGGCCAACACGGGGTTGATGTCCGGCGCCCAGCCAGATCGACGGGGTCTTGACGCGAACCTTGGGCGACCGACTCCGGCGGGCCAGTTCAACATAGCCTATGTGTACCAGCAGAACAGCGCCAATCAAACCGACCGGCCCGAGCTGATTCTGCACAACCTCTCGGCAACCTGGGCCAAGTCAATCCACAAGAAAACTTCACTCTGGCTGCAGGTTCACGAGGTGCGCAACATGACCGGCGATGTGCCGGCGGCGTGCTGGCGTTGCCGGCTGACCAGAGAGAGCAGTTGCTGGCCGATACCCGCGATCTGGGCGTGAACGCTCGCATCTCCCAGGGAGTGGGCAAAGCATCGGTTTACTTTACCGCCGGGCGCGACTTCTTCCGCAATCGCCTGGTCACGGGGCAGAACAACATCACCTCCAACATTTCCGTGGGAGCCAATTGGGCGCGGCAGTCCTGGTTCCGCGTGCAGTCGAATGTAGGCGTCAACTGGGTGGACGGTGACGGAAGCACGGTGGGAGACAGCAGGAACGTCACCGTATCTGTGCAGCCGATGTTGTTGTGGCAGCGCCAGAAGCTCAACTTTACTCCCCTGGTGAATTACTCCAACGCCGTTACCGATCTGACGGGGGGAGTGCATACGGCCGACACTTATTCGTTGCAGTACTCCGGACGGCTGACTTGGCAGATGCCGGGACATTACCGCTTCAGCACGTTTTCGCTGGAAGGCGGCATGACCCGCATGCACGACAACCTGACAGGCGTCGATACCGAAACTCCGCGGCTGCTGGTGGTGTGGAATATCACCTGGGATCGCCGCCGCTAGCGCACGGCGCAGACCCCGTAGAGAGTCGTATTCCGGGGTCTGCTGCCATTTTCCCTGTCTTGGAGCTTATCGACGGGAGAAGCTCCGCGGCAGCAGATGGATTTGTTAGTGGCATCGCCATCCGGCGCGCCCTGCCCGGCCTTGCGCCATGCCATAGAGAAAGGCCCTTATGATTCGGCATTCGCGAACCGCTGCTCTTATCTTCCTGCCGGTATGTTTATTCAGCCTGCTCTGCCAGCCACTGGGCGGCCAGCAAAAAAGCCTGCCGGAGCCGGTGCGCACGCTGTCGCCGTCCCCGTCACCATCGACGGCAGCTGAGCCTGGCCAGCGAGCGCCCGTGCAGCAGCGTGGCACAGCGACTCCGGCTGGAGCTGCCGCCAGCGCCGAGCGCCCCACGGCCATCTCCGTTTCCAGCTTGACTCCCAACAGCGCTCCAGCAGGGCAGACCGTGACCCTCGTCTTCCACGGAAGCGGGCTGCGCTCCGGGCTGGGCGTTCACTTCCAGCCCGCCGATGGCATTGCAGTCAGCAAGGTTCAGCCTGTGTCTGACAGCGAGTTGCGCGTTGAGATCAAGATTGCCTCCGGCACCGCGGCTACTGCGCGAACCATTACCCTGCAACATGGCCGCGATAGCTATCCCGTGCCTGGGAGCTTCACCATCACCAGCGCAACCGGCGTGATGACGCAGGGCGAAAGCTTGCAGCGTGGCGGGTTCATCAGCAGCGGTGCGCGCAGTTTCTCTCCCGGCGATGCCGCGTCCGGCCAGACGCTGACGCTCTCCGTACTTGGCTCTGACTTGAAGCCCGACTCGGCGCTGGAGTTCCTGCCTGCCGGTGGCGTGCGCGCCACCGCGGCCCACCTGGTCTCCACCAGCCAGCTTGATTTCACCGTGGTAGTGGATGCCGGTGCTGTGCCGGGGCCGCGCACTTTGTCTTTGCGCAGCGGCCTGGGAGGCATCGCGGGTGCAGGCCGGTCCATCCCCGGACAATTCATCGTGCGCTCGCAGAGCCTCACGCTTCCCCTGGCCACGGCGCCCTCCAGCCCGGCGCGCGTAACCGGCATCAGCCCGGCGCAGATATCGCCGGGAGCCACCGACGTAGAACTCGTCATTCGCGGCGAAGGATTTACGCCGTCCAGCCATGTCGTCTTCAGCGGAACGGGAATTCTCAGCAACAACAAGGTTCAATTCATCAGCAGCAACGAATTACGCATGCACATCTCCGTGCATGGAGCAGCTTCCACCGGCCCCCGCGACCTGGTAGTGGCTGACAGCCTTGCGCAGGCGGCTCCGCAGGCACTGATGGCTTCTGCTTCCGGAATGATGCTTCCGACTGCCTCAAACACACCGCGCTTGGGAGCCGTGCCTTCGTCGCCCGGTAAGCAGCCGGCGCAAACTTCGCCAACCATGAGCGTGGAGTCACTCAAGCGCAGTAGTTCGGCGGCGCCTTCGACTACGGCGGCAGTTGCGCCCCTGGCCATCAACAGCAATGCAGTGGCGGGTGTGGCGACGGTCTCCGGCAGGCAGCCCGCGGTTGCCAGGGGAGCCCTGCAGATTACACCTGCGGTGCGCAACAACCTCGGGCCAGTCAACATCAATGCTTCAACCGCGCCTGCGCCATCTGTCAAGAAAGGTGTGGTTACACTTAAGTCGCCTCCGTGGGGCATTTGCGGTGGTGGCGAATTTACGAGCTGTGACATTCCGGTCGTCAACGATAGCATCAGCTTCCAGTGGAGCGAGCAGAACCCGGGGACGGCGGACTACTACGAGATTCACTTCTTTTCCAATGACGGCATCACCCTGCTGGCCAGTGAAAAGATTCAGCCCGACAAGATGATGGTCGGCGGCAAAATGGCCAACGTTCTGCCCACCTACTATCATCCTTCCACCCAGGTGCTGACGCAGTTGCTGACCACCACTGCCAAGAATTTGGTATCGATTTCATCCGCAGTAACTGGTAGCGGCAGTGGCGGCAGTGGCGTGCCGGACACCAAGCACGGCAACCATTATCTCCACGAGGCCGACATACAGTGGTCGATCTCCGGCTATCACTATCAAAAGACGACGAAGACTTCCCCAACGGTATCAGCGCCGAATGCGGCCACGCTGGCTGGAACCGTGGCGCTCGTCTCCGGTGGCAGCTCACAGAGCAGTACGACGCCGACGGTGAACCTCGGCTCCAAGGTCACAATTGCTAAGACCATTCAGGCCCCTGCCGCACAGCCGCTGGCTGGAGAGAAGATTTCGCAAGGCGCGCTGACGGCAACCACCGGAGCTGGCACCACATCCGCTACGGCGGGAAGCAAGACCACGGCGACGCTCAACACCAGCGCCACGGCATCCACGTCTGCGGTGGCTTCGGCGCTCGATCCCGGTACGCCGGTGGAGGTTGAGGTCTCTGAACATTGGGCGCTGAAGCGTCCCAAGTCGCCCACCGGTATGAGTTGTCCTACCAGCGGAATGAAGAGCGCGCTGACGGTTGGGAACGCTGAGGACAAGGGGCCAGGCAACGATCCCAACAACTACATCATGGATCGCATGTTCATTTACGGCAGCTTCAGTCTGGCCGGAAGTCCATGGGATATCTCTGCGGTTGGCAATGCTTCGCCATATCAGGGAATCGCCCAGGGAATCGCCTCGGCGGTCGCGAGCCTGAATGCAAGCAATCCCCTGAATAAGACAGGTGGCAAAACGCAGACCACCATAAACAACACTTCAAACGTTCAGGCGCCCTTCTCTTATAGCTTCAAGAACCTTTTTGTGGACTGGGGCGATGGCAAGGTTCAGCCGGTCACGGCGCTGACGAACGCGACGGGTGTCAACGCTTCACCCTCAGGAACTCTCAGCCTGCCGCAGGACGCCACAAATCCGCTGGCGATGATCCACCAGTACCAAGACACCGGCACGTTTTCGGTTCGCGTCTATGAGTTGGCAATGTCGGATGTTTCCTCCGGCAATTACATGGCGGGCTCAGCATCGGCCAACAATCTGGCGCAGCAGTCGTACTTCCGTCTGGCAGGAGCCCTGGGCGGAGGCACAACCGTTTCTGCGGGAAAGGGCACCACCGCCAGTCAGAGCACCGCCCGCAATGTGGCCGCCAACATGAATCCCGCCAGTTTGCCCGGCGGTAATACAGGGACCTCGACATCCAGCAACACTTACCAGGGGATTGGCGGCGGAGTGGGCGACCAGGGAGCGACTGTGGCCGACCGCGCCTACATGATCTTCTGTTACGACGTGCTGGTCACGAATCGACAGGATCCGGATGCCACTGGTCCGCTGCACCTGCAGAAGATTGCGGTGAAGAGCTTCCCAGGACACAACCCCAGCGATTTTCTTTCGCCGATGCAATCTCCCAAGGTTGGGACGATGCAGAACATGGCGGGAGATGTAACGCAACCCAAGCTTTCACATGCAGGCGATAAAACTACACAACTCAATATGCCTTCTGTGTCTCCGCATCTTCCCACTCAGACGGCGGAGCCGCCCGCTATGTCCAAAGCAGCGCCAGGGCAAAAAGGAGCGGGGAGCGCGTCATTGTCTTCGCGCCCCGGCACCGGGGAAGCTACAGCGGTGAATGCATCTGCGGCCGCGGCGCTCATCGGCGGCAGTACGCCGGACTATAGCCATTTGCCGCGCTGCTCGCAATGCGATCTATCCATGGTGGCCGAAGCTGCAATCGACTACTACGGGCATGGCCGGGCACTGCTGACCTGGAAGGTGGACAACTTTACGGTAGGGCAAGAGGTGATAGACCTGCCGTCCTCGACGCAGCGTACGAACCTGCCGCGCGACAAATCAAAATGGCCTGCGATTATCGTGGACGAGCGCGCCGGATACTACTCGCCGGCGTTGCCGCACCGCGACCTGGGCGAGCATGGGGTGTATGTAGAGATCGCCAAGGCGAAGTACGACGCCAGCGACAACCTGACCAGAACAGTGCAGGGAGCGCTACAGACAGCCGTCAGCGCCGGGAAGTTTACGCAGGTTGCCACACCGCTGGGTAGCAGCGGCAAGGCGATGGCAATGTCACTGACAATACAGCAGGGCGCAGTGGGAGACATGACAGTGCGCTCGGCCAAAGCTCCACCCAAGCTGGGCATTCTCTCGCCTAACAGCATTCCGATTGCGGGGCAGCCCTCGGTCATTTACCTGCAGAGCGGTGGCAGTGCGCAAGCGACAGTGAAGACACAGGCGGGCACCAACTCTGCGATGCTGGCCGCGGCGCAGGCAGCGGCGGAAGCGGCCCTTGCAGCGCAGTTTGGCACACCGATCGGCTCCGAGCGGCGTATTTATGCCGTAATGGAAAGCACGCCCGGGGCTCCCTGTACCTTCTACCTGCCTACACCGTCTGGCAACTTTGCAATCACCGCGCTTGAAGGCAAGACCAAGCGGAACGCGGACGGCACCTTCTCCGGTGGCGGCAACCTGGTTGTTTCACTCGTGGATGGCGCCGGCTCGGTGCGTCAGTATCCGCCGGTGCGGGTGCAGTTCCAGGGTTGGCAGGTGCCGGATGCGATCCATGTCAGTTCGGGGTCACTCGACGTGCAGCCTAAGATACAGCTCTCGGCCACGCCTGCCGTACAGGGGACGCTGAATCGAATTCACGGCAGCGCCAACCAGCCACTACTGGCAGAGATGACACTGCAACTGAAGGATAAGACGCTGCGCATCCCGGGCCAGACCGAGGTTCCACCTTCGTGGAGCAGCGTGGAGGCGCCACTTGGTGCTGACGGTTCCTGGTACAAGGACGGGTTAACGATGCCGAAGACGATAATCGGCGCCACCGCCTTCCTGATCGAGTCCAGCAGCCTCGCAATTGACCTGAGCCTGAAGGATGGCAAGGCCCCGGGACCGAAGTGCGGCAGCTATGGCAAGCCGGAAAACTTTGTCGGCGTGCACCTGGGCAACGCGACCATCTATCCCTACACCATGGGCATGGTGCAAATCTCGTCTTCGGTAAAGGATTGGGGCATCACCGACAGCGGTATTTGCGGACATATGGGACCGGTGCACTTTGACAGCGACAAGGGAGGAGGGCACATCAAGTTCGACTACAACTTTGATGCGCAGGGCGGCAACTACAGTGGCTCGCTTGCGAACGTGGACATCCTCATGCCCTGGCTCAACACGCACATCACGGGCAACGGCAGGCTGGTGGCGGGCAACGGCAAGGACACATCCATCACCTTCACCTTCCCCTCGGCACCTGCCGTCAACCTGACCTACGGCGATGTCTCCTTCACGGCCAAGGATTTTGTCTTCCGCCATGTGGAGAACCTTGACTGGGCCATGGACTCCAATACCAGCTTCACCATGAAGGCGGCGGGCAAGACCCTTGCCAGCTTTACCACGCCACTCATCTACGGCTTCGACGGCCTGCCGCACTTTGACAAGGCCGCGCCCAGTCACGATGTTGCTCTCAGCGGCCAGTCATCGCTCGGCAGCACACCCGTGGACCTGGCCAACGTGCACATGACGACGCCGCAAAACAGCCGCGACATCATGGATTTCATCTTCTCTACGAAGCTGCATCTCTCCGAGGTCATGCCGTCGACCGATGTAAAAGTGGATTACTCCCTCTTCCGTGATGGCACAGTGTACTCGGCCAGCAAGGCCTCGATAGAGAAGTTCACCATCAACGCCGCGTTGCCGGCGACCAATCCGACGGTCACCGCGGCTATCCGCCCGCAGTATCATCCCGATGACAACGACCGCTACGATGGCGATGTTGACCTTGCCATGTTTGGCGGTAACGCGGTTAGCGCATCGTTTATCCTTGGCCGCCAGAATGGCCATGACTACTGGATGACTAAGGCGACGCTTTCACTGGAAGGCACACCAGTCAATATCTTCCCGCCCTTCCTCACGCTGTTTAGAATCAACGGCGGTCTGGGGCACAACTTCGGGATCAACGACTTCATCGGCACGGCGGATATCAAGACCATTCAGCCGACGATAGACAACTCCTATCAATTCAATGCCGGGATGCTGGTCGGCTCCAGCGACGGCTTCGCCTATGCATTTGACGGCGATTTCACGGTCTCGGTGGGCGGCAGCAACCCCGGCGCCCGCATGGACTTCAAGGCCTGGCTGCTGAGCGCAAATCACAGCGGCAACGGTGATTTCCAGGGCTCCTTGCAATACGCCAACGGAGACATTGACGGCAACCTCTCCGGGCAGCTTAGTTTCCTTGATAACACGGTGAACATCGTCGTTCCACCAGGCGCTGCCAGTTTGCACTTCGGCCACGGCACCTGGCACGTCTACGCCGGCAAAAAGGAGGGGCCACGCATCCATGGCCGCGTGATGACCTCCGATGCCGACGCCTATGTAATGCTCGGCAATGATTGCGGCCTGGCCATCGGTGGCTCGGAGGGCATCTACCTGGGAGTGGGGGACAGCAGCGTGGCCTCAGCCTATGTCAGCGGCAACGTTGACCTCGGGTTGCAGGTAACGCCGCAACCGCACCTCATTGGTGATTTCTCGGAGAGCATCTCTGCCGGCGTCTGCGCCATGGGCGCCTGCGTTGATGGTTCCGTCACGGCCGCCATCCACGCCGAGGCATTGCCCATCGACATCAATGCCACTTTCACCATGGACTTGCCCTTCCCACTGCCCGACGTCCACGTCAAGGTGCACCTGTAAGGAGAGATTGCAATGACTCGAACCTATCTGACTCGCGTACTGTGTTGTGCACTCCTCCTTGCGGCCCTGCTGGCACTGGCGCTGCCTGCTATGGCCGCCGATACGCAGAAGGGCAACGGAGGCGCCTTTGCCGCCTCGCTGGGCTCCGGCTCGGTCGCCATCCTGTGGATTCCGCCGATAGGCTCAACCACTGCCGCGTGGTCTATTCAGGATGATACCGGGCATGTGTGGCTGGCCAACGTCGCGCCAAATGACCCAGCCTATCTCGCTAATCTCTCAGCCGACGATGTCAACCGGCTCAAGACCATGCAGCAACAACTACAGCAGGCGAGTGATGCGAACTCTCAGGCCAACGCGCTGGGCATCCTCGGCTCCCGTGTTTTCTCTGACTTTGCCTTCGCCCAGGCCGCAGGGCTTGCCAGAATCCTCACGCAAGTTCCGGCCGGCGCGCATAGCTACAGCGTGCGTGCGCTCAATGCCGGAGGGCAGCCTATTGGCGCTGTGCTGACAACTATGGCGGTGGATTCGGCCACTGCATCTCCGCTGCCGCCGCCTGCCAACAACCTGCGCGCGCAGGTTGCCCAGCCTCGCGGCGTGGCACTGCTTTGGTCGCCAGCGCCCTTTGATGCAAAGTTCCCGGTGATTGCCTACCGGGTGGAGCGCGATGGTGCCGGCACACTGACCGAGCCGCCACTCCTTCTGGGCTCACGCTGGAACGAGAAGGCGGCGCAGTTTGTTGATGTGCATGCACCCGAGGAGTTGGAACTGGTCTATCGCGTCAGCAGCATGGACATCTTCGGTCGCTTCAGCCCGCCAGCCACCATCAAGGCCACGCTGCCGCCCTCTCTGGTTCCACCGCTGGAAGTGAAAGCGACGGTGGTGCCCGGGATGAACCAGATCATCTGGAGCGCGGCCGAATCGGTTGCCGTCGTTGGTTACCTGGTGGAGCGCGGGATGAGCAACAACGGCCCATTCGAAGCGCTGATGGATCGCTCACTGCCCGGAACGGTGCTGCGCTATGAGGATTCCAACGTGGATGGCGGCACAACCTACTATTACCGTGTGCGCTCGATCTCGGCGGCCGGCAATCCCGGCCCACCTTCGATCACAGTCTTTGCGCAGGCGCGCAACAGCACACCGCCTCCGCCGCCCGCCGATGTTCATGCCGAACTTGGCGCCGATCGCGTCCTGGTCAGATGGTCGGCGGTGCCTTTCCGTGTGGCCGGCTACTGGATTGAGCGCAACGCCAGCGGCGCCGATCACTTGTGGCATCGGTTGAACGAGCGCCCGTGGCCCGAACCGCAGTACGAAGACCATCAGCGTGGCGGCTACGGCGGACTCAACTACCGTATCGTCGCTATCGCCTATGACAATCAGGAATCTACGCCTTCCGCCGAGGTCACTGTCACGGTGCCGGATACCACGGTGCCGCTGCCGCCCATCATCATGCAGACCTCGGGCGCAGGCGGCAAGGCAGCAATTGACTTTATGCCGAGTGGCAATCCTGGAAAGTCCGCCCAGTTTCTGGTTGTTCGCAGCGACCGGCCGGACGATCCGGGTCTGGTGATCGGCGATCCGCTGCCAGGTTCGGCACGTCACTATGAGGACAATTTTGTCAGCGTGGGCCGCCACTACTATTACCGCCTCTATACACTCGACGCTGGCGGCATCCGCAGTGAACCCACAGCCATGGTCACCATACGCATCGGCGCCGGCGATATCCCCGTTCCCTCCGACCCGAGAGTTGCCTTTGCCCTCCATCCCACTCGCGCGGAGATCAGTTTTGCTCCAGCACCGGCCGGGCTGGCAATTTTGATTCAGGTAAAGGCGGAAGGCGCCACTGCCTGGACCACGCTCGGCGGCCCCATTGAGACAGCAGAGGTGGAGAGCCAGAGTGCCGGAGTGAGTGACGCCAGCAGTAAATTTGTTGACCTCGATCCTCCCACGGATACTCGGGCCAGTTACCGCATTCTTTACCAGGCCGCCGATGGCTCCCGTGGCCCCGCCTCAAAGGAGGTTCCCCTGGTAACGAAGCCCTGAGGGGCGGTTTTACCATCATGGCGCTAGAAAAACTTGGGTCAATGGCCAGTCACGCAGTCCCCGGGGAACACCCTGTGGACTCTCTGTGACCGGGGTTGCTGCGGACTGTTTTTTGATGCTGGAAGTGCCAAGAAACGAAATGTCCTGACAGGCCTTGTCTCCAGGCTTGCGGCAATGGCGCGCATTTACAGGGGCAAAATCCAAGCGTTGTAATGCTCGAGTATAATATTCACGATTTGCCCCAAAGCCGCATTTTATTATGACGCTTCAGCCCATCTATCCGCCCATCTAATGGTTGCCATCATAGGATGTAACGAATTGCCGAGAATCCCGGCTCGGAAGCAGTGTCAGAAATTTCTGTGGACGATGCAGCCGATGGAAGAAAAGACAAACACTGGGCGATGAGCTTATCCATTGCAATAAAATGGTTTTACGTGATGAAAACTATTCGGCAGATAAATGCCAGCGACTTGGAGTATTGAAGGGATATTGCAGCTGGGATATCTCCTCTAAAGTGGCAGAAATGAACGATTCGTATGTCTCTCTTTGATTCTGTCCGTAAACGGCAAGATGTGGCCACTCTCATGGCCCTGCTTGCCGCCACTTTGCTGACGTATCTGCCAACGTTCCAATTCGATTTTGTCTGGGACGATACCCTGCAAATCATGGATAATCCACGGATACACGCGTGGGCTTTTGTTCCTTCGTATTTCACGCAGCATCTTTGGGCACACAACCCGTTCGTGCCCAGCCAGTATTACCGTCCGCTCTTTCTGCTGGCAATGCGATGCTGTGATTCTCTCTTTGGCAACTCCGCCATGGGTTGGCACGTGGTGCTGGTATTGACGCACCTTTTGACCTGTACCCTGGTCTATCGATTTATTCGAGAGTTACGCGGTGCCAAGGCAGCACTGATCGTAACGGCTATTTTTGCTCTTCACCCGGTGCACGCAGAAGCGGTCTCTTGGATATCAGCCATTGAAGAATTGATGATGACAGCGTTTTTGCTGGGCGCAGCGATCCTGGCTCGACATGCTAAGCAATGGCCCTATGCGGTCATTCTCTATTTCTGCTCGCTGTTATGCAAAGAAACTGCGATCGTCGGGCCAATCATACTGTTCGCTGCCATGTACACGGAGTTTGTGCCGACGCTTAAGAAGGTGCTGCCCTTTGTGGCGACAGCGGGAGCATATTTGCTCATTCGTATTGCAGTACTCGGACACATATCGGTCACGCAACCGCGGGCAACTTCGGGATGGCTTTTGCCAACCGTCATGGCCACGTACTTCCGCCATCTTGTCTGGCCGGTGCATTTAAGCCCTTTTTACGACATAGAGCCGAGCAAACTGGCAGCAGCGTGCCTGTTGATCCTGCTGGTGGCGCTAACGTATCTCGCCACCAGGGGACGCTACCTGGCATTGGCCGTTACCCTGCTGATGGTTCCTCTACTCCCGCTGCTCAGGGTGGGTATGTTTAAAGCGGACATGCTGGTGCAGGATCGCTATCTGTATCTGCCTTCGATTGGCGCCGCGATGCTGCTTGGCCTTCTGCTGGAAAAAGTTCCAGGCCCGGCGATCTTGGCGCTGCTAACTCTAATGTCGTGTGGTTGCATTCGAGAGGAGCAGCCATGGCGGAATAATCTGCACCTATATGAGCGAGCAAGGGAGACTGCACCAAAGAGCCAGTTGGTTCGCGCGAATCTTGCCCGCGAATATGCCCAGCTAGGGCGCATGCAGGATGTCATCAACCTGCTGGTGCCGCTGCTGAACGAGCCACAGGAGTCAGCTTATAGCCAACAACAAATTTTACTGACCCTGGCCTATGCCTATGAGCAAACGAACCAACAGGAGCAGGCTCTTTATTGCCTTACGGTGGCCGAAAAAATCCATCCCTTGCCCGAGATCGAAGCCAGAATCGACAGAATTAGGATGACTTTCGCCCCAATGGATACAAGCCAATGACCTTCTGCCTGCAAATAGCTTTCTGTGAAAGGCATGTTCAACCAACATCATGTCTTTGTGTGTGAGTGCCGTTTGCGGTGGCACAAAATTGGGTACAACTAATCTAGTTGCCTCAAAAAGGAAAAGCGGCCAGATGGCCGCATCTTTGTTTCTGGCTAGGACTTAAGATGGTGAGCGCGGTAGGAGTCGAACTCGCGATGACGCATATTTTCAAGTACTTACAGAGCGTGGACGTTGCCAAGGTAAGTGAAGTTTCGAGGAAGTCGAGTTTAGCGGATTGCCGGTGGATTGCACGAAACTGAATAGCGGAGCTGAACTATTGCATTCAGAGGACGAAAAAGGCTTATCCGGTCATTGCAAACAGGAATGGATATGCGTGCAATTAGTAGTACATTCAATATTCATATAGTACGTTTATGGCAATTTAGTTACGGTATGGGTAGCATATGTTGGGTTTTTCCACCATTCGCCGTGCTCTGCCACTGACCCGGGCTATCCCCCTCGGCTTGCTGCTCACGTTTGGCTTCTTCTTCGAATTTAGAAATCTCGAGCAGAATAGTGCTCAGGCGGACTTTGAACGTCTGGCACAGCATCGCATTGCGAGTTTGGAATCAAACATTGCACTGAACTTGAATGACATCACATCACTCGGTGCATATCTCAGCATCTCCCAACATTTGGATCGCATGGCTTTCAAACGTTTCACTGCCCCGCTTTTGGAATCCAATAAAGCCATACAAGCGTTGGAGTGGATTCCGCGAGTGCCCAGGAGTCGCCGAGGGCAATTTGAGACTGACGCCCGCCGCGATGGCCTGACCTCCTTTCAATTTACGGAGCGTATTTCACAGGGAACCATGGTTCGCGCTGGTGAGCGTGACGAGTATGCTCCGGTATACTTTGTGGAACCACTCAGTGGAAACGAACGTGCACTCGGCTTCGATCTGTTGTCGGACCCATCCCGACGCGAAGCGATCCAACGGGCTACAGACTCAGGAGAATCGGTTTCCACAAACCGCGTGATCCTGGTGCAGGAAAACGCCAATCAATACGGTGTACTCATCTTCCATCCCATCTATAGCACTGCAACCTTGCCACCAACCGTGGAGGAGAGGCGCAAGGCACTGCTTGGAATGGCACTAGGTGTTCTGCGGCTCAACGATGTGGTGGATAGAGCCGGCCAGACAAGCAATATTCCAACCAGTCTTGGTCTTACGATCAACGATCTTGAAGCCTCGACGGGTTCACAGTTGCTCTATCCAAAGGGCGCGGAATCGAAATCGCCGACTGACCGCGCGATTGCCTTTCAAAGCGTCCAGATAGTTTCTGTGGCCGGCCGTCGCTGGCAAATCACAGTTTATTCGCTACCGGGAGCATTTGAGATTACGCATTACAGAAGTTGGGGTTCGCTGATTCTTGGAATCCTGCTGACTGGGCTGTGGGCTGCCTATGTGCAGTCTAGTATCCAGCGTCAGTCCGTCATTGCACAGACAGTTGCCGAACGCACCCGGGAGCTGAAAACGGCAATGGAAGAGCTGGCATCCGCGAACCAGGCACTACAGGACAGCGAAGAGCGTTATAAGAAGTTATTAGATCTCTTCCCCGATGCCGTCCTCATAGGAAGACAACATGCCATATCGATAGCCAACAAGGCCGCGGTGGAACTGTTTGGCGTGGCCTCCGCGGATGAACTGGTGGGCCGCAGCCTCTTGGAACTGATTCACGCGGAAGATCGTGACAGAGCGGAGCAGCTCACGGAATATATGTACGAGCATGAAACGCAGCTTCCTTTGCAAGAGGTGCGAGTTCATCGCCGCGACGGTTCCGTAATTGACGTGGACATCGCCGCTGCTTCCTTCCGCGAGGGTGGCGCAGCAATCGTACAGGCAGTGTTGCGGGACATTACTCAGCGCAAGAAGGCAGAAGCTGATCACGCCCGGCTGATTGAAAGCGTGGAACAAGTTGGTGAGTCGGTTGTGATCACCGACCGGGAAGCCCGGATCGTGTACGTCAACCCTGCATTTGTCAGGATCTCCGGCTATAGCCAGGCGGAGGCTCTCGGGAATAATCCGCGAGTTCTGAACAGCGGTCAGCAAACGAAAGAATTTTACGAACAGATGTGGGCACGGTTGTTGCGCGGTGAAACATGGGTCGGGAAGTTTATCAACCGACGCAAAGATGGAACGCTCTACCATGAAGAGGCCACGATATCGCCGATTCGTGACAAGACCGGCGAGGTAATCAACTACGTCGCAGTCAAACGCGATGTCACGCGCGATGTTCAGATGCAGGAGCAGTTGAACCAGGCCCAGAAGATGGAGGCAATCGGACAACTTGCTGGGGGAATTGCGCACGATTTTAATAACATTTTGATGGTGATCACCAGTTGTGCCGAGATGTTGCAGTTGTCCACAGAAACGGAGAGCAGCAGAAAACGCCATGCGGAACAGATACTGACTGTCTCGAAACGCGCCGCGGACCTTACGCGACAGCTGCTGGCATTCAGCAGAAAGCAGATTGTCACCAACCAGGTGATCAGTTTGAATGCACTGGTTGATGAGACGATGCAGATGCTGCGACGGCTCATCGGCGAGAACATTGATATCTCATTCCGGCCTATCGGGGATCCTGGAATGGTGGTTGCAGACCCAGGACAGATTGTGCAGGTATTGATGAACCTATGCGTCAATGCCAGGGATGCGATGCCCCAGGGCGGGCTCCTGAGCATTGAGACGGCAACAGTAAATGTGGATGATGATTTTATTTATTCTCATCCCGGATTTACCCGTGGCCAATATGTAATGTTGTCTGTGTCAGACACTGGCTGCGGAATGACCAGGGAAGTGGTGGATCGGATCTTTGAACCGTTCTTCTCAACGAAAGGACTTGGCAGAGGTACGGGGTTAGGACTGGCAACGGTTTACGGCATCATCAAGCAGAGTTCCGGGCATATTCTGGTGACTAGTGAGAGTGGGCACGGGACATGCTTTCAGTGCTACTTGCCGAGAGTGAACCAGCCGGAAGTCAGCGAGTTGGCCAAACCTGCCACCGGGATTGGTTGTGGCGGAGAAACCATCCTCCTGGTTGAAGACGAACCGCAACTGCGGGAGATCGTAAGTGAATTTCTAGTTGATTGTGGATACATTGTATTGCAGGCAGAAAATGGCATCGAGGCAGTCAAACTGGCCGACGCTTACACACAGCACATCGACTTACTGATTACCGATATCGTAATGCCAAAGATGGGTGGAAGAGAACTGCACCAGAAACTCTTATCGCTAAGGCCGGACATCAAAACACTATACATGTCCGGGCACACAGACGATTCGGTACTGAGGAATGAGTTTCAGGCTGCCAAGGTTGTCTTTCTTCAAAAGCCGTTCTCGCTGACAGTCCTGGCCAATAAGCTGCGCGACATATTCAAGCAATAATCGTCCATCCACTGCATCGAATGCCCTGCTGATCGACTAAAGAACATTCCAGTGCCTGCCATCGTTTTGACTCCCCTTGCCATTCCAATCAACGCCAAATATGTGAACTTGGCTAGTTAGCGGCAAAGTCACATGGTTAGCTCTAAACGGCAGGTTTGACAGCAGATGAAGGGTTGTATCTTGTTGACAAGATGGTGAGCGCGGTAGGAATCGAACCTACAACCTACTGATTAAGAGTCAGTTGCTCTGCCAATTGAGCTACGCGCCCATCTTGAGGTTGCTGCCGGAGGGCCTGGTGGAAGTGTCGCGAGGGCCGTGTCCTACAGGCGTCCTGCATTTGGCTCAGGACCTCTTCGAGTGTAACAAACGCACGTCCATCGCGCAAACTTTTCGCCACCATCGCGGTGGAAACCCGCTTGCCAATTTCGGCTAATCACTCTGAATCTGGATGAGGTCGCCGAGGTTGGCCTCGCGCGGCTGCGGCTGCAGGGTCTGCGGCGCGCGCCAGAAGTCGATGTAGCTGACCTGGTGGACGCAGCTCACGGTGCAGTTGGGGGCGCAGCCCTTGGTGGTCAGGAACTCGCGCTTCACGTCGGCCTTGCCGTATTCCGCCAGCGCCGTGCCTGGGTAGCCGCGCTGCTGCGAGCAGTAGTGCACCAGGCCGTCTTCGCAGATGTAAACGTAACGCGCGCCGGCCCGGCAGCGCCAGTCGTTGGGCTTGCCGTTGGCAATGTTGGTCTGGAACCAGTTGAAGCGCGAATAGTTTTTGCGCTCCATGTTGTGCATCTTGAAAAAGACTGTGCGCTCTTCGCCATTCAGCGGGCGCAACTGGCCGTCGCCGTCGTGGATGATTCCCACGGTGGAGGTGAAGCCCAGTTGGCGGGCGCGGCGGCCCACCACCAGCGCATCGTGTGGCGTGTGGATGCCTCCGCCGACGACGCTGTTGATGTTGACGTGGAATTCGGCGTGCTCGCTGAGCAGTTGCAGCTTCTTGTCTAAAACCTTCAGGCTCTTCTTGCTGACGTCGTCCGGCATGACGTTATCGATCGATATCTGCATGTGGTCCAGGCCGGCGCGGTTGAGCTTCTCAATGCGGTCGGCCGTCAGCAGATAGCCGTTGGTGATCATGCCGGCGATCATGCCGTGGTGGCGGATGCGGCGGATGATGTCGTCGAGCTCCGGGTGCAGGATTGGCTCGCCGCCGCTGATGGTGACGATGGCGGTGCCGAGGCGCGCCAGGTGATCAATGCGCTCAATCATGGTGCTGAGGGGCACGGGCTTGCTGGTCGAGTCGTATTCGTTGCAGTAGGCGCAGGCCAGGTTGCAGCGGCGCATGGGGATGATGTGGGCCATGACGATGTGGTTGGTATCCACCAGGCCATGGGCAATCATGCGCAGCTCCCGCAGGCGGCGGTTGGCGGCGACCCATTTCATCCGAAAGCCCTGTTTTCTCTGCGACATAGGAATCGAATCTCCATTACATCACGCGCCCGGCGAGGGAAGGGAAGGACGGCGGGCCCAAAGGGGCAATTCCATGGCCGAAGGGCGAAGTTCTCCATTGGGCGGGGATGGACGAAGCGGGAATTCCACCGTGGGCCGGGTACGGATTCGGGCAAAGCGCCCGGCTGGTTTATAATTTGAGCTTCGCCCTTCTCTACCTTTGGAGCTAACCGGAAGATGATTCGATTTCTGCAAACCCCTGGCCGAATACAGAAAGCACTTCTGATCGGCTTCCTCTCCATCGTCTGCATCATGATGGTCGTAACCCTGATACCCACCGGCGGCAGCGGACTCTTTAGCGACTTGAGTACCGGCGTGAGCGCCAACGCAGTGGCCAAGGTGGATGGCCAGGAAATCTCGCGCCTGGAAGTGGATCAGACGGCGCGCAACATCATGCAGCAGCAGGGCTACCCGGAGCGCTTGCGCGCCGTGCTGATGCCCCAGTTGCTGCCGCGCGCCGTGGAGATGGTGGTGATGCGCAAGGTTTATTTGCGCGAGGCCAAGCGTCTTGGCCTGGAAGCCACTACTGACGACGTGCGCTACGAGTTGCAGCATGGCAACTTTGCGCAGTTGCTGTATCCCAATGGAACCTTCATTGGCGCCGACCAGTATCGCGATCAGATCGCAAACCAGTTCAACGTCAGCATCCCCCAGTTCGAGCAGGAGATTCGCGACGACCTGACCATGCGCAAGCTGCGCGCCATCATCGGCGCCGGCGTGACGGTAAGCGACTCTGATGTGCATGACGCATTTGTCCGGGCTAAGACCAAGTACAAGTTCGACTATGCCGTGCTTGGCAGCGACGATCTGAAGAAGTCGGTCAAGGTGGACGAGGCCGAGCTGAAGGCCTATTACGAAAAGAACCAGAAGATGTTCGCCAACACCATCCCCGAGCAGCGCAAGGTGAAGTTCGTGGTGGTGGATCCGGCGCATCTGCCGAACCCGGCAAAGGCCACCAGTGACGAGGTGCAGGGCTACTATCGCCAGCACTCCGCGGAGTTCCGCGTGCCGGAGTCGGTAAAGGTGCGGCACATCCTGGTCAAGCTGCCGCTGCCCGGCCCCGACGGCAAGGTGGACGCCAAGCAGAGCGACGTGGCCAGGGCCAAGGCGCAGGACGTGCTGGCGCAGCTGAAAAAGGGCGGCGACTTTGCCGCGCTGGCAAAAAAGTATTCCGATGACACCGCCACGGCCCCAAACGGCGGCGTGGTAGGCGATCAACTGGTGCTGGGCTCGGGCTCGGCGCCGGACATTGAAAAGGCCGCCTTTGCCCTGAACAAGGGCCAGGTCAGCGAACTCATCAGCACCAGCTATGGCTTTGAGATCATCCGCGTGGACGACAAGGTGGCGGCGCATGCCCGCAGCCTGGACGAGCTGAAGCCGATGATTGAGGCCATGGTGGCGGCGCAGAAAAACCAGTCCGTGGCCGGTCAACTGGCGCGCAGCGTGGAAGGCCAGGCCAAGACGGCAGGGCTCGAAAAGGCCGCGGCGTCCAACGGACTAAAGGTGGAAGAGAGTGGCTTTGTCAGCAACCGTGACGCGTTGCCCGGCGTTGGCCAGTCGGCACAGTTGATGGATGCGGTGTTTGCCGCCAAGCCCGGAGCCGCTGCGGCCAGTGTGCCGCTGACGCGCGGTGTCGCGGTCTTCCAGGTAACAGAGGTTAAGCCTCCGGCAACGCCGAGCTTTGAGCAGGTAAAGGATCGGCTGAGCGAAGATCTGAAATCGCAGAAGGCCGGTGCCATGCTGGCGCAGAAGATGCAGGAGCTGGCGCAAAAAGCCCGCACCACGCACAATCTGCGCGAGGCGGCCAAGGCCGTGGGCGCCACGGTGAAGACCAGCGACGCGATCACGCCGGATGGCCAGGTGCCCGATCTTGGGCAGGTGGCTTCGGTGGCTCCGCAGGTGTTTGACCTGAAGCCCGGCGAATTCAGCCAGGCGATTAACCTGGGGCAGAAGGGCGCGGTCGTGCTGATGCTGGAAAAGACCGTGCCGACAGATGCCGAGTTTGCCGGAATGAAGGATCAGATCAAGGCCAGCCTGCTGGATCGCAAGCGCGGCGAAGCCGAAGAGGTGTTTGTGGCCTCGCTACGGCAGAAGCTGGAAAAGGAAGGCCGCATCGTAATCGACCGCAAGAAGGTTGAGGCGATGGCCGGCTCCGCCAACAGCGGCGAGTAGTCAATCGCGGAATCCATGGCGGGGAGGTCAACACCTCCCCGCATTTTTTTGTTCGCCAAAGCCATGACGGCGGTGCATTCTGGAGTTGATAGGCCGTCGTTCCGTCCGGAAGGGAAGGCGCCAGAGCATTGAACCTTGAGCAACGCAGCAGTGGCATTCTTCTGCATCCCACCTCGCTGCCGGGCCACTCCGGCATTGGCGACCTGGGCCCCGCCGCCTATGAGTTCGTCAACTTCCTGGCCGAGGCGCGCCAGGGCTTGTGGCAGATTCTGCCGCTGAATCCGGCGGCCATCGGGAATTCTCCCTACTCCTCGACCTCGGCTTTTGCCGGCAACCCGCTGCTCATCAGCCTGCAGCGGTTGGCCGAGCGCGGCATGATCTCCCATGAAAAAGTAGCCACACTCAATCGTCCTGAAGGCCCGGTGGACTACCTGCGCGTGGCGCGTGAAAAGCTTCCGCTGCTGGATGAAGCCGCCGCGTGGTTTTTGGCGAACGCCACGGGCGAGCAGCGCGCGCGCTTTGACCACTTTGTGGCCGAGAACAGTTGGTGGCTGGAAGATTACGTCCTGTTTGAGGCGTTGCGCGAGCGTCACGGCCTGCAAAGCTGGAACCGCTGGCCGGAGGGCGAAGCCCGCCGTGATGCGGCCACGCTGGCCGCGCTGCGCACGGAACTGGCGGATCAGCTCGATCGCGCGCGCTTTCTGCAATTTGCCTTCTTCGAGCAGTGGCGCGCCTTGCACACCTATTGCGGGCAGCGTGGCGTGCGTGTCGTCGGCGACGTGGCCATCTTCGTCAGCTTTGACTCGGCCGACGTGTGGACTGATCCCGGACAATTCCGCATTGATATGCGGAGCTTACAGCCGGAGGCCGTGGCCGGCGTGCCTCCGGATGCCTTCAGCAACACCGGGCAGCGCTGGGGCAATCCGCTTTACCGCTGGGACGTGCTGCGCGAGCGCGGCTATGAGTGGTGGGTGCGCCGCATGAGCTGGGCGCTGGCGCACTGCGACATCATCCGCCTCGATCACTTCCGCGGCTTTCAGCAGTACTGGGCCATTCCCAACCATGAGCCCACGGCGGTAAACGGACGCTGGGAGGATGGTCCGGGCGAAGACCTCTTCCGCGTGCTGCATGAGCGGCTGGGCGAGTTGCCTTTTATCGCCGAAGACCTGGGCGTGATTACCGCCGATGTGAACGCCCTGCGCGAGCGCTGGCGAATGCCCGGCATGCGCATTCTGCAATTCGCCTTTGGCGATCCCGGCGCGCACGTTTATCTGCCGCACTGCTACGACCGCAACACCGTGGTGTACACCGGCACGCATGATAACGACACCACGCTGGGCTGGTGGCAGCACTGCACGGACTACGAGCGCCGCTCGGCCGGTGCCCTGCTGGGCGAAGCCGCGGACGGCGCCAACTGGGCGATGATTCGCCTTGCCGAGGGTTCCACGGCGAACCTGTGCGTGGTGCCCTTGCAGGACGTACTGGGGCTGGGGCAGGAGGCGCGCATGAACATTCCCAGCGTCAGCGATGGCAACTGGGCGTGGCGATACGCTCCCGGGGCGCTGCGCACGGAGTTGGCACAGAAGCTGGCCGCATTGGCCGAGGTCACCGACCGCACTTCGCATCCCGGGTGGAACTCCGGCGGCGAGGACTTTGCCGCCTGACGCAGCGCGGGCTTTTGACACTCCACCCTGCTGGCCCTGACAATGAACTCCAGCCCGGCGCAGTTGGATGGCGCACGGCAGCATTATTTTCGGACCATTGAGGAGGCATCATGGCATCGAGTGGAGAATTGATCCGGCTGATGAATTACGTGGACGACATCGCGGCCACCCTGCGCCGCATCGTTTCCAGCAGCACGTTCATCACCCCGGAGGAGCGCCACAAGCTGGCCGAGTACATGCGCAACTCCGATCCGAACTTTATCAAGCTGGTTGAGAACCTGGAAAAGTAGCCATGTCTGCCGTTGATGCGCATAAAGTTGCAGAAGGTAAGGACGCGGCTCGCATCGAAGACACGGTGGCCGTCATCGGCGCCGGGCGCGTGGGCCGCGAACTGGCCCGCCGGGCAGCCATGGCCGGTTACCGCGTCGTGCTGGAAGACCTGATCCCAACCTCGCTGGAGCACGCGACGGCCGATATTCGCCGCTATCTGGATGACGCCGTTGCCGCCGGAGGCCTGAGCCAGCCGGAGGCCGATGAGGCCATCAGCCGCATCGAGTGCGTCACCAGCATCGAAGGCGCTGCCCGCCGCGCCCGCATTGTGATGGAGACCGGCCCGGACGAGTTCGAAAGCAAGTTGGAGATGTTCTGCCTGCTCGACCGCATCTGCCTGCCCGGCACGGTGATCATCAGCAACTGCCATACGCTGGATCTCTCTGACACGGCGGCCAAGGCCGAGGCCATCGTGGGCCTGTACTTTGATGGCGACCGCGCCGAGGTACACTGCTCGGCCTACACCAGCCCCGCCGCGCTGGAGGTGGCCAAGCAACTGGCTTCACGCATGGCCAAGAGCTACGTTGTGACCAGCGACGGCGCCGGCGATTATTGATTTGATTTATCTATATGAAGCCTTGATTCGGGGCCCATATCTACCTGATTACAAAGCGAAATAAATATTTCACTTGACAATTGATGTGCGAATGGAATATATAAGTGATGTCAGTCATGACATCACTTATATATTCCATTCGCATTTCTTTCTTGTAATCTTTTCTTGAATACATGACGATATTGTTTGTTAGAGGCAACCGATATATCGGGAGTTGCGTCTAATTCTAATAGACGGAATTGAGTTAACGGAAGAACCAGAATAACGGTTAAGGAGGCAGTTATGGCATTGGCGCAGATGAAGGAAACTCGCACGACAACTGTGCGCATTCCTCGTCTCATCTACGATCAGGCCAAGTGCGTGGTTGAAAATGAAAAGGATGGTTCTGGGCCAGTTGTTAGTATGAATGATCTGGTGGTTTATGCCCTTCAGGCGTATTTGAAACTATATAGGCGGCGCCAGATTGATCAGGCTTTTTCGGGGATGGCTGAAGATGTTGAATACCAAAAGGAAGCGAGTTTGCTCTCGGAGGAGTTTGCTGATTCAGACTGGGAAGCACTTCGAACAGGAGAAGAATCCTTGGAGGCCGAAATAAGCTATGCCACCAGTCTTTCGAGGTGATGTTTTCATTGCAGCACTTGATCCTGTAGAGGGATCTGAGCAGGGCGGGACTCGGAGAGTCGTAATTGTAAGCAGGGACTCTCTTAATAAGTACAGCCCTGTAGTTTGCATTTGCCCTATAACCGATGCAAACAACAAGAAGCGGATATACCCAAGTCACGTTCAGATTCCTGCTGGTGTAGGCGGACAGACGATTGATGGAATAGTTCTTTGTGAGCAAGTGCGGACTATCAACAAAAGCCGACTCCGTGAACAAAAGGGAAAATTCGAGAAAGATGTAATGACTCGAATAGACGTTGCATTGAAGATAGCCTTGGATTTGTGAATTTCTGCTGATGATATTTGCTACAAACGAAGCCGCGCCCTGGAGCGCGGCTTTTCTTATACGCGTTGTAATTTGCGCAAATCTAGGCGGAGTCAGTTCTCATCGCGCAGATAGGGCGCGTTCAGGTAACGGCCGGCCTCGTTAAGTGCGCCCTGGGTATTGTCACTGGTCTGCAGCGCCTGGCGATATTCGCCCTGCGCGCGTTCGCGCTGCCCGGTGAGGTCAAAGATTTTGCCGAGTTGAACGTGGGCCCACACCTCGGTCCAGCGCGGCTCGCCGTCGCCGTTAAGGGCGTCGCGATAGGAGTTGGCCGCCGACTGGTAGTTGTGCTGCAAATAATAGACCTCGGCCAGGCGGTAGTGCGCCAGCGAACTGTTGGCGTTGCGCTCAATGGCCTTCTGGAACTCGCGGATGGCGTCGCCCAGTGAGCCCTGCTGCACAAACTGCTGGCCACGCATGATGGCCGAACGCAGGCGAAGCTCGGAGGAGTTGCGTAGCACCCGGTTGTTGGGATCGATGGTGATCTTGCGCGGCTTGCCGAAGGTTTCCACCACGTAGCTGCTCTCCGGCCCAACGGCATCGATCGTCTTTTCCTCCGTCTGGCCATCGGTTTCAATGCGCATCTGCACCGGCATGCGGAAGAGGTCTAGGTCCTGCCGCAGCTGGCCGACGATGCGGAATCCTTTTTTGACCCGATAAACCGTGTACTTGTTCTTGAACTCCGGCGCGCCGGTCGAATCCAGCCACTCGGAGAAGAACCAGGTCATCGATTCGCCCTCGACCTCCTCGGCAATCTTTTGCAGGTCTTTCAGGCCGATGCTTTTGCCCGCATAGCGCGTAAACAGCGTGCGCATGGTCTTATCAAAGTGCGCGTCGCCCATTACCCAGCGGAGCATGTGATAGACCATGCCGCCCTTGTCGTTGGCCATGGACTGGAAGATGGGGTCAAAGGTGTCCAGTGTGCCGATCTGGCTGAGCGGCAGGCTCTCATAGGCGAGCGCGCCCACGGCCAGGTCCTTGACGGCCTCCTGCGCACCGGCCTCGCCGGCGGCGTGCTCAATGTAGCGGGCCTCGCTGTAACGCGCGCCACCCTCCTCAATCCACCAGTCGCTGCGGCGCGCCGGGCTGACGATGGTGCCGAACCACTGGTGCGCCACGGCGTTGGAGAGCAGGCGATAGTTGACCTTGGCGCGTATGTTGCGTGCCGAAATGGCGGCCACCTCCGGCGCCCAGGCGCTGGGCACCGAATCGTCTGGTAGCTCGACCAGCTTGAGACTTGTGCTGAATGGCACTCCGTAAGCTGTGATGAAGTAGCCCATCTCCCTGGCGGCCACTTCGCCGTAGGCTTCGGCAAACTCGGCCTTCTCCGGCAGAAAGTAAACCCCAACGGTCAGTCCGGCCTCGGTCACCTTGGTCTCAGTAAATTTGCCAGCAATGACCGTGCCGGGAAAGCTGGGCTTGGTCCACTCGAAATGGAAGGTGCTGGTCTTGTCGTCGCCACGGGCAGATGACTTTGCCGCAGGACTGGCATCGCTGGGCTTGCCGTCGGCTCCGCTGCCGATGACCGTGTAGCCGTAAGGTGCGGTGATGTTTATGCGGGCGGTAAAGCGGTCAATGCCGTAGTTGGTGACAGGGAACCAGCGCCCGGAGTAAAGCAGATAGCTGATGGGATCGCCCACGTAGGCCAGCCGCTGGCCGGGCACGGGACTGTCATCGGCGGAGTTGAGTATGCCCTCGTAGTCGAAGATGAGCGTGGCTTCCTGTCCTTTGATGAGCCCATTTGGCAGTGGAACGCGAATGGTGGAGTTCCGGGTGACGCGCTCGGCCGCTAGGAGGCGGCCGCTCTGGTCTGTAACCTGGCTGATGCGCAGGGCGTTGTGCAGTTCAAAGGTGGCTATGCTGATGTCGTCGAGTGCTTCAAAGCGCACGGCGACCCGGGCGGCAAGGTGTCGCGATTGCGGCATGAGGCGCGCGTCAATCGTATAGTCGATGGCGCGTAGGCGGGGCTTTTCCGCGGCGTGCATGGCTGTGGTCAGACCGGCAAAGGCCGCAAGCACCAGAAGAATTCGAAGTGCGCCGCGCCATGCGTATTGCATAAATCAATACTCCTGCTGGAGGCCGTGCGTTGCTCCTACCGGAAGCCAACAAAAGAAAGCCTATACCGTGATCCTACCTAAGCCGCCACGATGTGGTTTCGTGCGCGGCATCATTCTCTCGCCGCAGCAGCGTTTTCCGCAACGCGCAATACCGCCTCCGCGGCGCGCAGCGCTGTTGCGCCCGTGGCCGGCAGCGGCGAAGCCGCGTTACCCGCCTGTGCGCCTGCGGCCGGCAGCGGCGAAGCCGCGTTACCCGCCAAGCGCCCGCGGCCGGCAGCGCCATCTGTTGGCGCGTTACCCGACTCCGCCATCGCGGCGCTTAGCGCCGTGCGCCCGCCATCGTCGATCTCTCCGCGAAGTTTCAGCCGTACCTCGGCCAGCGCCGCCAGCATCTGGCTGCGGGGCTCGCCCTCAGGCAGCAGGCGGAGCACCTCGCGCTCCACGCTCTCCGCGGTAAAGCCCTCCTGGATCAGCTCCGGCACCACGCGGCGGCCAGCCACAAGGTTGACCATGCCGTAGTGCGGCAGCTTGACCAGGTGGCGGCCCAGCGTCCACGTCAGCCCCGCCAGGCGATAGACCATGACGAACGGAGTGCCGATCAGCGCCGCCTCCACGGTGGCCGTGCCGCTGGCCACCACGCCCACGCGCGAGTGCAACAGCGCGGCGCGGGCATCGTCGCAAAGACGGATCGTCGAGGCCATCTCACTGCGGCCCTGACTGTCCCAAGCTTCTTCGCAGTCATGGACCTCGCCACGCACCCAGCCCGCATCCAGCGTACTGGCCACCGGCATCACGTACTCGAACTCCGCGCCCAGGCGGCGGGCGGCGCCAAGCATGGCCCCCAGGTTTAGACGAAGCTCTTTGCGGCGGCTGCCGGGCAGCAGGGCAATCCACTGCTTGCTGGCATCAAGGCCCCAGCGTGCCGCAAAGACTTCCCGCGTGATGGTCGGCGGCGCCAGCTCGCTGAGCGGATGGCCGACAAACTCGGCCTCCACGCCATGCTTCAGGTAGAACTCGCGCTCAAAGGGAAAGATGACCAGCATCTCGCGCACGTACTTCTGCACCTGGCGGATGCGCCCCCGTCGCCACGCCCACAGTTGAGGGCTGACGTAGTAGACCACGGGGATGCCGCGCCGGTGCAGCTCGCGGGCCAGCCGCAGATTCCAGTCGGGAAAGTCGATCAGCACGGCCACATCCGGCCGTCGGCGGTCCACCTCGTCCAGCAGGCGATGGAAGCGTCGATAAAGAGAGGGCAGGTGACTGACGACCTCGAAGAGTCCGACGACGGCGACGTCGCGGGCCTCCACCAGCAACTCGCAGCCTGCGGCCTTCATGCGCTCGCCGCCCAGGCCGAAGCACTCCACGGGACCGTTATGCAGCCCGCGCAGGGCGGAGAGCAACTCCGCGCCATAAAGCTCGCCCGACGCCTCGCCCGAGCTGATGAGCACGCGCAACGGGCGCGCCTGGGCGGATTGTAGAGGGGGTGTCATCTGCGCCGTCAGGATATCAGGTCAGCATGGCTGGTGCGGCGCTCAGTCTGCTGGAGCAGCTTGCGGCAGGCCGTTTACAAGCGCGGACTGCGCTGCCCCCGCCATCTCCTGATCCTTGTACTGCAACTGGTAGAGCTTGTAGTAAACGCCCTTCATGGCCAGCAACTGCTGGTGTGTTCCCATCTCGCGCACCTGGCCCTTGTGCATCACAATGATCTTATCCGCTTAGCTGACAGATGGAGCCAGACAGTCTCGCAACTGTCCGGCCCCATTAAGCAGGTCGGACTACTTGGTCGGGGCTTCCGTCGGCGCGCCAGCAGGAATCGAGACCGGGCTGCCGCCACCGTCGCCATTGATGATGATGGTGAGCGGCCGGTTGCTGTCAGCGATCTTGACCAGCGCCGTTGCCCGTTCCTGTGCCGCGATGGCGCGCAAGAGATCAGCCATCTGGGCAGGCGAGATATTCGGCATCTTGTCGGTTTCCTGGAGACCCAGGGCCGCCTTGATCACATTCGCCAGACCGGAGCCTTCGTTAACGCGTCGCTTGGCAACTTCCGCTGCCTGCTTGGTCAGCGTCTCCTGCATCTTCAGATTCTCGGCCTCGGCCGAACGATTGGCCGTCGCCTGCAGCACCTTTTCGTCCGGCAGAGCCTTTTTGATCTGGACCGGAAAGAAGGTGAAGACAACCTTCGCTTCATCCGCGGTGAAGCCTGCAGCGATCAGCTGCTCGTTCACGCGAGCCTTC